>CAMCCC010000010.1 GCA_945873205.1 uncultured bacterium
TTTTCAGGCGGTTTTCATCGTGTACTCTGCCATTGACCGTGAAAAATGCTCCGTTCACCGTGATCATTGGATAGTCCCGGAGAAATTCTTCGCAGAACATGGCTTCGTTGATTTTCTTACCGTCAAACCACGCCGGATTTTCAAAGTGCGTGGCCTGCGTCATTTCCTCGCTCATGGCGTACATCCTCCCCTCTCTTTCTTACGGTGTAGTCCTGGAGAAATGCAATCTTGCCATCCTTCATCAGCTCATCCACCACAGCAACACGTTCTTCCAAATCTCCTACGGTCAGAATGTCAGTCAGATACTCGGTGCGGTCAAGCATCTGGCAGGCTTCCACAAAACGGTCATCCAGATCATCGTCCGGCGTTTTCGGGGCATACCAAACCTTCCAATCTTCCAACAGATGCAGATAATCCGTCAGCACACGGAAGCAGAGCATTTCATCTTCCCGAAACTGCCGGATGTGGAGTCGCTTTGGTTTGTGGGGAGCTGCCACCGCTTGTCCCTGCTCGGTGCTGATACCGAAGTCCGCAGCAAGCCTTTGCGCCGCTTCATAGCTGCTCAGATCAAACAGCCTCGCCGCAAAGTCAATCACATCCCCATTGGCTCCGCAGCCGAAGCAGAAGAAATATTCCTCGTTCAGCTTCATGCTGGGATGCTTGTCATTGTGGAACGGGCAACAAGCCATGCCGTTTCTGTTGACTTTCAGCCCGTAGTGTTCGGCAGCTTGTCTTACGGAGACTGCTGCCTTCACAGTTTCAAAAATATTCAAATAGTGATAATCCTCCTGCTTGCTCTTGGTTAAGCCGTTCTTCCCATTCCGTTTCCTGACAGGCAACCCTGCTCGGCGCTGTGTCGTCTCCTTTGTGGAGCGCTCGTTCCTTTTACAGAAGTCATGGCGGTTTATCTCGGTCTGGACGGTCATTCGATTTTCAAAGTGTCTTTTCGATCGATCGTGAGCCAAGTTTACCGCAAAAAATAAGCGGCCTTCGCTTATGCACGAAAGCCGCAAATATCGGAAGTATAGACTTAAGAAATTGCAAATTTGCACAGGGTAGATTATAATGATAGTAGGTTGGGAGGCGTTGCACATGAAGAAGAGCTATGACGATGAGCAGGAAAATACCACTGCGTACCGTGTCCGCCTATTACGCCAGGACAGGGGATGGAGCCAAAAAGAGCTGGCAGACAAAATATTTGTTGCCCACTCCCAGATCAGCCGTTTGGAGAGTGGAGAAACCACAAATATAGGCAGCGCTTTGTTAGTCTCGCTGGCTAAGGTATTCCATGTTTCAGCAGATTATCTACTTTGCCTTACGCCCATCAGCGTACCGAAAAGCTATGATATTTCCCAGCTGGGATTATCAGAGGAAGTAATCCGCAGGTTGATTTTGAAAACGATTGACCCCGATGTGTTAAACAGGCTTTTGGAGCATGACCAGTTCCCAAAACTTTGTGCTTTGATGAAGAACTATTTTAGCAACACCGTTGCAAATGGCATCATGGCAAGAAACCAGATCATTGACCTCGCCACTGATCCTCTTGCAGAGCTGATGAGCGCCGATCCTTCAAAGCGAACGGAAATGATAAAAGATCTGAGTTTTCTGAATTCCAGCAAAATTCAGAGTAATGAAGCAGACATAGAGAAAATCAAAAACATATTGATGAAGATCATCCGGGACATAAAAGAGAATATGGCAGAGGAGCAACCCAGCGGAGCGCTTGCTACAGCAGAAGCAGTAAAGGGGATTCGTGCCGCATTACCGGACAAGCCTCAATCAGAGTTGACAGCCGATGATGTGTCAACAGCCATTACTGCCTACATAGGAACGATGATCACAATGGACGAGCATACTTCAGAACTGTTCCAGCAGCTTGCCAAACAAGTTCTTGAGCTTCCCTTAGACGAGAAAAACTAAGCGTGTCGCTGCGGCGGGTTTTATATACCTCTTGCGCCCTCGTTGACACAGCAAATCTTTTCGCACAGCTACAAGGTTTTCTGCGCCAACTACACCCGAACAGCCGGATTTTGCTCATGACAAATCCTTCATTTTGTGTATCTTGCAGCCCACAAAATCCGCCTGTTCTGCTGACGCTGAAAACGGTCTGTCTGGCGTGGGACAGCCCCTTTCCAGCGTCAGCGGTCGCAAAAGGTATAACACACTAGACTTTGCAAGCAAAATCGTGTGCCAACAGGGATGCTTCTCGCCCCTATTGGAAGACCCAGAGCCAAGGGGATTCTCCCCTCTGGACACCCTATATTTTCGGTTAAAGGTGGATAGCCAAACCTTCATACAGCTTTGGGCATTTCCACTTTTACCGACAATAAAAAACGCTACAGGATTCATCTACTAAAGAAGTGAATCCTGTAGCGTTTTTCATGTTATACGCATACACACGTATAAGGATCATCTTGTGCGCCATACGCTAAGCCCACACTAATTCTTGCGAAAACACACTGGGCTTAATCCGATAAAATGCTTGCAAGGGACTCTATCTGCAGGGCTCGTGAACTTGTTAAAAGGTTGATTTGCTGATCTGTCAAACTCCTCATGTTTTGGTTGCATTTCCTTAGGAGGAATTTACCAACGACATTTTTACGTGATGTAGGACAAGCTGTACCGAATAGTTGAATAAAGTCAGGCCATCTAACCTCATCTTCACCTGCTTTCTTTTTCAGCTTTCCATCTCGATACAGTGATGTACGGATATCATTTCTTTTAGATTCAAACTTGTGTTGAATTTCAACATGGTTTGCTTGGATTATTCCGTTTTGCCATTCCGTCACTTCCTCGGTTGTTTTACCTGTTATTTCGGCGACATGCTCGGCAGTTGTAAAATATGCTTCTATATCACATTCATCTGTAATCCACAAAGGAAGATGTTCGCTTTCAAAACGCTGTTTCACCACGGAAATTTCCTCATCCGTCATGAAATCTCTGTCCCTATGGATTATTACTTTGCATGTTCTGGCAGAGGATTTAATAAAGTTAGCTAATTGAATCGCGGAATCCAAATGACTACAGCTATTATAAGGGATGACTAAAGTTTGTGCCATCACACATCCGTTTACTTCAAGAATCTTCTTTAAGTATTTGGTATCACTATCTTCAGTTAATACAACGGTTGTGTATATTCCTTGAAGAATTGCGTCATAAGAGTCCAACGCCCCTAAATCCAGTAAAACATTATAGAAATTAGATGATTGGTCATCGGTGCACACTGTACCGGATTTCATCCAAATGAAGCGCGCATCACCATCAAGTGCAGATATCATGTGTCGACTATGAGTACTTAAAATCACTTGCAGGTTCATTTCATGTACAAGTAATCTTATAGCATCGCACAAAAGAACCTGATTACTGGGGTGCAAATGTTCATCTGGTTCATCTAAAAGCATCAGTTTAGGCTTGAAATACACGGAATAAGCCATTATTTGTATAACTTGAAGAAGACCTGTTCCGCAAAGCTCTAAGGGGAGAGTTTTTCCGCCAGTGCTTACATTTACAGAAATATTAATTTCTGTATCTGGGTCATATGGAACAGAAAGACTATAGTTTGGGAACACTGTGCGGATAAGCTTATTGAGATTAGTTAATCTGCCTTCTTCCTTTATGTAATAAAGAATGTTTCGCAAATAAAGATTTGCATCTCCGTTTGCGGCGGCATTTCGTAGTACTGCCGGAGAAACCAACTTTTCACTTAATGGAATACCCGCAAGGCCGGGAGTATATGCAGAGTATAGATCCTTGTTAGAAGTAACTTGTTGCCTAAACTTGTTGTTGCCAGAAGTATTGATAGAAATATTCCCGAAATTCCGACCTTTACTAAGGGTTATTTGAACTAAATCTGGAGTATCATTTGTCTCGGAATCGCTCATTAGAGTGAGCGAACTGGTTGCGCCTGAATAATTTGTGTAAGGACTATCATGTCTAAGAACTGCAAAATCAGAGGATGGCAGATACAACAATCTATCCTGTGGCACAGTAGTACCCCCTGAAACACGTCGTGCCACTTCTGCCATAATGGTAAATTGAATGCCTTGTAGCACACTACTTTTTCCCGAATTATTAGTGCCTACTAAAACATTGATATCATCTAAATCCGTTTCAAATTCGATCACACGCTTAAATTTTTCAAGTTTAATATGAGTAATCATTCGTGGTTTCCTCCTGCGCTCATATTGGCCGCTGAACATCTTTCTGCCTTAAGCGATCATACACAACGCCGATCAGAAGATCTCGAACTGTATCACCGAATTTAGCATCGTCCAGAACCCTTTCGCAGAATTGTTGATTCTGTGCCATACGTCCAATGACAACATCCATAAAAGCATCGTTGAATGGGAAACGGAAATGCTCCTGAGAATTGTTGCGAGCCTGGATACGCAATTCTTCGTTGGCATCCATGTCAGAAACAATCTGCTCCAGAACCTTATCAATGTTGGTAAACTCGGTGCCGAACTTCTCATTGATCTTGTCGATCAACTCGGATAGCGGTGCCTTTTCTTCTTCCGGCTTTGGTTTGCCGGGATGAATTTTGTTTGGCAGAGGATCGCTCTGCTCCAAAGCTATGGAACCTTCGAAAATTTTCTGAACCCGGTAATACTGCAATGCAACTTCATCATCCAAGAACACCTGTCCACCGCCCTCACGCTTCGGCAGCTTCTTTTGCAGGAACTTGGCATAGGCGTGGAATTTATGGAGGTCTGCATCATCCAGCCGGATAATATTTGTCAGGAATGTATAGGCACGGACAAACTTAGTCAGCGTAGATTTGAATTCTTCCTGCTCATTTTCTTCCAATCCCTTGTACCGATCCACAGCAGGGTCGAGGAAGCTATTGAGGATGCCAAAGTCCATATTGCCCTGTTTTTTGCTGGGCTTGAAAAATACCTTTGCAAAAGATTCAATCTCACTTGCCCAGTAGACTCGGAATTCGTCCAGCTTGGATTTTAGTTCATAGACAATATTTGCGTCAGTAGTTTCTTCGATGGTAGTTTCCTCGTAATACGGGGCAAATGCCGCACGGATATCTTCTGCTGAATTTACGAAATCCAGCACGAAAGTATCTTCTTTACCAAAGCAGGTTCGATTCAGGCGTGAAAGGGTCTGTACAGCCTTTACGCCGCTGAGCTTCTTATCCACAAACATGGTATGCAGCAGCGGTTCGTCAAAGCCAGTCTGATACTTTTCTGCAACCAGCAGCACCTGATATTCACCGCCGTGGAACTTCTCTGGCAGTTCGCTTTCCTTAATTCCATTCAGGCTGACTTCGGTGTATTCCACGCCGCCGTCACGTACAGTCCCAGAGAAAGCAATCAGGATTCCAAGCTCATTTTCATAACCCATCTTCTTGATATACCGCTGGAATTCCTGATAGTAGCGAACAGCGTGCAAACGGGAACCGGTGACAACCATGGCCTTAGCCTTGCCGCCAATCTTGTTCTTGGTGACGGTACGGAAATGCTCTACAATAATCTGCGTTTTTTGCGCCAAATTATGCGGATGCAGGCTCAGGAATTTGCCCAGAGCCTTGTTCGCCTTACTCTTTTCATAGCGAGGATCATCCGCAATCTTCTTGCCGATCTTGAAGTAGGTATCATAGGTCACATAGTTTTTCAAGACATCCAGGATAAAACCCTCCTGAATTGCCTGCTTCATAGAGTAGATATGGAACGCCCGAGGAATTCCGTTTGCATCAGGCGTACCGAACATTTCCAGAGTCTTTGCCTTGGGTGTTGCGGTAAATGCAAAGAAGGACAAATTTGCCAAACGGCCGTGAGTGGCCATTTCCTTGGTGATCTCATCCTCGCTATCAGACTGTTTATGCTCCTCTTTGGCTTCTTCGTCGGCAACCTTCTGAAGCTGTTCTTCTTCGGTCAGCCCTTCTGTATCACCCAGAATTGCTTTCATCTTTTTGCTGGCTTCGCCGGTCTGTGAAGAATGAGCCTCATCAACGATGATGGCAAACCGTTTTCCACTCAGATCGTCCACTTTTTCAAGAATGAATGGGAACTTCTGCAACGTAGTGATGATAATCTTCTTGCCTGTGTTTAGAGCGTCCGCCAGTTGAGCCGCATTGTTGTCAATCTTAACAACAACACCTTCCACGTGTTCAAACTGATAGATTGTGTCCTGCAGCTGCTTGTCCAGCACCAGACGGTCAGTAATCACAATAATGCTGTTGAATATAACTTTATCATTTTTGTCGTGCAGATTGGACAGGTGGTGTGCCAGCCAGGAGATGGAATTGGATTTACCGCTGCCTGCGCTGTGCTGAATCAAGTAGTTACGTCCGGTGCCATGCTCGTATACATCGGCAACCAATTTGCGAACAACATCCAACTGATGATAGCGTGGGAAGATCATTACGGACTTCTTGGGATTCTTTTTGTCCTCCTGAAGATGGATAAATCGCTGAACGATATCCAGCAAGCTGTCCTTCTGCAACACTTCGTCCCACAAATAGGAAGTGCGGTATGTTCCACTGCCGATGGGATTTCCCTTGCCACCATTATTGCCTTTGTTGAATGGCAGGAAGTATGTATTGATACCGTCCAGCTTGGTGGTCATCCATACTTCGTCGGTATCTACAGCAAAGTGAACCAGGCACCGGGATTTGAAAGAAAGTAGCAGCTCTCGAGGATCACGATCTTTCATGTACTGATGCTTTGCATTTTCTACGGTCTGACCGGTCGCCGGATTTTTCAATTCCAAAGTTGCCATCGGCAAGCCGTTGATAAATAATACGACATCAATAGAGTTTTCGTTTTTCAGGCTGTAATGTACCTGCCGGGTAATGGAGAGAATATTTTTCTCATAAAGTGCCTGACTGGTCTGGTTCATACCGCTGGCAGGTTTGAAGAAACACATGGAGAACTTTGCCGGGGCATCCACGATGCCGTGGCGAAGAACATACAGCATACCATGGGTATCCAAATCCCGGTACAGCTTTTTTAGAAAGCCGGTTTCCACGTCATCGCCATGCTTCTTGCATAGTTTGGCCCATTCCGCAGGTTGACTCTCCTGGAGGAAGCGGAACAGTTGTTTTGTGTCAACAGCAAACTCCCGATTATAGTCACGAGGATTACCCTTGATGTATCCGCCGTGGTCAAGCAGGCTGTATTCAATTTCACGCTCAAAGGTAATCTCCTTGGTTTCGATTGCCATTACTGACCACCCCCTTATTTTTTGTTCTTAATAATCTCTCCAACCTTCTTAATTTCACCGGTCATTTTTTCTTGTTGTTTTTCAATTGCTTCAAGAGCCTTGGCCATTTTTTCAAAATGGCGAGAGTCCGATTCATTAAGCTTGGTGGAGTTTTTCTGGATTGTGATATCTACATCAAACGTGGATGAAGTTTTTCCCATCGTAAGAACAACAGGAATTGTCGTTGTTTCGTCAGTCACTTTTATTCTTTCTGCAAATGCAATTTTATGATCCGATGCGTGGATGAAATAGGAAACAGGAATCAAATAGTCTTCACCAGGTTTCAGGAAAGGAATTGTGCCAAAATCTACATCCTGAATTTTTACATTGATATTCTGTGCCACAGCATTCCCGTAGTTGTACACCTCAACATATAGGTTGCTATTACCACTTGCGGCAGGTTTTTCAATACTTTTGCAAAAAAGCTTTGTGGACTGCTTGGTCTGAAAAAAGTATGTTTTTGCCGCAAAAATCACAAGGCCAATAGTCAAAATGATGAAAGCGACATAATAGATGAGTTCCCACTGTTCTGTACAAAGCCACAAAAAGTAATAATTGCTCATTCTACTGCCACCTTTCCGGTTACCACTTCAGAGATAACACTCTGACGGTATTCCTTTAGTTTTTCGATCTGCTCGGTAACATCAGAAATGATGCTGTCAATTCGAGCGGTTTTTCTGTTGAGATATTCGGCAATCTTCTTTTGTTCATCCTTTGGGATCAGCGGAAGTGGTACTTGAACAAAATTAGAGAATCTCAGATCCTGTCCATCCCGGATAAAGTTGGCTGTGCGCTGCAATGCCTGAATATATCGTGGTGACTTGAACAGCCATTTGAAATACTCTGATTCCACTCCGTCCTTGGGTTTTAGCACAATATAGTGCCATGTAATGCAGCCAGGAACGTAACTGATTTCCAGACCTCCCTGGAAGCTGCGTAAGCTAATTATGAAATCATTCGGTTCCACATGTTTCCAGTCATCCAACCCTTTGTCGGCGAGAACAATTTTGGTGCTCTGTAAAGCCATATAGTCTTCTTGGGAGATAATACCGTATTTCTGACTGGCAGTTAACTGAATATCATCATCTTGCCGAGTTTCTTTGCTCTGTGAAAACAGTGCCTTTGCAGGAACAACTTGCCAGTGCGCAGGAATTTCCCCAAGCCATTCAACACCACTGTCTTTCATTTTGGCAGTAGCGTCAATTCCTTTGGTTACTGCAGAACATATTATTGATGTGCGCTGCTCTTCCAAAAGTTGAATGAGCTTTTCTTTGTCAGAAATCGCAGTGTCAACTGCCGCGGTCTTTCTATCCAAATAATCAGCTATACATTTCTGGACATCATTCGGCGGTAATACATTCTTGATATCAACCATTTCAGAAGCGTTAATTGCTGGATAACTAACACCTACCGATCGTGAAGACACCGTTTCGACAAAGTAGTGATTTGCAAGAGAATATGCAAGGAATCTGGAGTCAACTTCTTTAGGCCGTATAACTGCAAACCCGGTGGATGCAATAACATCTTTGTCGTCCTGGATACTCGCTACAGCCTTCAAATAAGTTCGCACGGTAGAAACGATTACGTCACCGGTTCGAACAATACGTCTTGCCCGAGATGGAGCATCCTCAAAAGAAAAACCTTGATAGTGTTCAATCCCGTTTTGCAAAGTCACACTTCCGATATCAACATAACGGAATTCATAGTTTGGGGCAGTGTTTTCTGTTAATACCTCGTCATTGGTCGTTGTGTAGTATTTTAATTTCTTTATGCTCCAGTCGACAGGTATTTCGCCTATCCACGAAACACCGCTATCTTTATATGCTTGATATCTCTTCATTCCGCAAACACCTCCGCCAAACTCGTCTGGATACGAGCTTCTAAAGCTTTGATGTCCTCCATAATCACGGAGCTGTCACGCAGCGGAGTGAACTTATAGAAATAGCGGGTAAAGGGAATTTCATAGCCGATCTTAGTCTTGCTCTCATCAATCCAGGCATCGGGAACGAATGGCAAAACCTCTCGGCGGAAATATTCGTGGATGTCTTCCTTCAGTGGTACTATCTCGTAGTCACGAAGGGAGGCATCCGCTTTTCTGTTACCCTTACGGTCAGTTACTGGGGTGCCGTCCTCATTCAGCAAAGGACGCTCCACAACGATTTTCCGATAGCCAAAATCATCGTTGCCCAAATCCATATAATTCTCATCCGGTTCATAAGTGCTGTACAGACGAACAATTTCTGCTCGGTTTTCCGGGCTGATCATATTTCGTTTATTACCCAGTCCTTTACGCATCTTCTCATAGAAACCGGCACCGTTGATCAGACGCACCTTGCCCTTTCTGCGATTCTCTTTCCGGTTGGTGAGAATCCAAATGTATGTGGTAATCCCGGTGTTGTAGAACAGCTGGTCAGGCAGACCGATAATGGCTTCTAACAGATCGTTTTCGATGATCCAGCGGCGGATCTCACTTTCGCCGCTGCCAGCATCGCCAGAAAACATGGGAGACCCGTTAAAGACAATCCCAATGCGGCTGCCGCCATTTTCCGGCGCATTCATCTTGGAGATCAGATGCTGTAGGAATAAGAAAGAACCATCAGAAATACGTGGCAAACCAGCGCCAAAACGGCCACTATAGCCTTTGTTTTTAGCTTCGTCCTTGATAAATTTCTCAACTTTCTTCCATTCCACGCCAAAAGGAGGATTGCTCAGCATATAGTCGAAGGTCTGTCCTTGAAAACCATCTTCATTAAAGCTGTTGCCCAGAACAATTCGACTGTTAGTATTTCCCTTAAGGATCATGTCAGAGCAACAGGTGGCATATGTTTCGGGATTCAATTCTTGACCAAAGGGGATCACTCTGGTAGTGGCGTTCAATGCCTGCATCTTATTCTGAGCCACAGAGAGCATACCGCCCGTGCCACAGGCAGGATCAAGAATGGTGATAACCTTGCCATCGGTGGTGGCAATCTCGTCCATATCAGGATCAAGCAGTACTTCCACCATCAGCTCAATAACCTCACGGGGCGTAAAGTGTTCACCAGCGGTCTCGTTCGATTGTTCAGAGAACCGACGGATCAGTTCTTCAAACATATAGCCCATTTCCAGGTTATCAATCTGGGTATCGCTCATGTCGATCTCGGCAAATCGCTGCACAACTAAATACAACAGGTTTGCACGGGAGAGCTTGTCAATTACACCGAAGATTTCAAAGTTATCCATGATCTCACGGACATCCTCGGAGAAACCATTTATGTAATCACGCAGGTTCGCTTCGATGGCATTGCTGTCATCCATCAGCTTTTCAAAATCAAACTGGCTGATGTTGTAGTAGTCGTGGCCGGTCATACGCTTGAAAATAGGTCGTTTGTTGCTGACAGTCAGCGTTTTGTTTGCTTCCAGGATCTTTGCTTTGGAAGGGGCCAGCACACAGTCAAAACGGCGCAGGACAGTAAATGGCAGGATCACCTTGCCGTATTCGCTTTGCTTAAAATCACCACGGAGCAGGTCTGCGATACTCCATATGAAATTTGCTTGTTCGTTAATGTTCATCAGATATCTGCTCCTTCTTCTCTGAGCCGTAAATATCGCTCGTATGAGATAACAACGTTTTGCGGCTTGTTTTGCTTGTTGACGATCAGAACCTTATCCCGTTCTTTCACTTCCTTGAAAATACGTGATGCCTGACCTTTCTGAAAACTTGTAATCGCTTCATAATCAGGATTCACATTGGAAGATGCCCTCCTTTTTGCCACAAAACCACCTCTTTTCGACGAAATCTGTCATCGTCATTATAGCACAAAGTCATTACTTTTAGCAAGTTAAAAATCTATATAAAAGTAATGACTTTTTAGTTGGCTAAAGACGATCTTTACAGCATTGTCACTGTAATCAAGCCCTTTCTCTCCCGCTTCTGCGCATACTCTGCCAATTCTCTGGCGTTGCTTGCAGAATGCCATGCATAGGCGATCAGATAATCAACATGATCCACCACATATCGGTTTGCTCTGACAATTGCAAGGCGACGGGGCACCTTTTCCATGTCCGGAGGATAATAGGTACTGTCAAAACCTTTCGGCTTTTCAATCGGTCGTTCAGCCGGATGATATGGGAGCAACAGTACCAGCGTAATCTGCGGGTGTTGCCGTTTTGCCCGAATTACAGCGCTGGCTGCAAGACGGTCAAACCCGCCATAGCCACCAACAATAAACTCTGTAACGCTATATTCAGAAATATGTTGTTCAATTGCTCTCTCCAGGGCGGGAAGAATCTCCGTTGAGGCTTCCCGATGACCAATAAAAAAGCAGCTTTTGTTATTCATAACTTCACGCCCCCTTGCTTTTACATATCGTTAAAATAATACGATGTATACGATTAAAATGCAACGACTTGTCGAATTATAATTTACGAAGAAAGCAAGTAAAGGGGTGAGTGTAGTGAAAGATATTCTTACGGCTATAACTGAATACCGTGAAGCAAGAGGCTGGACAGAATATCAGCTTGCAGAACACTCAGGCTTGCCACAGTCCACCATTTCTTCCTGGTATCGCAAAAACATGATACCGACAATTCCTTCTCTTGAAAAAATCTGTACAGCATTTGGGATCACGCTATCTCAATTGTTTGCTGAAGGCAACACACCTGTTTCTTTGACTGAATCTCAGCAGAAGCTGCTGGAGCGCTGGTCAAGATTGAGTGAAGATCAGCAAGCCGTTGTGTTTGCTTTGATTGATAAAATGTAAAAAAGAGCCGCCAGTACCGGCACCGTAGGGTGCCAGAACTGGCGGCTTTCAATTAGTCCAGAGACTTATACTCTGTTATTGTCTTCAAATAGATTTCTGGATTTCCATTAAGAATTAGATCAGCATAGGCAATTGGGTCATTGTAGATGAGATAGTCTAACTCTGACCGTTGATACATATTGTCGGCAATCTCGTTCTCCACGGCGATCGTGTCAATGGAAATCATGCTGCCATCGGCAAATTTCAGTTCAACACAGGCAGTATCCATATTGAACTCACAGGAAATCAAGCGCTCCATATTCGTCACCTCAAATCATCCCGAAGTGCTTCAATGCTTCCATAATCGCCTTTTCCTTCTCCGGCGGGCATTGGGGCTGCTTAGCATCTTCGGACTTGGGCTTGTTGTAATTCTCCCGCTCAATGATACCGCACTGTTGCTTCACCTGTGCGATATACAGGCTGCTGACCTTCAGGCCGCTATGCTCCAGAACATACGCTTTTATCTCATCATAGGTTGCCTTTTTTTCCGCTGCCGTCAAATCCAGCTCGTCCATATCCAACTCAACTTCAATATGCTGAGTCGATTTTAGTTTGGACAACAGACATACCGTCTCCACATGGCAGGTTCTGGGGAACATGTCCACGGCGGTGGCGGCCTGCAGCGTATAGCCCAGGGCGTTGAAGCGGAGAATGTCCCGGGCCAGGGTGGCGGGGTTGCAGGAGACGTAGACGATGCGCTCCGGCGTCATGGAAGCCACGGCGGCAATGGCTGCTTCCTCCATACCCTTTCTGGGCGGGTCCACCACAATGACCTCCGGCTTCAGGCCCCGCTGGGCCAGAGCCTGAGCGGCCTCCCCCGCGTCGGCACAGAGAAACTCCGCATTGGTGACGCCGTTGGCGGCGGCGTTCCGGCGGGCGTTTTCGATGGCCTGGGGCACGATCTCGGCGCCAATCACCTTTTCGGCGTGCCGGGTCAGGCACAGGCTGATGGTGCCGGCCCCGCAGTACAGGTCAAAGGCCAGCTTCACCGGGCTGGGGCAGGCGTATTCCATGGCCCGCTCGTACAGCCGCTGGGCCTGGGGCGGGTTGATCTGGAAAAAAGCCTGGGGCGCAATGTCAAAGGAAAAGCCGCAGAGAATATCCCGCATTTCCGGCCGGCCCCAAAGGGGAAAGAAGTCCCCGGCCAGGACGGTGTTGCCCCGGGTCTTGTTGATATTCAGCACGATGCCGGTCAGCTCCGGGCAGGCGGCGCGCAGGGCATCCACCAAAGCCTGGGTCTGGCCGCCGAAGCCCCGGGCGGAGACAATGCAGGCCACCGCGTCCCCGGTGTTCACGGCCCGGCGGCAGAACACATGGCGCACGGTGCCCCGGCCGGTCTCCTCCTCATAGGCGGGGATGCCCCGGCTGTTGAGGAAATCCGTCACGGCGGCGGTACAGCGCTGGGCCAGCTCATTCTGGATCAGGCAGCGGTCCAGGGGGATCAGCTGATGGCTCCGCTCCCGGTAGAAGCCGTAGGCGGCCTTGCCCTCCACCGGGGCCACGGCAAAGATGCCCTTGTTTCGGTACTGCTCCAGCCGGGGGCTGCCCAGAATCTCCCCGGCCTGCAATTCCTGCTTGCCGATATGGCGCAGGGCGTCGTTCACCCGGCGGAGCTTGAAGCGCAGCTCCTCCTCATAGCTCATGTGCCAGCAGTCACAGCCGCCGCATTTGCCGAACCAGGCACAGGCCGGCTCCACCCGGCTGGGGGAGGGGGAGAGCAGTTTTTCCCCTTTGGCATAGACAGCGCTGTTAGTGACTTTTAATATTTTGATCTCCCAGACCTCGCCGGGGATGGCCCGTGGCACAAACACGGCCCTACCGTCAATGTGGCAGACGCCCTGGGCCTCGGAGCCGTAACCGTCGATGGTGACGGTAAAAATGTCGTTCTTATTGAATGTTTTCATAAAACAAATGATAACATATTCTCCCACATTATTCAATCAATGACAAACATAATATAAGACTTTTAACAGATACTATTCCTGCAAACCCAATATGGAATCAGGAGGATGGATATGAAAAAGTCTTTTGCATATCTTGCGGCTGTGCTTCTGTTTGTGCTCTGCCTTTCCGGCTGCGGCAACAGCAGCATGGACAACACCACCGGGGTCAGCCCTGTGCCTACGGCCATGCCTTCGGCCAGCCCCTATGCTTCCCCCGACGTCAATGACGGTGTTGTGAAGGACCGGGACGGCATCATTGAGGACAGAGATACCGGCGGCGCTTACGACGACAACGACATTCTGGACGGCGACAGAAACGGCACCGGCATCCTGGATGACGGCATGACCAACAACGGCAACAGCAGCCACGCGGGCGGCACGGTTTCCCCTTCGCCCTCGGCCAGCACAAAGCCCAGCGCAAATCCCAATAAGTGAAAAAGAAATGGCTGAGAATTCAGCCATTTCTTTTTGAGTTTACATAATATATAAAGCAAAGTTTTTCTTGCGTTAAATGGATAAAGGTTGTATATTGCATCTAACAGCAATTACAAAGGAGAGAAAAACCATGAGTTATATCCCCAGCCCGGAGCAGGCCAAAGAGCTTGTGATGCGTTACAACAAGGAAGCCTTCCATATCCAGCACGCCGAAACCGTCTCCAAGGTGATGGGTGAGCTTGCCAAGAAGTATGACCCGGAGAATGTGGATTTCTGGCGCACGGTGGGTATGCTGCACGATATCGATTTCGAGCTGTACCCGGAGCAGCACTGCGTCAAGGCCAATGAGATGCTGCACGAGCTGGACGTGGACGAGGAGGTCATCCACGCGGTGATCAGCCATGGCTACGGCATCTGCATCGATGTGGAGCCGGTGAAGTACATGGAGAAAGTGCTTTTCGCGGTGGATGAGCTGACCGGCCTGATCGGCGCGGCGGCTCTCATGCGGCCCACCGGCATTTCCGACATGGAGCCCAAGTCCGTAATGAAGAAGTTCAAGGACAAGAAGTTCGCCGCCGGCTGCTCCCGGGACGTGATCCGTCAGGGAGCGGAGATGATGGGCGTGGAGCTGAATGAACTGGTGGCCATGACCCTGGACGCCATGCGGGCCTGATGCTGCGAATCTATCACGCATCCGTTCTTCCTCTGCTGGGGCAAAAGGGCGGGGAAGGACTGTCCCAATACCGGCGGGAGAAGCTGGCAAGGATCAGCAATCCCATGGCCTATGCCCGGAGCCTGGGGGCGGAGCGGCTGCTTATGGCGGCTCTGCAGGAACTGGGCAGGCCGATGCCGCCGCTGGAGATCACTTGCAGCGAAGCAGGGAAGCCGGCGCTTCAAGACGGCCCGGCGTTCAGCCTCTCCCACTCCGGGGAGCGGGTGCTCTGCGCCCTTTCTGACGAAGCGGTGGGGGCGGACCTGCAACAGCTGAAACCCTATAATCCGGCTTTGGCCCGGCGCTTTTTCAGCAAGGAGGAAGCGGTCTGGCTGGAAGAACAGCGGGAGCGGGATCTGGCTTTCAGTCTGCTGTGGAGCCTGAAGGAGAGCTATGTGAAGTTCCTGGGCAGCGGCATTGCGGAAACCCATCTGGATTCGTTCACAGTGCGGGTTTTGCCGGATGGCCGGGCATGGATTGACGGCAGCAGTGTGAAGCTGTGGTACGCAGTCTGTGGCGGCTATGTGATGGCTGTCTGCTCCTGCGCTGATGCAGCGCCGGAGACGGTGAAGGAATGGATTCTATAAAACAAGCGGTGCGTTTTTGCACCGCTTGTTTGCTGCTTATACATTCATCCCCAGGTCCCGCATGGCGGCCAGGAGACGGCCCCGGTTCTCCTCGCTGATCTCCGTCAGGGGCAGGCGCAGGATGCCGGAATCCATGCCCAGCAGCTGCATGGCTGCCTTCACCGGGATGGGATTGGTCTCATAGAACAGGGCGGCGAACAGCCGGGCATACCTGGCGTACAGGGCGGTAGCCCCGGCAAAGTCCCCCTCCAGGCAGAGGGCGCAGAGCTTGGAGACAACCCCGGGGACGATGTTGCCGGCCACGGAGATCACGCCCAGGGCGCCCAGGGCCATCATGGCCACGGTGTTGTCGTCGTTGCCGCTCCATATGTAGAGGTCATCCCCACAGAGGCTGCGGGTGGTTCCCACCAGGGCGATATCCCCGGAGGCCTCCTTGATGCCGTTGATGTTGGGATGCTGGGAGAGCACTTTATAGGTCTCCGGCGCGATGCCGATGCCGGTGCGGCTGGGGACGTTGTAGAGGATCATGGGAATATCCACCCGGTCGGCCACATAGCTGAAGTGTTCGATCAGCCCCTTCTGGGTGCTCTTGTTGTAATAGGGGGTCACCATGAGGATGCCGTCTGCGCCGGCGTATCTGGCGTTCTCGGCGTTGCGCAGGGCGGTCTGGGTGTTGTTGCTGCCGATGCCCACGATGACCTTCATGCGGCCCCGGTTGTAATTGATGGCCTGGCGGACGGTCTCGTTCTGCTCGCACTGGGTTTGGGTGGCGGCCTCGCCGGTGGTGCCGCAGACCACGATGGCGGCGGTGCCGTTCTCATACTGGAAGTCGATATTCTGTTTCAGCCGTTCAAAATCCACGCCCTCCTGGGTGAAGGGGGTGACGATGGCGGTGCAGGCGCCTTTGAAAATAGGTGTTTTAACCATGATAGCCTCCTGATGATCTTGTTTCATCTCAAATTCTACGACAGACAGGGGCTGATTATGACGCTGACCGTTGAAATCGTGGGCGCAGTCTGTTATAATGCTTCTGTTATGCATGCGATATCTACTTTGAAAAAGGTGAAATTCTTTGAGAAAATCCGATTTTTATTTTGACCTGCCGGAAGAGCTGATCGCCCAGACTCCGCTGGAGCGGCGGGACAGCTCCCGCCTGCTGCATCTGGACAAGACCACCGGGGAACTGGAGCACCGGCATTTTTATGATCTGCTGGACTATCTGCGGGAAGGGGACTGCATGGTCTTTAACGATTCCCGGGTGCTGCCGGCCCGGCTGATCGGCGCCCGGCCCACCGGCGGCAGCGTGGAGCTGGTGTTGCTGCGGGACCTGGGGGAGGGCCGTTGGGAATGTCTCAGCCGCCCGGGCAGAAAGACCCGGCCCGGCACGGAGATTCTTTTCGGCAACGGGGAACTGAAGGCCACCGTGGAGAGCGTGGCGGAGGGCGGCAACCGCATCGTCCGCTTTGACTATGAGGGGATCTTCCTGGAGGTGCTGGAGCGCCTGGGCAAAATGCCCCTGCCGCCCTATATCAAGGAGGAGCTGCAGGACAGCGAGCGGTACCAGACCGTCTATTCCCGGGAAATCGGCAGCGCCGCGGCCCCCACTGCCGGCTTGCATTTCACAAAGGAACTGATGGAGAAGATCGCCGCCAAGGGCGTGAAGCTGTGCTATGTGACGCTGCATGTGGGCCTGGGCACCTTCCGCCCGGTGAAGGCGGAGGAGATCGAGGACCATGAGATGCATTCGGAGTTCTGCATCATCCCGGAGGAGACCTCCCGCATTGTCAGCGAGACCAAGAAAAAGGGCGGCCGGGTCATTGCCGTGGGCACCACTTCCTGCCGTACCCTGGAGAGCTTTGCCCGGGAGGATGGCAGCCTGCCAGCCACTTCCGGCTGGACCAACATCTTCATTTATCCCGGCTATACCTTCAAGTGCATTGACGCCCTGGTCACCAACTTCCACCTGCCGGAGAGTACGCTGATTATGCTGGTGTCTGCCCTGGCCGGGCGGGAGCATGTGCTCCACGCCTATGAGGAAGCGGTGAAAGAGCGGTATCGCTTCTTTTCCTTTGGCGATGCCATGTTTATTGAGTGAGGAGGGAGAGCGTGTTTAAGCTGATCAAACAGGAGGGCAAGGCCCGCCGGGGACAGTTGGAAACGCCCCACGGCACCGTCCAGACCCCGGTGTTCATGAATGTGGGCACCCAGGGGGCCATCAAAGGCGCCCTCTCCGCTGACGACCTGAAAACCATCCGCTGCCAGGTGGAGCTTTCCAACACCTATCACCTGCATGTCCGCCCCGGCGACGCGCTGATCAAGGAAATGGGCGGCCTGCACAGGTTCATGAACTGGGACGGCCCCATCCTCACTGACAGCGGCGGCTTCCAGATTTTCTCCCTGGCCAAGCTGCGGAAGATCAAGGAGGAGGGCGTCAGCTTCAACTCCCATGTGGACGGGCGGCATATCTTCATGGGGCCGGAGGAAAGCATGCGCATCCAGGCCAACCTGGGTTCGGACATTGCCATGGCCTTTGACGAGTGCATCAAGATTCCCTCGCCCAGGGACTATGTGCAGCAGTCTTGTGACCGCACTGTCCGCTGGCTGGAGCGCTGCAAGGCGGCTTTGACAGAGTACAACAGCCAGGAAGATGCGGTGAACCCGGGTCAGATGCTTTTCGGCATCAACCAGGGGGCGGTGTTCCATGACATCCGCGTGGCCCACATGAAGCAGATTGCTGCGCTGGACCTGCCCGGTTACGCCATCGGCGGGCTGGCCGTGGGGGAGAGCCACCAGGAGATGTATGACACCATCGAGGCGGTGGAGGAGTATATGCCCAAGGACAAGCCCCGTTATCTGATGGGCGTGGGCACGCCGGGAAATATCATTGAGGCTGTTTCCCGGGGTGTGGATTTCTTCGACTGCGTGATGCCCGCCCGCAACGGCCGCCACGGCCACCTGTTCACCTGGGGCGGCATCATCAACATCAAGAACGAGAAGTATGCCAGGGATGCCCGGCCCATCGACCCGGAATGTGACTGCCCGGTGTGCCGCAGCTACAGCAGGGCCTATGTGCGCCATCTGTTCAAGGCGGAGGAGATGCTGGCCATGCGCTTTGCGGTGATGCACAACCTCTACTTCTATAACCGGCTGATGGAGCGGATCCGCCAGAGCCTGGATGCGGGGGAATTCGCCGCCTTCCGGGGAAAATATTCAGAAATTCTTGATAAACGCATTTAAGCATCTTGAAATTTGCGCGCCAAGCATATATAATAGATTCACTTTGTTTTCGGAGGTAAACCCAGAATGTACTTTATTCTTACAGCAGATGCAGCAGCCGGCAGCGGTTCCATGATCCTCATGCTGGTGCTGATGTTCGCCGTTTTCTATTTCTTCATTATTCGTCCTGAGAATAAGAAGAAAAAGAAAACCGAGGAAATGCGCAACTCCCTCAGCATTGGCGATGAGATCACCACCATTGGCGGCATGACCGGCAAGCTGGTTCAGATCACGGAAGATACCGTCACCTTTGAGACCGGTGAGGACAGAGTCCGTATCCAGATCAAGAAGTGGGGCATTTCCACCACGGCCAAGATGGAAGCCGCTGAGGCGGAGGCCCGCAGCAAGAAGAAAAAATAAGCTGCCCGGCAGGGCATAAAAAACACTCCCATGGAAATAGGATGTACTGATCTTATTTCGTGGGGGTGTTTTTTTGCTGCCTAATGTAAAGACCGGAGCGGGAGAAGCCAGGCTGATCCTTTCGGCGCTGCTGGTGTGGGCGGTCTCGGCCCTGACACTGCTGTGCGTGACGTCGTTCGCGCTGACAAAGCTGAGCGCCGGGGAGGGGGCCATGGGCTACATCAGCTCGGCGCTGAGTTTTTTGACGGCGGTCTGCGCCGGGGCTTCTGTCGGTAAACACAGCAGCGGCGGGGTGATCTATCCGGCTCTGCTGACAGCGGCGGTGCTGACCACCGCGCTGCTGACCATTGGCTTCATCGTGGAGGGCAGCGCCATTGAGGCGGCGGGGGTGCTGAGCGTGGTTAGCTTTACCTTCACCGGCTGCGCCTTCGGGGCAGTACTCTTCGGGGGAAAGAAACGGAAAAATTACAAACAGCGTTACAGAAAATAATTGACATAATTAAAGCCAATAATATAGACAAAATAATTCAAATTTGATACAATACAGGAAAAATAAAAGACGAGCTAAAAACAAGAGTTGACATAAACGAAAAAATATTTTGTTATTTTTGAAAAAAGGACTTGATTATTTTGCGGAATTGTAATATATTGTTACCACAGTTAATTATGTCAATCGATGCGTTATTTTCTCCGTGTCCCTTCGGTGGTGCCTGTGGGTACTAAGGGAGGGGCGGACAGCGGCAGAGCATACGGCGCTTCGGCGGTGATTTTTTTCAGCTTCATCTGCTCGGCCCTACTGGCCCTGCTGTATTTTAGCGGCAGGGGCTTTGGTGCGATGCCCAGCGTGGGGCAGGTGATGCAGTGCCTGCTGATTCTGCTGTTGTTGACGGCGGCTTATTCCGGCTCATACCGGGGCGGCTTGTATTTGCCGCTGAACACGGTGCTGATGGGGCTTGTGTGTGCCGGGGCCCTCTGCCTGGTGGCAGAAGGAGTCAGGGAAGAAAGCGCGACCCAGCTTTATTTGCTGCCGGTGCTTCTGCTGCTGGTTCCGCTGCATTTCGTGATGAGCGTTTCCGGCATGCAGGCGGCGGCCCTGCTGCGCTGTGCTCTGCGCCAGACGCCGGAAGGGGAAAAGAGATTACAAGCGCAAAATATTATGATGCTGCTGGCATTTGCGGCTTCGGCCGGCGCCACAGGATACATCATATTGAGATAGATCATTCTAAGGAGAAAGGAGGGCTTTGCAATGCAGAATCAGGAGTGCTTGGAAATATTTGAAAAGTACCTGAGAGAAGAAAAGAAAGCATCGGCAAACACCCTCAGTTCGTATTTGAGAGATATCCGGCAGTTGGGAGAGTATCTGGATGAGCACTCCGAGCACGGGATTATTGACGCTGACGAGGAGGACCTGAGCGGCTACATAGGGATGCTGCGCGCCAACGGCAAATCTGTGGCCACGGTGTCCAGAAGCATTGCGTCCATCAAGTGCTTATACTCTTACTTCTGCATCAGGCAGCTGGTAAAGACCAACCCGGCGTTGGGTCTGGTGCCGGACAAGAGCACCCAGAAGCTGCCCCAGATCCTGACCAGCAAGGAAGTGGAGCTGCTGCTGGAACAGCCCCAGTGCGTGGACGCCAAGGGCTACCGGGACAGGGCCATGCTGGAGCTGCTCTATGCCACAGGCATCCGGGTCAGTGAGCTGATCGACCTGAACATCGACGATGTGAACCTGAGCGCCGGCGTCATCCGCTGCCACAGCAGAAACAAGGAGCGGTTCATCCCTATGTACAGCGCCGCCGTCAAGGCCCTGAGCGAATACATCACCCTTGTGCGGCCTCAGATGATCTCTTCCCCGGAAGAACAGTCCCTGTTCGTGAACGTCAGCGGCGACCGTATGTCCCGGCAGGGCTTCTGGAAGATCGTGAAGTACTACCAGAAGAAGGCGGGGATCGAGAAGGACATCACGCCCCACACGCTGCGCCACTCCTTCGCGGCGCACCTGCTGGAAAACGGCGCGGATATCCACGCTATCCAGGAGATGCTGGGTCATGCGGACATTTCTTCCACCCATATGTACGCCCAGCTGGTGAAGAAACAGCTGAAGGACGTGTACAACAAGGCCCACCCCAGGGCATGAACTGCACAAAGGATGATTAAAAAACCAGGCTGCAAAGCCTGGTTTTTTCAGCTTGTCAAACAAGTCCCTATTGGACTTTATGGCTGCTTACCATTCTGGTCTCTCTCCAAAACAATACTCGTAAAGATATCCTCTCTTTGTTAGGCAGATCACATTGAGTGCACATTGACATGCTTTTTTGCGTATTTTACGCGGTTTTATACACTTATCCAAAAATTGACAAAATAAAGTTTAAATAGAAAATACACTTGTTTTTTTGCTGCGGACGGATTATCATTATATATGTGGAAGGAGGCGGAAAAAATGCTGGATAATTATCTCATTATTCATAAGAGCATTCTGCCGGAGTATTATGAAAAGGTGCTGGAGGCTCGGCGCCTGCTGGAGGACGGCAAGGTCCATGAGGTGAGCCAGGCGGTCAAGCAGGTGGGCATATCCCGCAGCACATACTATAAATACAAGGACTTCATTCTGGAGCCCACGGATATTGCCGGGGGCAGGAAAGCTGTGCTGTCCATGGTGCTTACCCATGAGCAGGGCGTCCTCAGCGCGCTGCTGGCCCGCATTTCCCAGGCCGGCAGCAACGTACTGACCATCACCCAGAGCCTGCCGATCCGGGGCAAGGCCAGCGTCACCATCTCCCTGGACATCAGTGAAATGTCCTGCACAATGACGGAGCTTATGCAAAAGATTGAGCACAGCGCCGGCGTGGAGCAGGCCCGGCTGGTGGCCGTGGAATGATAAGTAACATAATACAGTTTACATAACGGAGGAACGCTATGAAAAGAACAGATAATGAATACAAAAACTATGTATCCATCCTCAATGAGGAGCTGCTTCCCGCCATGGGCTGCACCGAGCCGGTGGCGGTGGCCTATGCCGCGGCCAAGGGCCGGGAGGTTCTCGGATGCCTGCCGGAGCGATGTACGCTCTATGTCAGCGGCAACATCATTAAGAATGTAAAGAGCGTCGTTGTGCCCAACACCGGGGGGCTCAAGGGCCTGAAAGCTGCCGCCGCCGCTGGCATAGTTGTAGGGAAAGCGGAGCTGCAAATGAGCGTGGTGGCCGAGACAAAGCCGGAGGAGATCCCCGGCATACAGAAGTACATCGACGAGCATGAGATCCAGATCGGCCGTAAGGAGGGCGACAGTGCCCTGTATATTGAAGTGCTTCTGGAGGGAGAAGGGCACAGCTCCCGCGTCATTATCAGCGATTTTCATACCAACATCATCCTGATTGAGAAGGATGGGCAGGTGATTTTTGAGAAGGAGCCGGAGCAGCTGGCCAGCTTTGCTTCCGACCACAGCCTGATGAGCCTGGAGAGCATGTGGGACTTCATCAACTCCGTGGAGCTGGAGGATATCAGCGCCCTGCTGGACAATCAAATCAGCTGCAACAGTGCCATTTCCCAGGAGGGACTGGACCATCCCTGGGGCGCTCAGATCGGCCGCATCCTGCTCAGCTCCGCCACTGACACCAAGACCCGGGCCATGGCCCGGGCTGCCGCCGGCTCCGACGCCCGGATGAGCGGCTGTGAAAAGCCAGTGATTATCGTGGGCGGCAGCGGCAACCAGGGCCTCACCGTCACCATGCCGGTGCTGGAATACGCCGAGCGCCTGGGCAGCAGCCGGGAGCAGGTGTACCGGGCCCTGGCCCTGGCAAACCTGATGGCCGTGTATCTGAAGAAGGACATCGGCCGCCTGTCCGCCTACTGCACCGCCGTTACCGCCGGGGTGGGGGCGGGCTGCGCCGTGGCCTACCTGGACGGCGGCAGTCTGGAGGCCATACGCCAGACCATCGTCAACGACCTGGCGGTGCTCTCCGGCATGTTCTGCGACGGGGCCAAGCCCTCCTGCGCCGCCAAGGTGGCCAATTCCGTCAGTGCAGGCATCATGGGCTATGAGATGTATAAAAACGGCCAGAGCTTCAACGGCGGCGACGGCTTCCTGCAAGACTCTGCCGACGACACCATCGACGTGGTGGCGGAGCTGGCCCGGGAAGGCATGGCTGAGACGGAGGAGAAGATTCTTAACATCATGGTCTCCACCTCCAACGAAGAATGAGAAATAAGAAAAACGCTTCGCGTGAAGAAAGTCACGCGGAGCGTTTTTTGATGGTCAGGTAAGCTCAGCCAGCTCCCGGTCAAGATCGTGGCCCAACTCCCGATAGCGGAGAAGCAGGAAAACTGCGGAGGCGAAGATGCTGGGCGGGATGCCGCCGCCCATGTCGGCAATGGCCTTGGCCCAGATGGCCATGGCCTCATCGCTGCGCTGGAAAGCGAAGAAGTTCTCCTCCTTGTCGGGGAAGGCGCTTTGAATGTAGAGCTGGAAATTCTCCCACAGCTCATCCACCTTGTAGATCAGGGGCAGATATTTCATGAAATAGGGGATGGGGCTGTACTGCTCCAGACTGGCGGGCCCCTCCGGCTCCTCCTCCATGTCCAGCCCCCGGCAGTATTCTTCCAGCATATCCTTGTAGCCCAGCATATCAAACTCTTCCGCCGTCTCCGGGGAGGACTGACTCAGCCATTGGTCAATCTCTTTTTTCAGCTTGACCCACTCCCTGTCGCTGTGGGGCTGCTCCATCAGCTGGCAGTAATGCTTCAGCAGGGGGTGCCTGGCGTCATACAGCTGTTCCTCCCGGGCTTCCGCCTTGCTTACCGCGGCATTGAGGTCCTTCAATTTGGCCTTCCAGCGCTTGTGGGCCTCCTTTTTGGCTTTCTTCGGCTCCACGCCCAGCAGGTCAATGAAGCACTCCTGTAAGCTGCCCAAAAGCTCCTCCACGGCCTCCTGCTCCATATTCTCCAGCCCATCACACTGGGCCACCAGCGCGTCAATGGTTTTGATAATCTCGTCCATGCTTGTCCTCCCGGCTGTTTTTTGTCCAGTATACCACATCCGGCCCATTTTTCAAAGAAATCTTTTCCCGGCGGGGCAGGGATAAATCAGAAAGAACGGCCCTGTGCCTATTTACCCGGATTGAAAAACGCGGTATAATCAGCAAAACGGAATTGTAGGGAGATACAGAATTATGTCAACCGAAACAACAGGCCGCTTTGCCCCCAGCCCCAGCGGCAGGATGCATTTGGGCAATGCCTTTTCCTGCCTGCTGGCCTGGCTTTCCGCCCGGGCTGCCGGCGGGCGCATCATCCTGCGGCATGAGGACCTGGACCCGGCCCGCTGCCGCCGGGAATATGCCGACCAGATCGAGGAGGACCTGCGCTGGCTGGGCCTGGATTGGGATGAAGGCGGCAGTCAGGGCGGCAGCCAGTATTATCAGAGCTGCCGGAGAGAAATTTATGAGCATTATCTTTCTGTCCTGCAGGAGAAGGGTCTGGTTTATCCCTGCTTCTGCACCCGGGCGGACCTGCACGCCGCCTCCGCGCCCCACGCCGCGGACGGTACCCCCATCTATTCCGGGGCCTGCCGGAACCTGAGCCCCCAGCAGCAGCGGGAGCGGGCCCTGCTGCGCAGCCCGGCCCTGCGGGCACGGGTGCCGGCGGAGACGGTCAGCTTCCGGGACGGGCTTCAGGGCCTGTACAGCGTCCAACTGCAAGAGGATTGCGGTGACTTTATCCTCCGCCGCTCTGACGGGGTGTTTGCCTATCAGCTGGCGGTGGTGGTGGACGATGGGCTGATGGGGGTAAACCAGGTGGTGCGGGGCCGGGACCTGCTGTCCTCCACCCCCTGGCAGCTGTGGCTCCAGGAACAGCTGGGTTTCCCACGGCCGGACTACTGCCATGTGCCGCTGCTGGTGGCAGCGGAGGGCAGGCGGCTTTCCAAGCGGGATGGGGACATGGACCTGGGGGCCATCCGCGCTTCCGGCGTCACGCCCCAAAGCCTTGTGGGCAGGCTGGCCTTTCTGGCCGGCATTATCGACCGGGAGGAGCCGGTGACGCCGGAGGAGCTGATCCCCCTCTTTCGCTGGGAAAAAGTCAGGAAAGAGAATATCGTTGTAAAGTAAAACACGCCCCGCTGCCGGCAGATCGCCGGACAGCGGGGCGCGGTTTTGATTATTCCTTGCGCTTGCTTCATTCCAGAGGCGCGCTGGGGATAATGATGGCGGCGATGATATAGGCCAGGATGCCGCTGCCGCCCAGGGCGCAGAAGACCACCCAGGCCAGGCGCACGATGGTGGGGTCAATGCCGAAATACTCGGCGATGCCGCCGCAGACGCCCTCCAGCATTTTGTTGGTATTGGACTTATAAAGCTTTTTGCTCATGGTTATTTCCCCTTCAAATTGGTTTTTGTTTTGTATGGCTGTATTATATCCGGGAATTGCTCTGGCCGATAGGCGTAATTTGAAGGAGAATGTGTCTTTTTTTCAGCTGCCTGGCCGGCTCACAGCTCCCGGTACTTGGCCATGGTGATCTTGAACAGCTCCTGAGCGGTGGGCGGGGTGTAGGTGATGGCGTTGGCACCGGCTTCGATGGTGGCGGAGATGCTGTCGTTGGTCTTGCCGCCGGAGGCGATGATGGGAACATCCGGGTATTCACTGCGGATTTTCCGCACAATGTCCGCGGTGGCGGGGCCGCCGGCCACATTGATGATGGAGGCGCCGGCCTCCAACCGCCGGGCGACGTTGGTCTCCTCATTCACCACGGTGATGATCACGGGGATATCCACCGCCCTGGCCACTGCCGTCAGATTCAGGTCTGTGATGGGAGCATTGAGCACCACGCCCATGGCGCCCTGACTCTCCACATCCTTGGCAAGGCCGATGGTGCGCAGCCCCTTGGTGGTGCCGCCGCCCACGCCGCAGAACACCGGCACATAGGCGGCCTTGATGATGGCGTCGCTGATGGCCTGCTGGGGCGTGAAGGGGTAGACGGCGAAGACGGCGTCCGCGTCGCAATTGCGGATGATGGCCAGGTCCGTGGTAAAGACCAGGGATTTGATGCGCCTGCCGTTGACAACGATGCCGCTGGCTTCATAACAGGCCTCCGGCATTTTCAGAATCCCATGGCGCAGACTGCTCTCCACCTTGGGGACGGGGGGATGATTGTTTTCCATAGTTACAGCCTCCATTGGTCAGCTTATGCTGCTATTTTTTATGGGATTATACCGGGAAAAGTTCAAGTTTAGATAAATTAAATATGAATACAGAGAAAACAGACGCGTTACAGCCGGGAAGATTCCGCAGGCCGGGACTTCTTTGGTTAATAATTCCATGCGGCTTGTCATAGGATGTACCAAAAGGAGTGATGCGCTTGTTGGATTTCAAAAGGATAATTCGCAGATACCGGGGCGTCCTGTCCGGCATTGGGATGATCGTGGCAGTGGTGCTGATATTCTGGACGGTGAACAACCCGGCGCTGGTGGGCGCCTCCGCCTCCACGCGGCAGCTGCCGGTGTATTCGGTGCAGCGGGACGAAAAGGTGGTGGCCCTGTCCTTCGACGCGGCCTGGGGAAATGAGGACACCCAGCAGCTGATCGACATTCTGAACAAGTACCAGATAAACACCACTTTTTTTGTGGTGGGCGATTGGGTGGATAAATACCCGGAATCGGTAAAGGCCCTGGCGGATAACGGCAATGAGGTGATGAACCATTCCTCCAACCATGCCCACTTCTCCCAGCTGTCCAGCGAGCAGATCGTTGCGGATATCACCGCCTGCAATGAGAAGATCGCCGCCGTCACCGGCGTTACGCCAACCCTGTTCCGCTGCCCCTACGGCGAATATGACGACCATGTGATCAACGCCGTGAACTCCATGGGCATGACGGCGGTGCAGTGGGATGTGGACAGTCTGGACTGGAAGGGCATCTCCGCCCAGGAAATCCAGGGGCGGGTGCTGGACAAAGTGAAGCCGGGGAGCATTGTGCTGTTCCACAACGCGGCGGAGAATACGCCGGAGGCGCTGCCGGGAATCATTGAAGCCCTCCTTGCTGACGGCTACACCATCGTCCCCATCTCCCAGATCCTTCTCAGCGGCAAGACCATTATTGATAATACCGGGCGTCAGTGCCCGGCCAAATGAACATAAACCTCTTGCCGTAAGGCAAGGGGTTTTTCCTTGCCTCTGAAAAATGTATAAACAGAGAAAAATTGTGAAAAACACCATTGACAGACAGTATTGAAAAGGAATAATATTCTAACAAAAATTGGAAAACAGGAGGCGCGGATACATGAAGTACGGCTTTATCAAAGTGGCAGCGGCCAGCCCGGCCCTGCGCCTGGGGGACACGGCGTATAACCTGGAGAGCGCGAAGGCGCGCTTTGACGCGGCCGAGAACCTGGGGGCAAATCTGTTGGTGCTGCCGGAGCTGCACCTGACGGGCTACACCTGCGGGGACCTGTTCTATTCCGACCTTCTGCTGGACGGGGCGCTGGAGGCCCTGGGCGCCCTGCGGGACTTCACGGCAGGGAAGCGCTGCCTGCTGGTGGTGGGGCTGCCCCTGCGTCTGGGCGGCAAGCTGTATAACTGCGCGGCTGTCCTCCAGGGCGGTGAAGTGCTGGGGCTGGTTCCCAAAACGGTGCTGCCCAACTATGGCGAGTTTTACGAGAAACGGCAGTTCACCTCCGGCGCGGATTACCGGGGACCGGCGGAGATTCCTCTGCTGGGACAGGAAATTCCCTTTGGCCGGGACCTGCTGTTCTGCTGCCGGGAGATGGCGGACTTTGTGCTGGGCGTGGAGATCTGCGAGGACCTCTGGGCGCCGGTGACGCCCTCCACCGGGCTGTGCCTGGCGGGAGCCACGGTGATCGCAAACCTCTCCGCCTCCAACGAACTGATCGGCAAGGGGGATTACCGCAGGCTGCTGATCTCCTCCACCTCTGCCCGGCTGCTCTGCGGCTATGTCTATGCCAACGCAGGCCGGGATGAATCCACCCAGGACATGGTGTTCTCCGGCCACAGTCTGATCTATGAGAACGGGCAAAAGCTGGCCGAGCGGCCGCCCTTTGGGAAAGAGAGCCTTGTCAGCACGGAGATTGACCTGTTCCGCCTGCGCAATGAGCGGCACCGCAACACCAGCTTCGACCAGGGCGGCGCGCCGCAGTGCCGGCGGATCGCTTTCAGCCAGCAGTGCCTGGTCACAGCTCTGAGCCGCAGCATCCCGGCCCGCCCCTTCGTGCCTGCCGATGGGGACACTTTGGCCGGCCGTGCGGAGGAGATTCTCAGCCTGCAAGCCAACGGTTTGCGGCGGCGGATCGAGCACACCGGCTGCCGCAAGGCGGTGGTGGGCATCTCCGGCGGGCTGGACAGTACCCTGGCCCTGCTGGTGATGGTGCGGGCCATGGACGCTTTGGGACGGCCCCGGAAGGACATTCTGGCGGTGACCATGCCCTGCTTCGGCACCACCCACCGCACCCGCAGCAACGCGGAAAAGCTGTGTGAAGAGCTGGGTGTGGACTTTATGACGGTGGACATCAGCGCGGCGGTGCGGCAGCATTTTGCCGATATCGGTCACAGCGAGGCTAACACCGATGTGACCTATGAAAACTGTCAGGCCCGGGAGCGGACCCAGGTGCTGATGGACCTGGCCAACCGCTGCGGCGGCATTGTGGTGGGCACCGGCGACCTGTCTGAGCTGGCCTTGGGCTGGGCCACCTATAACGGCGACCATATGTCCATGTACGGCGTGAACTGCTCAGTGCCCAAGACGCTGGTGCGCTACATCATCGGCTATGAGATGGGGCATTGCAGCCCGGCGGCGGCAGCGGTACTGAAGGACATTCTGGATACCCCGGTCTCCCCGGAGCTGCTGCCGGCGGAAAACGGGGAAATTGCCCAGAAAACGGAGGATATTGTGGGTCCCTATGAGCTGCATGACTTCTTCCTGTATCACATGCTGCGCAGTGGAGCGGCTCCGGGCCGGATCCTGCATCTGGCCTGCTACGCCTTCCGGGGCACTTATGACCGCTCAACGATCCTCTACTGGCTGCGGGTATTTCTGCGGCGTTTCTTCGCCCAGCAATTCAAACGCTCCTGTCTGCCGGATGGGCCCAAGGTGGGCACCGTGACTCTGTCGCCCCGGGGGGACTGGCGTATGCCCTCCGACGCCTCCGCCCGGCTCTGGCTGGAGGAACTGGACCGACTGGAAAAAGAATAAGAAAACAAAAAATCCGGACAAAGGTCCGGATTTTTTTCATTTAAAGAAACTTAATTTTACAGATAACAGCCGCAGTCGCAGTCGATGGCCTGGCCGGTGATCACGCGGGACTCATCGGAAGCCAGGAAGAGGAGAATGTTGGCAATGTCGATATCCTTGCAGATGCCCACATCCAGGTCGGAGTGCTTGTTGACGATGTTATAGAATTCGTCGGCGGCAGGGGAGCGCTCCTCCTTCAGCTGGCCCTTGGCCATGGGCGTCCACACCGTACCGGGGCAGACGCAGTTGGCCCGGATGCCCTGCCCGGCGAAGCGCAGGGCGATGTGCCGTGTGAGGGCGATCACGGCGCCCTTGGTGGCAGTGTACACGGCACCGCCGCTGCCCAGCTTGCCGGAAATGGAGGCCACGGAGATGATGTTGCCCCGCTTCTGGGCGGCCATGACCTTGCAGGCCTCCCGGGTGATGGACATGGTGCCCTTGATGTTGATCTTGCTGACAAAGTCATAGTCGGAATCGGTGAATTCCTCAATGGGCTTCAGCCCGTGCTCCAGCACGCCGGCGCAGTTGACCAGCACGTCGATCTTCCCAAAGGTATCCACCGCCGCCTGCATCAGCTTCTGGTTGTCCTCGGCGTTGGTGATATCGCCCCGGAGGAAAATGGCCTGGGTGCCGGCGTCATGGATGCGCTTGAGAACCTTGTCCTTGTTGGATTCGCTCACATCTGTCAGGACCAGTTTGGCCCCTTCTTTGGCAAAAACCTCGGCGGTCTTCATGCCGATGCCGGAGTTGCCGCCGGTGACGATGCATACTTTATCATTTAATCTGCCCACGATGAGCCCTCCCATGTAAGAGATATTTTAAAGATTCTATCCTATTTGGGGCTTTGTGTCAAATACTTTATTGCGCGGCTTTGACCGGCAGGCAGGCCAGCAGCTCAAAGCGGCCATTGTGAGGTCCGGCTTCCAGACTGCCGCCGTAGCGCCCGGCGATCTCCCGCATCCCCGACAGGCCGAAGCCATGGTGGGCGCTGTCGGCCTTGGTGCTGCGAAGCTCCGCTGTTTCCTCGCCGGTGAGGGCGTTGCTGACCTTCAGCATCAGCACGCCCTTCTCCACCCGGCAGCGGAGGATGATCTGCTTGTCCGGGGCTACAGCGTGCCCAGCTTCTGCATCCTGACGCTGCACTGGTATCCGCCGGAGGGGTTGACCGCCATCTTCTATCTGCCGGTGCTGGTGGGGCTTTATATGCTTCTGCTGCACACGGTGGCCAACGATGTGCTCTTTGGCCGCTATGTCTGCGATGACGAAGATTTTGCTGCCCTTTCTGCCGGGCTGACCGATGCCTGGCGGGAGACCATGGTGTTCTTCAACGTGGAGGACTGCGCCAGAAGCTACGACTTCGCCAAGGCGCTCTTTAACCGCATCGTGGACGGCTCCGGGCCGGAGGCGGCAGTGATGGATGCCTGGGACCCGGTGACCCGGGAACGGGAGATCGCGGAGAAGGGGAGCTACTGGTGTGATAAGTACCCCCTCCGCTATGACCAGCGGAACAGCTCGGAATTCCGGCTGTACTGGCAGTACATGCCCCAGTTCCGGGTGCTGGATAAGGCAGATTTTGTAAAGACCATGGCAGTGTTTATCATGCTCTTTGTGTTCATTGCCATCGTCTGCTTCGCTGCGGTGTTTGTCATTGCCTTTACCCGATGCATGACCATTGCCCTGAATAACCGCCAGGTCTATGAGGACCTGGGCAAGCTGGGGGCCTCCCGGGCCTACCTGTATGCCTCGGTGAAGGGGCAGGTCTCCCGGGTGTTCACCGTCCCGGCCATTACCGGCACCGGTGCGATCTATGCCTTTTACGCCATGATCATGTACGCCAATGACGGCCGCCTGACATCGAATGAGCTTGCCGGCATGGGTGCCTGCCTGCTGCTGATCCTGGCGGTGTCCCTTCTCATGTACGCCGTGTACCGCCTGACGCTGAAGCGTGTCTGCCGGGCGCTGGAAATTTGATATCATATAAAAACTGCCCCGGTGTGCACCGGGGCAGTAAGTTATTTTGCGATTATTCAGGAATATGGATTTCTTTAATATTAAACTCCTCGCCGGAGAGCACGTCTTTTTCAAAGCTGCCGCAGTTGGGGCAATAGCCCTCATACTGCACCACATTGAAAATCTCGTCACACTCCCGACATTCCGCAAGACCGGGAACCATTTCCATCACCAGCTTGGTGTTTTCCAGCTCCGTCCCTGCCACAACCACAGGGTAAAGCTCATCCACATACTGGGGGATCACCAGGGACAGTTCGCCGATCTGGCAGACGATCTCGCTGATCTGCTGGATGTTGTTCTCCCTGGCGTAGTCCAGCACAGTCTTGCACATGCTTCTGACAATGCCGATCTCGTGCATGGCCGCTCCTTACTTTTTGCCCAGCTTTTTCCTGGCCAGGCGGCCCACCGCCAGGGGCGCCTGACTGGCGGCCGTCATCAGCGTGCGGTAGTAGGTCTTGCCCACGTTGTCGATGGTCTTTTCCAGGCGGATGGCGTCAAACTTGCACTTGGTGGTGCAGATGCCGCAACCCACGCACAGGTCCTCGTCAATGACCACGCAGCCACAGCCCAGGCAGCGGCTGGCCTCTTTCTTGATCTGCTCCTCGGTGAGGGTGCCCCGCAGATCCTTAAAGGTCTTTTTGGCCTCGGCGGCGCTGCCGGAGGCTGCCTTCTGCCGGGGAGCGGTGTCGAAGCTGCCCACGGAGATGGCGATGGTGCTGGCGTCCAGGGCCTTATAATCCCGGTTGTCGCGGCCCAAATTCTGGGTCTGGCCGGGATGGACAAAGCGGTGGATGGAGATGGAGGCTTCCTTACCGGCGGCAATGGCATCAATGGCGAACTTGGGGCCGGTGACCACGTCGCCGCCGGCAAACACGTCTGCTACCGAGGTCTGGTAGCTGGGCAGCGAAACTACCACGTTGCCGCCCTTATCCGTCTTAAAGTCGGCAATGCCGCTCAGGTCGATCTTCTGCCCGATGGCGGAGAGCACGGCGGTGACGGGGACAGTCTCAAACTTGCCGGTGCCCACGGCCTTGCGGCGGCCCCTGGCGTCAGCATCGCCCAACTCCATCCGTTCCAGCTTCAGGCTCTCGCACTTGCCGTCGCCCAGAATCTCCACGGGGGAAGCCAGGAAGCGGAACTTCACGCCCTCCTCCTCTGCCTCTGCGATCTCATCGTCGGCGGCGGGCATCTCGTCCCGGCCACGGCGGTAAATGATGGTCACATTCTCAGCACCCAGGCGCAGCGCGGAGCGGGCCACGTCGATGGCCACATTGCCGCCGCCGATGACAGCCACATTGCTGCCCACTTCCGGCTTCTCGCCCTGGTTGACCCGGCGCAGGAAGTCAATGCCGGTGGAAACGCCGCCAAGTTCCTCGCCCGGGCAGCCGAGTCCGGCACCTTTGGAAGCGCCGATGCCCAGATAGAAGGCCTTGAAGCCCTCACTCCGCAGCTGATCCAGCGTCACATCCTTGCCCACCTCAACGCCGGTTTTAAACTGGACGCCCAACTCCCGCAGCACATCGATCTCCGCGTTCACCACGGCCTTATCCAGCCGGAAGCTGGGGATGCCCATGGTCAGCATACCGCCCAGCATCTGCTCCTTCTCAAACACAGTGACCGGGTAGCCCTTGACGGCCAGATAGTAGGCGCAGCTGAGACCGGCGGGGCCGGCGCCAATGACGGCGATCTTCTCCTCATAGGGGCGGCCGGTCTGGTTGAGCATCCTGGGCACAAAGCGGGTCTCTGCGCTCAGGTCCTTTTCAGCGATAAACTTCTTGATATCATCAATTGCCACAGAGGCGTCCACGATGCCGCGGGAGCAGGCCTCCTCGCAGACCTTGTTGCAGATGCGGCCGCAGACGGCGGGGAAGGGGTTCTCCTTCTTGATCAGCTCCAGCGCCTCGGTATAACGTCCCTCGGAGGCCAGCTTGATGTAGCCCTGTACCGGGATGTGAGCGGGGCAGACCGCCTTACAGGGGGCGGTGCCGCTTTCCATCACGTCGCTGCGGTTGGTGCGGTAATCGATATTGTAGCTCTTCTTATCCCAGGGAACGGCCTGGTCGGAGTCGTATGCGTTGGAGATGTCAGGGTCATTGATGCAGCGCTTCTGGCCCAGCCGCAGGGCGTTGGTCTGGCAGTTCTCCACGCACTGGCCGCAGGCCACGCACTTCTCCTTATCCACCCGTGCCACAAAGTTGGAACGGATGGCGTTCTTGGAGCGGAACATCTCCGCAATGCGCAGGGCAAAGCAGGAGCAGCCGCAGCAGTTGCAGATGGCGGTGGCGTCCTCAAAGCCGGGAGTCTGGTTGATCTCATGCACCAGGCCGTTGTCCTCCGCCCGGCGGAGAATCTCATAGGCCTCCTCCTTGCTGACCAGCCGGTGGGCCCCGGTGTTGGAATAGTTGATGGCATTCTCATTGAGATACATGCACATATCCTCTTCCAGATGGCCGCAGCCCTCGCCCATGAGCCGGCGGGCCCGGCGGCAGGAGCAGGGGCCGACGGAGATGGCTGTAGCGTTCTCAATCAGGGTAGCCACCTCGTCATAGGAAGCGGTGCGGGAATCGTTCTCAATGGCGCTCATGACGGGCATGACGCGCATAAAGCTCATGCCGGCCTTGCCGGAGTTCAGCGTAGGCACCAAGACTTCCAGCCGGCGGCGGGTGTACTCCTCAAAGCAGACGCCCAGATCGGGGTAACGGTCGCACTGCTCCCGGTTGGACAGGATACCCTCCATGATGCCGGGCACCCAAATGGGGTAATAATAGCAAATCTGCCCATCCACCTCACGCTGACGGGCCACGCCGGCCACCATCAGCTTTTCCAGCTGCTGCCGGACGAAAGCCACGTCCTTCTTGCAGCGCCGGGCCAGTTCTTCCGCGGTGCGGTTGGCTTCCAGCCGCATGTGCATCATCACGTCACACATGTCGTCGTCCACAATGGGGGCCAGGATGCGGTATTCCGGGTCTTTGTAGGTAATGCCGGTATAGGTCATGCTTTCCAAACTGATCTTGGTAGCCAGCTTCAGTATGTTCGGTCTGTTTGCCATATCGGAACCTCCTTATGTAATGTGTTTTATGCAGAATTCATATATGTTAATTATGGCACAAACTTCCCAGCATGAGCAATAGACATTTCGTTGAATGTGTACAAAAAGCCATGCCCCTTGATTTTTGCTTCAACCCGGCATATAATCATTTAAAACCGGCAGAGAAGGGGAAAACATGAACCAAAACGGCTATGAGATCGAGAGAAAGTTCCTGATTCGCCGCCCCGCGGCGGCCTGGCTGGAAGCAAACTGCGATGGCTCCGATATTATCCAGACCTATCTGAAAACCGAGGCAGCCGGCCATAGTGACCGGGTGCGCCGCCGGGCGGGAAAGGACGGCGTGGTCTACACCCACACGGTGAAGCGGCGGATCTCTGACCTGCGCCGGGAGGAGCAGGAGCGGGAAATCAGCGAAGGGGAGTACCTCGCCCTGCTGCAGCGGGCGGACCCGGAGCGCCGAAGCATTGAGAAGCGCCGCTATGTGCTGGCCTATGAGGGGAAGGACTTTGAAATTGACGTCTATCCCTTCTGGCAGGACAGGGCGGTCATGGAGATCGAGCTGGCGGATGAGGCAGAGGCGGTGAAGCTTCCGCCAGAGATTGAAATTATAAAGGAAGTGACTCAGGACCGGCGTTATACCAATGCCGCCCTGGCCAAAGCCATCCCGGCGGATTGAAACAAAACCGGCCGGAAAGCGTCTGATACCCGAAAGGATGATGAACTTAACATGAAAAGAATACTTGCCCTTTTACTGATGGCAGTTTTTACTTTTGGCCTCTGCGGCTGCGAGAAGATCAGCAGCATTGATCTGCCCCCGCTGCCCACGGTGACGCCGGAAGCGGCGGAGCCGTCGGCTGCCCCGTCGGCGGAGCCTGCCGCCCAGACGGAGACAGAGAGCGCCCACGGCCTGATTGTCAGCATCAAGCGCACCACCAGGCAGGCCTATGACCCCCAGGAGGGCAGCAAGCTGATCCTGACCTTCTCCTATGACACGCCCACCGTCTATATCGAGGGCGGGGAAGCGGCAGCCGCCGCCATCAATGAGCAGACGGCCCTGATGGAGGATGCCTTTTACACCGGCAACGGCTATGGCACCGGCTATAACGATATGCTGACCATGGCAGAGGATAACTATAATTATGTTGTCAACGCCGGGATCGAGGGCGGCATGCTGGAGTTGGTCAACAGCCGCACCGTATCGGTGGAGCGCATGGATGACCGGGTGCTGACCCTGCTGTATAACGACTATTCCTTCACCGGCGGCGCCCACGGGTTTTATGGGGATACCGGCTGCAGCTTCGATGTGGAGACCGGCAGGCTGCTGAGCCTGGAGGATCTCAGCGGTGATTATGATGCCCTGGCCGCTTTCCTGACAGATTATATGGTAAACACCGTGGAAAACGACCCGGAGCTGGCCCAGCGTATCGACCTGGGCCTGTTTGAAGAGGGCACCGGCTATGCCGAAATTCTTGCCCCGCTGCTGCGGCAGGGCGCCTGGTATTTTGACGGTCAGGGCCTGGTGATCTTTTCCAGCCTCTATGAGATCAGCAGCTACGCTGCCGGTCCCATCGTCTTTTCCATCCCCTACGCCCAGCTGCAGGGCCATGTGGACGATCGGTGGCTGCCAGGAGAAATCCAGGACAGCGGCAGCCTGGAGCTGGCGGCCGGCGGGGAGATGCTGCCCGACAATACCCCCATTATCGACAAGCTGGATGTGGGCGCAGAGGGCGAGTCCCTCTACCTCATCGCCCGGGGCAGCGTGAAGAATCTGCGTATCGCCAAAGGGGAGTATGTTAACAGCTTCTATGTGACGGAGAATCTCTGGAACTGCGCCGGCATGGAGAACTGTGCCCTGCAGCTGCAGTGCCTGATCCCGGAGGGAATGCCAAACCTGCGCATCAGTTACGATGACGCGGAAGGCAGTCATAGCTATTACCTGAGCCACAGCGGCCTGGACGGCAGCGTCATCCTGACGGATACGGTGGAAGCCGTTGGCTGAGATAAATGTATGCAACCGTAATTTTTACCGAAAAAAAGCGATAAAAATTGTTGACAACGTAGAAAAAGCATGGTATTCTATTCAAGCCGCATTGAAGGGGTAATTAAGGTGAGGTATGCCCTCCACCCTAGGAGCGAGACCTGTAAAGAGGGAGGAAATGTTCATGAAGCATGCTGTTATCGTAACTGGTGGCAAGCAGTACCGTGTTGCAGAGGGCGATGTTATCTTCGTTGAGAAGCTGGATGTCGCTGCCGGCGAGACTGTGAAGTTCGATCAGGTTCTGGCTGTTGTTGACGGTGAGACCGCCGTTTTTGGCGCACCTGTCATCGAAGGCGCCAGCGTCACTGCCAACGTCGTCAAGACCGGCAAGAGCGCCAAGGTTCGCGTCTACAAGATGAAGCCCAAAAAGGGCTACCGCCGGACCCAGGGCCACAGACAGCCCTACACCAAGGTTCAGATCGAAGCCATCAACGCATAATTTTTCCGCAACTGATAATGACTAATGGAGGTGTAACCTAAATGGCACATAAAAAAGGTATGGGTTCTACCAAGAACGGCCGCGACAGTGAGTCTAAGCGTCTTGGTGCCAAGAGAGCCGATGGGCAGTTCGTCCTGGCCGGCAACATCCTTGTCAGACAGCGCGGAACCAAGATCCACCCGGGTACCAACGTTGGTAAGGGTAAGGACGACACTCTGTTCGCCCTCGTGGACGGCACTGTGAAGTTCGAGCGCATGGGCAAGGACCGCAAGAAGGTCTCTGTTTACGAAGAAATCGCTCAGTAATTGACCATCAAGGCCGGACAAGCATGTCCGGCCTTTTTCATATATTTTGGATTCCCTTTCAAAAAAACAAAGGAGAAAGAGCAATGGCGTCATCTTTTGTCGATAAGGCCCGCATCAGCATCCACGCCGGCAAGGGCGGGGATGGGGCGGTGGCCTTCCACAGAGAGAAATATGTGGCGGCCGGCGGCCCGGACGGGGGCGACGGCGGTCGCGGCGGCAACGTGGTTTTCACCGTGGATGATAATATGTCCACTTTGATGGACTTTCGGTATAAACGCAAATATGTGGCGGGCAACGGCGCCAACGGCCAGGGCAAGCGCTGCTATGGCAAGGACGGGGAGACCCTGTATATCAAGGTGCCCCGGGGCACCATCATCCGGGACACGGAGACCGGCGCCATCATGCATGATATGTCCACCGGGGAGGATTGGCTGGCCGCCAGGGGCGGCCGGGGCGGCTGGGGCAATATGCACTTTGCCACGCCTACCCGTCAGGTGCCCCGCTTTGCCAAGCCCGGCCTGCCCGGGGAGAGCCATGACATTACCCTGGAGCTGAAGCTGCTGGCGGATATCGGCCTGGTGGGCTTCCCCAACGTGGGCAAATCCACTCTGCTCTCCGTGGTCAGCAAGGCCCATCCCAAGATCGCAAACTATCACTTTACCACCCTGTTCCCCAACCTGGGCGTGGTGTACGTGGACGAAGGGGTTTCCTTCGTCATGGCGGATATCCCCGGCATTATCGAGGGCGCGGCGGAAGGCGCCGGCCTGGGCCATGACTTCCTGCGGCATATTGACCGCTGCCGCCTGCTGATCCACCTGGTGGATGTCTCCGGCAGCGAGGGGCGGGACCCGGTGGAAGATTTTGACGCCATCAATGCCGAACTGAGCCAGTACAGTCCCGACCTGGCCCAGCGGCCTCAGATCGTGGCCGCCAATAAGTGCGACCTGCTCTATGGCGACCGGGAGAACATTGACCGGCTCCGGGAGCATGTGGAAGCCCTGGGCTACACCTTCTTTGAGATGAGTGCCGTCACCCATGAGGGCACCCGGGAACTGGTGAAGGAGTGCGCCCGCCGGCTCCATGAGCTGCCCCCCATCGCCAGCTATGAGGCGGACTATGTGCCGCCGGAGCCGGTGGTGGATACCTCCGGCGAACTGAATATCCAGCAGTTTGACGATATGTGGATCGTGGAAGGTCCCTGGCTTCAGCGGCTGGTGGCCACCGTGAACTTCGCCGATTATGAAAGCCGTATGTACTTTGACCGTGTCCTCCGGGAGGCCGGCGTTTTCCGGCGCATGGAGGAGATGGGCGTCAAGGACGGGGACACCGTCAGTATGTATGACCTGATGTTTGAGTATAAGGACTGATGAGCGCAGTCATTCGCAAACGCTGGAACATCGTCCTTGTCCTGCTGCTGGTCCTGACGCTGGCCTTCATCTGGGGCAACTCTCTGCTGCCCCGGACAGAGTCTCAGGAGATCAGCCGGGGGCTTCTGGCGGAGCTCTGCGCGGCCCTGGAACATGTGGGCATGCATCTTGATCCGCAGAATGACCATTGGCTGCGGAAGCTGGCCCACTTTGGCGAGTTCGGCCTGCTGGGGGCGGAGTTGTGCACCCTGCTGTTTCTGAACCGGCGCGCACGGCCCCAGGGCTTCGTCAACTGCGCCTTTGCCGGCCTGGCTGTGGCTGTCACAGACGAGGCCCTGCAGCTGATCTCCAACCGGGGCTCCCAGGTGCAGGACGTACTGCTGGATTTTGCCGGCTTCCTCGCTGGGCTTCTGCTGTGCGGACTGGTGTGGATGCTGGGGAGCAAAAGCCGGGAACAAAAAATTTAGCCAGTCCTCCCAACTGCGGAGGACTGGCTTTTCGTTAATAAATTTAATTATCTGGGAAATTGCCGAAGGCATAGGTTATCTGGGAAATTGCCGAAGGCATAGGTGGCTTTTTCTTTTCTTGTCGTTTTGCGCATGAGCTTCAACCAGCGCAGCACTTCAGGGGTCTTATCCCCGAACGCGCCGCAACCGTGGGCCATCTGAAGCAGCCATATGCTGCCGCCGGCAGTGTTTGCTTCGATGAGGACGGGCTGCCCGGACCTGTCAATTGTGAAGTCCCAGTTGACTACGCCCAGCTGAGGAATGAATGCATGGCATTTTTTTGCCGCCTCAATGACAAGCGAAAATTGCGGGATAAGATAATCTTTGAATTTGATTCCTGTATCCGGGTGCTCTGTATACTCTGATTTGAATTCTGTAAAAGCTTTCTCATGCAAGTGCCCATCGTCATCGACCGCGATAAAAACGCCGCCGGCATGGGCGTTATCTATGTTCTTGCCTCCTTGACCAATGCGCATGATTGCAGGCATATGGCAAATTTCATCCCGCCAACGGTAGGTGATGATCCGGAATGTATTGACGCTGTTGGGATAGAGCCGGGAAATGCACTCATGGCAAACGACGCGCTCCTGAATCACCCAGTTATTGCCGTAGTTTTTGATCAGGCTTTCCACGTCAAGGCCGGAAACCGTGTCGACCCCATTTGAAAAATGGACGACGGCACAACCCCTGCCGCTGTCGGAATCTACGGACGGCTTGATGAAAGCCTCTCCCAGATTTGACAATGCCTCAACCAGCTGTCCGAGGGACAGAATCTCTCCTTTTTTGCTGCCGCATATAAGCCCGCTGGCGCAGGAGAAAAGCGTCTTGGGCATTGCCACCTCAGCAGCCAGCGCCAGATAGGGAAGAACATTTTTGTCGGATAACACCTTGACATATTCTTTTTTCAGATTCATATAGCGCTCGAACTCGGGGATGTACAACAGCTCGGGGAAATAATTGACATCAAAATTTCCGGTGAACGCGGTAAAGTGGCGATGCCATGTGTGAGGAACTTTCTTCCCGTAATTTTCTTCAAACAATCGATCAACCGCCAGCGCCTGCTCCCTGCTGAGGGTAACGGTATTGTATATGGCTTTTCTTTTGGGCGACTTGAATTTCCTGATTTCACTGCGATGGGAATCAAAGATGTAAACACTGTCAATGGCGTCTTTTAAAAAATTACCCAACAAATGTTTTAAATTCATAACCAGTTCTCCCTAGATAAAGTGTGGCCAGTATATCATACCTGAAAATTGCTGTCAACTTAAGCGGGTGCCGGGTCGAGGCGTGTTGACAGCAGATTAAAAGTAATATACAATCAGCGTACCGTTCCGTTCACAATGGAGGATGATGCAATGATAAAAAACATCGTTTTTGACATGGGCAACGTACTCTTCGATTTCAAACCCAGTGAGTATATCCGCCGCCTGGGTTATACCGGCCAGGACGCGGAGCTGTTGGAGACGGAGGTCTTTCAAACGGCGGAGTGGTGTTCCATGGACAGAGGTACCCTGAAACCTGCCCAGGTCGCCCAAATTCTGGCCCAGCGTGTGCCGGAGCACTTGAAAGCTGCGGTAGAACCCTTGATCTGCCGTTGGTGGGAGGGGGACCTGATGCCAACGCCGGGTATCGGTGACCTGATTCAGGAACTGAAGGCCGGCGGCTATGGCATCTACCTGCTGTCCAACGCCTCCCGGGACATTTATGAATACTTCCACCGCCTGCCCGCTGCCGATTGCTTTGACGGACTGCTGGTCTCTGCCGACTGGCTGCTGGCCAAGCCCCAGCATGAGATCTATGAAAAGCTGTATTCCCGCTTTGACCTGATCCCGGCGGAGTGTTTCTTCATTGACGACCGCCACGACAATGTGGAGGTGGCCCGGCTCACCGGCATGAACGCCACCGTCTTCCGGGGGGATGTCTCCCGCCTGCGCCGGGAAATGCGGGATGCAGGGATCACCGTAAAGCCTTAAAAGTCCTTGCAAGAAAAAGAATAAGCATATACAATAAACACGACACACAGTTGTCGTGTTTATTTTTGTATCATAGAAACATGAGGATAGAACTATGAAAATTGACCGGCTGATCGGTATCTTGTCCATCTTGCTCCAGAGGGAAAGCGTCACCGCCCCGGAGCTGGCGGAACATTTTGAGGTGTCCCGCCGCACTATCAACCGGGATGTGGAGGCCCTTTGCCAGGCGGGCATCCCCATCGTCACCCGGCAGGGGGCAGGGGGCGGCATTTCCATCATGGAGGGCTACCGCATGGACAGGACGGTGCTGAGCGTTGCCGATATGCAGGCCATCCTGGCGGGCCTGCAAAGCCTGGACAGCGTCAGCGATACCAAACGCTATGCCCAGCTGATGGAAAAGCTGTCCGCTGGGACTTCGGATGTGATCAGCGCCGGGCCGGCCTTTCTCATTGACCTCTCCTCCTGGTATAAGGACAGCCTGGCCCCCAAGATTCAACTGATCCACGGGGCCATAGAGGCGGCGCTGGTCATCGGCTTTGACTATCTTTCCCCCGGCGGGGAGACCCGGCGGGAGATCGAGCCGTATTATCTGGTGTTTCGCTGGTCCAGCTGGTATGTCTGGGGCTGGTGCAGAAGCCGGGAGGATTACCGCCTTTTTAAGCTCAACCGCATGGACGGCCTGTACCTGACCGGCTCAGGCTTTGAAAAGCGCCCGGCCCCGCTGCCGGACTTGAGCACCCAGCACATCTTCCCCGGGGGCATCCGGGTGAAAGCCCTCTTTACACCAGACTGTGCCTGGCGGCTGGCGGAGGAATTCGGCCGGGACTGCTATGCGCCCCAGCCCGACGGCCGGCTGCTGTTTCAGGCGGACTATACCGACAAGGAGGGCCTGATCAGCTGGCTGCTGACCTTCGGAGAGAAGGCGGAGCTGCTGGAACCAACAGAGATCCGCCGGGAGCTGGCGGAGAAAATCAAACGGATGGGGGAGATCTATGGACTACATTAAACTGACAACCGAGAACCTGGACAGCGAGCACATCTGCTGCGCCATATCCAGCAACAAAGACCCCCAGGTGCTGACCAAAAAACAGTGGCTGCGGGACCGTCTGGAAGAGGGTCTGGTGTTTCTCAAAGGCGATATCCGGGGCAAATGCTTCATTGAGTACATCCCGGCGGAGTATGCCTGGGTGCCCATCGAGGCACCGGGCTATATGCACATCAACTGCTTCTGGGTCTCCGGCGCCTGCAAAGGCCAGGGATATGCCAATGAGCTGCTGGCGGCCTGCATCGAGGATGCCAAGGCCCGGGGCATGCAGGGCCTGACGGTGATTTCCTCCCACAAGAAGCAGTCCTTCCTGTCAGACCCCAGGTATCTGGCCCATAAGGGCTTCCGTCTGGCGGACACGGCGGAACCCTATTTCACCCTGCTGTATCTGCCCTTTGACGGCAGCGGGGAAAAGCCCCGCTTCAAAGCGGCGGTAAAGGCGCCTGCCACCGGGGATGCGGGCTTCAGCCTGTATTACACCCCCGGTTGCCCCTTTACCGCCAAGTATGTTCCGCTGATTGAAGCCTGTGCCCGAGAGCGGGGGATTCCCTTCCAGAGCATCCTGCTGGACAGCCGGGAGAAAGCCCAAAACGCCCCGGCAGCCTGGACAAACTATGCGCTGTTCTATAATGGCAAGTATGTGACCAACGAGATTCTGTCCGAGAAGAAGTTCCTTGCCCTGTGGGAAGAGCTGGAATAAGGAGGAAATAACCATGGCCTTTGATTACAAGAAGGAGTACAAGGAATTCTACCTGCCGAAGAAAAAGCCGGAGCTTGTGGAGGTTCCGCCCATGAACTACATCGCCGTCCGTGGCACCGGCGACCCCAACCAGGAGGACGGGGATTACAAAAAGGCCATCGGCCTGCTGTATGCCATCGCCTTCACCATCAAGATGAGCAAGCGCAGCGGTCACCGGATCGACGGCTACTTTGATTATGTGGTGCCGCCGCTGGAGGGCTTCTGGTGGCAGGAGGGCGTGGAGGGCTTCGACTATACCCGCAAGGAGCAGTTTCACTGGATCTCCGTCATCCGCCTGCCGGATTTCGTGAGCCGGGCAGATTTCGACTGGGCCGTGGCCGAAGCCACGGCAAAGAAAAAGCAGGATTTCTCTCAGGTGGAGTTTATCACTGTGGAGGAAGGCCTCTGCGTCCAGATGCTGCACATCGGCCCCTATGACGATGAACCGGCCAACGTGGCCCTGATGGATGCTTTCATCGCGGAGCAGGGCTATGGCAACGACTTTTCTGATACCCGCCTCCACCATGAGATCTACCTCTCCGATGTCAGAAGGACGGCGCCGGAAAAGCTGAAAACCGTTATCCGCCACCCCATAAGGAAAATATAAAGCGCAGCTATCGCCTGACCAAATTTCTCCGGTCGGGCGATATTTACTTGCAATTATTGTCTTAATGAGATATAATAGGGACAGAAATTCGAAAGGACGGAGAAACCATGGGGGACAGAACCTATATCGCCATTGACCTGAAGTCCTTCTATGCCTCTGTGGAGTGCGTGGAGCGGGGGCTGGACCCGCTGGACACCTGCCTTGTGGTGGCTGACAGCAGCCGCACGGAAAAGACCATCTGCCTGGCTGTCACCCCGCCGCTGAAGGCCTACGGCATTTCCGGCCGGGCCCGGCTGTTTGAGGTGGTGCAGCAGGTGAAGACGGAGAATGCCCGCCGCCGTGGGCGGCTCCGGGGCGGGGACTTTACCGGCAAATCCTGCCTGGCCAGTGAGCTGAACCGCGATCCCCATCTGGAGCTGGACTATATCGTGGCCCAACCCCGTATGGCCCATTACATGGATTACAGCACCAGAGTATATACTGTCTATACCCGGTATGTGGCGCCGGAGGATATCCATGTCTACTCCATTGACGAGGTGTTCATGGATGCCACGGATTACCTGAAAACCCGGGGCGTCTCTGCCCATGACTTTGCCCGCATGATCATAAGCGATGTGCTGCATGAAACCGGCATCACCGCCACCGCGGGCATCGGCAGCAATCTTTATCTCTGCAAGGTGGCCATGGACATCCGGGCCAAGCGGGTCCCGGCGGATCGGGACGGGGTGCGCATCGCGGCGCTGGACGAGGAGAGCTACCGCCGCTTAATGTGGAACCATCAGCCGCTGACGGACTTTTGGCGGGTGGGCCGGGGCTATGCCCGGAAGCTGGAGGCTGTGGGCCTGCGCACCATGGGGGACATTGCCCGCTGCTCTTTGGGCGGGGCCAACGAATATTATAATGAGGAGCTGCTGTATAAGCTCTTCGGCGTCAACGCCCAGCTGCTGATCGACCATGCCTGGGGCTGGGAGCCCTGCACCATTAAGGACATCAAGGCCTACCGGCCGGAGAGCAGCAGCATCAGCGTGGGCCAGGTGCTGCAATGCCCCTATGACTTTGCGGGCGGCAAAATGATCCTGCGGGAAATGACCGATGGCCTGGTCCTGGACCTGGTGGATCAGGGCCTGGTTACCAATCAGATCGTCCTCACCGTGGGCTATGACAAGGATAACCCGGAATCGGGCTATGCCGGCGAGACCCAGACGGATGCCTATGGCCGGCAGCTGCCCAAGGCCGCCCACGGCAGCGTCAACCTGGGCCGCCATACCTCCTCCACCCGGCTGATCATGGATGCCGCTATGGCGCTGTACGAGCGCATTGTGGATCGGAAGCTGCCGGTGCGGCGCATGTATGTGGTGGCGGCCAACGTAATGCGAAGCGGGGAAGTGCAGGAGCCGGAAACGGAGCAGCTGGACCTGTTCACCGACTACGCGCAGCTTAGTCGACAGCGGGAGGAAGAGCGGGCCGCCCTGGCCCGGGAGCGGAACAAGCAGCAGGCCATGCTGGCCATCAAGAAGAAATACGGCAAGAACGCCATCCTCCCCGGCACCAGCTACCAGGAGGGGGCCACCGGCCGGGACAGAAACCGGCAGATCGGGGGGCACCGGGCATGAACCATCCATACGACGATATACTTTCCCGGCCCCGCCCGGTCTCGACCGCCCATCCGCCCATGCCGCTGATTGACCGGGCGGCCCAGTTTTCCCCCTTCGCCGCCCTCACCGGCTATGAAGCCGCAGTGCTGGAAGCGGCCCGCCTGACCGAGGCGCGGCCGGAGCTGGATGAGAGCCGCAAAGAGCAGCTGAACGCCTGCCTGCAGCTATTAAAAGCCCATAGCCGGGAGCGGCCCCAGGCGGAGATTTGCTATTTCAAGCCCGATGAACGGAAAAGCGGGGGTGCCTGCGTCACGGTCGCCGGCACCGTGAAGAAGGTGGATGACTTTACTGGGCGGGTCACCATGGCCGACGGCACCGTGATCCCCATGGAGGACATTCTGAATATCAAAGCGGAGTATGAGGAGGGCATCCTATGATCGGCAGGAAAAAACGGCGGGAAACCGCCATACAAAAGGAACTGCTTCTTTTACAGAAGCAGGAGGAGAAACTGGCTGAAGCAGCCATGAAAGCCGGCGGCGGCAGCTGGAAGGAAAGCCTGGAGCGCAAGCTGCCGGCAAAGGTGTATGAGGGGCTGCAAAGCGCCTTCTGCAAGGGGTTTACGCTGGTTTTTGAAAAGGGCCGTGTCCTGATAGAGAAAAGCTATGACAAGGAGGGCCTGCAGGAAGATCAGCGCATTCGGGACTATGCCTTTCAGGTGAAGGGCAGCCGCCGGGAGCTGAAGCGGCTTCGGAAAAGCGCCCGGCAGTCAGAGTTGGCGAACCTGACCGTGACCACGGTGGAGGGGCTGGGCTTGGGAGCCCTGGGCATAGGCCTGCCGGATATTGTCCTTTTTCTCAGTACCCTGCTCCGGGGCATTTATGAGACGGCCCTGGGCTATGGCTTTGACTATACGCAGCAGAGCGAGCAGATGCTGATCCTGAAAATGATGGCCGCTGCCCTCAGCACCGGCCAGGAATGGGAACGGCTGAACAGGGAAGTGGAGCAGGGGCCGCTGCCGCCGGAACAGATTACCGAGGCCGGCTTCCAGGCCCAGCTGCAGGAGACGGCCTCAGCCTTTGCTTTGGATATGCTGCTGCTGAAATTCATACAGGGCCTGCCGGTGGTGGGCCTGATCGGCGGTGCGGCAAACCCGGTCTATTACCGCAAAGTCATGCGCTATGTGCAGCTGAAATACCATAAGCGCTACCTGCTGCAGCTGTGAGGCGTCGCCCATAAAACACAGATAAAGCAACAGCCGCGCAGGCACCCAGGGTCCTGCGCGGCTTTGCCGTCAAATGGATATTTCGGTTCAGTGCTGCGGGGGATGGGGACAGGAGATTTCCAGCATCTCCTCAATGAGCCGGTGGAACACCGCGGCCTGCACATTGTCTGCGGCCTTGTAATAGACCTCCTTCCCCTCCCGGCGGCTGACAATCAGGTCAGCGCTGCGCAGCTGGCGCAGATGGTGGGAGACGGCGGGGCTGCTCATGTCCATCATGGCGGAGAGGTTAATGACGCACTCCTCACAGTGGCAGAGGATCCAGAACAGCTTGACCCTGGTGCTGTCACCCAGCTGGCGCAGAAGCTCGGACACCTTCTGAAAGTCATCGCTGGAAGGGCATTTCTCCATCACCTCATCGGCGGACTGACCGTGGTCATGGGGCAGTTTGTCGTGGTCCATTGCATTTCCTCCCTGGGATTTGTTTTCTCTTGTACCCATTGTAACCGAAACGCTCCACAATGGCAAACAAATTTTCCGGGAAAAAACAGAAAAAAGCCTTGACCATTTCGCCAAAAACGTGTATGATAGTCACACAAAGATTAAACAAGTGCTTAATCGTTTACTTGATAGGAGGAAATAAAAATGAAGAAAACCTATAAAATAGAAGTGGATTGCGCCAACTGCGCCAACCTGATGGAACAGGCTGCCCGTAAGACCCCCGGCGTCAGGGAGGCCACGGTGAACTACATGGCCCTGAAAATGACGGTGGAGTTTGAGGAAGGGCAGGACCCCAAAGCGGTTATGGCCCAGGTGCTGAAAAACTGCAAAAAGGTGGAAGATGACTGCGAAATCTTCTTCTGATCGGACTGCTGAAAAAAGACTGTCCTGTGAGGACAGGCGGGAGCGTGTGCTATGACAAAAAAACAAAAGAAAATGCTGACGCGCATCCTTGTGGCGGCGCTGATGCTGATCGGTTTGAAGCTGATTCCGACGGCGGCTTTTTCCCGGCTGGACGGTCTGCTGTTCCCCGGCGCCGGCCGCTGGCTGAGGCTGGCGCTGTACCTGGTGGATTATGCCGTCATCGGCTATGACATTCTGCGCAAGGCCGTTAAGGGCATCATCAAGGGCCGGGTCTTTGATGAGAACTTTCTCATGGCCATCGCCACGGTGGGCGCTCTGGCCCTTGCCATCTACGAAAACGGCGACTATGCGGAAGCCATCGCCGTCATGCTGTTTTACCAGATCGGCGAGCTGTTTGAAAGCTATGCCGTGGGCAAGAGCCGCCGCAACATCAGCCAGCTGATGGATATCCGGCCGGACTATGCCAATATTGAGCAGGAGGGCCGGCTCATCCAGGTGGACCCGGAGGAACTGACGGTGGGCACTGTCATCGTGGTGCAGCCGGGGGAGAAGGTGCCTATCGATGGCGTGGTGACGGAGGGCAGCTCCGTACTGGACACCAGCGCCCTCACCGGGGAAAGCCTGCCCCGGGAGGTGCAGCCCGGGGACGAGATCATCAGCGGCTGCGTCAATCTCAGCGGCCTGCTGCACATTCGCACAACGAAGGAGTTCGGCCAGTCCACTGTATCCAAAATTCTGGAACTGGTGGAGAATGCCAGCTCCCGCAAGTCCCGGTCGGAGGATTTCATTTCCCGCTTCGCCCGGGTCTATACCCCAGCTGTCTGCGGCGCGGCCCTGGCTCTGTTCCTGCTGCCGCCGGTGATCCGCATGCTGTTTCTGGGTCTGGAGGCCCAGTGGGGCCAGTGGCTTTACCGGGCCCTGACCTTCCTGGTCATCAGCTGCCCCTGCGCCCTGGTCATCAGCATCCCTCTCAGCTTCTTTGCCGGCATCGGCGGGGCCAGCCGGGCGGGCATCCTGGTCAAAGGCTCCAACTATCTGGAAGCCCTGTCCAAGACCCGCTGCGTGGTCTTTGATAAGACCGGCACTTTGACCGAGGGTGTCTTTGCCGTGGAGGGCATCCACCACAGCAGCATGGAAAACGAAAAGCTGATCGAGTATGCCACCCTGGCGGAAAGCGCCTCCTCCCACCCCATCAGCCGCAGCCTCCAGCGCTCCTACGGCAAGGAGATCGACCGCAGCCGGGTGACCGATATCCAGGAGATCAGCGGCCAGGGAGTCACCGCCCTGGTGGATGGGACCCGGGTTGCCGCCGGCAACGACAAGCTGATGCGCCGGCTGGGCATTGACTATGTGCCCTGCCGCAGCGTGGGAACCATTATTCATGTAGCCATTGACGGCACCTATGCCGGGCATATCGTCATTTCCGACCTGATCAAGGCCCATGCCAAGGCTGCCGTCAGTGCCCTGAAGGCGGCCGGGGTGGAGAAGACCGTCATGCTCACCGGCGATGCCTCCGCCGTGGCGGAGCATGTGGCACAAAAGCTGGGCATCGACCAGGTATACAGCCAATTGCTGCCCGGCGACAAGGTGGCAAAGGTGGAGCAGCTGCTGGCTGAGCGGAAGGGCGGAGGCAAGCTTGCCTTTGTGGGCGACGGGGTCAATGACGCGCCGGTACTGTCCCGGGCGGATATTGGCATTGCCATGGGTGCCCTGGGCTCTGATGCGGCCATTGAGGCGGCGGACATTGTGCTCATGGACGATGACCCGCTGAAGATCGCCAAAGCCATCAAAATCTCCCGCAAATGCCTGCGTATCGTCTATGAGAATATCATCTTTGCCATCGGCATCAAGCTGATTTGCCTTGCCTTGGGTGCCCTGGGTCTGGCGAATATGTGGCTTGCCATCTTTGCCGATGTGGGCGTGATGGTCATCGCGGTGCTCAACGCCATCCGCTGCCTTTTCGTTGATAAGCTCTGAAACCCTTTCCAATCCCCGCGTCATATGATGCGGGGATTTTTTGCGTTCAGCGGTCCCCACAACAGCTTGTGAAAATTGACTGAAAAATCAAACATGAACACAAGCGATTGTAGATAAAAAAAGCAAATTTCGACGATGTTCAAATTTTTTTAACATTTTTCCTTGCAAATTTTTTCAGCTGTGATATGATGTAAGCCAACATCTCAGCGATTTACTGTGACGATGTAAAAATGAAAATATGGTTCCCGTTCTTTTGAAACAGAGAGGGAGCATGATGATAAGAGGCAATGATATGAGCGTAATCAAAGAAAGAGCTGAGGCCTGCTATGATGAGATTGTGGGCCTTCGCCGGCAGATTCATCGGCATCCCGAGATCGGACGTAACGAGTTTGTGACTTCCGCCCTCATCCGGGAAAAGCTGGCGGAATACGGCGTGGATAAGATTGAGTCCCCGGTGCCCACTGCTGTCGTGGCGCTGATCCATGGCAAAAAGGGCCCTGGCCGCTGCGTGGCCCTGCGGGCGGATATTGACGCCCTCCCCGTGCAGGAGGAGACCGGCCTGCCCTTTGCCAGCGAGGTGCCCAACATGATGCATGCCTGCGGTCATGATTTGCACGCCTCCATGCTGCTGGGCGCGGCAAAGCTGCTGTGCTCCCTGCGGGATGAATTCTGCGGCACCGTGAAGCTGATCTTCCAGCACAGTGAGGATACCTTGCCCGGCGGCGCCAAGGAACTGGTGGAAAAGGGCGTCATGGAGAATCCCCATGTGGATGCTGCCTATGCCATCCATGTCCTGCCGGATGAAAGCAGGGTGGGAAAGATCGGTATGCGGAAAGGCCCTGTGACCACCTCTGTTGACCTGTATGATGTAACGGTTGACGGTGTGGGCGGCCATGGCTCTGAACCCCATAAAACCACGGACCCCATCCTGGCGGCCTGCCAGATGGTGGTGGCCATGCAGCAGATTGTCGCCCGCCGGGTGGACCCGCTGGAGACTGCGGTCATGTCCATCGGCAGCATCAACGCCGGCGTGGCTCCCAATGTGATCCCCAGCCAGTGCAAGTTTGGCGGCGTTTCCCGGGCCTATAACGAGGAAGTGCGGGAGACCATCCGCCAGCAGATGTTTGCCATCGCCAAAGGCATGGAAAGCCTCTCCGGCTGCACCTTTGATGTTTACCATTACTATGGCTATCCCGCAGCCATCAATGATGGGGAACTGGTGGATATTGCCAGGGCCGCCATCACCGAGGAGCTGGGGGAGGACGCCATTGTTGAGCTGGAAAAGCCCATGGGCTTCAGCGAGGACTTTGCCTATTTCCGCCAGATGGCCGGGGTGCCCAGCGCCTACTTCATGCTCTACGCCGGCCACCAGGGGGATCAGGTCTATGCCCTGCATAACCCCAAGTGCAGCCCCATGGAGGAGACCATGCCCTACGGTATCCGCACCCTGGTGAGCATTGCTCTCAAGTATCTCAACGGCTGAGGGCCGTCAACAGGTATTCGCCCGGCGGAGCGCTGCCCCGCCGCTTGAATAAAGCAAATTTTAGGAGGAAGAAAGAATGTATAACTTCGTGCTTGCCTTCGTCCTCTGTGCTGCCGCTTACATTATTGGCGAAGTGGTCAGCACCGTGACCAAGGCTTGGATCCCCTCTGTCTTCGTGACAGCCATCGTAATGCTGCTCGGTTACTGGACTGTGTTCCCTCACGACCTGGTTTCCGACTCCAAGCTGATCCCCTTCGGCAGCACCCTGGGCATCTATCTGCTTATCACCCACATGGGTACTGTTATCAGCCTCAAGCAGCTGAAGGCCCAGTGGAAGACCATTGTGGTCTGCCTCTCCGGCCTGGCCGGCATGTGTGTCCTGTCCTGGTTCATCTGCCCCCTGTTTATGGACAAGACCCTGGTTATTGCCGGTCTGCCTCCTCTCACCGGTGGTATCATTGCCGCCACCACCATGCAGACTGCTGCTGCTAACGCCGGTCTGGAAGTCGCCGCTGTCTTTGCCATCACCATGTACTGCGTGCAGGGCTTTGCCGGCTACCCCATCACCGCTGTCTGCCTCCAGGTGGAAGGCAAGCGCCTGCTGAAGGAGTTCCGCGACGGCGGCTCCGTCCCTGTGGCTCTGGCTGAGAACCCCATGGCTATGGTGGATGAGCCTGACCGCAAGACCCTGATTCCCCCTGTGCCCAAGAAGTTTGACTCCGCTGTTGTCACCCTGATCAAGCTGGGCATCGTTGCCTGGTTTGCCACTCTGCTGGGCGGCGTCAGCTTCCCCTTTATCGGCAAGATCTCCGGCGCCATCTGGGCCCTGGTCCTGGGCGTTATCTTCACCACTCTGGGCTTCCTGGACCGCAACTCCCTGAACCGTGCCAACTCCTACGGCATCGTTATGTTCGCTCTGATGATGTATGTGTTCGATGGCCTGAAGGACTGCACTCCTGAGATGCTGGTCTCCATCATCGTTCCCATGCTGGTTCTGATCGTCATTGGCGTTTTCGGTATGGCAGTTGCCTCCTTCATCATCGCCAAGGTGCTGAAGATGAGCTTCCCCCTCGCCTTTGCCAACGGCCTGACCGCTCTCTATGGCTTCCCCTGCGACGCCATCATCACCGAGTCCACCTGCAAGTCTCTGGCTCAGACCGATGATGAGTTCAATTTCCTCATGAGCAAGATGTTCCCCAGCATGATCGTTGGCGGCTTTGTCACCGTTACCATCACCTCCGTGTTCATCGCCGGTGCTTTCGCCAGCTTCTTTGCCTGATTCCGTCTTAGCCCGAAAGGCGTAGCATTAAACTCAAAGCCTTCCCTCGCCCCTCTTGCGGGGGCGGGGGAATCGTGCTATAATCCGCTTTGGCTCAAAGCCAACAATAATTATCAGGAGATAGATACAAAATGGATATCAATCAGATTGCTGCTTCCTATAACGATTATCTTATCGAGATGCGCCGCCACTTCCACGCCCATCCCGAGGTCAGCACCAAGGAGTACGAGACCAGCAAGACCATCAAGGCCGAGCTGGATAAGTACGGGATTGAATGGCGTCCCTGCGGACTGGAGACCGGCGTACTGGCCACCATTAAGGGTGCCAAGCCCGGCAAGACCATCCTGCTTCGCGGCGATATGGACGCACTCTCCGTCCAGGAGGAGACCGGCGCTTCCTACGCCAGCCAGAACCCCGGCGTGATGCACGCCTGCGGCCATGACTGCCATACCGCTTCCATGCTTACTGCTGCCCGTATCCTCAATGACCATAAGGACGAGCTCTGCGGCACCGTCAAGCTGGCCTTCCAGCCGGCGGAAGAGGTGGCCCTGGGCGCCAAATCCATGATCGAGCAGGGTGCCATGGACGGTGTGGATGCCTGCTTCGGCATCCATGTCTGGTCCGATGTGGAGGCTGGCAAGGTCTCCATTGAGACCGGCCCCCGTATGGCAGCAGCCGACCAGTTTATCATCAATGTCCATGGCAGAGGCGGCCATGGTTCCGCCCCTCACCAGTGCGTGGATACCGCCGTTGTCACCAGCGCCATTGTCCAGAACCTGCAGACCATCGTCAGCCGTGAGATCAATCCTGCTGACGCTGCCGTTCTTACCGTGGGCAAGATCGAGGCTGGCAGCCGCTGGAACGTGATTGCCGAGTACGGCACCCTGGAAGGGACTACCCGTTATTATAATCCCGATTTCACCGCCCTGTTCGAGGAGGCCATCGGCCGTGTGGCTGCCCAGACCGCCGCTTCTTACCGGGCTGAGGCCAAGCTGGAGTACATCCACCTGATCGCCCCCACCGTGAACGAGCCTGCCTTTACGGAGCTGGCTGCCAAGGCCGCCAAGAAGGCCCTGGGTGAGGATTGCCTCTACCATCAGCCCGCCGTCACCGGCGGTGAGGACTTCTCCTTCTTCCTGGAGAAGGCCCCCGGCGCCATTGCCTTCATGGGCGTGCGCAACGAGGCCAAGGGTGCCTGCTGGGCCCAGCACCACTGCAAGTATGATGTGGACGAGGACGCCCTCATCAACAGCGTGAAGCTGTATGTCCAGGTGGCTCTGGACTTCAACGCCGGCTGCTGAACGCGCATTTCTTCCAAAGTCACCGGCCCAAAAGCCGGTGACTTTTTTCAACCTGAAATTTTGTCGTAAAGAGGTCTTAACCCCATGATTGCCACCATCATCAACGTATTCACCATTATCATCGGCGGCCTGATCGGCGTCACCTTCGGCAACCGAATCGGGGAAAAGTACAGTAAGGGCCTGATGACCGTCATCGGCCTGATCACCTTTACCATCGGCATCCAGAACGTCATGGGTTCCAACAACACCCTGGTGGTCGTGATCTGCCTGGTGCTGGGTACCCTGATCGGTATGCTGCTGAAGCTGGACGATGCCATCAACACCTCCGGGGACTGGCTGAAAGCCAAGCTGAGCCGCACCCGGCTGGGCAGCGGTCGCTTTGGTGAGGCCTTTGTCACCTGCACCATCCTTTTCAGTGTGGGCACCATGACCATCCTTGGCTCCATCCAGGCGGGCCTGAACCATGACTATACCATCCTGCTGACCAAGAGCATCATGGACTTTGTCAGCTGCCTGGCCTTCTCTGCCGCGCTTGGCCCCGGGGCCATTTTTGCCTGCATCCCGGTGCTGCTGGTGCAGGGCTCCATTACCCTGCTGGCCGGCGTGGTGCAGCCCGTCCTCACCACCGAGGTGGTGGCGGAGATGTCCGCCGTGGGCGGGGCCATGTTCCTGGGCATGAGCGTGAACCTGCTGGGCCTGCGTCAGGAGTCGGTGAAGGTGGGGGATATGCTGCCCGCCATCTTCCTGCCCATCCTCTATTTCCCCCTGGCCCACCTGCTGGGCATCGGCTGACAGCCATACCGATTCATACGAAGCCAAGGGCAATGCCTATTGCCTTTGGCTTCTTTCTATTTTATACTTAGCGTATAAGAACTACGAAACGGAGCGGAAGCATGACCAATTACGCAGGATATATGGGCCGCGTGCTGGAGATCGATCTGAGCCTCCGCCGGGAGAGGGAATACCCCTGGACGGACCGGGACCGGGAGCTGTACATCGGCGGCAAGGCCATGGCCTCCAAAATCATGTACGACAACTTCACCGGCAGGGAGGACCCCTTCGGCCCGGAGAATATCATCGTCATTGCCACCGGGCCGGTGACGGGCACCTTCGCCCCCTCCTCCAACCGCTTTGATATCTCCACCCTCTCCCCCCTGACAGGGATCACCACTTCCTCCAACTGCGGCGGGGACTTCGGTTTTTACCTGAAAAAGGCCGGCATCGACGCACTGGTCATTCGCGGCCAAAGCTCTAAGCCGGTGTGGGTCGAGATCGACAACGGGCAGGTGTTCTACCACGAGGCCGCCACTCTCTGGGGCCTGAAAACCGGGGACACCCAGGCGGGACTGAAAAAGGAACTGACAGACCTCCACGGCCCCAAGGGTCGCTATGGCATGGTGACAATCGGCCCGGCAGGGGAGAACCGGGTGCTTTACGCCGCCGTCACCAGTGGGGAACGGGCGGCAGGCCGGGGCGGCACCGGCGCCGTTTTCGGCAGCAAGAACCTGAAAGCCATTGTGGCCTCCGGCAGCCATGAAATCAGACTCTACGACCGGGAGAAGGCCATGGAACACCATAAGCAGTGGACGGCCGCCCTGAAAGCCCACCCCCTCACCGGCTCCCAGCTGCCCCGCCTGGGCACCGCGGGCCTGGTCAGCACCATGCAGCTGCGGGGCCAGCTGGCCACCCGGAACTTCTCCGCCGGCCGCTTTGACGGCTTTGAAAAGGTCAGTGGTGAGGCCCTGGCCGAGGAGGAGAACATCACCAATTCCGGCTGCCTCTCCTGTCCCATCCGCTGCTCCCGCACCGTGGAGGTAGAGGGCCAGAAGGTGAAGGGGCCGGAGCTGGAGACCCTGGGGCTGTTCGGCCCCAACCTGCTCAACGATAATCTGAAGCTGGTCTGCCGCTGGAACCGTGAGCTGGACGAGCTGGGCATGGACAGCATCTCCTGCGCCGGCACCATCGCCTGGGCCATGGAAGCAAGCGAGAAGGGCCTGTGGAACAACGGCCTGGAATTCGGCCAAGTGGAGGGCATTTCCCAGCTGCTGGATGACATCGCTCATCGCCGGGGCGTCGGGGATGAGCTGGCCCAGGGCAGCAAACGCCTCAGCGAGAAATACGGCGGCAAGGACTTTGCCATCCAGTCCAAGGGCATGGAGCTGTCCGCTTATGAGCCCCGCCGGGCCGTGGGCCAGGGCCTGGGCTACGCCGTTGCCAACCGGGGCGGCTGTCACCTGAACGGCGGTTACCTGGTGGTGCTGGAGGGCCTGGGCCTCAGCATCGACCAGCAGACCCCTAAGGCCAAGGCAGACTTCTGTATGCTGATGCAGGATCTGATGGAGTCCATCTCCGCCTGTGGCCACTGTCTGTTTACCTCCTACGCCGTCTTTCCCAGATTCCTTATCAGCAAGCCCAACAGCCCGGTCACCCGCTTTGTCAATTTCATCATCCCCCATATCGGCTGGGTTATCCGGCTGCTGAACAAATGCCCCGGTATCGCCCATTTGAACCTGCCCCTGATCCCCTATACTTATGAGCTGCGCTATGCCGTGGGGTTGAGCATGAACATCGGCAAATTCCTGAAAATTGGGGAGCGCAGCTATAACGTGGAGCGAGCGGTGAATGCCCGCTTCGGCGTCTCGGCGGAGAAGGATAAGCTGCCCAGGCGCCTGACCAATGTGCTCCAGGACCCCAATGACCCCAGCAGCAGGGTGCCCCTGGAGCAGATGAAGCGCATCTATTACAAGGCCCGGGGCTGGGGCGAGAACGGCCTTCCTGATGCAAAGAAGCTGAGAAAGCTGGGGATTGAATGATGGTTACCGTGAAGCTTTTCGGCCTTCTCCGGCTGGACAGCGGCGTGAAGCAGCTGGAGCTGGAAGCCGCCACGGTGCGGGAGCTTTACCCCAAGCTGCTGGAAGCCCTTCACAACGCCCAGCCGAATTCCTCCCTTACTCTCAAAGACCTGAAGGCCTGCGCCGTGGCGGTGAACGAATGTCCCGCCAAGCCCGGCGCCAGACTCCAAGACGGCGACATTGTCTACCTGATCCCGCCCATCGCAGGAGGATGAAACCATAATGAAAACCGGCAGAGAAAACTCTGCCGGTTTTGCTGTAATAATGTAGGTTATTGATAAATTCAAACGCCGCTGTCGCCGTAGTTGGCCAGTACCCGGGCGGAGGGGTCGTTTACGTTGCAGCCCTCCCAGCTCTTGTTGGGCATCCAGAAGTCCACCACCATCTCTGCCTGGCCGGGGTAGTACTTCTCGAAGATTTCCCGGTACAGCAGGGATTCCTTGGTGAAGGGCTGGGCGTGGCTGTATTTCTGCCGCAGCGTCTCGAATTCCTCGTCGGTATAATAGCTCTCGGCGTAGGCCTTCAGATGGTCTACCATGGAGTGGCCCACCGCGTCGGAGAAGGCGGCCTTTTCCCGATAGAGAATGTCGTGGGGCAGGTAGTCCCCCTCAAAGGCGTGGCGCAGCAGATACTTGCCCTTGCCGTAGACGTTCATTTTCTTGGCAGGGTCAACGCTCATGACGTACTGCACAAAGTCCAGGTCGCCGAAGGGTACCCGGGCCTCCAGGGAGTTGACGGAGATGCAGCGGTCAGCCCGCAGCACGTCATACATATGCAGCTCCCGGATACGCTTCTCCGCCTCTTTCTGGAACTCCTCCGCCGAGGGGGCGAAGTCGGTGTACTTATAGCCGAACAGCTCGTCGGAGATTTCGCCGGTCAGCAGCACCCGAATGTCGGTGTTCTCATGAATCCACTTGCACAGCAGATACATGCCCATGCTGGCCCGGATGGTGGTGATGTCAAAGGTGCCCAGCAGATGAATCACATCCTCCAGAGAATCCAGCACCAGCTGCCGGGTCATGATCACCTCGGTGTGGTCGCTGCCGATGTAGTCCGCTACCTGCTTGGCGTATTTCAGGTCAATGGCGTCCTCGCTCATACCGATGGCAAAGGTGCGGATGGGAGCGGCGCTCTTCTTCTGGGCAATGGCACACACCAGGGAGGAATCCAGACCGCCGGAGAGCAGGAAGCCCACCTTGGCGTCGGCTACCAGCCGTTTCTCCACGCCGGCCACCAGCTTGTCATGAATCTTGCCGCAGACCGTCTCCAGCTCATCGTGACAAACTGCGTCCACATGGGCGATATCCCGGTAGCAGACGAACTTGCCGTCCTTATAGTAATGGCCGGGAGGGAAGGGCATGATCTTGTCTGTCAGCCCCACCAGACTCTTGGGCTCGCTGGCAAAGAGAATCACACCGGCCTTGTCATAGCCGTAGTACAGGGGCCGGATGCCGATGGGGTCACGGGCCGCCACAAAGCTGCCGGACTTGGCATCGAAAAGGATCAGGGCAAACTCAGCGTCCAGCATGGCGAACATATCCACGCCGTACTTCTCGTAGAGGGGCAGCAGCACCTCGCAGTCGGATTCGCTGACAAAGTGATGGGTCTTGCTCAGCTCCGCCTTGAACTTGTCAAAGCCGTAGATTTCCCCGTTGCAGACCAGATAGCTGCCGTGCAGCTCAAAGGGCTGCATCCCTTCCGGGTGCAGGCCCATGATGGCCAGCCGGTGAAAGCCCAGCAGGCCCTTGCCGGTGTCCACAATGCGGGTGTCGTCCGGCCCCCGGGATTTGGTTGCCTCAAAATGCTGCTTGAAAACGTCGAAGGTGACACCGCTACCACAGTAACCCATGATTGAACACATAATAATTTCTCCTTCTAAAAAATCATTACAGCATTCAATAGGGCAAGTGCTGCTCCTCGCGGTGCCACCTATCTTTTTCTCTCATTGGCGAGCTTCCAACAAAGCTCTGCCGGATAACGCCCGGCCTGCGTCGCACCTACTGGGGCTGTGCCCGTTGGGATTGAAGCTCATCAGGTGTTCTTAGGCCGGAGCCTTGCTGTATGGTTTTCAGCGCCCCATACTCTCTGTGAACGGTGTTCCGGCTTACTTTTCCTGATTCAAACGCCTTTTTCTATTCAGTTTTTAAATCCTTTCGTGGATGGCGCAGAAACCTGCGCTGTCACGGAAACCCAACTGGCTGAGCCAGCCACCGCCCCAGATCCAGTGGGTTTCTATGGGGTAAATGAAGAGAGAGATCACTGCCGAATCAATGCAGTAGGCGGAGAACCTGATACGTTCTGCCATAGCGCCGAAGACGGTGGTGGCGGTAGTGGCGCAGAAAACAAAATTAAAAACGAAGGCGGCGCCCCGGGAAAGCCATTAAGGCTTGTGATAAAGGACTTGAAGTCTGTCCACATATCCGGGTAGGGGAACCCTGCCAATGCTCAGCGATCACACACCGAACAGGAGATCGCCGTAGGTGGGGAAGGGCCAATATTTCTTTGCGGTCAGGGTCTCGGCCTCATCGGCGGGGGCCCGCAGCAGACTCATCTTGGGCAGTACCTCATCCCGGATCAGCTCCGCCTGCGCGGTGATGTCGCTTGTCATGCCCAGGGTGATGAGGGAAGCGTCCAGAGCGTCCACGGCAGCGTCAATCTGATCCACCAGGGCGGAGAGCTTGCCGATCCGCTTCTTCTCATAGCCGCAGCACAGATCACCGTCTACCGCCTTCTTGGCCGCGGCGGTGGAGGCCAGGGCCTCTATGTAAGCCTCAACGGCAGGGATGATCTCCTTCTCTGCCATATCCACCATGGTGTGGGCCTCGATGGTGACTGCCTTGCAGTAGTTCTCCATCAGAATGTCGTAGCGGGATTCCAGCTCTGCAGCGGAGTAAACCTTCAGCCCGGTGAGCATGCTCTTGTTCTTCTCGGCAAACAGGCAGGGCATGCAGTCAGGGGTGGTGCGCAGGTTCAGCAATCCGCGCTTCTCCACAGCCTCTTTAATCCAGCTATCATCATAGCCGTTGCCGTTGAAAATGATCCGCTTGTGATCCTTCAGGGTCTTCTTGATTAACTCATGCAGGGCCGCGTCAAAGTCCTCCTTGCCCTCCAGCTCATCGGCAAAGCCCTTCAGCACCTGGGCCACAGCGGCGTTGAGCATGATGTTGGCGCAGGCGATGGAGTTGGAGGAACCCAGCATACGGAACTCAAACTTGTTGCCGGTGAAAGCAAAGGGAGAGGTGCGGTTGCGGTCGGTGGTATCCCGCTGGAATCGGGGCAGCACCTTGGCGCCCAGCTTCATCTGGGTTTTCTCCACAGCGGAATAGGGGGTGTCGTTTTCCAGAGATTCCAGCACGGCAGTGAGCTCGTCGCCCAGGAAGATGGAAACCACGGCGGGAGGGGCCTCATTGGCGCCCAGACGGTGGTCGTTGCCTGCGGTGGCCACGCTGGCCCGCAGCAGATCCTGGTACTCATCCACGGCCTGGATTACGGCGCACAGGAACAGCAGGAACTGGGCGTTCTCATGGGGCGTATCGCCGGGGGAGAGCAGGTTCACGCCGCTGTCGGTGGCGATGGACCAGTTGTTGTGCTTGCCGCTGCCGTTGACGCCGGCGAAGGGCTTCTCATGCAGCAGACACACCAGCCCGTGCTTATCGGCCACCTTCTGCATGATCTCCATGGTCAGCTGGTTGTGGTCGGTGGCGATGTTGGTAGTGGTGTAAATGGGGGCCAGCTCATGCTGTGCCGGTGCCACCTCGTTGTGCTCGGTCTTGGCCAGAATACCCAGCTTCCACAGCTCGTCGTTCAGCTCCGCCATATAGGCCGCCACTCTGGGCTTGATCACGCCGAAGTAGTGGTCGTCCATCTCCTGGCCTTTGGGAGGCTTGGCGCCGAAGAGGGTGCGGCCGGTGAAAATCAGGTCTTTGCGTTTCTTGTACATTTCCTTATCCACAAGGAAATACTCCTGCTCCGGGCCAACGGAGGTGCGGACGTATCTGACGGTGTCGTTGCCGAACAGCCGCAGGATACGCAGCGCCTGCTTGTTCAGCGCATCCATGGAGCGCAGCAGGGGGGTTTTCTTATCCAGCGCCTCGCCGCCGTAGGAGCAGAAAGCGGTGGGGATGCAAAGGGTCTTGCCCTTGATAAAGGCGTAGGAGCTGGGGTCCCAGGCGGTGTAGCCCCGGGCCTCAAAGGTGGCCCGCAGGCCGCCGGAGGGGAAGGAGCTGGCGTCGGGCTCGCCCTTGATCAGTTCCTTGCCGGAAAACTCCATGATCACGCTGCCGTCGGGCGCAGGGGCGATGAAGCTGTCGTGCTTCTCGGCGGTAACGCCGGTCATAGGCTGGAACCAGTGGGTAAAATGGGTGGCGCCGTGCTCCACGGCCCAGTCCTTCATAGCGGAGGCCACAGCATTGGCAACATTAAGATTAAGCTGGACGCCCTCATCGATGGTCTGTCTCAGGGACTGGTAAACATCCTCCGAGAGCTTCGCGCGCATCACTCTGTCATCAAAGACCAGACTGCCAAAATAATCGGGAACTGTTGTCATAGCGGTAACTTCCTTTCAGATTTTTTGTTTTTCTGACCTGCCATCCCCGGCGCCCCGAAGGGCGTGGAAGGGATGCGGGCAAATCATCATTTTCTATTACTTCAGGAGAGAAAAGTAATAAAAAAGAAAAGGCGCCGACGGGTCAGAGATATCCTCTGCGGCGTCAGTGCCTTTTCATGTGGCGTAATATACACGCAAAGTTGAATCTTGTCAATAGGCAATTTTGAAAAAATTTCAAGATTGGGACGGGATGGAATCGACTTCCATTGACAAGAAATGGAACTTGTGGTAAGATTCAGCCCATGGACATGGACGTTCATCGGTGGGGTAACGCACCCATTTTCCGATGAACGGTTTTTTATTGGTTTTTATATTTATTTGTTACGGCATTAAGGAGAGAATGTTATGAACTATTCTGCCCAGGAAGTGATGCAGTACGCCAGAGAAGCGGATGTGAAGATGATTCGACTGGCCTTCTGTGACGTATATGGGAAGCAAAAGAATATCGTCATCATGCCCCGGGAGCTGGAACGGGCTTTTGGCTATGGCATCGCCATTGACGCCTCGGCCATCGACGGTTTTGGCGGCGCTGTCCGTTCGGATCTGATCCTTCACCCGGACCCGGCCACCCTGACGCTGCTGCCCTGGCGGCCGGAAACCGGCAAGGTGGTGCGTATGTTCTGCGACATCTCCTATCCTGACGGCAGCCCCTTTGAGTGTGATACCCGCGGCATTTTGAAGCAGGCCGTGGCCGAGGCTTTGAACCGGGGCTATATCTTTACCTTCGGCCCGGAGATGGAGTTCTATCTTTTTAAAAATGACGCGGAAGGGGAGCCCACCAAAATCCCCTATGACTGGGCCGGCTATATGGACATTGCCCCCGACGACAAAGGGGAGACCGTCCGCCGGGAGATCTGCCTCATGATGGAGGAGATGGGCATCCTGCCGGAAAGCTCCCACCATGAGGAGGGCCCCGGCCAGAACGAGATCGACTTCCGCTATGCTGACCCGGTCTCCGCTGCGGACAACGCGGTGATCTTCCAGTCCATTGTCAAGTCCGTGGCATCCAGGAACGGCCTTACCGCCGACTTTTCCCCCAAGCCCCTGATGGATAAACCGGGCAGCGGCATGCACATCAATTTCTCCGTCCGCTCCACCGGCGGGGAGAACTGCATGGCGCCCGCCATCGCCGGCATTATGGATAAAATCTATGCCATCACCGCCTTCCTGAATCCCTGTGAAAACTCCTATGCCCGCCTGGGCGGCAATAAGGCCCCCGGCTACATCTCCTGGTCCACCCAGAACCGTTCCCAGCTGATCCGCATCCCTGCGGCGGAAGGGGACTTCGTCCGGGCGGAGCTGCGTTCCCCGGACCCGGCAGCCAATCCCTATGTGGCCTTTGCCCTGCTGATCTATGCCGGCCTGGAAGGGATCGGGCAGCACATGGAACTGCCGGAGAGCGCGGATATCAACCTGTTCTCCGCCCCGGCAGAGGTGCTGAAGAAATTCAGGAAGCTGCCGGTTGACCTGGCGGAAGCCAAAGCCGCCGCGGCGTCTTCCGGCTTCGTGAACGAACGTTTGCCGGCAGAACTGGTGACACTGTATTGCCATTGAGCCGCTGGAAGAAAGCGGAAGCAAAGGAGGGAAGCCCTTGATCTTTCAGGAACGCACCTATGCCGTCCTGCTGGTTTCTGCCGCACAGAACTTTAACAGCTCCATCATGAACCTGCTGCCCATGACCGACTATTGGCCGGTGAACACGGTGGACAGCGTGGCTGCCGCCAGAAGGGCCCTGCTGGAGCGCAGCTATGACATTGTCATCATCAACGCCCCCCTGCCTGACGATTTCGGCTCCCGCCTGGCCATCGATGTCTGCACGGACAGCGGCGCTGCGGCGCTGATCATGGTCAAAAGCGAGCTCTATAACGATGTGTACAGCAAGGTTATGGAGCATGGTGTTTTTACCCTGTCAAAGCCCACCTCCTCCCAGTTGGTGGAGCAGTTTTTGAAAATTCTCTGCACCACCCGGGAGCGGATGCGTAAACTGGAGGAGAAGCAGCAGAGCGTGGAGGATAAGATCGCGGAGATCCGCGTGGTGAACCACGCCAAGTGGCTGCTGATCCAGTGCCTGAGCATGACCGAGGGCGAGGCCCAGCGATATATAGAGAAGCAGGCCATGGACGCGCGAATATCCAAGCGTCAGATGGCCGAGAATGTAATCAAGACCTATGAATGATGTATACCTGTTTTCCGCCTTTGGGGCGTCAAATGAAAAATAAGCACAGATGACCAGCTTTTCTGCCGGTCATTTGTGCGTTAAGCTTAAAGAAGGGAATGGTCACACAATGAAGAAATACATTTTTGTTACCGGCGGTGTCGTGTCCGGCTTGGGCAAGGGGATTACGGCGGCCTCTCTGGGCCGGCTTTTGAAGGCCCGTGGCCTGAAGGTTGCTGCCCAGAAGCTGGACCCCTATATCAATGTTGACCCGGGCACCATGAGCCCCTACCAGCACGGCGAGGTCTATGTTACCGAGGACGGCGCGGAGACCGACCTGGACCTGGGCCACTATGAGCGCTTTATTGACGAGGACCTGAACCGTTTCTCCAACCTGACCACCGGCAAGGTCTATTGGAACGTGCTGAACAAGGAACGCCGGGGCGAGTACCTGGGCTCCACCGTCCAGGTCATTCCCCATATCACCAACGAGATCAAGGATTTTGTCTATCGGGTGGGGGAGCAGACCGATGCCGACGTGGTCATCACTGAGATCGGCGGCACCATTGGCGATATTGAGTCCCAGCCCTTCCTGGAGGCGGCCCGGCAGATTTCACTGGAGGTTGGGCGGGAGAACAGCCTCTTTATCCATGTGACCCTGGTGCCCTTCCTGCGTGGCTCTGATGAGCATAAATCCAAGCCCACCCAGCACTCTGTCAAGGAGCTGCAGGGCATGGGCATCTGCCCCAATATCATCATTCTCCGCTGTGACGAACCCCTGGAGGAATCCATCTTCAAGAAAATCTCCATGTTCTGCAATGTAAAGCAGGACTGCGTCATTGAGAACATCACCCTGCCCAATCTGTATGAAGCCCCCCTGATGCTGGAAAAGGCCCACTTCTCCCAGGTGGTCTGCCGGGAGCTGGGCATTGACGCCCCGGAACCTGACCTGGGGGAATGGACTGCCATGGTGGAGCGCATCAAGCACCGGGAGCATACCGTGCGCATCGGCCTGGTGGGCAAGTATGTGCAGCTGCATGATGCCTATCTCTCCGTGGCCGAGGCTCTGCGCCACGCCGGCTATGCCCTGAACGCCATGGTGGACATTGAGTGGATCGATTCCGAGACCATCAACCAGACCAACTGTGAACAGACGCTGGGCCACCTGGACGGCATCATCGTTCCCGGCGGCTTTGGTAGCCGGGGGATCGAGGGCATGATCCTGGCCGCCCAGTATGCCCGGGAGCATTTCGTCCCCTACTTCGGCATCTGCCTGGGTATGCAGATCGCCGTCATCGAATTCGCCCGCCATGTGGCCGGCATTGCCGACGCCCATTCCGGCGAGTTTGACGAGCTGTGCCGCCATAAAGTCATCGACTTCATGCCCGGCCAGAGCGACAATATCGACAAGGGCGGCACCCTGCGCCTGGGCGCCTATCCCTGCCTCATCCAGCCCGGCACCACCATGGCCCGCTGCTATGGAGCCGAAACCATTTCCGAGCGGCACCGCCACCGCTACGAATTCAATAACGACTACCGCCAGACCCTGACCGACTGCGGCCTGATCCTCTCCGGCCTCAGCCCCGACGGCCGCCTGGTGGAGACGGTGGAGCTGCCGGACCGGGACTTCTTTGTGGGCGTGCAGTACCATCCGGAGTTCAAATCCCGGCCCAATAAACCCCACCCCCTGTTCCAGGGCTTTGTGAAGGCGTCTTTGGAACATCATAAAGATTAAGGAGGACGATTGCTTATGTGTGGAATCGTTGGCTTTACCGGCACCCAGCAGGCGGCCCCCGTACTTTTGAACGGCCTGAAACGGCTGGAATATCGTGGCTATGACTCGGCAGGCATCGCCGTGCAGCATGAGGGCAAAATCCTCACCGAAAAGTGCAGCGGCTACCTGGAAAACCTGAACCGCATCACCGATAACGGCAAAAACGTCCCCGGCTTCTGCGGCATCGGCCACACCCGCTGGGCCACCCACGGCGCCCCCACCGTCACCAATGCCCACCCCCATGTGTCCAATGACGGCCATTTCGCTGTGGTTCATAACGGCATCATCGAAAACTATGCCCTGCTTCGGGCGGAGCTGATGGAAAAAGGTTTCGTTTTTCACAGTGAAACTGACACAGAAGTGGTTGTACATTTGCTGGATTTGTATTATACTGGTAACCTGAAGCAGGCTGTGATGAAAACCGTGGCCCGCCTGGAAGGGTCATACGCCCTGGGCGTGGTCTGCGATGAGCATCCCGGTGAGTTGATCGCCGTCAAGAACGCCAGCCCCCTGATCCTGGGCGTGGGCGCCGGGGAGAATTTTTTCGCTTCTGATGTTACCGCCCTCATCGGCCATACCCGCACCGTGATTTATCTGGAGGATGGGGAGTTTGCTTCCCTCACCCCGGAGAAGATCACCGTCTATGACTGCGGCGGCCGGGAGGTGCAGAAGCCCCTGTCCCGGGTCATGTGGAACACCGAGGCGGCGGAAAAGGGCGGTTATGAGCATTTTATGCTCAAAGAGATTATGGAGCAGCCCCGGGCTTTGAAGGCCACCATTGAGCCCCGGGTAAAGAACGGGGAGATCGTTCTGGAGGGTTTCCAGCTCAGCGATGAAGAGCTGCGGGGCATCAACCAGATTGTGATCACCGCCTGCGGCTCTGCCTACCACGCCGGCTATGTGGGCCGTTATATTATGGAAGAGCTGTGCCGCATCCCTGTCCGGGCGGAGCTGGCCAGTGAGCTGCGCTACAGCAATCCCATCATCAATGAACATACTCTGGTGATCGTCATTTCCCAGTCCGGCGAAACGGCGGACACCATTGCTGCCCTGAAAGAGTGCAAGGCCCGGGGGGCACGGACCCTGGCCATCGTCAACGTGGTGGGCAGCACCGTTGCCAAGCTGGCCGACAGCGTGCTCTACACCTGGGCCGGGCCGGAGATTGCCGTCGCCACCACCAAGGGCTATACCACCCAGATCGCTATTCTGGACCTGCTGGCGGTCCATATGGGTCATCGCCTGGGCCATGTGGATGATGAGCGCTATGCCGCCCTGGTGGAGGGCATCTGTGCCCTGCCGGAGCGGTGCCAGCGCGCCATTGATCTGAACAGCCAGGCCGCTGCGCTGGCGAAGGCTTTTCACGATAAATCCTCCCTGTTTTACATAGGGCGCAATCTGGATTACGCCGTGTGCATGGAGGCGTCTCTGAAGCTGAAGGAGATCAGCTATATCCATTCCGAGGCCTATGCCGCCGGTGAATTGAAGCACGGCACCATCGCTCTGATTGATGAGGAGCAGCTGGTGGTTGCCCTGGCCTGCCACCGTCCCCTGTTTGATAAGCTCATCAGCAACGTGAAGGAAGTGAAGGCCCGGGGCGCCCAGGTGCTGGCCGTTGCCCAGGAGAGTGAGCGGCGCATCTTTGCCGAGGCCGACCAGGTGCTTCTGGTGCCGGAGTGCGACGCCCTGCTTCTGCCCATCCCCGAGATTATTCCTTTGCAGCTTTTTGCTTACTATGTGGCCAAATTCAATGGCTGCGATATTGATAAACCCAAGAACCTGGCAAAATCCGTCACAGTAGAATAAACAGTAGAATAGGGAGGACACGGTATTGAACGACAGATATGAGAACCCGCTCTGCAAGCGTTATGCCAGCAAGGAGATGCAGGAGATTTTTTCTGATGACAGGAAGTTTTCCACCTGGCGCAAGCTGTGGGTCATCCTTGCCGAGAGCGAGAAGGAGCTGGGGCTGGACATCACCGATGAACAGCTTGACGAGATGCGCGCTCACCTGTATGATATAGATTATGAGACCGCCCGCCGGCGGGAGGCTGAGGTGCGCCACGACGTCATGGCTCATATCTACACCTATGGTCTGGCCTGCCCCAAGGCCAAACCCATCATCCACCTGGGAGCTACCAGCTGCTATGTGGGCGATAATACCGATATCATCCTCCAGCGGGACGCGCTGCTGCGCATCCGCAAGCTGCTTTTGAATGCCATTTCTGCCACTGCGGACTTTGCCGAGAAGTATAAGGCCCTGCCCACCCTGGCCTATACCCATTTCCAGGCCGCCCAGCCCACCACCGTGGGCAAGCGGGCCACCCTCTGGCTCCAGGACCTGATGCTGGACCTGGAACAGCTGGACTTCGCTTTGAGCAATCTGAAGCTGCTGGGCTGCCGGGGCACCACCGGCACCGGGGCCAGCTTCCTCTCCCTCTTCGGTGGCGACCATGAGAAGGTCAAAGCCCTGGAGCAGAAGGTGGTGGAAAAGGCCGGCTTCAGCGGCGCCTATGCTGTCAGCGGCCAGACCTATACCCGCAAGGTGGACTATTTCACCCTGTCCGTCCTCTCCGGCATCGCCCAGAGCGCCCAGAAATTCTCCAGCGATATTCGTCTGCTGAGCCATTTGAAGGAGTTTGACGAGCCCTTTGAAAAGGGGCAGGTGGGCTCCTCCGCCATGGCCTATAAGCGCAATCCCATGCGCAGCGAGCGCATCGCCTCCCTTGCCAAGTTCGTCATTGCCGATACCATGAACCCGGCCATGACCGCCGGAACCCAGTGGCTGGAGCGCACTCTGGACGATTCGGCCAACCGCCGCATCAGCATCCCGGAGGCCTTCCTGGCCGTGGACGGGATTCTGACCCTGTATATCAACATCATCAGCGGCGTGACCGTTTACCCCAAGGTCATCGAGAAGCACTGGAATGAGGAGCTGCCTTTCTTCGCTACCGAGAACATCCTCATGTACTGCACCAAGAAGGGCGGGGACCGGCAGGCCCTCCATGAGGCCATCCGGGAGCACTCCGTGGCCGCCGGCAAGGCCATCAAGCAGGACGGGGCCAATAACGACCTGCTGGACCGCATCGCTGCCGACCCCATCTTTGGCCTGACCCGGCAGGAGTTGGATGAGCTGCTGGCCAACAGCTGCTTCACCGGCATGGCCGTGGAGCAGACGGAGGACTACGTCCGTGAAGTCCGGCAGGTGCTGGAAAACAATAAGGCATTTCTTGAAGAGAAGATCAATGCAAATATAAATGTTTAACAACAGAAGGGGAAAATCAAATGCTGACCGCAATCGTTGGAATCAACTGGGGAGATGAAGGCAAGGGCCGCATGGTGGACCTGCTTTCCTCCGACTATGACATTATCTGCCGCTATCAGGGCGGCAATAATGCGGGCCACACCGTCGTCAATGACAAGGGCACGTTTATCCTGAACCTGCTGCCCTCCGGCATCCTTCGGGAAACCACCGTCAATGTCATGGGCAACGGCATGGTCGTCGACCTGGAGCACCTGGTGGGTGAGATCGGCCGCCTGACCGAGAAGGGCATCTCCATCACCCCCGAAAACCTCAAGATCAGCGAGAAGGCCATCATCTGCCTGCCCTATCACCGCCTCCAGGATGTGATGGAGGAGGAGCGCCTGGCCGATAAGAAGTTCGGTTCCACCCGCCGGGGCATCGCTCCCGTGTACTCCGATAAGTACAGCAAGAAGGGCATCCGCATGGAGGATCTCTACGACATGGACAGCCTGAGCCGCAAGGTGAAGGACCTGGTGGCGTGGAAGAACATCACCGTCACCGGCTATGGCCATGAACCCATCAATGCCGATGAGGTCATGGATTGGCTCCGCACCTACGGCAGCCAGATTCTGCCCTATGTTACCGATGTAGTGGGCTACCTGAACGACGCCGCTGTTGCCGGCAAGCGCATCATGTTTGAGGCCCAGCTGGGCGCCCTGCGGGATATTGACTTCGGCATCTATCCCTACACTTCTTCTTCCCAGACCCTGTCCTCTTACGCCACCACCGGCGCCGGCATCCCCGGCCGCAAGCTGGATAACACCATCGGCATCATGAAGGCCTATTCCACCTGCGTGGGCGAAGGCCCCTTCACCGCCGAAATGTTCGGCGAGGAGGCGGAGAAGCTCCGTGCCGCCGGCGGCGAGTACGGCGCCGCCACCGGCCGTCCCCGGCGTGTGGGTCCCTTTGATGTGCCCGCCTCCCGCTACGGTGTGCAGGTGCAGGGTGCCGATTCCATCGCCCTGACCAAGATGGACGTGCTTTCCTACATGGACCAGATCCCCGTCTGCGTTGCCTATGAGGTGGACGGTGTGCGCACCACTGCTTTCCCCTCCGGCGACCGGCTGGAGCGGGCCAAGCCCATCATCGAGTATGTCCCCGGCTTTGGCGATGTGTCCGGCTGCCGCAGCGTGGAGGATCTGCCCCAGGCCGCCCTGGACTATATCCGTTATATAGAAAAGGCTGTGGGCTGCCCCATTCAGTATGTCTCCGTGGGCGCCGGCCGGGATGAATATGTAAAGATGTATTGAGTTGATCACATGAAAATGAGAGACTATAAGCAGGAATACGAGAACCGTGTTGCCTTCATCAGGCAGCTTTTGGCAGAAAGCGGAGCCAAGGGCATCGTCTTTGGCAACAGCGGCGGCAAGGATTCTGCCCTGGTGGGCATTCTCTGCAAGGCCGCCTGCGAGAATACGGTGGGCGTCATCATGCCCTGCTCCTCCCGGCGCAACTACGGGCTGGACGCGGACGATGGCCGCGTTCTGGCGGAGCAATACGGCATCGAGACCCGGGTCCTGGACCTGACTCCCATCAAGGAGACCATGCTGAAGCAGCTGTCCACCGTCACAGAGGTCACCCACATGGCGGATGTGAACATTGCGCCCCGCCTGCGCATGACGGCTCTCTACGCCGTGGCTGCCAGCGAGGGGCTTCTGGTGGCCGGCACCGGCAACCGCAGCGAGGCCTATGTGGGCTACTATACCAAGTGGGGCGACGGCGCCCATGACTTCAATCCCATCAGCGACCTGACGGTGCAGGAGGTTTATGCCTTCCTCCGTTATCTGGACGCCCCGGCCTGCATCATCGACAAGGCCCCCTCTGCCGGGCTCTACGACGGGCAGACCGATGAGGAGGATATGGGCTTCCGCTATGCCGATTTGGACGAGCTTCTGCTCACCGGCCGCACCAACGAAAAGGCTGCCGCCATTATTGAGCGGATGCACCGAAACAGCGCCCATAAGCGTTCTCCCATCAAAACTTATGAGAACAGCATGAAATAAACAATGAACAGGCCGTGATTCGCGGCCTGTTCATTGTTTACAATGCGTCCATAACTTTGCCGGAACAAAAGTAAAATAAAAGGGTCAAATATGGCGTAAGCTATAGGAGACAAGCTTACAAAGCAAAAATATGTATGGAAAAAGGAAAAAATGAAATGAAGAAAACCCTTATCGCAATGCTTCTTTTGACCGCGCTACTCTGCGCCGCCTGCGGCACTGCCGCTCCCGCCCCCACTGCTGCGCCTGTCCCCACCGAGCTGCCTGCCCCGGTTCCCACCGATGACCCGGAGATGGAGCCGCCGATGGAAATGCCCAGCTACATTGCCAACCAGGTCACCGTCCTGACGGTTCAGGACAATATGTTTGAGACTACCCGTAACCCGGAGGAGCCGGAGAACCGGGAGTATGTCGTCAACTATACCATCCAGGACGATACGCTGATTTTTGACCAGGCGGGCAACAAGCTCTCCCTGGAGGATGTGAAGGAAGGCAGCCTCCTGGACGTCTACACCGGCGCCTATACCCCCGCCCCCATGATCATGCCTCCCCAGTATCAGGCCAATATCATTATTGTGCTTGATTCCGAGGCCGAGGAAGCCGGCTTCACCTGTGCTGATACCTTCCTCCTGGTGGACGGTATGCTCACCGGCACCGGCAACACCCTGGCCCTGAACCTGACCGAGGATGTGGAGATTGTGGACCGGGACGGGAATCCCACCCAGGAGGAGCTGGCGAATAAAGACCTGCTGGTGTTCTACGGCGCCTCCACCCGCAGCATCCCTGCCCAGACCTGCCCCACAAAAATCGTGCTTCTCGGCACCAATGAGTTGGCCCTAGGCAGCATCAACGCCCAGTAAGCAAAAACAAATTATAAAAGGAGCGGCTTTCCGCTCCTTTTATGCTATCTCATTGTAATGGGGCGGCAGCGCCCGAAGCCCGGTGGACAGTAACAGCCATACTGCCGCCAGCTCCAGAGCCAGCCCAAAGCCCCGGAACATCAGATACGCGCCCAGCCCCAGCAGCGCTGTCCCCACCGCCAGAGAGACAATGTCCGTAACCCGTGCCGCAGCCCTTTCCCCAAACAACGCGGCGGACAGATGATAAAGGATTCTCCCGCCGTCCAGGGGAAGCGCCGGCAGTAGATTGAAGGCCGACAGCAGCAGACTTACCCCTGCGGTCAGTTCCAGCCAGGCGCTGTTATATCGTGCCGCCAGCAGGGAAGCGGCAAGGGCGTACAGCAGACCCATTGCCGGCCCGGCTGCCGCTGCCAGGGCGTGACCCAGACCGCCGGCATAGCCCCGGTATTCCATACACAGGCCTTTCAGTTCAATTCGGAAGCGGCAAATCCTGAACCCCAGCAGACGCAGCGCAAGAATGTGCCCCAACTCATGGAAAATGACCGGCAGCAGTACCGCCAGCAGTTTGTCAGTTGGAGCAAGGTAATAGAGCAGGGCTGCCGCAACCACCGCCTGGGCGCTGATGCCGAAACGTTCTATTCTCATGGCAGAATTGGGCTGGGAGCAGGGGAGGGAAGCACCCCCTGCAGGTCCTGATCCTTGCCCAGAGCGCTGATCAGTTCCCCGCCGGTGCCTGACCGCAGGTCGTTGAGCACCTGCACCAGCTCGCCCCGTCCGATTGCCCGGCCCATAGCCTGTATTGCCTCTCCATAGTCTGCCTGGCCGCAGATCACACGGCTGATCTCCCGGACCGCCTGTGCCGGTATTGCGGGAAAACAGAGCTTGACCGCCGTAAGACAGATGAAAAGAGCGGTAAAAATAAAAATCCTGCACTCCTTCACGACCACACCTCCCTCAAAAGCAAATATATTGTCCATGCCGGCTACGTATGTCTCAAGATTTTCCTTGACAATGCGGCCCGGGCACACTATAATATAATGGCTGTCCGGGTGGGCAGCCATTCGCAATAAACCAATATTTCGGGGTATAGCGCGGTTGCGCTAGAAGTTCTCGAACGGCGAAGCCGGGCTTAGAACTTCTTGCGTGCTGGCGAAGCCAGTAGTAGCGCGTATCGCGCCAGTTGCAGTGTGGCAATTTTAATTTGCCCCAAAAAGACAGAAGAATATTTCGGGGTGTAGCGCAGTTGGTAGCGCGCATGGTTCGGGTCCATGAGGCCGGGAGTTCGAATCTCCCCACTCCGACCATGCAGAGTGTCCTTATAGGATCTGAGTATCCTGTAATGGACACTCTGCTTTTTTATGTAGAAAATGGTGAAAAGTTGGAGCTGTCGATGCTCACCCGTTCCCGCAGGCACAGCAGCTTGACCTTATGTTCGGTCAGCAGATCGATGTACTGCTTTGTCATGCCCCAGTCCCGCCCTATACGGTCAAGGCTGCTTATCAGCACCACATCCACCTTTCCGGCAAGGACGGCCTCCATTACCTCTTGCAGAGCCGGACGGTCAAGGGTCATTCCAGAGCCATGCTCGGCGGCAGCACCAACGATGGTGTACCCGGCTTGTTCCGCATAGCGGCGAAGCTCCTCGGCCTGCCGTTCCAAAGAAAAGCTATCATCGTGAGCGACGCGGCAATAGAAATAGGCTTTCATCGTGTCGTACCTCCTATACCGCAACCTGTTCTGGGGCGTAGCTGAGTGCTACGCCTTTTCTTGTTTCCATGATAATGTCGGCCTCCGGAATCTTCCGGCGATCCGGCACATCGAAAGCACCGATGCAGTTGTAGTGAATAACGACGCGCTGGTTGGTAACGCCGTCCTGCTTTTCAGCGTGGTACACCTCGATGTGGTCGATCAGCTCCGCGACCATGCGCTTTGTAATGGTGGTCGCATCCGTGTATCGCCGTACCGTTTCAAGAAAATCGTCAATGTCCATGCGCTTGCTCTCGTCCTTTTTCAGTTCCAGCCGCAGCG
>CAMCCC010000011.1 GCA_945873205.1 uncultured bacterium
GCCGTCTGCTGGACTACCTGGCCAAGAAGGATATCGAGCGTTACCGCGCAATCATCGCAAAGCTGAACATCCGTAAGTAATTACGCTGCTTCAGCTTCTACTGAGGTTTATGAAGGTTTTATTGGGAGACAAGTGAATACTGTCTCCCAATATTTTTGCCCTCACCATTTGTAAATCCGTATCGCCCGGGCTGCTTAGTATTTGAAGGAACGGCCGCTGCCGGCCGCTGCTTCAAGTGCTAAGTACCGGGGGATACTGTATATGTATAAGGAGATTCCAGATGATTATTACCAATAAGCAGTTCCCCAACTACAAGAAGTACGAGATCATGTACGAAGGCCGCCCCCTGTCCATGGAAGTGGGCAAGATGGCCGAGCTGTGCAACGCCGCCGTGCTGGTCAAGTACGGTGAGACCACCGTGCTGGTCACCTGCACCGCCTCCGCCCGCCCCAAGGACGGCATCGATTACTTCCCCCTCGCCGTGGACTTCAACGAGAAGCTCTACGCCGTGGGCCGCATCCCCGGCAGCTTTATGCGCCGCGAGGGTAAGCCCAGCCTGCCCGCCGTTCTGGCCTCCCGCCTGATCGACCGGCCTATGCGTCCCCTCTTCCCCTCCGACCTGCGCAACGATGTGGTCATCGCCTGCGAGGTGCTGAGCGTGGACCGGGACTGCTCTCCTGAGATCACCGCTATGATCGGCGCTTCCGCCGCCGTCTCCATTTCCGACGTGCCCTTCAACGGCCCCATCGCCGGCATCGTGCTGGGCTGGGACGGGGAGAAGTACCTCTTCAACCCCACCAAGGCCCAGCGGGAGCACAACCGCATGACCACCACCATCGCCGCCACCCACAAGAAGATCGTCATGATCGAGTCTGAGGCGGACCAGGTTCCCGACGACGTGATGTACGAGGGCATTGTCCAGGCTCACGAGCACCTGCAGCCCGTGCTGGACCTGATCGACCAGATGGTGGCCGAGGTTGGCAAGCCCAAGTTCGAGTATGAGCACGCTTCCTTCGACGAGGAGCTGTTCCAGAAGCTGGTGGAGAACGAGTTCGAGTCCATGGAGTACTGCATGGACACCGACGACAAGAACGTCCGCGAAGCCCGCGTCAACGAGTGGGTCACCATGGTGGAGCAGAAGTACGGCGAGGAGCACCCCGACCTGATGCAGTACATGGATGAGATCCTGTACAAGCTGCAGAAGAAGGTCGTCAAGAAGTGGCTGCTGGCCGGCAAGCGTGTGGACGGCCGTCAGATGAACGAGATCCGTCCCCTGGCCGCCGAAGTGGGCGTCATCCCCCTGGTGCACGGCTCCGGCCTGTTCACCCGCGGTCAGACCCAGGTGCTCTCCATCGCCACCCTGGCCACCCTCAGCGAGGCCCAGAAGCTGGACACCATCTGGGAAGAGGAAGAGAAGCGCTTCATGCACCACTACAACATGCCCTCCTACTCCACCGGTGAGGCCCGTCCCAGCCGCTCCACCGGCCGCCGGGAGTACGGCCACGGCGCCCTGGTTGAGAAGGCGCTGGAGTCCGTCATCCCCGATGTGGAGGACTTCCCCTATGCCATCCGCGTGGTCTCCGAGGTGCTCAGCTCCAACGGCTCCACCTCTCAGGGCTCCATCTGCGGCACCACCCTGGCCCTCATGGACGCCGGCGTGCCCATCAAGGCCCCTGTGGCCGGCATCTCCTGCGGCCTGATTCAGGACGGCGACGACTTCACCACCTTTATCGACATCCAGGGCGTGGAGGACTTCCACGGCGAGATGGACTTCAAGGTGGCCGGCACCAAGCAGGGCATCACCGCCATCCAGATGGACCTGAAGAACGACGGCCTGAAGCACGAGATCGTCAAGGAAGCCTTCTCCATCACCAAGGAGGCCCGCTTCCAGATTCTGGACGCCATCATGCTCAAGGCCATTGCCGAGCCCCGGAAGGAGCTGGCCAAGTCCGCCCCCAAGATGATCCAGATCAAGATCAATCCCGACAAGATCCGCGAGGTCATCGGCTCCGGCGGCAAGGTCATCCAGAAGATCACCGCCGACACCGGCTGCAAGATCGACATCAACGACGACGGCAGCATCTTCATCGCAAGCTCCGATATCGAGGCCTGCCGTGCCGCCCGCAAGACCATTGAGGACATCGTGTTTGAGCCCGAGGTGGGTGCCCTCTACTACGGCGAGGTCAAGCGCGTGATCTCCAACCTGGGCGCTTTCGTGGAACTGGTTCCCGGCAAGGACGCCATGTGCCACATCAAGGACCTGGAGTTCAAGCGCACCGAGAAGGTGGAGGACGTGCTCAACGTGGGCGATAAGACCTGGGTCAAGTTCACCGGCATCGACGAGAAGGGCCGTTGGAACATCTCCCGCAAGGACGCACTGAGAGAGCGCGGCGAAGCATAAGTCAAAAATACGCAGCAAACACCAAGCGGCAGAGTAAATAAATACCCTGCCGCTTTTCTTAAAATCAAAAAAGAATGGAGACTCCCTTATGAGCAGAGAGAGCTTTCAGTCCCGTCTGGGCTTTTTGCTGGTGAGCGCCGGCTGCGCCATCGGCATCGGTAATGTCTGGCGCTTCCCCTATGTGACCGGCGCTTACGGCGGCGGCGTGTTCGTTTTGTTTTACTTCCTGTTCCTGATCATCATGGGCGTGCCCGTGCTGACCATGGAGTTGGCCGTGGGCCGGGCCAGCCGCAAGAGCGCCGTCCCCGGCTACAAGGCCCTGGAAAAGCCGGGCAGCAAGTGGCATATCCACGGCTGGTTCTGCGTGCTGGGCTGCTGCCTGCTGATGATGTTCTATACCACCGTCTCCGGCTGGATGCTCAGCTACTTCTTCAAATTCGCCGCCGGCACCTTCTCCGGCATGGAGACCGCCGCCGTGGACGGCGTGTTCGGCGGTCTGCTGGCCAATCCCCTGGAGATGGGCGTATGGATGGTAATCACGGTTCTGGCCGGCTTTCTGGTGTGCAGTCTGGGCCTGCAGAAGGGGCTGGAGCGGATCACCAAGTGGATGATGTGCGCTCTGCTGGTGCTGATCCTGGTGCTGGCCGGGCACAGCCTGGTGCTGCCCGGGGCCGCAGAGGGCGTGAAGTTCTACCTGCTGCCGGACTTTCAGCGGGCCGCCCAAATGGGCATCGGCAATGTGGCCACCGCCGCCATGAACCAGGCCTTCTTCACCCTGAGCCTGGGCATCGCCTCCATGGAGATCTTCGGCAGCTACATGTCCCGGGAGCACACCCTCACCGGGGAGGCCGTCCGCATCTGCGCCCTGGACACCTTTGTGGCCCTGATGGCCGGGCTGATCATCTTCCCCGCCTGCTTCAGCTATGGGGTGGAGCCGGGTCAGGGCCCCGGTCTGATCTTTGTGACCCTGCCCAAGGTGTTTATTGACATGGCCGGCGGCCGCCTGTGGGGCAGCCTGTTCTTCCTGTTCATGTCCTTTGCCAGCTTCACCACCGTTATCGCCGTGTTTGAGAACCTGATCTCCATGGCTATGGACAACTTCGGCTGGACCCGGAAAAAGGCAGTGCTCATCAACTGCGCCTTTATCCTGGTGGCCAGCATCCCCTGCGTGCTGGGCTACAACCTGTGGAGCGGCGTACATATCATCGGCGCCCGGGACATTTTGGACAGCGAGGACTTTCTGGTCAGCAACCTGCTGCTGCCCATCGGTTCCCTGATCTACCTGCTGTTCTGCGTCAGCAAATGGGGCTGGGGCTTCGACAAGTATCTTGCGGAAGCCAATACCGGCAGCGGCCTGAAAATGTCCGCCAAATTGAAGCCCTATTTCCAGTTCATCCTGCCGGTGCTGATCCTGTTCATCCTGATCCAGGGCCTGATCTGACAAATATATTTTGACACGCTGAACAAAGAGGAGGGAGCATTTTTCCCTCCTCTTTGTTCACTGTAGCGATTTATCAATTTACCACGCTAATGTGTTGACAAATCGGCCGGACGGTGTTATCATTTCACCATCCTCCCCGGAGGGAACGGGGAGACGGAGAAATTGATGAGGTGATTATAAATGAAAAAGATTTTTGCTTTGGTTCTGGCATTGGCCATGATTCTCAGCTGCGCGGCCTGCGGCGGCAGCAGCAAAGTGAAGGACGATCTGCTGGCAGAGATCAAGGCCCAGGGCTACATTGAACTGTGCACCGAGCCCTACTTTGCCCCCTATGAGTTTGTAGACCCCAGCAAGACCGGGGATGACCAGTATGTGGGCGTGGATATTGAGATCGCCAAGTACATCGCCGGGAAGATCGGCGTGGAGCTGCGGATCGTCCCGCTGGACTTCACCGCTGTGCTGGCCGGCATTGCCGACGGCAAGTATGACATTGCCATCTCCGCCATTGCCTACTCCCCCTCCCGGGCCGAGGCCATGCGCCTTTCCAACGTGTACAAGGCCAACACCGGCGGCTATGGCTTCATCACCCGCACGGAGGATGCGGGCAAGTACAACTCCGTTGAGGATCTGAAGGACGCAGTGGTCATCACCCAGTCCGGCTCCGTGCAGGAGGCCCTGTACAACCAGAACGTGAAGGCCTGCAAGGAGTTCAAGCTGGTGGCCAACATGACCGACGGTTATCTGGCCGTGGCCGAGGGCAAGGCCGATGTGTGCATCTGCTCCACCGATTCCGCTCAGCTGTATGCCGATGCCAACGGCGGCCTGGCTGTGCCGGAGTTCCGCTTTGAGGTGGACCCCAACATGAACGGCACCGTGGTTGCCATGCCCCTCAAGGGCAGCGAGAGCCTGCTGGAAGTGGTCAACGAGGCCATCGCCGAGCTGAACGCCCAGGGCAAGATCGACCAGTGGAACGAGGAGTACACCGCCTACGCCGCGGAATTGGGCATCAGCTGATCCCGGTCAAGCATAAATAAGGATCCCGGCAGACCCGCCCTTGCGAGCCTGCCGGGACTGTTCTGATAAGAGAAACGAAAAGGAAACAACGCCATGGAAAAGATCATTGGCCTGCTGGATAAGTATTATATGGTGTATTTACAGGGGCTTTGGGGCACCCTGTGGATTTCCGCCGTCACCGTGCTGTGCGGCACGCTGCTGGGACTGCTGATTGCCGCCTTGCGGATGAGCCGCTCCAAACTGCTCAACTCCTTCGCCGGCGCCTATATCGAGGTGCTGCGGGGCACGCCCATTCTGCTGCAGCTGTATTTTTTCTGGATCGGGCTGCCCAAGCTGCTGCCCTTTGAACTGAGCGACACCATGTGCATCGTGGTGGCCCTGGTCATTAACGCCTCCGCCTACATCTCGGAGATCATCCGCGCCGGCATCAACGCCGTGGACAAGGGCCAGTGGGAGGCCGCCCGCAGCGTGGGCCTCAGCGAAATCCACATGATGACCCATGTTATCATGCCCCAGGCGGTGAAAAACATCCTGCCCGCCCTGTGCAACGAGTTCATCACCACCGTGAAGGGCACCTCCCTGGCCTCGGTGTTCTTCGTGGGCGAGCTGATGACCAGCTACAAGAGCGTCCAGGCCGCCACCTTCCTGGCCCTGCAATCCCTGACCATTGTAGGCGTGATCTATTTCCTGCTGAACTTTATTCTGTCCCGGCTTCTGCGCGTGCTTGAAAGGAGGCTGACCGCCAGTGACTGACGAGATTATCCGCACCGAAAACCTGAAAAAGAGCTTCGGCGACCTGGAGGTGCTCAAGGGCATCTCCACCACCATCCGCCAGGGCGAGGTGGTCTCCATCATCGGCCCCTCCGGCGGCGGCAAGTCCACCTTTCTCCGCTGCCTGAACCTGCTGGAGCAGCCCACCGAGGGCAAGGTCTACTTCAAGGGCCAGGACATCACCGACAAAAAGCTGAACACCAGCAAGTTCCGCCAGCGCATGGGCATGGTGTTCCAGAATTTCAACGTGTTCCCCAACATGACGGTGCTTGACAATGTGACGCTGGCGCCTATACTGGAGAAGAAGGTGCCCAAGGCCCAGGCCCGGGAAGAGGCCCTGGCCCTGCTGCGCCGGGTGGGTCTGGAGGAAAAGGCCAACGAATACCCCCGGAAGCTCTCCGGCGGGCAGAAGCAGCGCCTGGCCATCGTCCGTGCCCTGGCCATGCAGCCGGAGGTGATGCTCTTTGATGAGCCTACCTCCGCCCTGGACCCGGAAATGGTGAAGGAAGTGCTGAATGTCATTATGGAGCTGACCCGCAGCGGCATGACCTGCCTCATCGTCACCCACGAGATGGGCTTCGCCCGGGAGGTCAGCGACCGGGTGCTGTTTATCTGCGACGGGGTCATCAAGGAGGAGGGCAGCCCGGATCAGATCTTCACCTGCCCCCACGACCCCAGCACCATCAAGTTCCTCAGTATGGTATTGTGATATGGAAAAGGAGAACACCAAATGACACAGGTAGAAGAAATCAAGGCGCTGGTAGCCCAAAACGCGGAAACCACCAAAGCCCTTGCCAGAGAGATTTGGGACTATGCGGAGCTGTCCTATGAAGAGTTCAAGTCCGCCGCTGCCCTGATGGAGGCCCTGAAAGCCCAGGGCTTCACCATTGAGGAGGGCATTGCCGGCATGCCCACCGCCTTCACCGCCAGATTCGTCAGCGGCAGCGGCAAGCCGGTGATCGGCCTGCTGGCCGAGTATGACGCTCTCTCCGGCCTGAGCCAGAAGGCCGCCTGCCCGGTGCAGGAGGCAGTGACCCCCGGCGGCTCCGGCCACGGCTGCGGCCATAACCTGATCGGCGCCGGCTGCTATGCGGCGGCGGTGGCCCTGAAGGCGTATTTCACCGCCCACGCCATCGACGGCACCATTATCTTCTTTGGCTGCCCTGCCGAGGAGGGGGCCGGCTCCAAGCAGTTCATCGCCCGGGCCGGGTACTTCGACGATGTGGACTTTGCCTACACCTGGCATCCGGCCACCGTCAACGAGGTGGGTTCCAAGGGCAACGTGGCCATCATGGGCGCCAACTTCACCTTTGACGGGGTGGCCTCCCATGCCGGCGGCGCGCCCCACCTGGGCCGCAGCGCCCTGGACGCGGTGGAGCTGATGAACGTGGGCGCCAACTACCTGCGGGAGCATATGATTGACGCGGCCCGCATCCACTACGCCTATTCCGACCCCGGCGGCACCGCCCCCAACGTGGTGCAGAGCCATGCGGTGATCAAATACGAGGTCCGCGCCCCCAAGGTCAGCCAGGTGCAGGAGCTGTTCACCCGGCTGGTGGACGTGGCCAAAGGCGCCGCCCTGATGACCGGCACCAAAATGCAGTACGAGATCACCATGGCCTTCTCCGACTATGTTCCCAACAAGGCCCTGGGCGGCCTGGTGGATGAATGTATGCGGGAGCTGGGCGCCCCGGAATGGACGGAGGAGGAATACGCCCTGGCGGCCCGGTTTTTGCGCAGCTACAGCCGCACCGCCCTGGTTGGCATCAAGGAGAGTCTGGGCGAATACTTTCTGCCGGAGGAACTGGACGCCGCCCTCCAGACCCCGCTGGACAGCGTGATTCACCCCTTCAATCCCCGTGAGACCGGCTACAGCTCCGGCTCCACCGACGTGGGCGACGTGGGCTACGCCACCCCCACCGTCATGCTTCATGTGGCCACCGCCTGCCTGGGCAATGTGGGCCACTCCTGGCAGAACACCGCCTTCGCCTGCTCCGGCATCGGCATGAAGGGCATGCTCCGGGCCGCGGAAATGCTGAGCCTGGCCGCCCTGCGCACCATAGAGCAGCCGGAGCTGCTGGAAAAGGCCAAGGCAGAGCTGCGGCAGAAAAACGGCGGCAAGTACAGCTGCCCCCTGCCTGACTACTGCACCCCGCCCATCGGCCGGTATTAAAAAGCAAAAAGCGCTTCGGAATTTCTTCCGAAGCGCTTTGAGACTGTCAAAAAACCATACCGCGGGGAAGGAGAACGCTTTCTCAAGCCTTCCCCTGGAGGGGAAGGTGCCCAGTGCGCACACTGGGCGGATGAGGTGGAAATCTTGCTTTTTTGACAGAAGTTCCTGCTTTTTCCCAGTTTTTTGCCACCTCATCAGTCGGCTTTGCCGCCAGCTTCCCCTCAAGGGGAAGCCTTTGGCCGGCAGAACCCACTGGTGCAGCACATAAAACGGACTTTTTCGACAAGCCGAAAGCGCTTCGGAATTTCTTCCGAAGCGCTTTTTTGTTCTTATATTATTCCACGCTGATCATGTAGTAGTACACCGGCTGGCCGCCGTTGACCACGCTGATGTCCGCGTCGGGGAAGCGGGCAGTGATCTGCTCCGCCGCCTGCTTGGCGTCGTTCTCGTCCACATCCGCGCCGTAGTACACGGTGATGAACTCCGGCTCCAGGTCAGCAAAGGCCTTTACCATATCGCCCATCAGGGCGTTCACGTCGGGATAGCTGCCCAGCAGGGCCCCGTCCAGCAGGGCCAGGTGCTCCCCGGCCTTGATGGCGTGGCCGTCAAAGTCCGAATCCCGGGCGGCGTAGGTGACCATGGCGGTGTGCACGCTGCCGGCGGCCTCCTGCATCACTTCCACCAGCGCTGCTTCCTCCTCGTCGGGGTTGAAGTTCAGCAGAGCGGAGATGCCCTGGGGCACGGTCTTGGTGGGCATGACAATGACCTTTTTCTCGCTGAGGGGGATGCACTGCTCCGCCGCCATGATGATGTTCTTGTTGTTGGGGAACACAAATACGGTGGAGGCGGGGGTGCGGTTGATCTCCTTCAGAATATCGTCGGTGGAGGGGTTCATGGTCTGGCCGCCGGTGACGATGCCGTCCGCCCCCAGCTCCCGGAACAGATCCTCCATGCCGCTGCCGGCGCAGACGGTGACGATGCCGTATTCCTTCTCCGGCTCGGCCACGGCGGGCTCGCTCTTCTCGCCCAGCTGCCAATCCTCCGCGTCGTCCGCGGTCTTGGCCTTCTTGCCGGCCTTGACGGCCTCGCTCTGGGCCACCATGTTCTCGATCTTGGCCACTTCCAGCGTGCCGTATTTCTGGGACTCGCTGATGGCCACGCCGGGGATGTTGGTGTGAACGTGGACCTTGAAGGCCTCATCGTCCTCGCCGATGACCAGGCTGTCGCCGATGCTGTTGAGGTACTTGCGCAGCGGCTCCAGATCCACATCCGGGTCGTTCTTCTGGATGATATACACCGTGTCATAGGCGTAGGTGATGTCCTCGCTGTCAAAGACCTCAAAGGCGCTCTCCGGCGCTTCCGCCACCTGACTGGCCTCACTGGGAGCGATCACTTCGCCCCGGAGGGAAGCGAGCATGGCGCTGAGAATGATCAGATAGCCCTTGCCGCCGGCGTCCACAACACCGGCCTTTTTCAGCACCGGGTTGAGATTGATGGTATCCTCCAGCGCTTCCTCGCCGGCCTTGATGGCGCAGACCAGGGTGGTCTCCAGGCTGGCGCCGGCAGCGGCAGCCTCGGCCGCGGCAGCGGAGGCCAGGCGGGACACGGTGAGAATGGTGCCCTCGGCGGGCTTCATGACGGCCTTGTAGGCGGCGTCAACCCCGTCCACCATGGCGCCGGAAAACTCCACCGCGCCGGCGGTCTCAATGCCCTTGAGCCGGCGGGCGATGCCCCGGAACAGCAGGGACAAAATCACGCCGGAGTTGCCCCGGGCGCCCCGCAGCAGGGCGGAGGCCACGCAGTCGGCGGCGGCAGCCACCGTCTCAAACTCCTTCTTGCGCAGCTCCACAGCGGCTTTGTTCATGGTCAGCCCCATGTTGGTGCCGGTGTCGCCGTCGGGCACGGGGAAGACGTTCAGGTCGTTGATCATCTGGGTATTGGCTGCAAGGGCTGCGTCGGCACAAAGAATCATCTCTTTGAACGCGGCAGCGTCTATATAATCTCTCAAGTAAAAAGCACCTCCGGTGGGGATATCCTGCAAAGGGATTATCCGATGATAGTATCTATATACACATCCACCCTCTTGACGGGAACGCCGGTGGATTTGGAAAGCTTATAGCTGACCTCGTTCATAATGCTGCGGGAAACGGCGCAGATGTTCACGCCGTGGTCCACGCCGATATGCAGCTCAAGAGAAATGCTGCCGTCATCATTGAAGCTGACGCCCACGCCCTTGGACATGGATTCCCTCCGCAGCAGCTGCAAAGGGCCGCCCTCCTTGCTGCGCCCGGCCATACCCTTGACGCCAAAGCAGCTTGTGGCCGCGTCGCCCGCCAGATTCATGAACACCTCGCTGGTGATGCTGATGTTGCCCATGTCGTTGGTAATGTTCACCATTTGCTGACTGCTCCTTTCTTCAGGCCGTTTTTATTTGACATTCATCAAAAAATTTCAAGTCATAAAACCGAGAATGTATTATAATACAAAAGGAGGAAAAGCACAAGCTGAAAAATGTGAACTGTTCAAATTTTGGAAGCTTTTTGACAATATACCGCAAAAGACTTCAATTTTCGCTTTGGGCGGAGACAATTTCAGTAGAATTTTACAAGATAATTCTTGCTCGAATGTGTTTACAATTTGACAGCTTGATGTTAAAATGATACTGCTTATGATTCTGTCATGGGCGAGTTTGCAATATTTTTATATGGAGATGAAAATAGACATGCAGAGACACTTCAAGACGATGGACGGCAACACTGCGGCCGCCCACGTATCCTACGCATTCACCGAAGTCGCAGCTATCTACCCCATCACTCCCTCCAGCCCCATGGCCGACTATGTGGACCAGTGGTCCGCCGCCGGCCGCAAGAACATCTTCGGCTCCACCGTCAAGGTGCAGGAGATGCAGGCTGAGTCCGGTGCTGCCGGTGCTGTTCACGGCTCCCTGAATGCAGGTGCCCTGACCACCACTTACACCGCCTCCCAGGGCCTTCTGCTGATGATCCCCAACATGTACAAGATCGCAGGCGAGCTGCTGCCCGGCGTGTTCCACGTCAGCGCCCGTACCCTCGCCAGCCACACCCTGAACATTTTCGGTGACCACAGCGACGTTATGGCCTGCCGCCAGACCGGCTTTGCCATGCTGGCTGAGTCCAACGTCCAGGAAGTCATGGACCTGGCTCCCGTTGCCCACCTGGCCGCCATCAAGGGCCGCGTTCCCTTCCTCAACTTCTTCGACGGCTTCCGCACCTCCCACGAGCTGCAGAAGATCCAGGTCTGGGACTACGAGGATCTGAAGGACATGGTGGATATGGACGCTGTTGAGGCCTTCCGCGCCCGCGCCCTGAACTCCCAGCATCCTGTGATGCGCGGTTCCCACGAGAACGGCGACATCTTCTTCCAGAACCGTGAGGCTTCCAACACCTACTACGAGGCTGTTCCCGCCATCGTTGAGGAGTACATGGGCAAGATCAATGCCAAGCTGGGCACCGATTACCAGCTGTTCAACTACTACGGCGCTCCCGATGCTGACCGGGTCATCGTGGCCATGGGCTCCATCTGCGACGTGGCAGAGGAAGTCATTGACTACCTGACCGCCCAGGGCGAGAAGGTCGGCCTTGTGAAGTGCCGCCTGTACCGTCCCTTCTGCCCCGACAAGCTGATCGCCGCCATCCCCGCCACCGCCAAGAAGATCGCTGTTCTTGACCGCACCAAGGAGCCCGGCGCCCAGGGCGAGCCTCTCTACCTGGATGTTGTCACCGCGCTGCGCAATGCCGGCATGAACGACGTCACCGTCATCGGCGGCCGCTACGGCCTTGGCTCCAAGGATACGCCTCCTTCCTCCGTCTTTGCCGTGTACAACGAGCTGAAGAAGGCCGATGCCAAGCGTCAGTTCACCCTGGGCATCATCGACGATGTGACCCATATGTCCCTTGAGGAAGTTCCCGCTCCCAACACCGCAGCCGAAGGCACCATCGAGTGCAAGTTCTGGGGTCTGGGCGGTGACGGCACCGTTGGCGCCAACAAGAACTCCATTAAGATCATCGGCGACCATACCGACAAGTTCGTTCAGGCCTACTTCCAGTATGACTCCAAGAAGACCGGCGGCGTCACCATCAGCCACCTGCGCTTCGGCGACAAGCCCATCAAGAGCCCCTACTACATCAACAAGGCCGACTTTGTGGCCTGCCATGTTCCCTCCTACATCACCAAAGGCTTCCCCATCGTCCGCGACGTGAAGCCCGGCGGCGTGTTCCTGGTCAACTGCCAGTGGAGCTTTGAGGAGCTGGAGCATCACCTGGATGCCGCTTCCAAGCGCTACATCGCCAAGAACAACATCCAGCTGTACATGATCAACGCCATCGACCTGGCCAAGAAGATCGGCATGGGCAAGCGCACCAACACCATCCTCCAGTCCGCCTTCTTCTCCCTGGCAAAGGTCATGCCCGAGGCTGAGGCCATCCAGTACATGAAGGATGCTGCCCTCCACTCCTACCTGAAGAAGGGCCAGGACGTGGTCGACATGAACTATGCCGCCATCGACGCCGGCGCCACCGCCTACGTCAAGGTTGAAGTTCCCGCTTCCTGGGCTGAGGCCGAGGATCACAAGACCGAGGCTGCCAAGACCGGCCGCGAAAAGACCGTGAAGATGGTCTCCAGCATCCTGGACCCCGTGGACAAGATGGATGGCGACAGCCTGCCTGTTTCCGCCTTCGTTGACCATGCCGACGGTACCTTCGAGCTGGGCGCTGCCGCCTACGAGAAGCGCGGCATCGCCGTCTCCGTTCCCAAGTGGGATTCTTCCAAGTGCGTGCAGTGCAACCAGTGCGCCTTTGTCTGCCCCCACGCCACCATCCGTCCCTTCGCTCTGACCGAGGAAGAGGCCGCCGCAGCTCCCGCTGCCGCCAGCATCGTTCCCATCAAGGTCGGCAAGGGCAAGGATACCTACAAGTACACCATGGCCGTGTCTCCTCTGGACTGCATGGGCTGCGGCGTCTGCGTGGGTGTCTGCCCCGTCAACGCGCTGACCATGGTCGCCCAGGAGCAGGAAGCCGCTCAGCAGGATGTGTTCAACTACTGCGTGGCTGAAGTCGCCGAGAAGAAGGACATGCAGGACGACACCGTCAAGGGCAGCCAGTTCAAGCAGCCCATGCTGGAGTTCTCCGGCTCCTGCGCCGGCTGCGCCGAGACCAGCTATGCCCGTCTCGTCACCCAGCTGTTCGGCGACCACATGCTCATCTCCAACGCCACCGGTTGTTCCTCCATCTGGGGCGGCCCCGCTGCCACCTCTCCCTACACCGTCAACAAGGACGGCCACGGCCCCGCCTGGGCAAACTCCCTGTTCGAGGATAACGCTGAGCACGGTCTCGGCATGTACCTGGGCCAGAAGAAGATCCGCGACGATCTGAAGCCCAACGTGGAATACATTGCCGCCAACGCTTCCAGCGAGGAGCTGAAGCAGGCCGCCCAGGATTACCTGGACACCTACGACGACGGCAACACCAACCAGGAGCCCAGCAAGCGCCTCATCGCCCTGCTGGAGCAGAGTGGTGCCTGCTGCGACGCTGCCGCTGAGATTCTGAAGAAGAAAGACTTCCTGAACAAGAAGTCCTGCTGGATCTTTGGTGGTGACGGCTGGGCCTTCGACATCGGCTTCGGCGGCGTTGACCATGTGCTCGCTTCCGGCGAGGACGTGAACATCTTCGTCTTCAATACCGAGGTTTACTCCAACACCGGCGGCCAGGCCTCCAAGGCCTCCAACATCGGCCAGGTGGCACAGTTCGCCGCAGCCGGTAAGGAGATCAAGTCCAAGTCTCTGGCTGAGATCGCCATGACCTACGGCTACGTCTACGTGGCTCAGATCGCCATGGGCGCCAACAAGGTGCAGACCCTGAAGGCCATTGCCGAGGCTGAGGCGCACAAGGGTCCCTCCCTCATCATCGCCTATGCTCCCTGCGAGATGCACAGCATCAAGGGCGGCATGGAGAACTGCCAGAAGGAAATGGACAAGGCTGTCAAGTGCGGCTACTGGAACCTGTTCCGCTTCAACCCCAACGCCGAGAAGCAGTTCACTCTGGACAGCAAGGCTCCCGCCGGCGGCTACCAGGAGTTCCTGATGAACGAGGCCCGTTACAGCCGTCTGACCCGCGAGTTCCCCGAGCGTGCAGACCGTCTGTTCGCTGCTTCCGAGGCCAATGCCAAGGAGCGCTATGACCACCTGATGAAGCTGGTCTCCCTCTACGAGTAATCTCCAAATCCATAGAAAAATCACCAGGCTTCGGCCTGGTGATTTTCTTTTGGTGGTCAAAAATTTGGTGTCATGTTCTGTTTTCGTAAATATGTTAGCAGAAAGGCTTCCCCTTGAGGGGAAGCTGGCGGCGAAGCCGACTGATGAGGTGGTAAGTGAAAACCAGAAGAAAGCAGGGACTTCCGTCAAAAACGCAGGATTTCCACCTCATCCGCCTCACTTTGTTCGGCACCTTCCCCTCCAGGGGAAGGCAGAGGTTCCTTCCGTTCAGGGCAGAGTGACAGTGCCGGTCTGCTTCATGCTGCCGGCGGCCCCGGTCATGAGGGCGTAGCTCGCCCCGCTTTTCAGGCCGTCAAGGGCCAGGAAGGCGGACTTGATCTCCCGCCCCGGCTCAAATTCGCAGACGGTCTCCCCTTTTGCGTCCCAAAGAGCAAAGCGCTCCCCTTCCGGCACTTTCAGCTTCCCGGCATAGCAGGGGATGCCGGCCTCCAGGCTGGGCTTGATGTCCTTATCCCGGCCCAGGGCCAGCAGGCTGCCGCCGCTAACCGTCAGCGCTGCTGCATCAATGGCATCATTGCCGGAAACGATCTGACTGTCCCCGCCGCTGATCTCTACCTTGCCGGGGGCGCTTTTCGTCCCAGCCTTCAGGCCGTCGGCCTGGGCCTGGACTTCCAGCCGCCCGCCGGTGATCCGGATGTCCTTCTCGGCACAGAGGCCCTGATCCCCGGCCTGTACCACGATGCTGCCGCCGGTGATGCGGATATTGCCCTTGCCCTCTTTCTTGGCGTCGCTGGTTTTGATGCCCTCGTTGCCGCACTGGATGGACAGGCTGCCGCCGGAGATCTCCACGCTCTCGTTGCCTTTGAGGCCGTTGTTGACGGCGATAATGGTGCAGGTGCCGCCCAGAATGTCAATGTCGTTTTTGCAGCCGATGCCGTTATTCAGATAGCCCTCCACCACCAGGCTGCCGGGGCCGTGGAGATCAATGTCGTCCTCCGCCTGCAGGGCCGCGCCGCTGGCATTGGGGTCGGCCACCAGCTCCCGCTCCGCGCCGGAGACCAGGCGGCTCTCGGTATCGGGCATGGTATAGATGTCCGTGTCCCCCGCCCGGCGGATGTGCAGGGCGGCGTTACCGGCGCAGCGGATGCTGACCCCGTCCAAAATCAGCTGCACGTCCTGCTTCTCCTCGCCGGTGTCCACCACCACCTGCCCGTCAGAAAGGCTGCCGCTGAGACGGTAGGCCCCGCCGGTGCTGATGGTGAGAACGCCGTTTTCAAAGCGGGCGCCGGGGCCCTTGATCTCCGCGCCGGCATCGCTGAGGGCCACAGTGGTGGCCTTGGCGCAGAGCTGTTCCAGTTCGGAACCGCCGCTCTTGTCCTGGCTGCCGCAGGCGCAGAGCCCCAGGCTCAAGCTCAGCAGCAGGAGACAAACAACAAGTTTTTTCATATCATGTCCTTATCCTTTTCCCGGCCGCAGATGACGGTCAGGTTCCCGTTGCGGCAGCGGATCTCATCCAGAAAAGCCTTGCTGATGCCGGCGTCCTTCAGGCGCACCTCATAGCACAGCTCATACAGGGTGCCCATGTTGGTGGTCTTAACCCGCACCAGCTCGTGGGAGAGGGTGTACTGCCGGAACAGATCGTCAAACAGGCCCTCGTAGTCCAGGTTCTCCGGGATGGTGATTTTCAGCTGGCGGCAGGCGGGGCTGCCCTCGCCGAAGCGAAGCCGGCCCAGGATCAGCACCGTGGCCCCCATGATCACGAAGAACAGCGCCGCCAGACCCACATAGCCCATGCCGCAGGCCAGGCCCAGGGACACGGACAGGAACAGCCCGGTGATCTCCCTGGCCGTACCCGGCACGCTGCGGAAGCGCACCAGGGCGAAGGTGCCCGCCACGGCCAGACCCGCGCCCACATTGCCGTTGACCAGCATGATCACCACCGTCACCACCGGCGGCAGCAGGGCCAGGGAAATGGTCAGCGAGCCGGTGTGATAGCTCCGGGCGGTGAACACCAGGGCGGTCAGCAGGCCCAGCACCAGGGCCGACAAAACACAGATCAAAAAGCTGGGGACCGTCACGACCCCGTTGATTACACTGCTAAGCAATTACCATCACTCCGTCAAAATATTTTTCCAACAGTTCCTTCTGATAGCACTGGCCGTATTTGGAAAAGCCCCGGGGAAAGATTTCCAGGCGGCTGAGCATATGGGCCAGCCACAGGGGCGCCGCCTCCGGCAGCTTGATCTCCATCAGCACCTGACCGTCAGCGAGCAGCTCCTGCCCCCGGTCCCCGGCGGTAAGGCTCAGGTCCGTCTCCCGCCAGCGGATGGAGCTGTCAAAGGTGATGCGCAGCTCCGGGTCCTCCTTTGCCACATAGGCCCGGCGGTCGCAGGCGATGAGCACCCGGGGGCTGACCGGGTTGGTTTTCAGAAACCAGTCGATCTCCCGGCTGATCTGGCCCTGATCCGGTGCGGTGGCCGTCCCGGCCAGCCAAGACTCTGCCGCTGCGGCCGGCATGGCCACCCGGCGCTTGTACACCACGCCCTTGTATTTCTTTTTCAGCTCCACAAAGACCGGGTCCTCCGGCCCGGGCACATTGTAGCTTCTCAGCCGAAGCTTCTCCTTGTACACCGGTTTATCCAGGGAGTGCCGGATCAGGCGGAAATCCTCCCAGTCATAATACACGCTGCATACGGTGCTCTGGAAAAAGCGGTCCGGCTCCACAAGGGGCGCCAGCTCCTGCCACAGGGCCTGGTACTTTTCCCGGCTCAGCAGATATTTTTTCTCATAGCGCTGGAAGGTGAATTTGGTTTCTTTCATTGGCCTCTCTCGATCGCTCCGAAATACTGCTCCCGCTGGGTCTGATCCAGGTCAAAGAGGGAACAGAGATTGTCGATGTTCAGCTTCTGCCAGTCATAGTCCAGCAGAACCTGCTTCATCTCCTCCACGGCGTTTTCCCATTCCGCCACGCTGCGGTGAAAGCGGGCGCAGTCCCGCTCCACCTCCGGCCGGACAATGGCGCAGAGCCGGTCGGTTTCGGCAAAGACATTCTCCACCGTCAGCACACTGCCCATCAGCGCCGCCGCCCGGGTCAGGAAACGGTCTTTGAAGTCCTCGTTTGCCATCAAGGGCACAATGAAGGTGGAGACCTGGCGGTTCTCCCTGGCGTACTGGCTCATCAGATTCATGTAGACGCTGGCCGGCTCGGAGAAGGTGGCGTCCAGGTCGTAGAACATCATGCGCCACTTTCCGTCGTTCTCCGTGGAGCGGCAGTAGCGCACGTTGCCGGAGCTCACATCCGTATTGGCGCAGTAGCCCTCCAGAATCAGCCAGTCGATGAGACTGTCCACATCGAAGATGTCGCAGAAGTGCTGGTAGTTCTCCGGCAGGCTCATGTCGTTGAAGCGGCAGAACTCCACCACCTCATGGTAAAATTCCGAATCCAGGGGCACGTTGGCCTCCATCACGGTGACGCTGTCCCGGCTGACCCCGGCAAGGCTGGCATACAGCTGCTCATTGGTCTTTTCCTTCAGGGAGTAGATGCCGGAATACACGCCGTTGATGTACAGCACGCAGTATTGGCTGCGCTGGTTCACCACCCGGTCCGTGGCCTGGGCGCAAAGCTCCTGGCACAGCTCGTTGCGGATAATGGAGCGGGGGAAGTCCTGGCCGGAGCGAAGCAGCAGATTGGTGAATTCCGTAACCCCGCCGCCATAGATGTCATAGTCCAGGGTGGCCTGACCGTAGGCGTCCCGGAAGCGGACAGCCATGTTCTTCTTGGGCAGCACCAGACTGGTCTCCCCGTTCATGGACACGCCACAGCCAATGGTGAAGCCCTCCCCGCCGTCATAGAGGGACAGGCTGGCCGGCAGCTCAATGCCCTTCTGGCGGCCGTTGTACATGGTGTCGAACTCCCAGGGGCTGTCCGTCAGCAGGCTCAGCACCGGCAGGCTGTGGTTTTCGTTGAGAATAAAGCTGAGGCTCAGCGTCCGGCTGGGCAGGGCGCCCTCCTCCAGATTCACGGCCCGGATGACGGTGGTCTTATCGATATAGATGGGCCCGGTATATTCCTCGCTGTCCGCCGTGGGGGCGGAGCCGTCGGTGGTATAGCGGATGCTGCCGGTGGCGGAGAGCTCCACGGTGATGCCCTCCACGTCGTTGAACACCCCGTCCTTGGTGAGGCTTACCGGCTTTTCCGCCACGGTGCGGCTGCCGCCGGTGTTTTCTTCTCCCGGACTGGCGGAGGCAAAGTAGAACCAGCCGCTCTCCCCCTCCTGCCGGCCATAGCTGGCGTGATAGGGGATGTCCCGCAGGGAGGCAAAGTCCAGCAGCTGCCCCTGACTGTCGGAGAGGTAGAGCTGCTCATTGCCGTCGTCCAGACCGAAGCCGGTGCTCAGGGTGGTCTCCAGCAGGGGCTGCTCCTGGGTGCAGAACACCAGCCACAGCTCCCCCGGCTGCAGGGTCTGCTCCGGCAGGCGGAATTTTACCAGGTCATCCCGGTCGTCAGACAGGCAGTAGTCCGACAGCAGCACCGGCTGGTCGGAGACGTTTTTCAGCTCCACCCAGTCGTAATATTCCCCCATTTGGGGCAGGGTGGAGCGATTAAAGACCACCACCTCGTTGATCGCCAGGGGGCTGTCGCAGCTGAGACTCTGCTGAAAAGCCTCGTAGCCCGCCCTGCTGTTTTCATAGCCCGGCGTAGGGTACAGGCTTTGCTCATAGCTGCCGTCGGCGCGCAATACCATGGCCACATCCCCCTGGCAGTCGCCGCAGAGGGCAGAGGCGATGAGGGTTCCATGCTCATTGCGCAGATAGACCCCCTCATCCCCGGAGAGGGCGAAATCGGTGTGCAGCTGCTCCCCCTGCCGGTCCTTGCCGGAGGCGAAGAGCAGCAGCCGCTGCCCCGGTTCCAGGCTGGTTTCCGGCAGAGTCCACCCCAGCTTATTCTCCTTGTCGGATATGGTCCAGCCGGAGAGGGAGACCGTCTCCCCGCTCTGATTGTACAGTTCGATCCAGTCGGAGAAATCCCCGTCCCCGTCCCGGAGGGTGGCCCGGTTCTTCTCCATAAACTCGCTGATCACCACCTGCCCCAGGCCCCGGTTCCGTTCCTCCGGGCTGAGGGTAGGCGCCGGCGTGGCCGTTGGCGTGGGCGCAGGGGAGGGCTCCGGCGCCTTTTGGCAGCCAACGCAGAGCAGGGCGGCGGCGATCAGGACAGGTATCCATTTTATTGCTTTCTTGCCCATTTTTTCTCGCTTTCCTTGGACATAAAAATACAGGATATTATACCGCTTTTCCGTCCGCTCGTCAATGCGGCGGACTATTGATAATTGCCCGGAGCGCTGATATAATAATTCTGTATCACGATTTTTCGGGAGGTAGGCTGTGAAAAACATCCTCATGCTGGGTACCGGCGGCACCATTGCCTCGGAGATGACCCCCGACGGGCTGACGCCGGAGCTGCGGCCGGCCCAGCTTCTGAAATACGTCCCCGCCATCAAAGAGCTGTGCAATGTGGACTGTCTCTCCCTGTTTAACATTGACAGCACCAACATCACTCCCCGCCACTGGTGCGCCATGGCCGCCGCCCTGGAAGAAAACTATGACCGTTACGACGGCTTTGTCATCAGCCACGGCACCGACACCATGGCCTACACCGCCGCGGCCCTCAGCTACATGGTGCAGGGGGCGGATAAACCCATCATCCTTACCGGTGCTCAGAAGCCTATCAACTATGACTCCACCGACTCCAAGCTGAACCTGACCGACGCCTTTGTCTGCGCCTGCTCCGAGGAGCTGGCGGGGGTGGACATCGTGTTCAGCGGCAGGGTCATTCTGGGCACCCGGGCCAGAAAGACCTGCTCCAAGAGCTTCGCCGCCTTTTCCAGCATCAACTACCCGGACCTGGCCATTTTGCAGGATCACCGGCTGATGCGCTACATCGCGCCGGAACGGCGGCAGCGGCCCCTCTTTGCCCACAGCCTCTGTGAAAAGGTGGCCCTGGTGAAGATGGTCCCGGGGGCGGAGCCGGAACTGCTGGACTTCCTGCTGGCGCGAAACGACGCCTTGATTATCGAGTGCTTCGGCGTGGGCGGCCTGCCCTCCTATGACGACAGCCGGCTGTTTGACCTGGTGCAGCGGCACACGGCGGCAGGCAAGTTCATCGTCATGACCACCCAGGTGCAGAACGAGGGCTCCGACCTGTCGGTGTACTCCGTGGGTCACCGGCTGAAAAGCAACCCCTATGTGCTGGAGGGCTTTGACATGACCACCGAGGCCGTCTATGCCAAGATGATGTGGATCCTGGCCCAGACCCATGATGTGGATGCGGTGAACCGGCTGTTTTACACCCCGGTGGCCCATGACATCCTGCGCCGGGCCTGAGAAAAGGACAGATTTGTATGGAAACTGTAGTTGTGATCGGCGGCGGGGCCGCCGGTATCATGGCGGCCCTGACCGCTGCGGAAGTCCCCGGCCGCCGGGTGACCCTGCTGGAGCGGCAGCAGCGCATTGGCCGCAAGCTCCTTGCCACCGGCAACGGCCGCTGCAATCTCACCAATACCGGCGCTTCCATTGATAATTACCACGGGGAGCAGGCGGATTTCGCCGCCCCGGCACTGGCCAAATTCACCCCCCAGGACGCGCTGGACTATTTTCATGCCCTGGGCCTCATGACCGTGGAGGAATACGGCGGCCGGGTCTACCCCCTGTCCAACAGTGCCAACAGCGTGGTGGATGTGCTGCGCTTCGCCTTGGAGAAAAGCGGAGTGGAGGTCCGCTGCGCCTGCCCGGTGCGCTCCATCGCCCGCCGGGACAGGGGCTACACGGTCGTTACCGATGAGGGCAGCCTCGGGGCGGATTATCTGATCGTGGCCTGTGGCGGCGCCGCCGGGGCCAAGCTGGGTGGCGTAATGGACGGCTACGAGCTGCTCAAGCCCCTGGGCCATAAGCGCACCGCCCTGTATCCCGCTCTGGTGCAGCTGATCACCCCGCCGGACTACCCCCGTGCCCTGAAGGGCGTCCGGGCGGACGGCAGTCTGCGGCTGCTGTCCGGCAGTGAGACGCTGGCTGTGGGAGAGGGTGAGCTGCAATTTACGGACAACGGCCTGTCCGGCCCGGCGGCCTTTGATGTTTCCCGCGCCGCCGCCACCGCCGGGGAGGGCCTGACCCTGAGCATGAACTTCTTCCGGGAATACAGTGCCGGGCAGGTGCTGGCCCTTTTGAAGCAGCGGCGGGACAGCTACCCGCAGTTGGAAAGCGCGCAGCTTTTCACCGGGATGCTGCACAACCGGCTGGGGAAGATGCTGGTGAAATACGCCGGTCTGCCCCAGGAGCTGCCTTTGGGCAAGCTCAGTGACATTCAGCTGGGACAGGCGGTGCAGGCCGCCGTGGACTTCCGGCTGAAGCTGCTGGGCACCGAGGGCTTTGACCATGCCCAGGTCACCGCCGGAGGCGTCAAAACCACCGGCTTTAACCCGGAGACCCTGGAGAGCTGGTTCATGCCCGGGCTCTTTGTCTGCGGGGAGCTGCTGGATGTGGACGGCGACTGCGGCGGCTATAACCTCCAATGGGCCTGGAGCAGCGGCCGTCTGGCGGGGAGGTTGGGAACATGATTCTGGTTCGTTCGCTGCGCCTGGAAGTGGGGGAGGAGCTATCCGCCCTGCAAGGCAAGGCCGCCAAGGCCCTGGGCTGCAAAGCCGGGGAGATCCGGGAGCTTAAGCTGGTAAAGCGCTCCCTGGATGCCCGGAAGAAAAACGATATCCATTATGTCTGCGCCGTGGCGGTGGCTGTGGCGGAGGAGGGGCGCTATCTCCGCCGGCCCCGGAAGGATATTGCCGAATACAAGCCCCCGGTTTATGAGATTCCTCAGGTTCGTTCCGACCAGCGGCCCGTGGTGGTGGGCTTCGGCCCGGCGGGCATGTTCGCCGCCCTGGTGCTGGCCCGGGCCGGGGTAAAGCCCATCGTGCTGGAACGGGGCCAGGCCGTGGAGCAGCGGACCGCCGCGGTGGAAGCCTTCCGTCAAGGCGGCGCTTTGGACCCGGAGAGCAACGTCCAGTTCGGTGAGGGCGGCGCCGGCACCTTTTCCGATGGCAAGCTGAACACCGGCACCCATGACAGGCGCATGGGCTGGGTGCTGCAGGAATTCTATAAGCATGGCGCAGCCGAGAGCGTCACCTATGACGCCAAGCCCCATGTGGGCACCGACATTCTGGTGGACGTGGTGCGTAATATCCGGCAGGAGGTCATCGCCCTGGGGGGCGAGGTGCGCTTCGGCGCCCGGTTTGAGCGGCTGGTGATCGAAAACGGGGCCGTCACTGCGGTGGAATACAGCAAAGCCGGCGAAAAGCGGCTGCAAAGCTGCCGCCATGTGATTTTGGCCCTGGGCCATTCCGCCCGGGACAGTTTCGAACATCTGCTGGAACAAGGCGTCAACATGGAGCGCAAGCCCTTTTCCATGGGGGTGCGCATCGAGCACCGGCAAGCGGACATCGACCAGGCCCAGTACGGCCGGGAGCGGGGGGCCCTGCCCCCGGCGGATTACAGTCTCAATGTCCACCTGCCCGACGGCAGCAGCGCCTACACCTTCTGTATGTGTCCCGGCGGGCAGGTCTTTGCTGCCGCCTCGGAGGAAGGGGGCGTGGTCACCAACGGCATGAGCTATTCCCGCCGGGATGGGGACAATGCCAACGCCGCCCTGCTGGTGACATTACACACGGAGGACTTCCCCGGTGATGGGGTTCTGGCCGGGATGTACTGGCAGCGGGCCATCGAGCGCCGGGCCTATGAAGTCACCGGCAGCTACAAGGCCCCGGCCCAGCTTGTAGGGGACTTTCTGGCCAAGCGGCCCAGCACCGGCCCCGGCCGGGTGCAGCCCAGCTACGCGCCGGGGGTCTGCTGGGGCGAGCTGCGGCAGGTGCTGCCGGAGAAGATCAGCAGCGTTTTGGCCGCCGCCCTGCCGGAGCTGGGGAAAAAACTGCGGGGCTTTGACGACGCCGAGGCGGTGCTGACCGGGCCGGAGACCCGCTCTTCCTCCCCGGTGCGCATTCTGCGGGGAGCCGATCTGCAAGGCTCTTACCGGGGGCTTTACCCCTGCGGCGAGGGGGCGGGCTACGCCGGAGGAATCACCTCCGCGGCGGTGGACGGCCTGCGCTGCGCCGAGGCGGTGCTGCGGGATTTGGCGGAAAAGGGCTGAAAAGCAGTTTTCTCTCTTGCCAAGCAGACATCTTTGGGTTAGAATCATTGCAATATTGATAAACATAAGGGGACAGAGATATGGAACTTTTACAGCAGCGGATCCTTTCCGACGGCAAGGTGCTGCCCGGCGGCATTTTAAAGGTGGACGGTTTTCTCAACCACCAGATTGACCCTTCCCTGCTCTATGAGATGGCGAAAGAGCTGCAGCGGCTCTACGCCGGGGAGCAGATCAACAAGGTGCTGACCATCGAGGCCTCCGGCATCGCCATCGCCACCATGGTGGGCTATGTGCTGGGCTGCCCGCTGGTCTTTGCCAAGAAGAGCAAGACCAAGAACATCTCCAACAACGTCTATTCCGTGGAGGTGGAGAGCTTCACCCATGGCAACACCAACACGGTGGTGGTGTCCAAGGAGTACATCCAGCCCGGCGACCGGGTGCTGATCGTGGACGATTTCCTGGCCACCGGCGCGGCTCTGGTGGGGCTGAAGGCCCTGGTGGAGCAGGCGGGTGCCACGGTGGTGGGCGCCGGCATTGCCATTGAAAAGGTGTTCCAGGGCGGCGGCAATCTGCTGCGGCAGCAGGGCCTGCGCATCGAATCCCTGGCCCGCATCGCCGCCATGAGCGACGACAGTCTCAGCTTCTGCTGATTTGTTCAAGTTCGACAATTTGTTATGGCGAAAAATGTCAAAATCGTACATACGGCCTACTTGACATTTTTCGCCCTTGCTGGTAATCTAAATACGCTAAAGTGAATATAAGAGAGTTTTCGATATATACCAAATGATATGGATTTGAAGTTTCTACCCGGGCGCCGTAAATGACCGGACTATCGAATGCTTTTCCAAGGGTGAGGCCTTGCTGCCCGGCCCTTTTCAGGATATTGCATTGGTACCGAATAATTAAATTCGCGCCAATGCATCTTTGTTTTCAGGTCACAACCGCCTGTGCGGTTTTGATAAATAACATTATTATAATGAGGAGACCAACGAATGAAAAAGATCATTGCTCTGCTGATGGCTCTGTGCATGGTGTTTGCTCTCTGCGCCTGCGGCGGCTCTCAGGCCCCCGCTGCCACTGAGGCTCCCGCTGCTGAGGCTCCTGCCGCCGAAGCTCCCGCTGCCGATGCCAATCCCTACGCCGATGTGAAGCTTGGCTTCATCTTCCTGCATGACGAAAACTCCACCTACGACCTTAACTTCATGAACGCCGCCAAGGAAGCCTGCGCCAACCTGGGCCTGACCGAGGACCAGTACATCTTCCGCACCAACATCCCCGAGAGCGAAGAGTGCTATGAGGCCGCCTGCGAGCTGGCCGACGATGGCTGCAACATCATCTTTGCAGACTCTTTCGGTCATGAGGACTTCATGATCCAGGCCGCCAAGGAGTTCCCCGAGGTTCAGTTCTGCCACGCCACCGGCACCCGCGCCCACACTGAGGGCGTCGCCAACCACCACAACGCTTTCGCCGCCATCTACGAGGGCCGCTACCTGGCCGGTATTGCCGCCGGTATGAAGCTCAACGAGATGATCGAGGCCGGCCAGTTCACCGCTGACGAGGCCAAGATCGGCTACGTGGGCGCCTTCACCTACGCCGAAGTGGTTTCCGGTTACACCTCCTTCTTCCTGGGCGCCCGCTCTGTCTGCCCCACCGCCACCATGGAAGTGACCTTCACCGGCTCCTGGTACGATGAGACCGCCGAGAAGGAAGCCGCCAACAAGCTGATCGACAACGGCTGCAAGCTCATCAGCCAGCATGCTGACTCCATGGGCGCTCCCACTGCCTGCGAGACCGCCGGCGTGCCCAACGTTTCCTACAACGGCTCCACCGTTGCCGCCTGCCCCAACACCTTCATCGTCTCCTCCCGCATCAACTGGGCTCCCTACTATGAGTTCGTGGTCAACGCTGTTGTCAACGGCGAGGAGATCCCCGCTGACTGGACCGGCACCATCGCCACCGGCTCCGTCCTGCTGACCGAGGTCAACGAGGCCGCCGCTGCCGCCGGCACTGCCGAGGCTATCGAGGCTGCCAAGGCCCAGCTGGTCGCCGGTGAGCTGCACGTCTTTGACACCGCCGCCTTCACCGTGGGCGGCGAGACCCTCACCAGCTACCTGGCCGACGTTGACACCGACGCCGCCTACGAGGCCGACACCGAGGTCATTGCCGACGGTTACTTCCACGAGTCCGAGTTCCGCTCCGCTCCTTACTTCGATCTGCAGATCGACGGCATCACCCTGCTGGACACCAAGTTCTGATTGAACTGAAACTGCACTTGCAACATATAGGGCACTGATAGCTTGTCAGTGCCCTATATGTACCTATGCTGCAAAGGGCAGCGCAGCGAAAAAATCACTGCGCTGCCCTTTACAGCGTAAGTACTTTTATTATATTATAGTGTCGTACTTTTTCGACATCAATCGACAGGAGTGACAGCTTTGGACAACAAGACTCCCGCAGTCAGAATGCGCAACATCACCAAGACCTTTGGCCCGGTGGTGGCCAACGACAAGGTCTGGCTGGACATCTACCGGGGCGAGATTCTGGCCCTGCTGGGTGAAAACGGCAGCGGCAAAACCACCCTGATGAATATGCTCTCCGGCATTTACTTCCCCGACGAGGGGGAAATCAGCATTGACGGCAAGGAAGTGGTGATCCGCTCCCCCAAGGACGCCTTTGACCTGGGCATCGGCATGATCCATCAGCACTTCAAGCTGGTGGATGTGCTCACCGCGGCGGAAAACATCGTCCTGGGTCTGAATGAGCCGGGGCGGCTGGACCTGGAAAAGGTGGCAGAGCGGGTGCGGGGCATCTGCCAGGCCTACGGCTTTGAGGTGGACCCCTATCAGAAGATTTACGACATGTCCGTGTCCCAGAAGCAGACGGTGGAGATCATCAAGGTGCTGTACCGGGGCGCCGACATTCTGATCCTGGACGAGCCCACCGCCGTGCTGACCCCCCAGGAGACGGACAAGCTTTTCGCCGTGCTGCGCAACATGCGGGATGACGGCAAGGCCATCGTCATCATCACCCACAAGCTGCACGAGGTGGAGGACCTGTCCGACCGGGTGGCTGTGCTGCGCCATGGCCAGTTCATCGGCGATATGCCTACCAAAACCACCAACGCCCAGGAAATGACCAACATGATGGTGGGCCACGCGGTGACATTGAACATCGACCGGCCGGAGCCTGTGAATCCCAAGCCCCGCATTGAGGTGAAGAACCTGACGGTGCGCTCCATCGACGGGGTACTGAAGCTGGACGACGTCAGCTTCACCGCCAATTCCGGCGAGATTCTGGGCATTGCCGGCATCTCCGGCTGCGGCCAGAAGGAGCTGCTGGAGGCCATTGCCGGTTTGCAGCCGGTGGAAAGCGGCAGCATCAGCTATATTGAGGACAACGGGGAGAAAGAAGAACTGATCGGCAAGGACCCGCTGGCCATCGCCGACATGGGCGTCAGCCTCTCCTTCGTGCCGGAGGACCGGCTGGGCATGGGTCTGGTTGCCAACATGGACCTGGCGGACAACATGATGCTCCGCTCCTTCCGCCGGGGCAAAGGCTTCTTTACCGACAGGAAGTCCCCCAGGAAGCTGGCCCAGGAAGTGGTTGCAGATCTGGAGGTCAAGACCCCCAGCATCGCCACCCCTGTCCGCCGTCTCTCCGGCGGCAATGTGCAGAAGGTGCTGGTGGGCCGGGAGATTGCCTCCGCCCCCACCGTACTGCTGACGGCCTACGCCGTCCGGGGCCTGGATATCAACTCCTCCTATACCATTTATGACCTGATCAACCGGCAGAAGCAAGCCGGTGTGGCCGTGATCTATGTGGGCGAGGACCTGGACGTGCTGCTGGAACTGGCAGACCGGATCCTGGTGCTCTGCGGCGGCAAGGTCAGCGGCATCGTGGAGGGCCGGGGCGCCCAGAAGCGGGACGTGGGCATGATGATGACAAGGCTTGGAGGGAAGAACGCGGATGAATAAGCAAAACAAAGGGCCTCTGGTCCATATCGTCAAGCGGGCCGCGCTGCCCTGGTACGGCAGCTGGGGCATCCGGGCCCTGGCCATTCTGCTGGCCCTGGTGGCCTGTGCTCTGGTGACCACCGTCACCACCGGCGAAAACCCCATCGCGGTCTATGCCGCCATGATCGACGGCGCCTTCGGCACCGTCCGCAAGACCTGGATCACCTTCCAGAACGTGGCCATCCTGCTGTGCATCTCCCTGGCGGTGACCCCCGCCTTCCGGATGCGCTTCTGGAATATCGGCGCCGAGGGCCAGACCCTGATCGGCTGCCTGGCCACCGCCTCCTGCATGATTCTGCTGGCGGATAAAGTCCCCAACTGGCTGCTGATCTGCGTGATGGTCGTTGCGGCCATTGTGGCCGGCGCCGTCTGGGGCATGATCCCCGCCATTTTCAAGGCCAAGTGGAACACCAACGAGACCCTGTTCACCCTGATGATGAACTATGTGGCCACCCAGCTTGTGGCCTTCTTCGTGATCTACTGGGAGGTACCCAAGGGCGCCGGCAAGATCGGCATCATCAACCAGAGCAGTGAGCTGGGCTGGCTGCCCCAGCTGGGCAACAAGTACCTGCTGAGCATCGTTGTTGTGGCCATCGTCACGGTGCTGATGTACCTGTACCTGAACTACTCCAAGCACGGCTATGAGATCGCCGTGGTGGGCGAGAGCGAGCGCACCGCCCGCTATGTGGGCATCAAGGTGGAAAAGGTCATCGTCCGCACCATGGTGGTCTCCGGCGCGGTGTGCGGCCTGGCGGGCCTGCTGCTGGTGGGCGGCATCAACCACACCGTCACCACCACCATCGTGGGCGGCCGGGGCTTTACCGCGGTTATGGTGTCCTGGCTTGCCAAGTTCAACCCCATTTTCATGGTCTTTACCAGTCTGCTGCTGGTATTTCTGGAGCGGGGCGCCGGGGAGATCGCCACGGATTTCGGCCTGAACCACTCCTTCGGCGACATCCTCACCGGCATCATCCTGTTCTTCATCATCGGCTGCGAGTTCTTTATCAACTATAAAATCAGCTTCCGCAAGGCGGCTGGGAAGGAGGAATGAGCCATGTTTGATTTTGTCTCCTTTATCCCCCGGGCCATCGTTCAGGGCATCCCCCTGCTTTTCGGCTGCACCGGCGAGACCCTGACGGAGAAATCCGGCAACCTGAACCTGGGCCTGCCCGGCGTGATGTATGTGGGCGGCATCTCCGGCGTTATCGGCGCTTTCCTCTATGAGCAGTCTGTGGGTTCCGCCGGGGTCAACGGCTTCCTGGCTGTGTTCATCCCCCTGATCTGCTGCCTGCTGGGCTCTCTGTTGATGGGCCTGCTGTACTGCTTCCTCACCGTCACCCTGCGGGCCAACCAGAACGTCACCGGCCTTGCCATGACCACCTTCGGCGTGGGCTTCGGCAACTTCTTCGGCGGCTCCCTGATTAAGCTCTCCGGGGCAGATGTGCCCTCCATCGCCCTGTCCGCCACCAGCGCCTGCTTCAAAAAGTCCCTGCCCTTCGCTTCCAATCTGGGTTGGTTCGGCAAAATCTTCCTCAGCTATGGCTTCCTGGCCTATGTGGCGGTGATCATCGCTTTCGTCTGCGCCTATGTACTCAAGCGCACCAAGGTGGGCCTGCATCTGCGGGCCGTGGGCGAAAGCCCCAACACTGCCGACGCCGCCGGCATCAACGTGAACAAGTACAAGTACATGGCCACCTGCATCGGCTGCATGATCGCCGGCCTGGGCGGGCTGTACTATGTGATGGACTACGCCTGCGGCGTCTGGTCCAACGATGCCTTTGGCGACCGGGGCTGGCTGGCTCTGGCGCTGGTGATCTTCACCATCTGGAAGCCCAATGTGGCGGTGTTCGCCTCCATCCTCTTCGGCGGCCTGTATATTCTCTACCTTTTCATCCCCACCGGCATGAACCTGGCGGTGAAGGAGCTGTACAAGATGCTGCCCTATGTGGTCACCATCATCGTGCTGGTGATCTCCTCCATGCGCAACAAGCGGGAGAATCAGCCCCCCGCCTCCCTGGGCCTGGCCTACTTCCGGGAAGAAAGATAACGTCAGAAGAAACTCGCTTTATTTCACTTAATACCGCAAGGAAAAGCCTTCCCCTGGAGGGGAAGGTGCCCAGTGTGTGCACTGGGCGGATGAGGTGGAAATGCTGCACTTATTGACGGTAGTCTCTACTGTTTTCAGGCATATACTGTCCACCTCATCAGTCAGCCTGCGGCTGACAGCTTCCCCTCAAGGGGAAGCCATATAAAACAAACTTTTTGCCCATAAAAATTGCCCCGGAGAAATCCGAGGCAATTTTTCTTTTTCTGCAACAAAAGCGGCCGGTTCGTCGTTTATATAGGTGAGAGCGCTCAAAAAGAAAGGCTGTGAAATGCTTGTGAATGAAAAGCGCATTTTGAAAGCCCTGCGCCGGGGTGACAGCGCCGCCCTGGAGCAGATCATTGACCAATACACGCCCTACGTTTTCGCCATTGTCAGCAACATTCTCTCCCACGCGCTGCCCCGGGAGGATCTGGAGGAGGTAGTTTCCGACGTGTTCTGCTCCCTCTGGTACAGCCGGGAGCAGGTGGAACCGGGGAAGCTGAAGGCCTATCTGGCCGCCATCGCCCGCAACGCCGCCAAGTCCCGGCTGCGCCGCCTGAAGCTGACCGAGCCGCTGGAGGACGACCTGCTGGACCTGGCCCTTCCCGGCCCGGAGGACGGAGTGCTGGCGCTGGAACTGAAGGCGGCCTGCCGGGAAGCGGTGGACAGTCTGGGCCAGCCGGACAGCGAAATTTTCCTGCGGCGGTATTTCCTCTATCAAAAGACCGGGGACATTGCCCAGGCCCTGGGCATGAACGCCGCCACTGTCCGCAGCAAGCTGTCCCGGGGCCGGGCGAAGCTGAAGGATCATCTGGAAGAAAGGGGGTACGGCGATGCAAATTCGGATCAGTGACCTTGTGGACGGCTGCTGCCCCGAAGGGGTGGAACTGGGCGCGGTGGATGAACAGCTTACGGAGCGCATCAAGGCAGAGGTTTTGAATAAAGTAAAAAGCGGGGACAGGCAGCCCCAGAAAAGGAACGGCACCCGCATCCTGCTGCTGGCGGCGGTGATCGCCACGCTGATGACAGCGACGGCCTTCGCGGCGGGTATCTTCGGTATGCGCCGGGAGAGCGTTCCCGCAGGGGAAGTCCCCAGCGGCTACTGGCGCTTTTACGACGATACGGGCAAGCTGGTGGAAGAACAGAAATTCGTCTATCCTGATGCCGGCCTGGTTTTCACCTTCACCGGCCCTGACCGGCCCCGGTATCAGCTGGAGATCAGGCCCGGCTGGCTGCCGGAAGGGGAGCACTACGACCAGTGCTTCCGCAGCGACTACGCCGCAGACGGCTGGGGCAACGGCTTTGGCGCCTTCTGTTCCCATGACCACATCCCCTGCCAGATTTTCGCCTATGAGGTGGATACCAGGGGAAAAATGTCCGTGCTCAATGCTGAGCCGGTGACCATAGAGGAGGAGACCTGGGATAACTGGAAGGTCACAAAGGTGGTGGCGGACTACAGCAGCACCGAATGGAGCAGCATGAACAAATATTGGTCCATTGTAAATTATATTCTGATGTTTGACCAGGAGCAGGGAATCCTGGCCATCGTCCAGGGGGAGGACAGCATGGAGACCCTGGAGAAGATCGCCAAAAATCTGGAGATCCGGGAAACGGACACCCCAATGCCCCAGGGCAGTCCCCGGGATGAGATTCAGATCAGCATGATGGACATCGGCAGAGGATAAAAGAAAGCCGCCCCGGAAAAATCCGGGGCGGCTTTTATTGGTTTTCCATTTGGAATCAGACCTTGAAGTTGACGGAGGTGGAGCCTTCGCTCTCCTGCTGGAACTCGTAGTCCTTGCCGGGGAGGACGGCGTTGAGGACGATGCCCACGATGGAGGCCACGGCCAGGCCGGACAGGCTGACGGAGCCGATCTGCACGGCACCGGCGGAGCTGTTGGCAATGCCCAGGGACAGCACCAGGATCAGGGCGGCGATGACCACGTTGCGGGTGTTGGTGAAGTCCACACGGTTCTCCACCACGTTGCGCACGCCCACGGCGGAGATCATGCCGTAGAGCACCAGGGACACACCGCCGATGGTGGCGGCGGGCATGGCAGTGATAAGAGCGGCGAACTTGGGGCAGAAGCTGAGGATGATGGCGAACAGGGCGGCCAGACGGATGACCTTGGGGTCATAGACCTTGGACAGGGCCAGAACGCCGGTGTTCTCACCGTAGGTGGTGTTGGCAGGAGCGCCGAAGAGGGAGGCCAGGGTGGTGGCAAGGCCGTCGCCCATCAGGGTGCGGTGCAGGCCCGGCTCCACCAGGAAGTTCTTGTTGACGGTGGAGGAAATGGCGCAGATGTCGCCGATGTGCTCCATCATGGTGGCGATGGCCAGGGGGACGATGGTGATGCAGGCAGTAACCAGCAGGCCGGTGTCAACACCGTTGGCAAAGAGGCCAAAGACGGTAGCGTCCTTGTGGACAGGGATGCCGATCCAGTCGGCAGCGGCCACGGTCTGAACCACATTGGCCCGGGAAGCGGGATCAACGATCATGGACACCAGGTAGGAGGCGATCACACCGATGAGAATGGGGATGATCTTGATCATTCCCTTGCCCCACATGTTGCAGACAACCACAACAACGATGGCAACGATGGCCACCAGCCAGTTGGCGCCGCAGTTATTAATGGCAGAGGAGGAAAGGATCAGGCCGATGGCGATGATGATGGGGCCGGTGACGATGGGGGGGAAGAAGCGCATCACCTTGTTGACGCCCACGCTCTTAATGACAGCGGCCAGAACCACATACATCAGGCCGGAGACGGCCACGGCGAAGCAGGCGTAGGGCAGCAGATTGGCCTCGCCGTTGGGAGCGATGGCCCAATAGCCGGCCAGGAAGGCGAAGGAGGAGCCCAGGAAGGCGGGGACCTGGCGCTTGGTGATCAGGTGGAACAGCAGCGTGCCCAGGCCGGCGAACAGCAGGGTGGTGGCAACATCCAGGCCGGTGAGGGCAGGCACCAGAACCGTGGCGCCGAACATGGCGAACATGTGCTGAAGACCCAGAACCAGCATCTTGGGGGTGCCAAGGGTGCGGGCGTCATAAATAGGGCCTTCGTTAACATTCTTTTTTCCCATTTTTAGAACCTCTCTCTTATATGTAAATTTTGGAGTGCGCAAAAATCAGGGGGCCATCAGGAACACGCCGGTCTCCCCGTCATATTCCGGCAGGCGGACCTCCACCAGTTCGCTGCGGGAGGTGGGGATGTTCTTGCCCACATAGTCCGCCCGGATGGGCAGCTCCCGGTGACCCCGGTCCACCACCACCGCCAGCTGGATGCTACGGGGGCGGCCGCAGGAGAACACGGCCTCAATGGCGGCCCGGGCGGTGCGGCCGGTGTAGAGCACATCATCCACCAGCACCACATCCTTATTGGTCACGTCAAAGGGCAGCTCGGCCTTTCTCACAACAGGATTCTCCGTCAGTTCGGTAAGGTCATCCCGGTAGAAGCGGATGTCGATGCTGCCGCAGGGCAGCGCCGTATCCTCGATTTTCTGGATATTCTCCCGGATCATGCGGGCGATGGGCTCGCCCCGGCGGAGGATGCCCACCAGCACCAGGTTTTCCACGCCCTTGTTCCGCTCGGCGATCTCATGGGAGATGCGCATCAGCGCCCGCTTCAGGGCAGCTTCGTCCATGATCTGGGCTTTCAGTTTCACGCAAATCCCTCCTTCGCCATAGGCGGGCAAGAAAAAATGCCTTGCCTGTTCCCGGCAAGACACACAGATCTGCGGACGCGGTTTCCCGCACCCTTCCCCTATGAGCGATTTTGCCGGTCTCTCTGTACCGAAGCTTAAAAATCTTCTTTTCGTGTGGATTATAGTCGAAGCGTGGACAAATTGCAAGGGCTTTTTTCGGTTTTGGATGCTTGTATAATTTGTCAAAATCTGCTGGCCCCATTTTGTTGTAGTTTGACAAGGGATGCACAAAGAAAAGTCCCAAACAAGAAAATCCCCCGGCTTATAGCCGGGGGATTGGAATAAATTGGGTTTGTTCTGACGCCTCACCATTCCAGGTTCTTCTCGGTCTCCTTGGAGAAGACGTGAGCAACGTTGCCGTTGAAGCTGAAGCTGACGGTGTCGCCGATGCTGTAGCTGCCCTCCATGTCGATGGTGGGAACGATGATGATCACGTCCCGGCCCTCGGCGGAAACGTGCAGGTGGATGGAAGAGCCCATCATCTCGGACACGTCCACTTTGGCGGGCACGCCGCCCTCCACCAGGTTGGTGTGCTCGGGACGGACGCCCAGGGTAACATCCTGGGGCTCCACATTGTTGGCGGCCAGGCGCTCCTGCTTGTCCTGGCTCAGCTCCACCTTCACGTTAGCCAGCTGGACAAAGTACTTGCCGTTCTCCTTCAGGAGCTTTGCGTCGAAGAAGTTCATCTGGGGGGTGCCGATGAAGCCGGCGACGAACAGGTTCCGGGGATTGTTGAACACTTCCTGGGGGGTGCCGATCTGCTGGATGTAGCCATCCCGCATGATGACGATACGGTCGCCCAGGGTCATGGCCTCGGTCTGGTCATGGGTGACGTAGATAAAGGTTGTATTGATACGTTCGCGCAGCTTGATGATCTCGGCGCGCATCTGGTTACGGAGCTTGGCGTCCAGGTTGGACAGAGGCTCGTCCATCAGGAAGACGGCAGGGTCACGGACGATGGCGCGGCCGATAGCCACACGCTGGCGCTGACCACCGGACAGAGCCTTGGGCTTGCGGTCCAGATACTGAGTGATGTCCAGAATCTCGGCAGCCTCGCGGACCTTCTGGTCGATAACTTCCTTCTTTTCCTTGCGCAGCTTCAGGGAGAAGGCCATGTTTTCATACACGGTCATATGGGGGTACAGGGCGTAGTTCTGGAAAACCATGGCGATGTCCCTATCCTTGGGGGCCACATCGTTCATGAGCTTGCCGTCAATGTACAGCTCGCCTTCGGAGATCTCTTCCAGACCGGCCACCATACGCAGGGTGGTGGACTTGCCGCAGCCGGAGGGGCCCACCAGAACGATGAATTCCTTATCGGCGATATCCAGGTTGAACTCCTGAACCGCTACGACGCCCTGCTCGGTGATCTGAAGGTTGACCTTCTTCTCTTCCGGCTCGTCCTTACCCTTTTTCTTTTTCTTCTTGCCTTCGCCGCTGACGAACGGGTAGATCTTCTTTACGTTTTTCAGTGTTACAGTTGCCATTCTTACCGACTCTGAACGCCGGGCCTCCGCCACTGGCGCACTCGCAGGGGCACAGCCACCCGCATTACGACAGGTCTCCACACTGCCGCACCCTGAGCCACAGGGATGTTTTATTTCCTCCTTCGTAAAGCTATGCCCGGCTTAGGAATGGAGAGCCGGACACGCAGTCAGATTGGAGCACATTCGTGCCCACGTATATTCTATAGGAAGCTGCCCCATATTGCAAGCCAAAGATCAAGCCCCGGATTTATGCACAATCCACAACAAAACACTATAAAAATTCCCCCGGCCACAGGCCGGGGGAATGGAATGAAGCGGGTTTCCCGCGTTTATTCCAAATCGCCCCAGAGCCCAACAAAGTGGGTCTGGGGCGAAAAGGAAGAATGCGCTTATGGATATGGAGTTTTCACGGCTCCTACGGAAACCGTGGAAACGGAATGGAATAGGCGCATTCTGACGTCAAGAGAGTGTCTCATCCTGGACGGCAGCGTCCACGTTCTCGTCGCCGGCCACCTTGCGCTCAAACTTATCCATGAGGAAGGGGGAGAAGATGCCGACAATGCTGAGGATGATCAGCACCCAGCTGACCGGGGAATGGAACAGGCAGCCGATGTCGCCGCCGCTGACACGCAATGCGCCCCGCAGGCCCTTTTCGCTGATGGGCCCAAGGATCAGGGCCAGCACCACGGCGGCAGTGTTCAGGTCAAACTTCCGCATCAGGTAGCCCAGCACGCCGAAGATGATCATGACCACTACGTCGCTCATGTTGCGGTGGATAGCGTAGGAGCCGATGACGCACAGCACCGTGACGCAGGGGATCAGGATGGCGTCAGACAGGCGGGAGATCTGGGCGAAGCCGCGGCAGCCCAGGGTGCCGATGGCCAGCATGAAGAACTGCACCAGCACAAAGCCGGCGAAGAAGGTGTAGGTCATGGCGGCATGCTTGGTGAACAGCTCCGGTCCCGGGGCCAGGCCCTGGATGATCAGGCCGCCCATCAGCACCGCGGTGACGGACTCGCCGGGGATGCCCAGGGTCAGCATGGGGATGAGGGAGCCGCCGGTGACGGCGTTGTTGGCCGCCTCGGAGCCGGCCACACCCTCAATGGCGCCGTGGCCAAACTCCTCCTTGGTCTTGGAGAACTGCTTGGCGCTGTTATAGCCCAGGAAGCAGGCGATGGAGGCGCCGGCGCCGGGCAGGATGCCGATGATGTTGCCCATGATCCAGGAGCGGATAATGGTGGGGCGGATTTTTCTCCGCTCCTCCCTGGTAAGGGTGATCTTATCGCTGAACTTGGCGGCCTTGGCCCGCTTTTTGATTTCCTTTTCCGCCAGGATGAACACCTGGGACATGGAGAACAGGCCGATCAGGGCGCAGGTGGTGTTGATGCCCTCTGCCAGGAAGGCCTGGCCGAACATGAAGCGCTTGGTGCCGTCAATGGGGTCAAGGCCGATGGTGGAGATGACCAGGCCCATGGCGCCGGACATCAGGCCCTTGACGATGGACTTGCTGGACACGCCGGCGATGATGGTCAGGCCGAAGATGCCCAGCCAGAACTTCTCGGCAGACATGAACTTCAGCGCCAGCTGGGCCAGCAGGGGGGCGAAGAAGTACAGGGAAATGCAGCTCAAAAGCCCGCCCCAGAAGGAGCTCCAGCAGGCGGTGGCCAGGGCCTTGCCCGCCTTGCCCTGGAGGGTCATCTGATAGCCCTCAATGGCGGTGGCGGCGGAGGCGGGGGTACCGGGAGTGTGGATCAGAATGGCGGAGATGGAGCCGCCGAAGATGGCGCCGCAGTAGATGGCGCCCAGCACGATCAGGCCGGTATCTGCCGGCATGGAGAAGGTCAGCGGCAGCATCAGCGCCACGCCCATGGCGGCCGACAGGCCGGGCAGACAGCCGATGATGATGCCCAGGGCCACGCCGCCGGCCATGGCCAGAATGTTGACGAAGGAGAGGGCACTGATGAAGCCCTGACCCATAAGCTGTAAGGTATCAAGCATTGTTCAGACCCTCCTTAAAACAGAATTCCGGCAGGCAGGCGCACGCCCAAAAACTGCACAAAGGCCAGATAGATCAGCAGGTTCATGGCCACCAGGGCGATCACGGAATGGAGCACCGGCACCTTCAGGTAAATGAAGGAGGCGATCATGAAGATGGTGGTGGCGCTGAAGAAGCCCAGGTATTTCACCAGGAAGAAATACACGATGGTGAGCACCAGGCTCAGGGTGAACTGCAGGGCCTTGAAGCCGGCAAACACCGTGTCCACGCCGCTCTCCACGCCGTACTTCCGGGCCGCCAGGATCATCTGGAACAGGTACAGGGTGGTCAGCCCAAAGAGCAGGGTGATGGTGAACAGGGGATAGGTTTTACTGCCGGCGCTGAGCTTGCTGCTGTAGGCATAAAAGAAGGCGCAGAAGGCGTACATGAATACCACAACGCCAATGTCCGTCTTTTTCATTTTCAAGGGAAATCCCTCCTATCTCTATGGAATAAATCGGAAAAGGGGGCAGGCTTGCCTGCCCCCTGTACCTTCCGTCCAGGTTTATTCGTACCAGAAGCCCTCGGCCAGACCTTCGGTAAAGGCCTGCTGCTGCTCGATCAGAGCGGCGGTAGCGGCGGCATCCTTGTAATCGGTGGCAAACTCGCTGGCAGCTGCCTGGTAATCGGGATCTTCCATGGTGGCCTTGAAGGCAGCCTCATAGAAGGCGATCACATCGGCAGACACACCGGCAGGAGCCACGATGCAGCGGGAGGAGCCCAGCCACTGGTCGTAGTAGCCCTTCTCGCCCAGGGTGGGCACGTCGGGCATCTCGGGCAGACGCTCGGTGGAGAAGGCAGCCAGGGCGCGCACGTCGGTGCGGCCGGCAATGTCGGCCACCTTGGCCACGCACCAGTCGGCCTCGCCGCCCAGCAGGGAGGTCAGCTCATCGGCGGTGTTGCCCTGGGGGATATCGGTGTACTTGAAGCCGGCGGAGTTGGCAAAGGCCTGAGCGCCGATGTGGTTGGAGGCCTGAGCGCCGTTGGTGGAAGCCACGGTGTTGTTCTCCTTGGCGTAGGCTACCAGGGCGTCAATGTCGGCGAAGCGGTCGTCGTCAGCCCGGACCAGCACCAGAGAAGTCTCGGTAACATGGTTGCAGATGGCGGCGAAGTCGTCAGTGGTGTAAGTACCCAGCTCCTTGACGATGGAGCTGTTGAAGTTGGGCAGGTTCATGAAGCCGATGGTCATGCCGTCGGGCTCAGCTGCTGCCAGCTGGGACCAGCCGATGGAGCCGGAGCCGCCGTCAACGTTCTCGATGACGATGGTCTGACCCACATACTTTTCAGCATACTGGGCCAGGATACGGGCGGTAACGTCAGTGCCGTTGCCGGCCTTGTAGGCCACGATCATGGTGACAGGGCCGTCGGGAGCCCAGCCTTCGGCTGCGGGAGCCTCAGCTGCGGGAGCCTCGGCGGCAGGTGCCTCGGCTGCGGGGGCCTCAGCGGGCTTGGCGCCGCAGGCGCAGAGGGCCAGAACCATGCACAGAGCCAGAACCAGTGCAAGATACTTTTTCATTTTACTTCCTCCTGTAAAAATAATGTTCTTTCGAACTTGAGTCATTATATAAGCTTAACAAATCTTTGTCAATAAGCCTGCATTTTTTAGCGTAAAATTGACAAAAGCTTTCGTTCCGCAGAAAACATTACCAAATTTTGAACTTTGGCGCAAAAGGCCCGTCTTTCTTCCCCGGCAAGTGCTTCTTTTTCTTTTTTCAGTCTGCAAAAAAAGCATAATTTTATGGAAAATGCTGATATTCTCCCGCATATACTTTACAGAGCCTTCCGCCCTTTTCCACATTCTTTCATCGGAGGACACTGTAATGCGGCTTTTAAAAATCGGCAGCACAGGCCCGGCGGTACAGCTGCTGCAGCTGGCCCTGAGCCGGGCCGGGTACGGTCCCCTGGATACCGACGGCGTCTTTGGCCCGGGGACGCAGGCAGCCCTCCGGCGCTTTCAGGCCAGCCGGGGCATCCCGGCGGACGGCGTGGCAGGGAACCAGACCCACCGGGCCATCCTGCCCTGGTACCTGGGCTACATCACCCATCAGGTGCGTCGGGGTGACAGCGTCTACGCCCTTGCCCAGCGCTACGGCAGCAGCCCGGAGGCCATCCTGCTGGCAAATCCCGGCGTCCGGCCGGAGGCACTGCCATTGGGGCAGGAGTTGGTAATTCCCTTTTCCTTCCCAGTGGTGCCCACCAATATTGCCTACAGCGCCGCTCTGGTGAGCTACTGCGTCCGGGGTCTGGCCGCCCGCTATCCCTTCATCGGCACCGGGGAGATCGGCCGCAGCGTGATGGGCCGGCCCCTTTGGCGGATGAATCTGGGCAGCGGGGAAAACCGGGTGCTCTACAACGCCAGCCACCATGCCAACGAGTGGATCTGCACGCCGCTGCTGCTGAAATTTGTGGAGGAGCTGTCCATGGCCTTTGCCGCCGGCGGACGGATCTTCTCCATTTCCGCCGCGGAGCTGATGGACTATGCCTCCATCTATCTCATCCCGGCGGTGAATCCGGACGGGATCGACCTGGTGACCGGGGAACTGCAAAGCGGGGAATACTATACCGCCGCCCGGCGCATTGCAGCCAACTATCCCCAATTTACCTTTCCCGACGGCTGGAAAGCCAACATTGCCGGCACGGACCTGAACCTGCAATACCCCGCCCAGTGGGAGCAGGCCCGGGAGAACAAGTACGCCCAGGGCATCGTTTCCCCGGCGCCGGCGGATTATGTTGGGTCCAGCCCCCTCTCCGCCCCGGAGGCCCGGGCCATATATGACTACACCCTGGCCCTGGACCCCTCCCTGATTCTGGCCTATCATACCCAGGGGCAGGTGATCTACTGGAAATTCCTGGACTATGAGCCGGAGAATTCCCGCCAGATCGCCGCCACCTTTTCCGCCGTCTCCGGCTACGCCGTGGAGGAGACCCCCTATGCCTCCGGCTTTGCCGGGTACAAGGACTGGTTCATCCAGCAGTTTGACCGCCCCGGCTACACCATTGAGGCGGGCCTTGGGGTGAACCCTCTGCCCATCTCCCAGTTTGACCGCATCTACCGGGATAACCTGGGGATTCTCACCATGGGGGCCTTGGTGACATAGAAAAGACACCCCATGGCGCTTTTTGTGCGCCATGGGGTGTTGTTTGTCCTTATTTGCTTTATCAGAAGTCGGCGTTGCCGGTGGTGCGGGGATGCAGCTCCACGTCCCGGATGTTGCTGACGCCGGTGAGGTACATGACCATCCGCTCGAAGCCCAGGCCGAAGCCGGCATGGCGGCAGCTGCCGTAGCGCCGCAGGTCCAGATACCACCAGTAGTCCTCTTCCTTCAGACCCAGCTCCGCCATGCGCTGGGTCAGCAGCTCCAGCCGTTCCTCACGCTGGCTGCCGCCGATGATCTCGCCCACACCGGGCACCAGGCAGTCCGCCGCGGCCACGGTCTTGCCGTCGTCGTTCAGGCGCATGTAGAAGGCCTTGATGTCCTTGGGGTAGTCGGTGACGAAGATGGGCTTTTTATACACTTCCTCGGTGAGGTAGCGCTCATGCTCGGTCTGCAGGTCGATGCCCCACTGGACGGGGTAATCGAACTTCTTGCCGGACTTCATCAGGATATCCACCGCCTCGGTGTAGCTGACCCGGCCAAAGTCGTTGTTGACCACATTGTGCAGCCGCTCCAGAAGGCCCTTGTCCACAAAGGAGTTGAAGAACTCCATCTCCATGGGGCAGCGCTCCAGCACGGTGTTGATGATGTACTTCACCATGGCTTCCGCGGTGTTCATATAGTCATTCAGGTCGGCAAAGGCCATTTCCGGCTCGATCATCCAGAACTCGGCGGCATGGCGCTGGGTATAGGATACCTCTGCCCGGAAGGTGGGGCCGAAGGTGTACACATCGCCGAAGGCCATGGCGAAGTTCTCGGCGTTCAGCTGGCCGGACACGGTGAGGCTGGTGGGCTTGCCGAAGAAGTCCTTGCTGTCGTCCACGGTGCCGTCCTCTTTCAGGGGCAGGTTATTCAGGTCCAGGGTAGTGACCCGGAACATCTCGCCGGCGCCCTCACAGTCGGAGCCGGTGATGATGGGAGTCTGCACATAGACGAAGCCCCGGCTCTGGAAAAACTCATGCACTGCCTGGGCCGCCACGCTGCGCACCCGAAAGACGGCGGAGAACAGGTTGGTGCGGGGCCGCAGATGCTGGATGGTGCGCAGAAATTCCACGCTGTGGCGCTTCTTCTGCAGGGGATAGTTGGGGGAGGAGACGCCCTCCACCGTAATCTCACTGGCCTTCAGTTCAAAGGGCTGCTTGGCCTCCGGGGTCAGCACCAGGATACCCCGGACGATCAGGGCCGCGCCCACGTTCTGTTTTGCGATCTCCTCGTAATTGCTGAGGCTCTCCCGCTCAAAGACCACCTGCAGGGACTTGAAGCAGCTGCCGTCGTTGAGTTCGATAAAGCCGAAGTTCTTCATATCCCGCACGGTTCTCACCCAACCGCAGACGGTGATGCTCTGGCCGTCAAAGGCCTTGCTGTCGGCATAGATTGCCGCTATTTTCTGACGCTCCATATGGGCTCATCCTTTCTTCCAATAACGAAGTTTTACTCCATGAATCACTATTATATACATCATAAAAAGATATTGCAACTAAAAAATCAACTGGATGGGGCAGTGGTAGTTGCACAGTTCAATTTCCCGATATTCGCCGCCGGCCTCGCCGTCCCGGGTCCAGGCCACCGGCTTTTCAAAGGTGAACCGGGCCTTGCGGGTGTGGAAGATCATCAGGTCCTCATTGTCATAGCTCTGGCGCAGCACCCCGTCCACAATGTTGTTGAACTCCGCCAGACTGCCGGGATTGCGCACCAGCACCAGCTCGGACAGGCCGTCTCCCAGGCAGACCAGATCATCCCGCAGGTGGACGATGCCCGCCACGGAGGTGGAGTTGGACACGCTGCCATAGAGGAAGTCCCCCTCCACAACGCCGCCGTCATATTCCACCCGGGCCCGGTAACTCTCGATTTTGGGCAGCTGCTTGGCCCCCTGGAGCACATAGGCCAGGTGCCCCAGCACCCTCTTCTGGTTCTGGGGCGTGGCATAGCTGACCTCGGTGAAAGCCCCGAAAGCGGCAATGTAGGCAAAATACTCCTCCTGCCCGAAGCCGCCCACATCAAAGGGGTGGGCCCTGCCGTGAACAATCCGCCGGGCGGCGGAGACGGTGTCGTTCTTGGGCAGGTTCAACGTGGTGGCCACGTCGTTGGCGGTGCCCATGGGGATATAGCCCAGTGGGGGAGGGGACTCCAGCTCCATCAGGCCGGAGATCACTTCGCTGAGGGTGCCGTCCCCGCCGATGCAGGCCACAGTGTCAAACTCCCTGGCGTAAGCCCGGGCAAAGTCCGTGGCGTCGCCCCGGCCGGCAGTAAAGAACAGGCTGGTGCGGTAGCCGCCCATGTCCAGCACATGGAGGGCCTCCCCCAGATTCACCTTGTAGCTGCCCTTGCCCGCCGCCGGGTTAATGATGAGCATCAATTTCTTTTCCATTTAAGCAACCTCTCATGATAGAAAAAAGGACATGCCGGAGCATGTCCTTCATTTGTTTTTGATTAAGCCATCTCGTTGAGCTTGCTCGCCATAGCGGACTTTTTGTGCGCTGCATTGTTCTTGTGCAGAAGACCCTTGCCGGCTGCGCGGTCGACAGTCTTAACAGCAACTTTATAGGCACTGACGGCATTTTCACGGTTGCCCTCGGCAACGGCTGCGTCAAATTTTTTCATCATGGTCTTGAGCTCGGTCTTGTCAGCCCGATTCTTGGCTCTGAGTTCCTTAGACTTCTCGTCCCTCTTTGCAGAAGATTTAATGTTGGCCATGCTTCAATCGCCACCTCCTCCTATAAAATTGAGTTATGATAACTCGCATTGATGGATTATAGCAAAGAATCCCTTGAAAATCAAGTATTTTTTCAAAAAAATTTGTATTTTTTTCAGTTTGTTATCTATAGTGTTTTTCATGGTTACAATACACTATATCTTGATGCAGGAGGCCATTTTTATGCTGTATAAAGGCAGAACCGATCTTGCCACCGAGAGCTTCCGCCAGCTTGACGGCAGTGCCCGGGAGTTGACGGAAAAGCAGGGAGTCATTGCCGCCCGGGAGCAGCTTCACGGGCTGGAGCTGATGGCGGTGGAGATTCTCAGTGGGCAGGGTTCCCAGGCGCTGGGTAAACCCTTGGGTAAATATTATACGCTGGACTTGCCCCAGCGCTTTGAGCGGGGGGCGGAGCAGTTTGAAGCCGCCGCCCGGGCAGTGGGGGAGCTGATTGGCCGCTGCTGCAAGAAGCATGACAGCGTCCTGGTGGCGGCCCTGGGCAACCCGGATATCACCCCCGACGCGCTGGGCAGTCTGGCCGCTTCCGGCATCCTTGTCACCCGGCATCTGAAGCAGCAGGCCCCGGCAGACTTTGCCGCCTTTTCCTCCCTAGCCCTCTGCCGCCCCGGCGTATTGGGCACTTCCGGCATAGAAAGTGCCCAACAGGTCAAGCTGCTGTGCAGCCGGCTTTGCCCGGATTTAGTTATTGTGATCGACGCGCTGGCGGGCAGCGATCCGGAACGGCTCTGCCGCTGCGTGCAGGTTTCCAGCGCCGGCATCTCCCCCGGCTCCGGCGTGGGGAATGACCGGCAGGAGCTGAGCGCCGAAACCTTGGGCGTGCCGGTGGTTTCTATCGGCATCCCCACCGTGATTGACGCCGGTATTTTTGGTGAAGAAGGGCTTTCCGGCCTTTTTGTCACCCCCCGCAGCATTGACGCCCTGGTTCGCTCCGGCGCTCGGGTGATTGCTTACGGCATCAATCTGGCCGTTCATTCGGGGCTTGGCATTGGGGACATTGATATGCTGGTCAGCTGATGTTTCACGTGAAACTGCGTCAGAAGAAGTGTTTTCCCCCTCTCAGGCGCTGCGCGCCAGCTCTCCCCCTTAGGGGCGAGCCATTGCGTACTGCTCCCTGGCTCCCTCTGACGAGGGAGCTGGCAGCGAAGCTGACTGAGGGAGAGACTCTTGACAGTCAACTGAATTTGGATAACTATTTCTCTCCCTCCGTCAAAAATCACAGATTTTTGCCACCTCCCTCGTCAGAGGGAGGCATGACTGAATGGTTCATATATATTTCATCTCAAATATTTTTTCTTGACGCTGCGCACAAAAAATTAAGCTGCCTGTTTGATAAATTGTTTCATGTGAAACATTGAAAAGCACCTGCAAAGCTGATATAATGCCAAAGAGAAAAGGAGAAGGACTATGGCTAAAATCATTGCTGTTGCAAATCAAAAGGGCGGTGTGGGAAAAACCACCACCAGCGTCAACCTCTGCGCGGCCCTCAGCCTTATGGGGAAGAACGTGCTGCTGGTGGACTGTGACCCCCAGGGCAATGCCAGCTCCGGCATGGGCGTGGCCAAGACTCAGCGGCCCAATACATATGACATGCTGATCAACGGCGCTGCCGCTGCCGACTGCGTGGTGCACACCGACTACGGCGATGTGATCCCCGCCAGTAAGGAGCTGGCCGCCGCTTCCGTGGAGCTGATTGACGCGGAGGAGCGGGAGTTTGTGCTGAAAAAGGCCCTGATGTCCCTGTTCAGCGACTACGATTATATTTTTATGGACTGTCCGCCCTCTTTGGAGCTGCTGACAGTCAACGCCCTGGTGGCGGCGGACAATGTGCTGATTCCCATGCAGTGCGAGTATTACGCCCTGGAGGGTATCACCGATTTGCTGACCAGCATCAAGATGTGCTCCAAGCGGCTGAACCGGCGGCTGGGCATTGAGGGTATCGTCCTCACCATGTATGACAGCCGGGCCAATCTCACCACCCAGGTGGCCAATGAGCTGCGCCGTTATCTGGGGGACAAGGTCTATGAGACGGTGATTCCCCGCAGCGTCCGGCTTTCCGAGGCGCCCAGCCACGGTCTGCCCGGCGTGGTGTATGACAGAATTAACCGCGGCAGCAAGGCCTACATGGCCCTGGCCGTGGAATTTATCGCCAGAAGCGAGAAGTGAGGGAACAGATGGCAGCAAAAAACAACAAGGGGCTGGGCATTGGTCTGGACGTGCTCTTCGGCGGCAATGATTTTGACGAAGCGGAATCAGAGCTGCTGCATCTGCCCATCAGCAAGGTGGAGCCCCGGCTGGAACAGCCCAGAGAGTATTTTGATGAGGATGCTTTGCAGGAGCTGGCGGACTCCATTGCCCAGTACGGCCTGATTCAGCCCATTACCGTCCGCAAGCTGAACACCGGCTATTACCAGATCATCGCCGGCGAGCGGCGCTGGCGTGCCTCCCGGCTGGCCGGACTGACGGAAGTGCCTGTCCGGGTGATTGAGGCCGACGACCGGCGCACCGCGGAGCTGGCCCTGGTGGAGAATCTGCAAAGGGAGGACCTGAATCCCATTGAGGAGGCCAAGGGCTACCGTACCCTGATCGAGGAGTATGGCCTGACTCAGGAGGAAGCGGCCAAAAGCGTGGGCCGTTCCCGCCCGGCCATCACCAACGCCATGCGGCTATTGAGTCTGTCCGCCCCGGTGCTGGAAATGGTGGAGAAGGGGGAGCTGTCCGCCGGCCACGCCCGGGCGCTGGTTCCCATCAGCGACGAGAAGCTGCAATGGGAAGCAGCCAACGAGGTAAAGAACAAAAATCTGTCCGTCCGCAAGACGGAGCAGCTGGCCGCCCGGCTCACAAAAGAGCCGAAAGCGGAAAAGCCTGCCAACGATCCTCTGGCCGTGGATTACAGCGCGGAAGTCTCCAACCAGCTTACCGCCGCCCTGGGCCGGCGGGTCCGCCTGGTGGATGGAAAAAAGACCGGCCGTATTGAGATCGAGTTCTACGGCGCCGACGACCGGGAAGCCCTGATCGCCCTGCTGCAAAAAGCAGGGGAGAACAAATAAAAGAGAAAACCACAATATAGGATTGAGGAGAAATAAATCATGCTGGATATCAAGTTTATCAGAGAGAACCCTGAAATCGTCAAAGAGAACATCAAGAAAAAGTTTCAGGACGCCAAGCTGCCCCTGGTGGATCAGGTGCTGGAGCTGGACAGCAAGAACCGGGCGGCCATCACCGAGGCCAGCGACATCCGGGCCCAGCGCAACGCCCTGTCCAAGCAGATCGGTATGCTGATGGGACAGGCCAAGAAGGACCCCTCCAAGCTGGAGGAGGCAGAGGCTGTCAAGGCCCAGGTCAAGGCCCAGGCCGACCGTCTGGCAGAGCTGGAGAAGCTGGAGGAGGAGTACGCCCAGCAGATCCGCCACATCATGCTCACCATCCCCAATATCATCGATCCCTCCGTCCCCATCGGTCCGGATGACAGCGCCAACGTGGAAGTGGAGCGCTTCGGCGAGCCGGTGGTTCCTGACTATGAGATTCCCTATCACACCCAGATCATGGAGAGCTTCAACGGCGTGGACATGGATTCCGCCGGCCGGGTCTCCGGCAACGGCTTCTACTACCTGATGGGCGACATCGCCCGGCTCCACTCCGCCGTGCTGGCCTACGCAAGAGACTTCATGATCAACAAGGGCTTCACCTACTGCATCCCGCCCTTCATGATCCATGGCAACGTGGTGGAAGGCGTTATGAGCCAGACGGATATGGACGCCATGATGTACAAGATTGAGGGCGAGGACCTGTACCTGATCGGCACCTCCGAGCACTCCATGATCGGCAAGTTCATCGACCAGATCATTCCCGAGGAGAGCCTGCCCCAGACCCTCACCAGCTATTCCCCCTGTTTTCGCAAGGAGAAGGGCGCCCACGGCATTGAGGAGCGGGGCGTCTACCGCATCCACCAGTTTGAGAAGCAGGAAATGATCGTGGTCTGTAAGCCGGAGGATTCCATGGCCTGGTATGAAAAGATGTGGCGCTACTCCGTGGAGCTGTTCCGCAGCATGGACATTCCCGTGCGTCAGCTGGAGTGCTGCTCCGGCGATCTGGCCGACCTGAAGGTCAAGTCCTGCGACATTGAGGCCTGGAGCCCCCGGCAGCAGAAGTACTTCGAGGTCTGCTCCTGCTCCAACCTGGGCGACGCCCAGTCCCGCCGCCTGCGGATGCGGGTCAAGGGCGAGGACGGCAAGATGTACCTGCCCCACACTCTGAACAACACCGTGGTGGCCCCGCCCCGGATGCTGATCGCCTATCTGGAGAACCATCTCCAGGCCGACGGCAGCGTCACCATTGCCGACGTGCTGGTGCCCTACATGGGCGGCACCACCGTTCTGATTCCCAAGAAGTAATCAATCCGAAACACCATACAAGAAGCCGGATGCCTTCCGGCTTCTTTTTTGTTGAATATTCCCTACTATATTATATTTATATCTCCCCCAAAACCCTTGAAATAGAGAGAGAGTTTTGCTATAATTATATAGTTAGGTGTATTATAAACAAATGCTGTTTGAGGTGCTGCAAATGAACTCGCTGAATGATATTTGGGACAAAATAATAGAGATTCTTTCCAATCAGCTCACCCCCACCGCCATCAATACCTGGTTTGCCGACTGCACCCCGGTGGATATTGAGGACTGCCGCTTGGTGCTGCATACCACCAACGACTTTAAAAGAAATGTTATCCTTTCCCGTTTCAGCGAGAACATCAAGGCCGCCCTGTACGACCTGTTTTCCTGCGACTTTGATCTGCTGGTCCTCGCCGGAGAGGAGATCAACGATTTTGCCATTGAGAGAAAGGCGGATAATTCCCTGCCGGAAATGGAGGGCTATACCTTTGACCGCTTCATTGTAGGCAGTTCCAATAAGTTTGCCCACGCCGCCGCCATCGCCGTGGCGGAGAATCCGGGTAAGACCTACAATCCCCTGTTCATCTACGGCAACTCCGGCCTGGGAAAGACCCATCTTCTTCTGGCCATCGGGCAGCAGATCCATGAAAATAGCCCGGAGAAAAGCATTGCCTACATCAAGGGGGACGAATTCACAAACCAGCTGGTCAAATCTATCAGGGAAGGCACAGCGGAGGAGTTCCGCCAGAAATACCGCAATGTGGACCTGTTTCTGGTGGACGATATCCAGTTCATTGCCGGTAAACAGCAGACCCAGAACGAATTTTTCCACACCTTCAACAACATTTATGAGGCCGGACACCAGATCGTCATCACCTCTGACCGGCCGCCGCTGGAGATGGCCCTGCTGGATGACCGGCTCCGCACCCGCTTTGAGGGAGGTCTGATGGCGGATATTCAGCCCCCGGATCTGGAGACCCGCATGGCCATCACCCGCAATAAAGCCGGCCAGTTGGGCCTGCTGCTGTCCGATGACGCGGTGGAGTACATCGCCACCAACATCACCGCCAATATCCGGCAGCTGGAGGGCGTGATCAAGCGCCTCACCGCCTATAAGGAGATTCTGGACGATGTGATCACCATTGACTCCGTGAAACGGGCCATCAGGGATGTGATCCGCATCGGCACCTATATCCCCACGCCGGAGAGCATCATCCGGGAGACCGCCCGCTACTACTCCCTGAAGGAGGAGGACCTGCGGGGGCAGAGCCGCTCCAAAAACACGGCCATGGCCCGGCAGGTTTCCATGTACCTGATGCGCTCCCTGACCAATCTGTCCCTGAAGGACATCGGCGCGGAATATGAGGACAGAAACCACGCTACCGTCCTCAGCTCCATCCGCAAGGTGGAGGACCTTTTAAAGACCGACCCCAACATGGCCGGCACCGTCAGAGACATCACCTCTAACATCAATTCCATCTGATCTGTTTTCCACAGTTTTCTGTTGAAAAGTGGAAAGGGCAATGTGGAAAGTATTTTTCTGAAATCCGGCTGTTGAAAAGTGAAAAATTGCCAACAAAATCATCAACAGAGAAAAGCCTTGCAAGGCAAGGGTTTGGGGCTGTTTTCCACAAGTGAAAGCCCCTACTACTATTGCTACTAAAAATATTAGATTTATTGATTGATAGAAAAAATTCTTTGCTTTAAGGAGAACGAGATATGAAGTTCAGCTGTGAGAAATATTTGCTCCAATCCGCCTGCGGCACTGCCTCCCGGGCGGCAGCCAGCAAAAGCCCCATCCCGGCCCTGGAGGGTCTGCTGCTGCAGGCCAGCGACCGGCTCACCGTTACCGGCTATGACCTGAAAAAAGGCATCTACACCCAGCTGGAGGCCGAGGTGAAGGAACAGGGCTCCGTGGTGGTGGGCGCCCGTCTCTTCGGCGAGATGATCCGCCGCCTGCCGGACGGCATCGTCACCATCAGCACGGATATCAACAACAATGTGAATGTAAAATGCGGCAAGAGCGAGTTTAACTTCATGGGCATCAGCCCCGAGGACTACCCGGAGATGCCGGTGGTGGACGGGGTGAACAACATCGCCCTGCCCCAGAAAATCCTGGGCAGCATGATCAACCAGACCATCTTTGCCGTGGCGGACAACGATATGCGCCCCATCTATACCGGCACCCTCTTTGATATCGAAGGGGAGGAGCTGACCCTGGTGGCGGTGGACGGCTACCGGCTTGCCAAGCGCAGCGAGAAGCTGGAATCGGCCAGAATGGAAAATTGCAGCTTTGTGGTGCCCGGCTCCGCCCTGGCGGATATTGAGCGCATCTGCGGCGACAGCGAGGAGCTGGTAAAAATCTCTGTAGGCGCCAAGCACATCTCCTTCTCCATTGGGGAGACGGTAGTGGTGTCCCGCCGGCTGGAAGGGGAGTTTCTGAACTACAAAAAGTCCATCCCCGAAAGCTTCAAGTACACCGTGAAGGTGGACCGGGGCGAATTCATGTCCGCCATCGACCGGGTGGCTCTGATCGTCAGCGAGCGGAACACCAGCCCGGTGCGCATGAGCTTCAACGACGGGAACATCGACTGCCTCTGTGTCACCCCCATCGGCCGGGCGGAGGACGTCTGCACCTGCGAGGGCAGCGGCGAAGGCCTGCAGATCGGCTTTAATGATCGCTATCTGAAAGACGCCCTGAAGGCCGCCGCCAAGGAGGAACTGAACATCTGCCTCAACTCCGCCTCCTCCCCCTGCATCATCACCGCCGCCGACGGCAGCGAGAACTTCACCTATATGATCCTGCCTGTGCGCCTTCACGCATGAGGCTGACTGAGAATAGAAAATTATGGAAAAAATAACAATAGAAACCGAATATATCAAGCTGGATTCCCTGCTGAAATTTGCCGCCGTGGTGGGTACCGGCGGGGAGGCCAAGTATGTCATCAGCGAGGGCATGGTCACCGTCAACGGTGAAGTCTGCACCATGCGGGGCAAGAAGCTGCGCCCCGGCGACAAGGTCAGCTTTCAGGGGCTGGACTTTGAAATCGTATAGGCATGATCATCAGACGAATCGCCCTCAACGGCTTTCGCAACTACGAGTGGGACACGGCGGAGTTCGACAGCGGTACCAACGTGATCTCCGGGCAGAACGCCCAGGGCAAGACCAACCTGTTGGAGGCAGTCTATATGCTCTCCTGCGGCCGCAGCTTCCGCACCCGCTTTGACCGGGAGCTGGTGGGCTTCGGCTTCTCCTCGGCGGAGATTCTGGCGGAGGTGCTGAGCCACGACCGGGAGCAGACCATAAGAATTCTTCTTCAGCCCGGCCAGGCCAAGAAGATCACCGTCAACGGCGTGAAAAAGACCGCCGGTGAGCTGGGCCAGGTGGTGAACGCGGTGCTGTTCTGCCCGGACGACCTGAACCTGATCAAGGAAGGGGCGGCGGTGCGGCGGCGGCTGATGGACAATGCCATCAGTCAGATTCGCCCCCGGTACGCCGAGTTTCTCTCCGAGTTCAATAAGCTGTATGAGCACAAGACCCGGATTTTAAAGGACTGGCGGGAAAAACCCTCTCTGCTGGACACTCTGGATGAATTTTCCGATGGAATGTGCCGGGCCTCGGCCCAGCTGATCCGCTACCGGGCGGCCTTCGCGGCCCGGCTGAACCAGGCGGCAGGCCCCATCCACCGGGAATTTTCCGGCCAGGGGGAGGAACTGGAAATCCGTTATAAAACCGTCAGCACCGTGAAGGACCCCTTCGCCAGCGCCAGGGAAATCTACTACGATATCTGCGAGCATCAGGAGCGGCACCGGCAGGCGGAGCTGGACAGCGCCCAGTGCCTTACCGGCGCCCATAAGGACGACCTGGAGATTTACATCAACGGCAGCGCCGCCCGCAGCTTTGCCTCCCAGGGCCAGACCCGGACGGCGGCCCTGTCCATGAAGCTGGCGGAGCGGGAAATCTTCCTGGCGGAGACCGGGGAGTACCCCATTTTGCTGCTGGACGATGTACTGTCGGAGCTGGACACCCGGCGGCAGGAATTCGTCCTCAACCGCATCGGCGGCGGCCAGACCCTGATCAGCTGCTGTGAGGACGAGGGCATCTCCAGCCGCACCGGCGGCAAGGTGCTGTTTGTGGAAAAGGGAAAGATCAGATAATGTACCTGCATCTTGGAAAGGGCAGGGTGGTGAACACGGAGGAGATCATCGGCATCTTTGACCTGGATATCACCTCCCAGTCCCATATAACAAGGAAATATCTCAGCATGGCGGAGAAGGCCGGCCAGGTCATCAACGCTTCGGAGGACATTCCCAAGTCCTTCGTGGTCTGCTGGGACGGAAAAGAAAGAAGTCTGTATCTCTGCCAGATGGCGGCGGCCACCCTGCTGCGCCGGGCCGAGGCAGGAATACTGTGAAATGGAGAATGGATTCAATGGCTGAAAACATAGAAAAAGCAGTTCAGGAATATGACGCCTCACAGATCCAGGTCCTGGAGGGCCTGGAGGCGGTGCGCAAGCGGCCGGGCATGTACATCGGCTCCACCTCCTCCTCGGGTCTGCACCACCTGGTTTATGAAATTGTGGATAACTCCATCGACGAGGCTCTGGCCGGGTTCTGCAGCCATATCGAGGTCTGCATCGAGGAAGGGGACGTGATCTCCGTCACCGACAACGGACGCGGCATCCCCGTGGACATTCAGGAGCAGACCGGCAAAAGCGCTCTGGAAGTGGTTTTCACCGTGCTCCACGCCGGCGGCAAGTTCGGCGGCGGGGGCTATAAGGTCTCTGGCGGCCTCCACGGCGTGGGCGCCTCGGTGGTCAACGCTCTGTCCGAGTGGCTGGAGGTTCAGGTCCACAAGGAGGGCAAGATCTACCAGATGGCCTTCTCCCGGGGCCAGATCACCCAGGGCATCCATGTGGTGGGCCAGACGGATAAAACTGGCACCGCCGTCCGCTTCAAGCCCGACCCGGAGATGTTTGACGACACGGTCTATGACTATGAGATTCTCCACACCCGTATGCGGGAGCAGGCTTTCCTGAACGCAGGCCTGCGCATCAGCATCCAGGATAAACGTCCCGGCAAGGAGCAGGGCGAAACCATGTGCTATGAGGGCGGCATACGGGAGTTTGTCCGTTACATCAACAAGAACAAGACCCCCATCCATGAGGAGGTCATTTACCTCAGCGGCAGCAAGGATGACGCCATTGCCGAAATCGCCCTCCAGTATCACGACGGCTATAACGAGACCCTGGTCTCCTTCGCCAACAACATTCATACCCCGGAAGGCGGCATGCATGAGACCGGCTTCAAAACCGCCCTCACCCGGGTCATCAACGCCTACGGCCAGAAGAACAACATCATCAAGGGGGACGACAAGGTCTCCGGCGACGATGTGCGGGAGGGCATCTCCGCGGTGATCTCCGTGAAGCTGCCGGAGGCCCAGTTCGAGGGCCAGACCAAGCAGAAGCTGGGCAATGCCTACATCCGCACGCTGGTGGACAATATTGTCTCCGACCAGCTGGCCACCTATTTTGAGGAGCATCCCGCCGTGGCCAAGGCCGTGCTGGATAAGGCCATGATGGCCAACCGGGCCCGGGAAGCCGCCCGGAAGGCCAGAGAATCCGTCCGCCGCAAGACCGGGCTGGAGAGCGGCCAGATGCCCGATAAATTGCAGGACTGCAACGAGCGGGACCCCTCTCTATGCGAAATCTACATCGTGGAGGGCGACTCCGCCGCCGGCTCCGCCATCCAGGGGCGGGACTCCCGCTTCCAGGCCATCCTGGCCATGTGGGGCAAGATGCTGAACGTAGAGAAGGCCCGGGCCGATAAGATTTACGGCAACGACAAGCTCTATCCCCTGATCGTGGCCCTGGGCGCCGGCATCGGGGATGAGTTCAATATCGAGAAGCTGCGCTATCACAAAATCATCATCATGGCCGATGCGGATGTGGACGGCAGCCATATCCGCACCCTGCTGCTGACCTTCTTCTTCCGCTACATGCGCCCGCTGATCGAGCACGGCTATGTGTATTCCGCGGTGCCCCCCCTGTATAAGCTGAGCCGGGGCAAGACCCAGCGGGTGGCCTACTCCGACGAGGAGCGGGATAAAATCAGTGCGGAGCTGCGCGCCGACAACCCCAACGCCAAGGTGGACATCAACCGCTTCAAGGGCCTGGGCGAGATGGACCCCCATGAGCTGTGGGAGACCACCATGGACCCGGAGAAGCGCTCCCTGCGCCGCATTACGCTCAACGACGCCATCCAGGCCGACCAGATCTTCACCGTCCTCATGGGCGAGGATGTGGAGCCCCGGCGGGACTGGATCGAGAAAAACGCCAAATATGTGGTGAATCTGGATATTTAAGGAGGTGAGGGAAGATGGCACACAAGAGAGACTATAAGCCTGAGGATATCGCCTTTCCCAATCAGGTAATCACCGAATCGGAGCTGGTCAACGAAATGCAGACCAGCTACATCGACTACGCCATGAGCGTCATCGTGGGCCGGGCCCTGCCCGACGTGCGGGACGGCCTGAAGCCGGTTCACCGCCGTATTCTCTACGCTCTGTATGAGGACAATCTGACCTCAGATAAGCCCTTCAAGAAGTCCGCCACCTGCGTGGGCGACGTGCTGGGCCGTTACCATCCTCATGGTGACGCCTCCGTTTACGACGCCATGGTGCGTCTGGCCCAGGACTTCTCCATGCGCTATATGCTGGTGGACGGACACGGCAACTTCGGCTCTGTGGATGGCGACCCCCCGGCCGCCTACCGTTATACCGAGGCCCGGCTTTCCAAAATCTCCAACGAAATGCTGCGGGATATTGAGAAGGACACCGTGGACTGGGACCCCAACTTTGACGAGACCCGGAAGGAACCCCGGGTTCTGCCCTCCCGTTTCCCCAACCTGCTGGTCAATGGCAGCAGCGGCATCGCCGTGGGCATGGCCACCAACATCCCGCCCCATAACCTGACGGAGGTCATCAACGCCTGCATCTGCGTGCTGGATAACCCGGAGGCCACCCTCAGCGACCTGATGCAGCACATCACCGGGCCGGACTTTCCCACCCGGGGCATTATTATGGGCCGCAGTGGCATCCGCCAGGCCTATGCCACCGGCCGGGGCAAGGTGATCGTCCGGGCCCGCACCGAGTTTGAGGAGCATGGCCAGAACCGCACCCGCATCATCGTTACGGAGCTTCCCTATCAGGTGAACAAGCGGCAGCTCATCAAGAACATAGCCGACCAGGTCCATGACAAGCGGCTGGAGGGCATCTCCGACCTGCGGGACGAGACGGACCGCAACGGCATGCGCATCGTCATCGAACTGAAGCGGGACGCCAACCCCCAGGTGGTGCTGAACCGGCTCTTCGCCCAGACCGCCCTGCAGACCAGCTTCTCCATCAATATGCTGGCCCTGGTGAATAACCAGACCCAGCCCCGCATCCTGTCCCTGCGGCATATTCTGGACGAGTACCTCACTTTCCAGGAGGACCTGATCGTCCGCCGCACCAAATACGACCTGCGCAAGGCGGAGGAGCGGGCCCATCTGTTGGAGGGCCTGCTGATCGCCCAGGACAATATTGACGAGGTTATCCATATCATCCGCTCCAGCTATGACAACGCCAAGCAGAACCTGATGGAGCGCTTCGCCCTCAGCGAGGTGCAGGCCCAGGCCATCTGCGACATGCGTCTGATCTCCCTCCAGGGTCTGAACCGGGAAAAGCTGGAGCAGGAGTACAAGGAGCTGGAGGAGAAAATCAGCTACTTCAAGGGCCTGCTGGCCGACCCGGCGCTGATCCGGGGCGTGCTCAAGGACGAGCTCACTGCCCTGCGGGATAAGTACGGCGACAAGCGCTACACCGAAATCCAGGACGTGGCCGACGAGATCGATGTGGAGGACCTGATCGAGGAGGAGCAGTGCGTCTTTACCCTGACCCACGGCGGCTACATCAAGCGCCTGCCCGTCAGCGAGTACCGCTCCCAGGGCCGTGGCGGCAAGGGCATCCGGGCCATGGCCACCAAGGAGGAGGACTATGTGGAGACCGTGTTCACCGCCTCCACCCATGACTATATCCTCTTCTTTACCAGCAAGGGCCGGGTCTTTATCAAGAAGGGCTACACCATCCCCGAGGCGGGCAGGAACGCCCGGGGCACCAATATCGTAAACCTCATCCAGATCGAAACCGGCGAGAACCCCGAGAAGGTCAGCGCCATGATCCGGGGCCGGGGCATGGAGGAGGACAGCTACCTGGTCTTTGTCACCCGGAAGGGCACCGTCAAGCGGATGCAGCAGTCGGCCTTGAAGAACATCCGTTCCAACGGCATCCGGGCCCTGACCCTGGAGGAGGGGGACGAGCTGATCTCCGTCATCCCCACCACCGGGGACGAGGACATCATCATCGCCACCTACAACGGCATGGCCGCCAGCTTCAACGAGCGGGACGTGCGCCCCATGGGCCGCGGCGCCGTGGGCGTGCGGGGCATCCGCCTGAGAGAAGGGGACTTCGTGGTGGGCGCCGGAAGTTCCAGTGGCGGTGAGCATCTGCTGACCATCACCGAAAAGGGCTACGGCAAGCGCACCCCCATCGGTGAATACACCGTCCGCGGCCGGGGCGGCCTGGGCATCAAGAACTACAACGTCACCGAGAAGACCGGCAGGATCGCCGATGTGAAGATGGTCAGTCCCGGGGACGACATTCTGGTCATCAGTGACGACGCCACCATTATCCGCATGGCGGTGGATTCCATCTCCGTGCTGGGACGCTCCACCCAGGGCGTGCGCATCATGCGCCTGAGCGAGGGCAGCCGGGTCATATCCATCGAAACGACCGAGAGGGAAACCGAAGACACAGAGCCGGAGGAACTCCCCGGCCCGGCAGAGCCGGAGGAATAAGCCATGAACCAGAAAAAGAACGAGAACAAGCTGAATAAAGCCGGCAAGACCATTCTTTATACCTTTATCCTGATGGTGGTCATGGGGATCTTCTCCGATGCAAGCGGCAGCATCATCGGCGTGGTGGCCGTGATCCTTGTGGCAGCCGGCGTGGGAATGCTGGGGTTCTATTTTGCCAGGAAGGCCAAAGCGGCCAAGGAGGATACTGTCACCCGCAGCTACACCGCCCATGAAAGCAGCCAGCCCCGGAAGTATGATCCGGCGGAGATCAAGGACCGGGACAGCCGCCGCCGCATGGAACAGCTGGACAGCTTCCTGCGCAACGGCGTGATCGACAAGAAGGAATACGCGGTGCTCCGGGCCAAGTACCAGCGGGAAGCCGGCGAATGATGAAAGAGGGAACGAAAAATACACTGAAGTTTCTTTTTGCAATGCTTATCCTCGTTTTTGTTGTGGATATCGTCATTGCAGAGGATCCGGCCGAGCGGAAAGCATATCTTATGGTTCTTCTGCTTATCATAGGCATTGTTTCTGTTTTCCTGCTGCTGAGGAAATTTTATATCCTCAGAATAAACCAGCAGAGAGACCGGGAGCTTCAGAAATACAAACAGCCGCAGCCCATGCAGCAGAATGGCCCGGTGGTAATTACCGGCCAGGATATGAGCCGCCGCATGGAGCAGCTGGACAGCTTTTTGGAAAACGGCATTATTGATAAGAAGGAATACATGCTGCTGAAGAAGAAATACCAGAGCCATGAATAAACCGAAGAAAACCGTTGAAATCTATACCGACGGCGCCTGCAGCGGCAACCCCGGCCCCGGCGGCTGGGGGGCCATCCTGCGCTACAACGGCGCGGAGAAGGAGCTCAGCGGCGGGGAGGCCCAGACCACCAACAACCGCATGGAGCTGACCGGCGTGATCATGGCTCTGCTGGCCCTGAAGGAGAGCTGCATCGTGGAGCTGTATTCCGACTCCAAGTATGTGATCGACGCGCTGGAGAAGGGCTGGGCCTGGGGCTGGCGGAAAAAGGGCTGGATCAAAAGCGACAAGAAGCCGGCCCTGAACCCGGACCTGTGGGAAACCCTGCTGAACCTGACCATGCAGCATGAAATGCACTACCACTGGGTCAAGGGCCATGCCCAGAACGAATACAACAACCGCTGCGACGCCCTGGCCGTGGCCATGCGGGATCATTATGCCGGGAAATAAAAAAGCAAAGACTCAGGTGAAGCAATGAAGAAAGACTATACGCAAAAGCCCCTGAACATATTCATGCGCTATATCGCCGGGCATAAAAAGCTCTTCGCCCTGGATATGAGCTGCGCCCTGCTGGTGTCAGTGATCGATTTGGTGTTCCCCTATGTGTCCCGCACCTCCATGAACCGCCTGCTGCCGGGGAAGCTGTTCACCCTGTTTTTCACGGTGATGGCCCTGATGGTGGCGGCCTATCTGGTGAAAGCCGGGCTGTACTACATCATCACCGTGCTGGGCCACCGCATGGGCGTGCTGATCGAGGCGGATATGCGGCGGGACGTGTTCAACCATATGCAGGACCTGTCCTGCAGCTTCTATGATAAGAACCGCACCGGCGTTTTGATGAGCCGTATCACCAGTGACCTGTTTGAGATCACGGAGCTGGCCCATCACGGCCCGGAAAACATTCTCATCTGCACCCTGACCATCGTGGGCGCCCTGGCGGTGATGTTCACCATCGAGTGGCGCCTGGCCCTGACCCTGGCAGTGGTGCTGCCTCTGTGCCTGTGGTTCACCCTGTCCCAGCGGGTGCGAATGAAGACGGCCAATATCGAGGTCAAGAAAAAGACCGCCGATATCTACGCCGCCATCGAGAGCAGCATCTCCGGCATCCGGACTGCCAAGGCCTTCGCCAACGAGGAGCAGGAGCTGAATAAGTTTGACGACGCCAACTCCCTGTTCAAGGCCTCCAAGGTGGAGTATTACAAGACCATGGGCCTGTTCCAGAGCGGCATGGACTTCACCTGCTGCATCGCCCAGGTGCTGGTGATCACCGTGGGCGGCCTGCTGATCATGCAGGAGAAGATGGACTATATCGACCTGGTGACCTTCTCTTTGTATGTGTCCACCTTTATCTCCCCCATCCGGCGGCTGACCCAGTTTTCCGAGCAGTATATGAACGGAAGCGCCGGCTTCACCCGCTTCCTGGAACTGATGCGCACCGAGCCCACCATCAAGGACCGGCCCGGCGCCATGGAGCTGGGCGGCGTGGAAGGCCGGGTGGATTACGAGCATGTCAGCTTTGACTACGGCAACGGCGTGCCGGTGCTGAAGGATATCGACCTGCACATTGAACCCGGCCAGTGCCTGGCGGTGGTAGGCCCCTCCGGCGGCGGCAAGACCACCCTCTGCCAGCTGCTGCCCCGGTTTTACGATGTGTGCGCCGGCAGCGTTAAGGTGGATGGCGTGGACGTGCGGGACGTGACCCAGAGCAGCCTGCGCCGGAACATCGGCATCATCCAGCAGGACGTGTTCATGTTTGCCGGCACCATCCGGGAGATCATCCGCTACGGACGGCCTGACGCCACCGACGAGGAGATCGTGGAGGCGGCGGTGCGGGCCCAGGTACATAATGAGATCATGGAGCTGCCCGACGGTTATGACAGCTACATCGGCGAGCGGGGGGTCATGCTCTCCGGCGGCCAGAAGCAGCGCATCTCCATCGCCCGGGTGTTCCTGAAAAACCCGAAGATTCTGGTGCTGGACGAGGCCACCTCCGCCCTGGACACCGTCACCGAGCAGCGGATCCAGGCCTCCCTGGACGAACTGAGCCAGGGCCGCACCACCATCATCATCGCCCACCGGCTCTCCACCGTTCGTAATGCGGACATGATTGCCGTGGTGGAAGGGGAGCATATTGTGGAGCTGGGCAGCCATCAGCAGCTGATGGAAAAGGACGGCGAATACGCCCGTCTCTGCCGGGCCCAGGACCTGAAATAGAGAAAAACAGGAGGAATTGCCATGCTGAACATCCGAAAAGGCGGCCATGCGGAGCTGGAAAAGTACTACCCCCTGATGGAAATGGACTTTGACAGTGAGGAGCTGATCCCCAAATTGAGCCTGCACAAGGCCATCATGAACGGGACGGCGGAGTTTCTTGTGGTGTATGAGCAGGAGAGCAAGCTGGATGTGGCCTACGCCCTGGTTCTGAGCAAGAACCTCTATGGCTACGCTCTGGTGAAATACCTGGGCGTGCTGCCCTGGTACCGGGACCACGGCATGGGCGTGGAGACCATGCGCTTCCTGAACCGCCGCTACGCTGACCGGCAGGGTCTCATCGCCGAGATTACGGAATTCCCGGACGAGGACCCCAACCGGGTGAAAAAACTGATGAAATTCTTCGCCCGCTTCGGCTATGTGGAGGTGGAGAGCGACTACCGCATCGGCGGTGTCAAGGCCCACCTGATGGTCAAGCCCATCAAGGGCAGCGCCGACATTGCCCCCATTGCCCACCGCATCCTGCCGGATTTCTACACCCGCTGCATGAACGACCGGGCAGTACATAAGATGATCGACATCAAGGCGGTAAAATAATGAAAAAAGGTTCCCCAATCGAGGGGAACCTTTTTTATTTAGGGGAAGAGGAATCCGGGAAGCGCTGTTCCAACAATTTCAGAAAGTATTCCATTGCGGGGCTTTTCCATTTATTTTTTTTCCAGGCACAGACGGCGGTCATGCGTACTTCCGGCATATCCAGAGGCAACTCCTTCAGCCTACCCTGCTGCAGCTCCTCTTCCACAGTGAAGCGGGGAAGAAACGCAATACCAAGATTGCTCATCACGCTGCGCTTTACCGCCTCAATACTCCAAACCTCAATACCCTCCTCCAGGTGAATGTTTTTTTGCTTCAAATAAACGTCCAGTATCTTCAGGTAAAGGGCATTGCGATCATTTATAATGTGGCAAAGATCCTTTCGCTGGTTGGGGGTGATCAAATCCCCAGCAGACGTGCTCAGATTCGGAGATGCAACCATAGCCAGGGAATAAGAGGCTAAATTCCGAATTTCAAAATTCCCAGGATAGGGACGGATATCATAGTGAATAGCCAAGTCAATGTCTCCATCAAGTAGACGGTCATAAATGGCATAACAGTTCATCACCTGCAGGGACAGCTTTACCCCTGGGGCCTGGGTTTTGAAGGCCCGCAGCACCGGCTGCATTTTATAAGTCGCCAGCGATTCCGGCAGTGCAATCCGCAGGTTGCCATACAGAGCCTCTTGTCTGTCATGAAAATGCTGCATGGCTTCCGTGGCTTGCAGGATTTGATCAATATAGGGCAGAAGCGCTCTCCCCTCCTGGGTGAGAATCATCCGCTTCCCGCTCTTTTCAAACAGTTTTACCGAAAGCTCATTCTCCAGCTGGTGAATCTGAAAGGTGATGGTGGACTGGGCATAGTTCAGCGCCTGGGCGGCCTTCTGATAACTTTCCGTCTCCAGGATTTTCTTCACGGTGTAAAGGCTTTTCAATTCCATAGATTGCTCCAAAATTCAATAAAAATGTTTTAAACAATCGAATAATTCAATAATTTTAAAAAGAATATGGTGTTATAATACAACCGAATTCTACAAAAAGCAAGGAGCACGGAAAATGGAATTTGATACAAAAATAAAAATTGTCCTGCGCAACGACCTGGAGCCCTGGCAGGAGCTGAACATCACCGCCTTTTTGATGAGCGGCATTGGCGGCACCCAGAACATCATCGGTCAGCCCTATGAGGACGCGGATGGGGTGAAATATCTGCCCATGTCCCAACAACCCATTATGATCCATTCTGCCAGTGGGGAAGAACTCCGGGAGATTCTGCAGAAAGCATTGACCAAAGACATGGCCATCAGCATCTTTACAGAGGAACTGTTCAACACCTTTAACGATGAGGATAACCGGGCCATGGTTGCGAAATTCAAAACCGGGGAGCTGAATCTGGTGGGAATCGGTCTGCGGGGAAAAAAGAACCCAGTTGACCGCCTGTTGAAAGGGATTCCTTTGCACAAATAAAGAAAGAAACAGAAGGGCAATTGAAACCCTTCTGTTTTTCTTTGCTTCGTATTACCTCACCAGTCGCTGTCCCAGTCGGTGTAGCTGCTGTCCCAATTGCTGCCGGAATCCCAGTCCCAGTCGCTGTCGTCCCAATCGGAATCATCCCAGCTGCTGTCGCTGCCGCTGCTGTACTCCCGGGTGGAACTGTCATCCTCCTCCCAGACGCTTTGAGAAGCGGAGAAGGCGTCGTAATATTCGCTGTCGACGGATTCACTGTACTGGTTGCCGGAGCTGTTGTTGTTTTTTATAAGGTAGTGATTATAATGCCGGTCAAGGGGGGTGTCGGCCATGTCGGCCGGAACCCAGTCCAGCTGCTCCCGGTCAAAACGGTACCAGTCGTGATAGTCGTAGTAGTAATAGGAACCCTCATAGCTGTAGTAGCCCTTATCCGGGACCATGGCGTCAAAGGCCAGAATGGAGCCAAAGAAAACCACCAGAAGAACAAGACCCACCAGCCGCTTCTTCACCCGGCCGGAAAAGCTGCCCCAAATACCGCCGGGCCGCCTGGAGCTTCGGTCCCGATTATAGGGATTGTTGCTATAAGCTGCCCGCCGCGCCTGCTCCGCCTCGGAAGCGCCACCTGTAGACAGGTACTTCTTCTGCTTCTGCACCTCGGATTGCATCTTCAGGTACAGCTCATGCACCGCATAGGCTTCATCCGTGCCCTTGTAGCGGATGGCCCGGCTGCCGTCGGACTTGTTTTTGTATACAATAAAGTTGCCGTCTGCATCCTGATAGACGCCAAAAGCCTTTGGCTTTTTGTAATCTGTCCCGATGAAAAAGCGCATTTCCTCCAGGGGCAGATTGTGTTTAGAACAAAAGTCCTTCAGCTCCTCCATGGTCTGGGGCACGCCCGTGGCATTGCGCTGGTGATTTGGATTGACCGCGCCGCAGTTGGGGCAATTCTCTTCTGTGCTTTCCACATAGCTGCCGCAATACTCGCATTTTGAACGCATGATACCCACCGCCTTCCTGCTGTTATAATAATATAGCCCGGCGAGAAATACCAGCCCCAAAGTGATTGAATTGGACACGAATTGGTGCTATAATCACCCCTATGGAACTTTTGATCAAGCAAATACTGGAACATAAGGAAGCGGCCGCCCTCCCCTCCCTGTTGGAGAGCGGTGGGCTTCCTGCGCTCATTTCCGGGCTTTCCGCCGTCCACCGGGCCAACCTGGCGGCGGCCTTGCAGCAGCGGCTGGACCTGCCACTGTTTGTCATCTGCCCGGATGATACTGCAGCGGAGAATTTCGCGGGTGACCTGCGCGCCATGCTGGGGGCGGAGGTCAATACCCTCACCATGCGGGACTTTGTCTTTTACCAGACCGAGGCCGTCTCCCGCCAGGGGGAGCAGAAGCGCATTGCCGCCCTGTACCGGCTGGCGAAAGGGGAGAGCGCCATCACCGTGGCCTCCGTCTCCGGCCTCATCCAGCGCACCATACCCTCTGATACCCTGCGTTCTGCCGCCCTGGTGATCGAAAACGGCGGCAGCTGCCCGCCGGAGGAAGTGGAAAAGGCCCTGCTCCGCTGCGGCTATCAGCCAACGGAGCAGGTGGAAGGTCCGGGCCAGTTCGCCCGCCGGGGCGGCATCCTGGACTTCTTCTCTCCCGGAGAGCGGGAGCCGGTGCGTATCGAGTTCTGGGGCGACGACATTGACTCCATGGGCTATTTCGATATCGCCACCCAGCGCCGCAGCGAGAACGTGGAGCGCTGCGTCATCCTGCCGGCGGCGGAGACTCTGCCGGAGCTGAGCACCGGCGGTATGGAAAGCCTCTGCCGGGAGATCGAGGCCTTTGCCGAAAAATACGCCCGCAAGCGCAACAGCGACAACGCCGCCACCCTGGCGGCCACCCTCCGCTCCGACGCGGAGCGGCTGCGCTCTGGCCTGCGTATGAGCGACGCGGACCGCTACCTGCCGGTGATCTACCCCATGGCCTGCGGCCTGGATTACATCCCGGCAGACGCCATGGTCTTTCTGGACCAGCCCGGCCGCTGCGCCGAGCGGGCCAGGGACTACGGCAAGCAGCTGGGGGAGGACATCAAAGAATTACAGCGCCGGGGCCAGATCGCCATGAGCGCCGACAGCTTCCTGCTCAGCCCGGAAGCGCTGTTCAAAGCCCTGGAGAACTACCCCCTCTATATGGCCGATGCCTTCACCGTGGGCCGCAACCCCATCCAGCCCCGGACGCTGACCAGCATCAGCGCCAAGCAGCTGCCCTCTTACGCCGGCTCTGCCCAGACCGCGGCGGAGGACGTGAGCCTGTATCTGAAGCAGGACTACCGGGTGGTGGTGCTGGCCGGGGACGAGCGCCGGGCCGGTGTGCTGCAAAATTTCTTCCAGGAGCGGGAAATCCCCGCCCTGGTGTATAAAGAACTGACCAAACTGCCGGAGCCGGGGAAGGCCGCCATCGCCATCGGGGCCATCTCCGCCGGCATGGAATATCCCGCTCTGCGCCTGGCGGTGCTCACCGACGCCCAGCTTCTCCGCCGGAGCAGCAAGAAAACCACAAAACACAAGCTGCCCCCCGGCCGGCAGCGGATCGAATCCTGCGCCGACTTGTCGGTGGGGGATTATGTGGTGCATGAAAACCACGGCATCGGCCGCTTTGCCGGCATCGTGCGGATGCAGGTGGACGGCTTTGATAAAGACTATATCAAGATCAATTACGCCGGGACTGACACCCTCTATGTGCCCGCCACCCAGCTGGACATGGTCAGCAAATACACCGGCGGCGGGGAAGAGAAGCCGGTGCACCTGTCCAAAATGGGAGGCACCGACTGGGCCAAGACCCGCAGCCGGGCCAAGGCCTCTGCCAAGGACATGGCCAAAAAGCTCATCGCCCTCTATGCCGAGCGGCAGCGCCTGCCGGGTTACGCTTTTTCCCCGGACAGTGAGTGGCAGCGGGAGTTTGAGGATAACTTCGGCTATACCGAAACCGATGACCAGCTGCGCTGCATCGCGGAGATCAAGGCGGACATGGAGAAGGCAACGCCCATGGACCGGCTGCTCTGCGGCGACGTGGGCTTCGGCAAGACGGAGGTGGCCCTGCGGGCGGTGATGAAATGCGTGCTGGACGGCAAGCAGGCCGCCATCCTGGTGCCCACCACGGTGCTGGCCCAGCAGCATTACCAGACCGCGCTGCAAAGATTCTTCGGCTTCCCGGTGGATATCCAGGTGATGAGCCGCTTCCGCTCCGGCGCGGCGGCCAACAAGACCCTTTCCGACCTGGCCACCGGCAAGTGCGACCTGGTCATCGGCACCCACCGGCTTTTGAGCAAGGACGTGAAGTTCAAGGACCTGGGCCTGCTGGTGGTGGATGAGGAGCAGCGCTTCGGCGTCACCCATAAGGAGCACATCAAGGAGCTGAGCCGGGGCGTGGACGTGCTGACCCTGTCGGCCACCCCCATCCCCCGCACCCTGAACATGGCCATGAGCGGCATCCGGGATATGTCCACCATCGAGGAGCCGCCGGAGGACCGGCTGCCGGTGCAGACCTTCGTCATGGAGCATGACTGGGGCATCGTGGCCGACGCCATCCGCCGGGAGATCCAGCGGGGCGGCCAGGTGTACTACCTCCACAACCGGGTGGAGGACATTGAGCGCACAGCCAAGAAGCTGGCGGATTTGCTGGAGGGCGAGGTCAGCATCGGCGTGGCCCACGGCAAGATGGATAAGAACATGCTTGCCTCCGTGATGGACAGCGTCTCCAGCGGGGAGACCCAGGTGCTGGTCTGCACCACCATCATCGAGACCGGCATCGACATTCCCAACGTGAACACCCTCATCATCGAGGACGCGGATCACCTGGGCCTGGCCCAGCTGCACCAGATCCGGGGCCGGGTGGGCCGCTCCACCCGCCGGGCCTCGGCCTACCTCACCTTCCGGCGGGACAAGGTGCTGACGGAGATCGCCGAGAAGCGGCTCAATGCCATCCGGGACTTTGCCCAGTTCGGCTCCGGCTTCAAGATCGCCATGCGTGACCTGGAGATCCGGGGCGCGGGCAACCTGCTGGGGGCGGAGCAGTCCGGCCATATGATCGATGTGGGCTATGATATGTATATGAAGCTGCTCAGCGAGGCGGTGCTGGAAGCCCGGGGCATCCCGGTGCCCCAGCGGGCGGATTGCTCCGCGGACCTGGCGGTGGCAGCCAACATCCCGGACCGGTACATTCCCTCCTCCGAGCAGCGGATGGACATTTACCGCCGCATCGCCCTCATCCGCACCGAGGAGGAGGCGGACGACCTCACCGACGAACTGATCGACCGCTTCGGCGATCCGCCTCCCGGGGTCAACGCCCTGATCCATGTGGCCCTGCTGCGGGGCGAGGCGGGGAAGGCCGGCATTACCGACATTTCCCAGAAGCAGGGCTACCTGCGCTTCACCGTGGAGGACTTCAATATGGAAAAGGTCTCCGCCCTCTACGCCATGCCGGAATACAAGGGCCGCCTGCGGGTGGAGGCCGGGTCCAAGCCCTGTCTCAGCCTGCGCATCAGGAACAAGAACCGGGTCATTGACGAGGCCCGCCGCTTCACCGCCCTCTGGGCGGAGGAGAAAACAGCAAACTAAGCCGAAAAGGAGAAGATAAAAATGAAAAAATTTGTTGTACTGCTGGTGGTCCTGTGTCTGGCCTTTACCGTGGCCCTGGGCTTTTTGGGCCGCAGCCCCATGCCCCTGACCGGGGATGAAACCGCAGCCCAGACCCCCGCCGCCGAGACCGCCACCCCCGTGGAGGTGGAAACGCTGGACTATGAGGCCCTTTACGCCCTTCATGACCCGGCAGAAGTGGTCATGATCGTGGACGGCAAGGACGTCACCTGGGGCGAATACTTCAGCTGGCTGTACATGAGCGCCATGCAGACCGAGCAGTATTTCGTGGCCATGGCCAACTACGGCGTGCCCCTGAAATGGTCTGACGCCGTGGGTGAGGACGGCAGCACCTATGCTGACGCCGCCATTACCGGCGGGGAGAACACCCTCCGCCAGCTGATGACCATCCTGGGCTATGCCGAGAGCCAGGGCGTGGAAGCCAGCCAGGAGACCCTGGATGCCGTCCAGGCCCAGCGTGAAAGCGACAAACTGGCCACCGTGGGCGAGGAGGGCACCGAGGAGGACTTCGCCCAGTTCCTCCACAGCCTGTACCGCAGCGAGGAGGCCTATCAGCGTGCAACCATGGCAAACTATCTCAATCTCCAGCACTATACCGATGCCTACGGCGAAAACTTCGAGAAGGTCAGCGATGACCAGGCCCTGGGCTATCTGGAGGAGAACGGCTACCTCTACGCCAACCACATCCTGCTGACCACCATGGACCTCCAGACCGGCGAGGCTCTGGAGGAAGCCGCCGTGGCGGAGAAGGAGGCCCAGGCCCAGGCACTGGCAGAGGAGCTCCAGGCCATCCAGGACCCGGAGCAGCTGGTGAAGCGCTTCCTGGAACTGAAGGAGGAATATGACGAGGACACCGGCAAAACTGCCTACCCCGACGGCTATGTGTTCCTGCCCGGGGAGATGGTGGCCGAGTTTGAGGAGGGTGTCAAAGCCCTGGCGGACTACGGCGTCTCCCAGCCGGTCAAGACCAGCTACGGCTACCACGTCATTCTGCGCCTGCCCCTCACCGCCGACACCGTGGTGAGCTATGACAGCACCGGCGCCGCCGTCACCGGCCGCAGCCTTTTTGCCAGCTTTGACTATGCCGCCGGGCTGGACGCCTACCTGGAGAATCTCTCCGTGGAATATGCGGATGATTTCCAGGCTCCCGATCTGAGCAAATATGTAAAATAAGTTTAAAACGCTGTGGCGGGATAGTCCCCGTCACAGCGTTTTTTTCAGCTTTCCTATTATATATACGGTCGGGAGAAAAAGCAGGGCGAAGCCCATGTTCAGCAAAGGGATGATCTGACTGGACCAAAGCTCCAGGTCCGTGGCGCTGCGGCCGATCAGCAGGGAGCTGACAATCACCGCCAGGGCGCAGGGCCAGACGAGCCAGCGGCCCTGCTGCGGGTCCAGCAGCCTTTCCCCGGTATAGGCCGGGTCAAACCGGAAGATCAGCCGCAGGCAGTGCTGGGCGCTCCACAGCAGCAGCGACACCAGCAGGAAATCCGGGAACAGCCACAGCATGGCCACCAGCGCCTCCACCCGCTCCACCGTGCGGAAGAACACCAGGTTGCGCACCATGGCGAAGAAGGGCCGGTTCATTTTGGCGGTCAGCTCCGCGCCGAACATACCGGTAATGGCGATGGTCAGCAGGCACAGCAGCACCACCATCCACAGCAGCCACAGGCTGCTCTCCCTGGCCCTGCCGGAGCTCACCGGGCATTGCCCCTCCACAAAGCACAGGGTATACACCCCCACCAGCAGCACACTCACCGCCGCCAGAGAGCCAAGGGCCGCCGGCAGCGCGTCATTGACGGTAATGGGCAGCAGATTGTCGCTTTTGATGGAAGCAAAGGCGAAAAACACAATCAGCAGCAGTGCTGCCAGCACAAGGGGCTTGATCAGCTGGGCGCAGCGGAGGATGGTGCGTGGCTTGCCCAGAGCAGCCACCAGACAGACCAGCCCCGTGGCCACGGTGAAGGCGGCGGGGCTGCTGTTGGGATAGATGGTGATGATCATGCGGTCCGCCCCGGAGCGGAGCACAAAGCCGGAATAGAGCAGCAGCCAGGCCGTTGTCAGGGCCAGGGCGCCCCGGCCCAGCCTGGGGCCCAGGCAGCGCAGCATCAGCTCCTGCAAATTCTCGCCCTCCCGGCGGCAGTCCATAAAATCCGCGATAAAATGCAGATACAGCAGCAGGGGCAGCGCCGCAATCAGGGGCGTGAGCCAGGCCGCCCGCCCCGCGTACTTGGCGGAAGCCGTGACAAAATGGCGCAGCGCCGGCACCATCAGCACCAGCGTGCCCAATGAAAAGAGGGGGCGGCGGTTTGATTGTGTGGGTTTATTCACGTCGATTTATTCCTTCATGTCATTTGTATGGCTCAGCTGGCCGCTGACGGTGATCTGCAGCTCCAGCCCCGGCAGCAGCTCCGAAAAGTGCTGGCTCAGCAGCCGGTAGTTTTCCGGGGACTTGCGCTCCACCTGACCGGCAAGGCCCAGAAAATCGGCCTTCAGCTTCATGGAGGTGCGCAGCAGGCTGCTGAGACGCTGGGACACGGCGCTTTCCAGCTGGGCGGTCAGGTGGTTGATATACTCGTTGCTGCTGCCCTGCTGCCAGTTATCCGTTTCCAGCACCGACGCGCTGACCTGGGCCTGGATGTTCAGCCCCTTCAGCTGGCCCTTGCCGCCCCATACAGGGACGATGTCGGCGCTGCCCTGGTTCAGCTCCAGCGAGGCGTTCCTGCCGTTCCTGTCTGTCACCGTGATGGCCGTTATGGGCAGACTGCCGGTGAGAAGCCCCACAGCGACTGCCTCCTCCGGCTCGATGAATTTGCACAGCTTCCCGTCCCGAATCACCGCGTAGCCGGCCGGCACCGCCATCAGCGGGTTCTCCCCCTGGGTCTTATCCTGGGCGTTCTGCCCTTCTTCCTCTTGGGCGTTCTGCTCCTCACCCTGCTGGGCGTTTTGTCCTTCACCCTCCTGGGTATTCTGACCGTCGCTTTGCTGGGCGGATTCACTCTTTTCGGGGCTGATGGACTCGGAGGAGGGCACACATTCGACGGCGCAGACCAGGGCGCTGCCATAGCGCAGCAGACTGTTTATGGTGTCGGCCACGGTGAACACCCGGCTGTTGCTGGGGCTGGCGAAGCTCTCATGGACGGTCTGCATCACTTCGGAGATGCCCTTGCTGCTGTCGCCCACCTCCATCACCGCCTGATTAGCCGTGCCGCCCCGGACGATGTACAGGGGAATATCAATGCGCATGGTGGGGGATTGGCTCACATAGTCCAGAAAGGCGTCCAGCCCCTCCTCCGCCGCGGCTTCCCCCACCAGCAGATGGTTCACATGGGAGAAGAAAATCTCCTCCTCGTAAGACAGCTTGTAGGCCCGGTCGATGGCGTCCGTGACCGTGCTCCCCTGGGCGGACATCCGCCGTGGCCCGCCGCCGGAGGCCTCCGCCGCGGCCGCCATGGACACCTGCACCCCGCCCTTCTCCCGGTCGATCCCCATGGTCTGCACCACCATCAGCTGCTGAATCTCCCGGTAGTTGGAGTAGATGCTGCCGCAGCCGTTGAGAGCCGGGAGAGAACATATTATAATAAGAAGAGAAAGGAAACGTTTCATTTTTGCCGCCTCTTATCCGGGGTGTTCAGGTTGGGGTCCCGGTATTTGTTCATGGGCTTTGGCAGCCGGATCAGCAGCCGCAGCAGCGGCAGGGGCCGGCCGTCGGTCATGGGCGCGGTGTAATTGGTGCCGAAGCTGTCGATGGATGCCAGGTGCAGCAGGAACAGGCACAGCACCAACCCCACGCCGAACAATCCCGCCACCGCCGCCGCCACCACCAGCGCCAGCCGTGCCAGCCGCACCACCGCTCCCAGGTCCTGGCTGGGCAGGGTGTAGCAGGCGATGCCGGAGGTGGCCACAACGATGATGGCAATGGCGGAGACCACCCTGGCTTCCACGGCGGATTGCCCCACGATCAGTGCCCCGATGATGGAAATGGTATCACCGATGGGGTTGGGCAGCCGCAGGCCCGCCTCCTGCAAAAGCTCAAAGGCGATGATCATGCCGATGATCTCCAATGCGGTGGAGAAGGGGACGTCCCGCTTGGCCTCAATGATGCTCAGCAGCAGCCGGGTGGGGATCATCTCTTGGTGATACATGGCCACCGCCACATACATAGCCGGCAGAAAGATGGCCAGGAAGAGAGAGAAATAGCGCAGTATGGTCAGGAAGGTGGCCACCAGATAATGGTTGCTGCTGTCCCCGGTGACCTTCATGAAGTCCTCCAGAGACGCCGGCAGCATCAGCCCAATGGGCAGCCCGTCTACCAGCAGCCCTACCCGGCCTGCCATCAGCTGCATGGCGAAGCGGTCAGGCCGCTCCGTGTGCAGCAGCTGGGGCAGGGGGGACAGGGGCGCGTCCACAATGTACTCCTCCAGCGTCCCGGTGGCCAGCAGCGCGTCCACATCCAGCCCGTCCAGCCGCCGGGCCAGTTCCTCCACGGTTGCAGGGTCAGCTACGCCGTCCACAAACATCACCGCCACCTTGGTGTGGCTCTTGCGGCCGACGCTGCTCTCAATCAGTTTCAGCTTGGGGGAACAGATCCGCCGCCGCACCAGGGAGGTGTTGATCCGCAGCGTCTCCACAAAAGCGTCCTTTGCCCCCTTCAGGGATTTTTCCAGGGTTGGCTCGCTGATGCCTCTGGTATTGGAGGTGCGCACCTCAAAGCACACCGCCTGCCGGATCCCGTCCAGGATCACCGCGCAGTGGCCGTGGGTCAGATCATCCACCACCTGATCCATGGTCTCCCGCTGCTTGGCGGAGTAGTTGTAGGCCGCGCCAAGAAGGATCAGCTCCAGGCATTGCTGCTCGCTGGTCACGCTGCGGCTGCGGCTCAGTTGGGTCAGGGGGCGAATAATGTCCTCCGTCACCGCTGTTCCGGAGACTACCCCGTCCAGCCAGCACACCTGCAGACGGACCTTCTCCTCCAGGCCGAACAATATTTCCCTCGTTTCAAAATCTCCGCAGCGCCGAAAGATATCATCCAGCCCCTGGGAGGAAAGGAGGCATTTGTATTCCGGCTGCTTCTGCTTATGGAAGCGCCGGCTCAGATCATGTGCATTGTCATACATATTGTGTAGTATTACCCATTTCCGCCGCAATATTTGGGTGCCGAAAAAAACTTTCAAAAAAAGCAAAAAAAGTGTTGACAAAAGGCAAACCCGGTGGTATATTAGCAAAGCGCCTTGAGGGAGAGCTCAGAAATGAGCTTTCAAGAGCAAAAAAGAATTAAAAAAATTCAAAAAACCTCTTGACAAACCCAAAACAGTGTGCTAAAATAAACAAGCTGTCCCGGAAACGGAGCAAGCGAGTGTACCTTGAAAATTGAACAATGTAAGAAACAGCTTATGCAAATAAGCACCAGAAAAGGGTTCTTTAAAAGTCAGAAATGACTATAAAAATTCTTTTGAGAGCTAGAAAGCTTCAATAGATTTTAGCAGGACTTTGGTTCTGTTAAGATACAATATATTGAGAGTTTGATCCTGGCTCAGGATGAACGCTGGCGGCGTGCCTAACACATGCAA
>CAMCCC010000012.1 GCA_945873205.1 uncultured bacterium
CGACGTGCTCTACATCCCCACCGATAACACCGCCGCCTCCTGCACCGAAGCCATCAACAATGTGGCTCTGGTAGAGAAGACCCCCATCGTCGTGGGTGAGGAAGGCATCTGCAAGGGCTGCGGCGTGGCCACCCTGTCCATCTCCTACTACGACATCGGCTACGAGACCGGCCTCATGGCTGCTGAAATTCTCACCGAAGGTGCCGACATCTCCACCATGGAAGTGCGCTACGCTCCCCAGTTCACCAAGGAGTACAACGCGTCCATCTGCGAGACTCTGGGTGTCACCATTCCCGAGGATTACGTTGCCATCCCCGAGACCTGATCCTGATTTCATTTGATTAACACCTGGGGAAGGCCGGATTTGCGGCTTTCCCCAGGCCGGTGTTTACCGAATATATTTTAAGGAGAGTATCAGTGAGTATCGCGGTTTATTTCTCATCCCTCAGCCTGCTGAAGCTGCTCAAAAATATGCCGGGCGGCATTGCGCAGGGACTGATCTGGGGCTTGATGGCCCTTGGCGTATACATTACCTTCCGTCTGCTGGATGTGGCAGATCTGACGGTTGATGGTTCCTTTACCACCGGCGGTGCCTGCACCGTCATGCTGATTCTGGCCGGCTGGCCCGCCTGGGCGGCGCTGCTGGTGGCCGTATTGGCCGGTGTTGCCGCCGGCTTCTGCACCGGCATGCTCCACACCAAGCTGGGTATCCCCGCCATTCTGGCCGGTATACTCACCCAGTTCTCTCTCTACTCCATCAACCTGCATATTATGGGCATGGCTGCCAACAAGGCGGTCAGCGTGGATAAATTCAGTCTGATCCTCTCCTCCCGCAGCGTGCCCATGGCCATCCTCACCGGCTTTCTCATTGCGCTGGCCCTGGTGTCCCTGTTCTACTGGTACTTCGGTACCGAGCAGGGCTCTGCCCTCCGGGCCACCGGCAGCAACGGCGCCATGAGCCGCGCTCAGGGCATCGACGTGGACGCCATGAAGGTGCTGGGCCTGTCCATTTCCAACGGTGTTGTGGCCCTCTCCGGCGGCCTTATGGCCCAGTATCAGGGTTTTGCCGACATCAATATGGGCCGCGGCGCCATCGTCATCGGCCTTGCCGCCGTCATCATCGGCGAGGTGGTGGGCCGGGCGCTGCTGGGCAAGCGGCTGAACTTCTACGGCACCCTCAGCTTCACCGTCATCGGCGGCGTGCTGTATTATGCCGTGGTGGTCATCGTGCTGTGGCTCAAGCTCAACTCCAATGACCTGAAGCTGTTCACTGCCATCATCGTGGCTGTGTTCCTGTCCGTGCCTTATTTGCGGGATCAGTCCAAGACCTCCTTTGCAAGGCTGAAGAAGAAGGGAGGCAGTCCCAATGCTTAAACTGGAACATCTTTACAAGACCTTTAACCCCGGCACCATTAACCAGAAGGTGGCCCTTTCCGACCTGTCCCTGCACCTGAACCCCGGCGACTTTGTCACCGTCATCGGCGGCAACGGCGCCGGCAAGTCTACCATGCTCAACGCCATTGCCGGCGTCTGGGCAGTGGACAGCGGCCGCATCATTCTGGACGGGCAGGACGTCACCGCCCTGCCGGAGCACAAGCGGGCAAACTTCATCGGCCGCGTGTTCCAGGACCCCATGATGGGCACCGCCCCCAACATGCAGCTGGAGGAAAACCTGGCCCTGGCCATGCGCCGCGGTCAGCGCCGCGGCCTGGGCTGGGGCGTCACCAAGGCGGAGCGGGAAGTCTACCGGGAGAAGCTGAAAACCCTGAACCTGGGCCTTGAGGACCGCATGACCGTGAAGGTGGGCCTGCTGTCCGGCGGCCAGCGTCAGGCGCTGACCCTGCTGATGGCCTCCCTGCAAAAGCCCAAGCTGCTGCTGCTGGACGAGCATACCGCCGCCCTTGACCCGGCCACCGCCGCCAAGGTGCTGGACCTGTCCGACCGGATCGTGGCGGAAAACCAGCTCACCGCCCTGATGATCACCCACAACATGACCGACGCCATCAAGCACGGCAACCGGCTCATTATGATGAACGAGGGGCAGATCATCCTGGACATCAGCGGCGAGGAAAAGAAACAGCTCACCAAGCAGATGCTGATGGACAAATTCGCCGAGCTGGCCGGAACCCAGGTGGAATCCGACCAGGTGCTGCTGAGCAAGTAAATATAACCACAAACCACAGCTGTCCTTTAACGCAAGTGAGGGCAGCTGTTTTTTTACAAAATTAACCTGTTGTACATTGATTCGCGGTTCTGCCTGTGAGATAATGGCATAAGGTGATTTGAATGATATTGATTTTGGCATTGGCTCTGTTTCTTGTATTTTGCCTGCTCCTGGTCCTCACGTTCCGCACGGCCTACTATTCCCCGGCCAATCGCAAGGAGGACCCACGGCACATTCCCAGCAGGGAGCAGTACCAGCAGGTGGCAGAGGGTATTCTTGCCCTGGTGGACAACATTGAGTCCTATCCCTTTGAGCCGGTTTCTATCCAGTCTGATGACGGATTGACCCTGTCCGGCCGGTATTATCATGTGCATGACGGTGCGCCGGTGGTGATTGTTTTTCACGGCTACCGCAGCACGGCCTACCGGGACTGCGCCGGGATGTTCAAGATGTGCATGGAGCTGGGTTACAATGTGCTTCTGCCGGATATGCGTGCCCACGGCAAAAGCCAGGGCCGGGTGATTACCCTGGGCATCCGGGAACGCTATGACTGTTTGCACTGGGTGGAATACATTGTCCGGCGCTGTGGAGAGGACACCCGCATCCTGATTTCCGGCTGTTCCATGGGGGCGGCCACGGTGATGATGGCTGCGGAGCTGCTGCCGGAACAGGTGAAGGGCATGGTCTGCGACTGTGGCTATACTTCCCCCAGGGCCATCATGATGGATGTCTGTGGGAAGATCCATATGCAGCCGGGCCTGGCCTATTTCTTCCTGCGGCTGTCAGCACGGCTCTTAGGCGGCTTTGACCCGGATGAGCGGAATTCCCTGCAATCCCTGGCAAACAGTCAGATTCCTGCCCTCTTTGTCCACGGGGAAGAGGATATGTATGTCCCCTGTTCCATGGTCTATGAGAATTATGATGCCTGCGCCGCAGAAATCAAGCAGCTGCTCACCGTTCCCGGCGCCGGCCATGGCCTCAGCTTTCTCGTGGATGAAGCGGCATACCGGCAGGCTTTTCATTCCTTCCTGCAGAAGATCGGCTTCCTGCCATAAAGCAAAAAACCGGCCTGTAATGGCGAAAACAACAAATCCTTCCTGTGATCGCTGTGTGATCATAGGGAGGATTTTTTTGCCGCTTCAACCGCCGAGCATTTTGACAGGAGCAGGCTGAGGAAAAAATTTTCGGAGGGGACCCTTGACTTTTATTTCTTATTGATATATTATATCAATAAGAAATTTATATTGATAAGAGAATGGCTATGGCAAGACGAAACACAATCCAACGCTCCCTGGTTTTGGAGGCAGTGAATAAACTGCACTGCCACGCCACAGCAGATGAGGTTTATGAAGAAATCATCAAGGAGCATCCCACAATCAGCAAGGCAACCGTATATCGAAATCTGAATCTGTTGTCTGACATGGGCGAAATCCGCCGGCTTGAGATCCCCGGCAGTGCCGACCATTTTGACCACATCACCCGCAACCACTGCCATGTGAAATGTAAAATCTGCGGACGTGTCTTTGATGTGGATATGGATTTTGTCGCCGGTCTTGAGACCGGGATTCGGGATACCTATGGTTTTGACTTCACCGGTTATGACATCATTTTTCATGGCGTCTGCCCGGAATGTAAAAAACAGCAGGATTCCCTTCAGGGATAAATTCACTTTGGAAAGGGCGCGGAAACGAGCGTTTTCATAAATCAAATTTTTAGGAGGATTATTATGCGAAGCATTACTACATTAGACCTGCAATACGCACACCGTTTTTATGGTTTCAAGGGAGAGGCCCAGTATCTGCATGGACATACCGGCGTTCTGACCATCGAGGTTGAGGACACGGTTGAACCGGGCGTGAATATGGTTTTCCCCTGCAATGAAATTCAGAAGACAGCATGGGAAGTTCTGAAGAATTTCGATCATGCCCTGATTCTGCGGGAAGACGATCCGCTGCTGCCTGCCATTCTGAAGGTCTATGAAGAGCAGGGTATCAAGGATGGCGCTCCCAGCAACAAGATGAAGGGCCCTGCCTTCCAGACCGAGCTGGCCACCGCATATCCTGATTGCCGCCTGGTGGTGACGAAAGAGACCATGACCGTCGAGGGCATGATCAAGATCGTCTATGAGCTCCTGAAGGACAAGCTGAACATCGCCAAGCTGACGTTCACCAGCGGCGTGAATGCTGCGTCCCAGGAATACAAGCCGGAAGGCACAAAGGATCGCTGCCCCCTGTGCGGCATTGCACTGAACGAAAACGGCGTATGCCCGAAGTGTGGGTACAAGAAGCAGTAATTTTTATATGCAAAAGAAGTCCCGAAGAATCCGCAGATTCTTCGGGACTTCTGCCTGTATTCAGCTAACTGTTTTATGCGCACTCGTGGTAAAGCCAGTATTTCTGTTTTCTGCTTATTCGTCTCCGCCGCGGCGCCGGTTGATCAGGGCCAGGTAGACCAGGATGCCGCCGACGGCCACCAGGGCCAGCACAGCCACCACGATGTAGAACACCAGGCTGGAGCTGGTATCCCGGTTATAGCTGTCCCCGCCGCTGGTGGGCATGGGGGCCGCCGTGGGATTGGCCGTTGCCGTGGGCGCAGGACTTGCCGAGCTGCCGGGAAGGGTCAGGCCCCCGGCCGGATCGGTGCTGCTGCCGGTAGTGCTGCCAGTGCTCCCGTCAGCCATGGTGTTATAGGTCACAGCTACCAGAGGCGAGTAGGTGGTGGTGCTCTTCTGGCCGTCCTTGCTGAGCCAGACGCCCACGCAGTAGTACTTGGTGCCGGTCGTCTCCGGGGCGGTGTAGCTGGTGGAGTTGGCCCCGTCAATGGCCTTGATGTTGTTCATGTTGTTGCTGTCGGAGACGTACCACTGATAGGTAAGGGTGCCAATGCCGGAGGCGTTGGAGGCATAGACGGTCATGGTATGGCTCTGGCCGGCGGACAGCTCAGCACCCTTGGGCTGGGTGTTGATTTTGGGGGCCTGAAGCTCACTGGTGCTGCCGGTATTGTTGTTGTTGCTGCTGTTGGTGGTATCCTTGGGGTCGTTGGTGGTGCCGGTGGCGCCGCTGACCCGGATGATGGCGCCGGTGGTGAAAGAGGAACCGGCGGCATTGGTAAACTTGCACTCAACAGCCCAGCCATTCATGGACTTGGGGATGTTGCTCAGCGTCAGCCGCTCGGTGTCCGCGCCGCTGACCTCAAGGCCGCTGAAATAATAGGCGGCGTCCCTGGCGGGGATGGTATTGGTGGTGTCGGCGCTGACGATACGCCAGACGAAGCTGTCCGCATTATCGGCCCGGGCCACGAACTGGGCGGTGCCGCCGGCCTCCACCGTCTCACCGGTGGGGTTTTTGGTGATCACAGGGGGCTTGTTGGACGCGGGTTTTTCACTCTCAATGGGAAAAGGAGTCTGCTCCGCCTCGCTGACCGTGATGTTCAGCGTAAAGCTGGAAGGGCCGTTGTCGGTTTCCATATTGATCTGGGCAGTATAGCTGCCGGCGGCCGTGGGGGTGCCGGAGAGGTACACATCCGCGCCCACGTAGCTCAGCTGCAAGCCCCCGGGGATGCTGCCGGTATAGCTGCAGCTCTGGATATTGCCCGTGCCCCTGTTCACGGCAATGGTGCCGATGTTCTGGTTCACCGTGCAGCTGACATTGGCGTCGGCATAGGCACCAAAGCTGAACAGACTGGCCATGAGGCAGAGCATCAGGGCGGTGGTCAGCAGGTATTTCATCTTCTTACTTTTCATCATTTTCATCCTCCAATGCGGTTTCACGTTGCGCTCTGGTATATATGACTGTGTTTTTGCTCAAAAGTTTCATTATGTAACAATCTTTTCTCTCAGAAATTATAACATCTAAGTTTACATAAAGCAAGCATGGAAACAGAAAAAAGGCTGTCTTTTCGACAGCCTTTTTTCTGTTTGGTTGAGACCCTCAATCCCGGGAGAACAGGTCACGGGTGTACACCTTGTCCGCCACGTCGCTTAGCTCCGCGCTGCTGCGGTTGGCAATGATCACATCGCACATGGCCTTGAACTTGGCCAGATCGTTCACCACCGGGCTGTTGAAGAAGTTGTCCTCCTTCAGCGTAGGCTCATACACCACCACGGAGGCGCCCTTGGCCTTGACCCGCTTCATGATGCCCTGAATGCTGGAGGCCCGGAAATTATCGGAGCCGGACTTCATGGTCAGCCGGTAAATGCCGATGACGCAGGCATTGCCGGGCACCCCGTTGAGCCCCTTGGTACCGCCGCCGTAATAGCCGGCTTTTTTCAGCACCTGCTCGGCAATAAAGTCCTTTCGGGTGGAGTTTGCCTCCACGATGGCCCGGATCAGATTGTTGGGCACATCCTCGTAGTTGGCCAGCAGCTGCTTGGTGTCCTTGGGCAGGCAGTAGCCGCCGTAGCCGAAGGAGGGGTTATTATAGTGACTGCCGATGCGGGGGTCCAGGCACACGCCCTGGATGATCTGCTTGGTGTCCAGGCCCCGGACCTCGGCATAGGTGTCCAGCTCGTTGAAATAGCTGACCCGGAGGGCCAGATAGGTGTTGGCAAACAGCTTGATGGCCTCCGCCTCGGTCAGGTTGGTGATCAGCACCGGCACCTCCGCGTCCAGAGCCGCCTCCTTCAGCAGGGCGGCAAAATCTTCCGCCTTCTTCAGCAGGCCCTCATCGCTCATCACGGTGCCTACCACGATGCGGCTGGGATGCAGGTTGTCGTAGAGGGCCTTGCCCTCCCGCAGGAATTCCGGGGAGAAGATGATGTTGGGGTTCTGGAACCGCTCCCGGATGCCCTTGGTATAGCCCACGGGAATGGTGGACTTGATAACCACCAGGGCATTGGGGTTGACCCGGGTGGTGATCTCCAGAACATCCTCCACGGCGGAGGTGTCAAAGTAGTTCTTATTGGGGTCGTAATTGGTGGGGGCGGCCACAATGACAATATCCGCGCCGGAATAAGCCGACTCTTTATCCAGCGTGGCGGTGAGCTTCAGCTCCTTCTCCGCCAGATACCGGCTGATCTCCTGATCCACAATGGGGGATTTCCGGGCGTTGATCATATCCACCTTGGCCTGGGTGGTGCTGACCGCCACCACTTCATGTCTCTGGCTGAGCAACACCGCCAGAGACAGCCCCACATAGCCCACACCTGCTACTGCTATTTTCATGATTTAGAAGCCTCCTTGTTTTTACATATCCAGCCGGCCCCTATGGCCGACGACCTGGGCCGGATTCCCGGCTACAGTGACGTTCTCCTCATAAACGCTTTTGGTGACAACGGAGTTTGCGCCGATCACCACATTGTCCGCAATGTAGGTATCGCCGCAGACGACGGCGCCTATAAACAGCAGCACGCCGTTACCCAGCTTGGGTGTATCGTCATTAAAGCCGCCCGCCGCCAGAGAGGTGTGGACATGGATGACGCAGTCCTCTCCCGCCCTGGCATTGGCATTCACATCGATCTCGCCCACATGCATCAGCCGCAGCCCCCTGCCGAAGGTGTTGGGGGGGATATGCATCCCATACTTGACCTGAAACTGCAAAAGCCGCATTTTATACAGGCTCGCCAGGATTCGATGGCCGCTGTTGATATAATACTCCGTCTTTCGCAGCAGCACCTGGTGCCTGCGGAGAACCGCATTGTCCCCCAGCAGCAGCAGGTTCATCAGCCGGTACTTGCCGTGGTTTTTGTAGCTTCTTGTCTCATAAGCCAGCCATTCCTTCAGCTCCGCCCTGGTCTGGATGCGCTTGTATTCTCTCTCCATAGACCTTCTCCCTCTCACAGCTTGTAGTAATCCTTGTACCAGCGTACGAACTTCCGCAGCCCCTCCCGCAGCGGGGTGTGGGGCCTGAAGCCGAAGTCCCGCTCCAGGGGCTCCGTGTCCGCGTAGGTGATGGGCACATCGCCGGGCTGCATGGGCACCAGTTCCTTGTGCCCATCAAAGTCGTAATCTGCCGGCAGCACCCCGGCGTCCACCAGCTCCTCCTGCAATATGGTGACGAAGTCCAGCAGATTTTCCGGGTGGCTGTTGCCGATGTTGTACACCATGTAGGGGGCTACCGGCAGTCCGTCCTCCCCGGTCTGGCACTCCGGGGAGCGCTGCATGATGCGGATGACCCCCTCCACAATGTCGTCGATGTAGGTGAAGTCCCGCTGGCAGTTGCCGTAGTTGAAGATTTTGATAGTCTGCCCGGCCCGCAGCTTGTCGGTAAAGCCGTAGTAGGCCATGTCCGGCCGGCCGGCGGGGCCGTAAACCGTGAAGAAGCGCAGGCCGGTGCTGGGAATGTCATAAAGCTTGGCATAGGCATGGGCCAGCAGCTCGTCCGACTTCTTGGTGGCCGCATAGAGGCTGATGGGGTTGTCCACCTTATCGTCGGTGGAATAGGGCACCTTCTTGTTGTTGCCGTAGACCGAGGAGCTGGAAGCATAGACCAGATGCTCCACGCCCCTCTCCCCGCCGTCATAGGAGTGGCGGCAGGCCTCCAGAATATTATAAAAGCCGATCAGGTTGGATTCAATATAAACCCCGGGGTTTTCAATGGAGTAGCGCACCCCGGCCTGAGCCGCCAGATTCACCACCACGGAGGGCTTGTAATCGGCAAACAGCTTGTCAATCAGCGGCTTCTCTGCCATGTTGCCCCGGATAAAGCTGAGGCGGCAGCCCTTGGCTTCCCGCTCTCTGGCCACCTTCTCCAGCTTTTCCAGCCGGTACTCCTTCAGGCTGACCTCGTAGTAATCATTCATGCTGTCGATGCCCACCACATGGATGCCCTCAAACTTTCTCAGCAGCTCCTCACTGAGAAAGCTGCCGATAAAGCCGGCGGCGCCGGTGACCAGAACGGTCTTGTTATTCAGTGAAATAATCATTGTTCAGCCCTTCTTCATTTGTTTCAAGTGATCCAGAATATACAGGAAGCTTTCGACCTTCATCAGCCGGCATAGAATTATGTAAACTATCACACCGGTTGCGATCTGAACGACCAGCTTCAGGAACAGGGGCATGGTCAGCAACCCCACAGTCCAAACGGCCGCGCCCATGACAACCGAGGCCAGGATTGTTTTCCAAATATCCTTAAACTGAGCCATGACGCCGTAGCCCAGAAGCCGTCCGCAGGGGATGGCACAGATCACTGTGTCCAGCCAGGCGCTGAGGACATAGCTGTAAGCCATGGCCAGGGCGGAATCAAAGCAGAGCACTGTGATAACCAGCACAGCCAGCATAATCACCCGGCGTATAAACTCCAGCTTCATATAGATATCGCTGCGGCCCATAGCCTTGATGGCCACCAGATTCGGCGCGGCCAGGGCACTGGCAGCATGGCCGATGCACAGCACTTCCATAAATACCACACTGGGCAGCCATTTTTCCGTCAGCAGCAAGCGGATAAAGGTGTCAGACACTGCCGAAAGGCCGATCATCGCCGGGGTAATAATGAAAGCGCTCAGGGTCAATGAACGATGCAGAATTCCTCGCAGTACACCTTTGTCATCCTGCGCCTTAGCCAGCACCGGGAACATCACTGACTGGACCGAGCTGTCAATGGCAGAGCTAACGACAAAAGGGATTTGATTGCCCCGGTCATAATAGCCCAAAGCCTCCGTGGAAAACCGCTTGCCGATAATCAGGGAACGCAGGTCGGCATACAGGGAGCAAAGCAGCGAGGAAACCAGCATTTTCCAGCCGAAACCATAGAGCGCCCTGGCCCGGGCAACGGAGAAGGTAAGCCGGGGAAACCAGCGCACCGCCACAAACATGGCAATGCAGTTGACCAGGGTATGGGAGAAGTAATAGACCACCAGGGTCCAGATTCCTGCCCCGGCAAAGGCCAGCGCCACCGCCAGCGCGCCTGAGACGCAGGTGGCCGTCAGGCTGCAATACAGAATCTGCTTAAAGCGCATCTCCCGCTGCATCCGCGCCGTCAGGATCGAGGCATAGGAACTGAAAAACACGGAGAAGATATACACCCGCAGGGGTAGCAGCATTTCCGGGCTTTTGTAATAATTTGCCAGCAGCGGCGCCCCGGCAAAAACCGCCGACGCAATCACCACCGACATGGCCATGCAGATATAGAACACCGTGGAATAATCCCTGTCATCCACATCCTTGTTCTGCACCAGGGCAGTTCCCAGTCCGCCCTCGATGATGCTCTGGCTCAAATTGATGACCACGGTGATCAGGGCGATCTGGCCGAAAACCTCCGGGGAGAGCATCCGGGCCAGCAGGATGCTGATGATAAAGCCCAGCCCTTTTACGGAGAAGCGCTCCACGGTTTTAAAGATCAGCGATTTTATAATTGTGCCTTTGTTCATTTGCTTTTCCTTTTTTCAATCACGCTGAGAATGTAGTCCCGGTACTGGCCGCAAATTTCCTTTCTCCCATGGGTCTGGCGAATCTCCAGCGCTCCCCGGGAGAGTTTTTCCGCCAGCACTGGGTCATCAGCAATCCGCCCCATGGCAGCGGCAATGGCAGCCACATCATCCACCGGCACCAGCAGACCGCTCTCGCCGTCCCGGATCAGCTCCGCCGGGCCGAAATCACAATCCGTACAGACACAGGGCAGGCCGCAGGCCATGGCCTCGATCAGGGCGTTGGGCATCCCCTCGAAGCGGCTGGTCATGACGAACAGGCCCATATCCTTGATCTCATGGATCACATGGGGCAGATTGCCGTGGAATATAACGCTGTCCGTCAGACCCAGCGCTTCCGCCTGGGCGCGGATCGCCGCCTCGCTGCTGCCGCTGCCATAGATATGTAGCACATGCTCCGGGTGCTTCTTTCGGAATAGTGCGAAAGCGTCCAGCATCACATCATAAGCCTTCTGGTCATTGTCCAGCCGGCCCACCGCGCAGATCGCCTTGTGATTCCGCTGGGAAAAAGCAGTCACATTCTCTGGGATATCCTCGGAGAACAGGCCGTTGTGGATCACCGTGCCCCGCTGCCGCATTTCCGGCGGGAACAGCAAGCTCACCCGCTCTGTCTGGAAGATAAAGCCGTCCGCTTTCTTCAGCAGCCGTCGCTCCATCCTGGTGGCGGCGCTTTCCGCACGGAAAGCCGGGTTTGCCCGCTCAGAGCAGATCAGAGCCGGCCCACCGTGCGCTCTGGCCAGTTGCATCCGCATGGCAATCTTGGTGGAAAAAGCCAGCACCGCGTCCGGTTTTTCCTCCTTCATCCAGGTCCGCAGCTTCCTTTCGGTGGAGAGGAAACGTCTGGCGGATTCCAGCTTGTTGGCGGAATCTCCGGCTACGTTCAGCCCCACTACTCTGACGCCGGGGTCCAGCTCATAGTCAGTGCTGCCGCTGTCCAGGGTCAGGATCGTCACTTCATCCTCCAGACCGGCGCAGTAAGCAGCCAGGCAGGAAATGACCCGCTGGGCGCCGCCCCGCTGCATATTGCCGTATAGAAAAACGATCTTCATCGATTCATTCCTTTTCCGGCAGCTTCAGCCAACTGCCGATTTTTTCATCCCATTCCGGAGGGTCAAACTTTGCCATTCCACTGCTGTCATAGAAGGTCAGTTCACCGAAATACACCTTGCCGTTGATGTCATAGAGGTCTACCCGCAGGTGCGCCATCTCCGCCGACAGGATCTCCGCCAGATGTTTCATCTGGTCAAAGGTTTCGGGCTTTGGTATCGGTTCTTCTGCGTGAGGCCCGCTGTTATAAAAGGGCAGTATGTTGTAATCCATGTCAAAGTAGGTATATTTTGTGGGCACATCCTCCGCTGCCCGGTCAGTGGTTATCAGCAGGAACTGCGGCTTTCCATTGAAGCAGTACCACTTATAGTCCTTCAACTCCACGCCGCTTTCGTCCACCATGTATTTTTCCGCAAAGATACAGGGAGAAACGTCCTTATAGGGCCACTCCCGGCTGCTCATGTAGTAATTTGCTTTCAAGTGCTGATCCAGTTTTTGTTTTACGTCCTCCCGGTCCAGGCTGCTTTTGTCCCGGCAGATAACGAGCCCCCCGCTGTCGTGGTTGCATTTCAGCACAAACTGCTCCGGTAAAGCGTCAAAATCGATTTCCTTCACGCTGTTCCAGGGTCCGCCCACCAGAGGAATCAGATACTCTTCGCCGATCTTATCCGCGATGTACTGCCGTACTGCGTACTTGTCCACCATCCGGGTATACTCCGGCTTGCGGTCATAGAGCTTCAGCCACTGGAGTTTTTCGCTGAAGGTTCTGGGGTTTTCCAGATTCAGCGGGTAACCCATTATGGCGCGGAAGGCCAGCTTCAGATAACGCTTGTCATCCATCCAGTCCAGCAGATGCCGGTTGTCAAAGAACTTGAAGATTCTCTCCCGGCTGGTGAGAAAATCCAGCACGTCTTTCATCCCTCTGTATTGCATAAACCGTTCCTTCCTTCTCTGCACAGTAGGCCTGTCATGCCTTATCTATCCGGCAGCGTCAGCCAGCTTCCGATTGTTTTATCCCACTCCGGGGGATCATATTTCTCCATTCCGCTGCTGTCATATAGCGTTAATTCCCCAAAAAAGATTTTATCACCGGCCTCATAAAGATCCACCCGAATATGGGGAAAACCCTGTCCTAGCTTTTCTGCAATTGCTTTCATCTGGGCGAAGCTCTTCGGTTTTTTGGGAAGCTCCGTCGAATGCGGCCCGCTGTTATAGAAGGGCAGCGCTGTATAATCCATATCAAAATAATTGAATTTTGTCAATTCACCCTCGTTGTTTCGGTCTTCGGTGATCAGCAGAAATTTAGTTTCACCATCAAAACAGTACCACTTATAGTCGCTTAAGTCTGTCCCGTGATTTCCCATATACTGCTCCGCAATAATACAGGGCTCCACATTTTTATAGGGCCATTCCCGGTTGGCGTAATAGTAGTTAACACGCAAACGCTTGTTGAGCTTTCTTTTTGCGGCTTCCACATCCAGCTTGCTCTTGTCCTTGCAGACGATTACCCCGCCGCTGTCGTGGTTGCATTTCAGGACAAACTGCTCTGGCAGAGCATCAAAATCGATCTCATCGGCGTTCTTCCAGGGTCCGCCCACCAGGGGGATCAGGTACTCTTCACCGATTTTATCCGCAATATACTGCCGCACGGCGTATTTATCCACCAGTTGGGTATACAGGGGCTTGCGGTCATAAAGCTTCAGCCATTGCAGCTTTTCATTGAAGGTCTGCGGATTCTTCAGGTCCGGCCAATAGCCCATGGATAGTTTATACTTGATTTTAATATATAGTTCATCCGGCATCCAATTCAAAAGTCCCTTGCTGCCCAGCATAGAAAACAATCTTTTGGGGTTCTTCATCAAGTATTTAACCGTTTCCAAGTTCAAAGTTAAACAACTCCCTTATCCTATGACCTGCTCCACATAATCCCGCCAATGTTCAAAAATCGCCTCGGGGCGGAAGGCTTCGGCCCTCTCCCCGGCGGCAGCGGCCAGGGTGCGGCGTTTCTTTTCATCCTTTAAAAGTTCCAGCATGGCGGCGCTGAGGGCTTCTTCCGCCCCCACCGGCACCAGCATGCCGTTGACGCCGTTTTCAATCACCGCCTCCGGCCCGCCGCAGGGGCAGGCGGTGGAGACGCAGCAGCGCCCGGCGGCCATGGCCTCCAGCAGGGCGTTGGGCATCCCCTCAAAGTCCGAGGGCAGCACGAACAGCCTGCACCCGGCCAGGGCAGCTGGCATTTCGTTGCTGGCGCCCATGAGACGGATTCGCCCTTCCATACCCATCCCGGCTATCAGGGCTTCTAATTCCGGCCGCAGCTCCCCCTCGCCGTAGATGCGCAGTTCCTCCTCCACATCCTTTGCAATGGCGGCAAAGGCGCGGATCAGCAGGGCCTGGTTCTTCTGGGCGGTCAGCCGCCCGGCGGTCATTACATAGCCGTTTTCTCCCGCGTCTTTGACCTGGAAAAACCGCTCATCCACCTGATTCATGATGATTTTGGATCGCTTTTGCAGCCGCTTTGGAAACCATTTTTGGGCCTGCTCCGTTTGAAAGACGCAGCCGTCGGCCAGGGGCAGCAGCCACCTGCCGATGATGCGGCCCAGCCGGCCGCCATACTCCCGCTCCGGGTCGTTGCGGACGGAGACGATGGTCTTTACCGGCAGGAAGCGGCTGGCGATCACCGCCCGGAAATTGGGCTCCGCCATGAAGGAGATCAGCGCCGCAGGGCGAACCTCTTTCAGCAGCCGCCGCAGGGCCTTGATCCGGCTCAGATTCCGCTTCAACCGGGACTGGGGGATCTGCTCCTGCTCGATGGACAGGCGCTCCACCCCTTCCGGCACCGGGTACTCCCACGCGTCCACAAAGCTGGTCACCACCACCGCGCGGTAGCCGCAGGCGGCGAAGCGCTTGGCCAGCTGCAAAAGCACCCGCTCGGCCCCGCCGTCATGGATGGCGTTGATATAGAACATCAGTGTCTTGTTTTCCATTTACTTTCCCTTGATCTTTTTTCGCAGGCTCCGCAGGCCAAAGTAGGCCCGGCGCAGCAGCCTGTCCTCCAGGTTCTCCTCCCGGTCGCTCTGCCCCAGGGGGAAGGGGACGAACTCCCCTTCGTGGACCCGGAGGAAGGCTTCCAGGTCCCGGAAGCCCTTCTCATCCAGTTCATTGGGATGGTAGCAGAAGGTCACGGTGTCAAAGGGCAGCTTCCGTGCCCGGCCGGTCTGCTGGGGCACAAAGGTAAAGCCGTCCTTGCAGTAAGGGGCGTTTGCCACCGTGTCGCTGATGAGGCGGATGCTGCTGCACTCCCGCAGGGCAATCAGGGTGTTTGCATCAAAGGTGTGGGAGGGGGCAAAGAACACTTTGGGCTCAATCCCCTGCTCCCGGAGCTTTTCCACCCCGTCGCTTATTTTCTTCTTTTGTTCTTCCAGGGACAGGCCCGCGAATTCCGACCGGGGGTTCACCGGGTTCAAGCCGCCGCTGGCACTGGCATACACATGGTCACAGCCGTGCAGCGCCATGCACCAGCCTCTTGCCTGCCAGGCCCGGGCCCGGTCCCAGAAGTTCTCGTCCTCCGGGTACTGGTCCATCATGGGGTCCTTGCAGGCGGGGATGATGCCCACCAGGGGCTTGACGCCGTAGGCCGTCAGCAGTTCTTCCATCCGCTGCCAGCGCTTCCGGTCATGCCGGGGACAGGCGTCGTCCAGCCGCATGATGTATTTGCTCATCTTCTCTCACTCTCCTGCCAGAGTTTGTTGTACAGTCCGCTGAGCCGCTGCACACTCTCGCCAATTTCAAAACCGGCGGCAGCGATATTCTCGCGCACATCCTGCCGGGAGGCCGGTTCCGCCATGGCCCTGGCCCAGACCGCCGCGCTGTCAATGGGCAGGCGGTGCACCAGGGGGGACAAGTCCACATCATGGGTGATTTTGTCAGAGATCAGGCAGGGCAGGCCGGCGGCTTGGGCCTCCACCACGGTGACCGGCAGCCCCTCCCACTTTGAAGGGAAGGCCAGCAGATCCATGGCCTGCATCAGCTCCGCCACGTCGCTGCGGTTGCCGGTGAGGACGACGGAATCCCCGATGCCCAGTTCCGCGATTTTCTTCTCAATTTCTTCCCGCAGCTCCCCGTCCCCCACCAGCAGCAGCACGGAATCCGGCTGCTGTTCCTGGAGCTTGGCAAAGCTCTCCAGCAAAAAGCTGTGGTTCTTGGCCTCGTGGAAGCGGCCCACATGGCCCACCACCAGCTTGTTTTCTATTCCCAACCGCTGCCGGTATTCCCGGCGGACAGTCTCATGATAACGGAATTTCTCCACATCCACGGCGTTGGGCAGCAGGAAGAAGCGGTCGCCTTGGCAGGCCTTCTCCCCAAAGAGCCAGACCCCCGCTTCCCGGGTGCAGCTCATCAGCACATCGGCCTGACGCCGCAGGGGATATTGCAAGCCCATCTTCACCAGCGCGGAAAAACCGCTGCCGTTGGAGGTGGAGTGGCTGTGGATAATGGTCTTGACTCCATGCTTTTTCGCCACCGGCAGATACAGGGAGGCGTAGCTGCGCACATGGGAGTGCAGCACCTTATATTCCGGGTGCTCCGTAAAGAAAACGTCCCAGGCCCGGCGCACCTCCCCCACGTTGCCGTGGAAGCCGGGCATAGTATAGATCCGGCCCCCCAGGGCCCGAACCTCATCAGCATAATCGTCCCGGTCCGGGTGATCCAGAACAAAGTCAAACTGAATCTGCTCCCGGTCCATGTGCCGGTACAGGTTCATCACCAGGGCCTGAGAGCCGCCCATTTCCAGGGCGCCGATCATATGGAGGATGCGAATCATTCCCCGATCTCCTTCATGTACCGGGCGATGACAATTTCCCGGTCAAATTCCCGGACCACCTTGTCGCGGCCCCGCAGACCCATCTGCCGCTTCTCCTCATAGCTGAGGCACAGGAAGCGCTGCACTTTCTCAATCAGGTTCTGGGCATTCCCCTTTTCAAAGAGGTAGCCGGTGACGCCGTCCTCCACCACATCCACGGAGCCGTTGATGTTGGAGGCGATGCAGGGCCGGCCGGTGGCGGCGGCCTCCAGCAGCACATTGGGCACGCCCTCGCCCCCCAGAGAGGGCAGAATCAGGCAGTGGCATTTCCGCAGCAGGGGCTTCATATCGTCCTGAAAGCCCAGGTATTTCACCACGCCCAGGGCCTCATAATCGGCAATGCGCTTTTTATATTTTTCTTCCTCCACGAAGCCGGCAATATAGAAGCAGGTGTTGGGCAGCAGCTCCCGGATGACCCGGGCACACTCCAGATACTCGTCCATGCCCTTCACCGCCATGGCCCGGCCGGCAAAGAGGAAGCGGATTTCCCCGGTGTCCGGCAGTTCAGCCAGGGTGTTCTCCTGCAGATTCACCCCGGAGCCGGGCAGCAGCGCCCAGTTGTCCTTCACCATACCGTGGCGGACGAAGTAGTCCTTGTCCCCGGTGTTCTGGAAAAACACCTTATAGCACTTGCGGATGGAGACCTTGTACAGCAGGCGCACCAGCTTGCTGAGGACAGACTCCTTCAAAAAGGTGGCCCCGGTGCCGGTGATATTGCAGACCTGTTTCAGGCCCAGGGCGTTGGAGGCCATGGTGCCGTAAATATTGGGTTTGATGGTGTAGCTGAAGATGATGTCCGGCTTCAGCTCCTGCACCATCTTTTTGTACTGCCCCACCAGCTTCAGGTCCTCTACCGGGTTCATGCCCCGGCGGGACATGGGGGTGTCGATCATGGTGCAGCCCAGGTCTTCAAAATACCGGTTCCGCTCATCATGGGGCGACGAAATGTACACCCGGTGCCCCGCGGCGCACATCCGGGCCACCAGCTCCCGGCGGAAGGCGTAGATGGTGATGTAATGATTGGAAAGGATGAGAATTTTTTTCGGCATGTCAGGCCTTCCTCTGTTCCATGAATTCCTTCACTTCCCGCTCCAGCCCCTCATTAAAGCTGGCGGGCACATAGCCAAAGTCCCGGGTGGCTGGCTCGTGGGAAAACACTCTGTCCTCCCCCAGGCGCAGCACCTTTTCGATCAGGTCCACTTTGCCGCCGCTGAGAAGCTTCACCGCCTTGGCGCCAAAGACCCCCAGCCACATGGGGGCGCTGATGAAGCGGACTTTCTTGCCCATGTACCGGCCGATCAGCTCCAGCAGCTCATGGACAGTCAGCTCCCGCTCGCCGCTGATGTTATAGCTCAGCTCCGGCAGCTTTTCCACCATGGCGGCCTTGTAATAGGCCTGGCCCAAATCCCGGGCGTTCACCGGCTGGATCCGGCCCTTGCCGTGGTCAATCTCCGGCATGACAGGGAACCTGGCCACCATCCTGATGAACTTGGAAATGTTGTGATCCCGCATATCGCCGAAGATCATGGTGGGGCGCAGGATGGTGATGTTCATGCCCGCGTCCAGATACTTCTGCATCTCCCGTTCGATCTGCTTATATTCGTCGGAAGCCATCTTGTGCTTGGAGTAAATGCCGGTGGTATGTACCAGGATGATGTGCTTCACGCTGTCCACCCGGGAGATGGCCTCCAGCAGCTTCAGGGTGCGCCAGATGCCGGCAATGTGGATCACCGTCTCCGCCCCGTCCACAAAGCGGGTCAGATCCTCCACGCTCTCAATATCACCCGGGAAAATCTCAATATCCAGGCCGGAGTCCGTCAGCCGCTGGGTCCTGGTGCTCTGACGCACCAGGCAGCGGATTTTGCCCTCGTACTTGTTATCTACAAACTGCTGCAACAGGAAGCCGCCGGAATGGCCGGTGAGGCCGGTAACTGCAATCATGACTTACGCTCCTTCTTCATTTCCTTGGGGCCGCCCTCCACCACGCCGCTGCCTTGCAGCACATTTTTGACGGTCATCCAGAAAATTTTCATATCCATCCCAAAGCTGATGTTTTGGGCATATTCCCCGTCCAGCCGGGCCTTTTCCTCGATCTCCAGCTCGTCCCGGCCATTGACCTGGGCCCAGCCGGTAAGACCGGGGGTAATGTCATTGGCGCCGTATTTGTCCCGCTCAGCGATCAGGTCGTACTGATTCCAGAGGGCGGGGCGGGGGCCGATGATGCTCATCTTCCCGGTGAAAATCTGGGCGATCTGGGGCAACTCGTCCAGGCTGGTTTTGCGCAGGAAGCGGCCGGTTTTGGTGATCCAGCGCTGCGGGTCGTTCAGCAGATGGGTGGGCATATCGTGGGGCGTGTCCTGCCGCATAGAGCGGAACTTCACAATATTGAAATAGGTCTTGTGAATCCCCACCCGCTTCTGCCGGAAGAACACCGGGCCCGGGTCCTCCGCCTTAATGGCGATGCTGATGATCAAAAACAGGGGGCTCAGCACGATCAGCCCCAGGCCGGAAAGCAGCAGGTCCAAAGCCCGCTTACCAAAACGCTTGTACATATCCCTTTATCTCTCTTTCTTATCGTATACCGCCCCGGCGGGCACCCGCAGTTTCGCCGGCACCACGCTGCCCCGGGTCACGGTGCAGGCGCAGCCCACATGGGAGTCGGCATGGATGACGCACTCCCGGTCCAGCACGCAGCCGGCGGAGAGAATCACATTGTCCTCCACCGTCACGTCGTTTGCAATAATAACCTTGGCCTCCACCACCACGCCGCTGCCCAGCTTCACATTGCTTTTGGAAATGGTGGCCGAGGGGTGGATCAGCCGGGGGATGGCGTAGCCCGCCGCAAGCAGCTTGTCAAAATATTCCCGCCGCAAGTCCGAATCGCCAAAGCTGGGGATGGCCGCAGGAAAGGCGTAGCGCAATTTCTTATAATCCGACAGGGGGCCGATGGCCAGCTTGTTGTTGGGATCGTCGTCCAGAAAGGCGATCTCGGAGAAGATGCCCAAAGCCTCCGCGATTTCTCGCACCACCGGGCCCTGGCTGCCCGCCCCCAGGATCAGCAGGTTCATCCGGGCCGTGCCCTCACTGGCGGACAGGGGTATCTGCCGCTCCGGGCTGTATTTCTCCAGCACCGCCACGCTCTCCGGCCGGGGAGTGAAGTATTCCCCAAAGCGCTTCAAGATCACATTGGGCTGGCGGATGCCCACATAAAAGCACAGGGTATACAGGTCCATGCCAGACTGGATGCACCGCCGGATAAAGGCGTTGCGCAGGTCCATGGCCGACAAGGTGGCCGCCACGCCCCGCCGCTTGTTCACGGCGCTGAGCACGTTCTGCATCATGTAAAAGGCCGGCAGCTCCCGGCTCCCGGTCATGATGAAGCAGTCCCCCTCCGGGTAAAGCCCCGCCCAGCGCAGCAGAAAGCGGCGCACATGGGGCGGCATGGGCAGGCGCCGGGGCAGCTCCGCAGCGGTGATGGCAAGGCCGCTGCCGGTTTTTACCGCCATCTGCCGGATCTCCACCGCGCCTTCCCTCAGGTCGATCTCCCCCCAGCGCAGGGCGCAGACCTCCGACAGCATGAGGCCCATATGCAGGCAGAGATAGGCCCCCACCTTCCGCGGCTCCACGCTGCCGGTCAGCTCCTGTTCAATTAACTGGCACTGGTTCTCGGTTAACATAACATTTCCTCGTTGAGCGCTTTTCTTTTCGCGCTTTTTTACCTCGTACAATATAGCATAATTCAACCGCTTTTGCAACTGTTTTTTCGATAAAAAGCCGGATTTATCCAGCCGTTTTTATTGTTTTATATTATAAAACAATTTAAATCTATTTGAAAAAATATTTATATAACAAAAATCCAGAGACGGTCTGAAATCAGAGCGTCTCTGGAAATACAGAAGCTTATTCTTTCTTTTTCAGGTGCCGCTTTTCCCAGGCGCGGCGCTGGCGGACGCGGATGGCTTCCTCCACATTGTCCTTGGCCTTGGGCAGCAGGTCCTCCTCCAGCCTGGTCTTGCCCAGGATGAACAGGCGCACCGCCCAGATCACCAGCAGCACCAGAGGCAGCACCGCCGTCACCATGGCGCACAGCAGCAGCATCAGGCACCAGTCCTCAATGCTCCGGGCGGCGTTCTCCCAATAGGGCAGGATGACGCCGTGGGTCTGCATGGAGCGCTGGCCGAAGCTCTTGGCCAGCTTAAAAATCGTCTCATAGTCGTAGCGGCCGGTATTGTCCACCAGCAGCCCGCCGCCGATGGGGAACTTCTCTTTGGCGAAGTTCAGGGCAAAGTTTTTCACCGGGTTGGCCATGACCACCTCATAGCAGTTGATGCCCACAGGACTGCCCCCGGCGGAGGCGGTTCCCTCCCCGGCATTATCCGAGAGCAGGGCGCTGTAGCCCTCGTAGCTCATGTAAATGCCCATGCCGGAAGTATAGGCGGCCTTGCTGGCAAAGTCCTGCTCCCGCTGGATTACCCCGGCCACCACAAAGGGCTGGCCGTTGATCTTGAACTCCATGCCGCTCAGCTCCGTGCCGCCGAAGAGCAGCCAGGCCACGTCCTCATCCAGCAGCACCCGGTCCTTCATCAGGTCGTCCGGGCGGATGTAATTGCCGCTGAGCAGCCGGATGGGGTGGAAGTCGAAGTAATTTCCGCCCACGGCGGTGACACTGACCTCTCCCTTGCCCTGGGCGCTGGACACGTTCACCGTGCCGAAGCTGCACCAAGCGTCGCAGAACAGCTGGGAATCGGTGCCGATATCCAGGGCCGCCTCATGGAACTTGTCCATCATAGCCTTGCGGAAGGTATAGATCTGCTCCAGGCCCAGCTTTTCGTCCACGGCCATGAAGCAGCTGAGCTGGCGAAACTCCGTCTCGCTCTCCCCCTGCCAGCGCTCCGCCTGATGCTGGCTGTCCAGCAGCTGGGCCAGGTGGCCATAGGCCAACAGGCAAAGCATGCACAGCAGGGCAAGCCCCGCCGCCGTAAGGGGCAGGGCAAAGCGTTTCAGCCGTGTTTTCATCCGTTGCTCTCCGCCATGCGCACCTGGTCGCCGCTCTTCACCGGGGAGCTGCTGGTGGTGATTACATAATCGCCATAGCCCAGGTCGGCCACCACGGCGGAATTGTTATCGTCCGAGGCCAGCACCTCCACGCTGACCCGCTTGGCAAGATAGCGGTTGCCCAGGGGGGAGGACTTGGCCTGGATGGCCAGGACAAACTTGCCGTTGTTGTCGCTGCGGATGGCGCTGTTGGGGATGATCACGTCATAATTGGCGCTCTTCTGGCCCACGGAAATGGTCAGCTCCGAGCCGGAGGTCACGTCGCCGCTCAGGTCGAAGGTCAGTTCCTTGTTGGTCTGGGGATTCTTGGGGTCGGTGCGGATGGTGGTCAGGGTGGCCACGATCTCCTTGCCCCAGTAGTAGTTGCTGACGGTGGCGGTGTCCCCCACCCGCAGGCGCTGGGCCTGGTCGTTGGTGACGGAGAAGGACAGGGTATGCCCCATGTCCGGCACCTCGATGGTGCAGACCACTGTGTCCTTGGTGACGGTGTCCCCGGCGCTGCAGCCGATGGCGGTGACGGTGCCGTTGACGTTGGCCACAATCTGGTCCCCCGCGTCGCCGGACAGCTCCTTCACCTTCTCCTGAGCCAGCTTGATCTTCTCCGCCATCTGCTGTAGGTCAATGGAAGCGGAGGCCAGGGTCTTGTTATCACTGACCTGAGCATAGTACAGTGCGGCGTAGGCGTCATCATAAGCTGCCTGAGCCACTTCAAAGTCTTCTTGTGCCTTTGCAAGTGCCTGTGCATATGGGACTAATTGGGTGTTCTTTTTCTCGATTGCTTCCTGAATGGCGTCACATTTTGCCTTCGCTGTCTCATACACCGCCTGGGCATTTTTCAGTGTTGCTGAATTTGCGGAGACAAATTCGCTCAAATCGCTCTGAGCAGTAGCAAGGTAACGCTTCAAATCTTCCAGAGACAGCTTATCAATTTGATCCGCAGCACTTGGATCAGTAATGTCAATCGGTGGAAGGCCTTCCGTAGAGCTTAAAAAAACATAGCCGCCAGTTGGATCTACAGAGAGTAGTTTGACAAAGCCTCTGTTTGTTCCGCTTGCAGAAAGTGTTGATGCTGCTACGCCCTGTTGTTCTGGCAGTCCACTCTCATCCGGTAGCGTGTCATTCGGATTATCTTCAGTTCCGTCATTCAGTTCTTCTTGCAATTTTTGCTCGTCGTTCTCTTCTTCTGTTTCGGTTCCAGACCCTGTATCAGTTCCAACGGCTGGAACTGCCGGCACAGGTGTCGGCTCCGGCTGATACCCTTGCAACCTTGCATTTACTTCATTCTGCCACAAAGTAACAATCTCAGAAAGGGCAAGGTATCTTTCATCATAGCTTTTCTGAACTGATTCCAGTGCGGCACAGGCCTCTTTCATCACTTTTTGGGCTTCCAATAAGTCTTTCTGCCATTTAATAAGTTCAGGGTCATTTCCAATTATTTCTTTCTCTTTTTCATTATAGGCATCCAATGCACTATAATAAACTTCTTTTGCATTATTGAGCGCCTTTTCGGCGTTTGAAAGCGCCCTACTTAAAGCAGTATTGTTGAACGTAGGCATATTCACCGCCGACTTCTGATAGGCGTACTGCAAATCCCGCAGGTTCTCCTTGGCGGCCTCCAGCTCCACGCTGTCGCCCGCGCCCAGGACGAACAGGGGGTCCCCGGTCTTGACCTCCTGGCCCACCTTCACCATGACGGAGCGGATCTCCCGGGTCTGGGTGGCCTTTACGTCATGGATGCCGTTGGCCTTGACGGTGCCGCTGCCCCGGACCTTGGCCACTATGGAGCCGTCGGTGACGGCGGCGGTAGCCACCTCGGGCAGGGTGCGGTTCATGATGGTGTTGGAGAAGAAGGTCAGCACCAGCAGCACCGCCAGAAACACGATGGCGGCATTTTTGACCCACTCTCTGTTTTTCGGTTTGAATTCCATATCGTAAACCTCGCTGTATGGCCCGGTCAGCCCTTGACGCTGCCGGAATTTGCTATGCCCTCCACCAGATATTCCTCACCGTGGAGGAACAGCAGCAGGGACGGAATCATATACACGGTGGCCATGGCGAAGGCCAGGCCGATCTCTCCGCTGTTGATGTTGGAGAGAAAGACGGAAAGGGGCTGGCTGTCCGCATCCTGCAAAAGGATCAGCGGCTGCTCCACCATATTCCAGTAGTCAATGAACACCAGGATGGCGATGGAGTACAGAGCCGAGCGGCACTGGGGCAGGCAGATTTTTGTGAAGATCTGCCACTCCCCCGCCCCGTCCACCTTGGCCGCCTCGATCAGGGAATAGGGGATGCGGCGCATGAACTTGGTCAGCAGGAACACGGAGAAGGGGGCGAAGATACCCGGCAGGATGATGGCCCAGGGCTTGTTCAGGATGCCCAGCCAGTCACTGACCAGGTAGTTGGGCACCAGGGTCACCTGGTAGGGCATCAGCATCAGAATCACATAAAAGAAGAAGATGCCGCTGCGGATTTTCCCCCGCCAGCGGGTGAAGCTGTAGGCCGCCACAGCGGCCACCGCCACCTGAAAGATCACGATGGGCACCACCAGGAAGATGCTGTTCCACAGCTTCAGCAGATACTCCGGGGATTTGATCAGCCCCGTCACATACTGGGAGAGGGTGACTTTGTCCGGGATAAACTTCAGATTCACCGTCTTGGACACATAGCCGCCGGTGGTGGTGGAAAAGATCATACCGTAGTTGGCGTTGATCTCTGACTCCGACATGAAGGAGTTGGTAATGGTCAGCACTGTGGGCAGCAGGAACAGGATGGCGAAAACGGCGCAGAGCAGGAACATGGCCCCCCGGCCGAAATAGCGTTTCTTTTTCATCCCTCCACGTCCTTTCCGAACCAGTCCTCCGCGATGAACAGCAGAGCGATCAGCACCACCATCACCAGGGCCATCACCACCGCCGCGGCGGACAGCTTCTGGTAATCCAGGGAGCGGAAGGTGTTGTTCATGAAGTGCTGCAGCATATACAGCTTCTCATAGGGGTAGTCCCCGGTGAGCAGGTATACCTCCCGGAATACCTTGAAGGAGTTGATGAGGGACAGGATGGTGACGAAAAGCACCGTGGGCGACAGATAGCGCAGCTTGATGTTAAAGAACTTATAGGTCTCGCTGGCGCCCTCCACATCCGCCACCTCCAGCAGCTCCTTGGGGATGTTGGCCAGGCCCGCCATGAACAGGATCATGTTGTAGCCCAGGTTCTTCCACAGAAACAGGATGATCACCACGATCTGGCAGTAATCCGACTGGAGCCAGTCGATCTTATCGGCGCCGAAGAGCATCAGGAACTCATTGATGGTGCCGTTATAGTTGAACAGCACCTGCCAGATCAGCACCACCGAGGCCACCGGCACCATCATGGGGCTGAGGAAGAAGGTGCGGAACTGGCTTTTCAGCGGGATGCGACATTCCAGCATCAGGGCCAGCCCCATGGCCAGCACCACCGCCAGCGGCACCGCCACCGCCGAGAAGCTGAGGGTGTTCTTCGCCGCCATGAGAAAGGCGGAGTTATCGAACAGCTTTATGAAATTTTGCAAAAACACAAAGTTCTTCGATCCAACCCCGTCGATCAGCGAGTAGTACACCACCACGCCGAAGGGCACGATGAAGAACACGCCCACCCCCAAAAGGCTGGGCGAGAGGAAGCAGAGACTTTTCAGCAGGTCAATGGTCCTCTCTTTCAGGTTCAGTTTCCGTTTTTTCATTTGTTACGCCGTTTCATCGTCAATGGTTTTATTATGTACGCCAGGAAGGATAATACCACATCTTGTGTGTCAGTTCAACCGAAGTCAACAATCTAAAGGAAAAATTAAGAAATTGAGGGGCTTCCCCTTGAGGGGAAGCTGTCGGCGCAGCCGACTGATGAGGTGGGCGGCAGGCAGTACAAAGCAAAAGGGAATTCCGGCAAAAATGCAGCATTTCCACCTCATCCGCCTCGCTTCGCTCAGCACCTTCCCCTCCAGGGGAAGGCTTGAAAAGGCGCCCTTTTTCTCTTCGCCATCGCCTTTTGACAGTCTCAGGACGGAGCCAACAGTGTTGGCTCCGTCCGGGTGCCGTCTATGACCTTACCGTTGCTCGTTGACGAAGATATTGGCCTTGCTCTGGATCAGCTTTGCCACTTCCTCGGCGCTCTTCTGGCCCTGGAAGAAGGCAGCGGCCTGCTCGTTGACGATGTCAAAGATGGAGCTGTCGTAATTGGCCTTCTTATCGGTGCTGGCGATCAGCTCACGGATCTGGTCGATTTGCTCCGGCTCGATGGCGTAGACCTCCTCGTTCTCGCCGGTGGTCTCGTTCCAGCGGCCGTAGCGGGCGATGGGGATCTTATTGCCCTCGTCGTCCAGGATTTCATTGCCGTTCTCGTCCTTCTGGTACTGGACGGTCATGGCCTCCTGGGCCTTCTCGTCAAAGATGTCCTTGCGGCTGGCCAGGCTCCATACGCTTTGCTCCTGGTAGTCCTTGGTCATGAAGGTGCGCAGGAAGTCCCACACCTGATCCTTGTACTGGCTCTTGCTGCTCATGGCGAAGCCGCCGCCCTCAATGCCCAGCATGTTGCCGGTGCCGCTGGCAGTGGGGTAGCCGATGAAGGTGACGTCGCCGCCGAAGGACTCGATATACTGGTTATAGAACAGGTCCTCGATCTGGTATACGGAGGTCTGCACCAGCATCTGCTTGCCCTGGGCAATGCGGCTGGAGGTGCTCTCCTCGTTGGAATAGTCGTAGTTCTCCCAGTCAAAGCTCTCGGGGAAGCGGGCGGCGAAGTTCAGCAGGTCCACAAACTGCTGGCTGTCAAAGCGGCACTCGCCGGTGCCCCAGTTGACAAACTCATCCATATCCAGGGCCAGGCAGTTCTGCAGGATGCTGTCCCGGGTGACATACTGGTCAAAGGGCTGGCAGCCCTCGGGCATGGAGGCCAGGGCGGCGTCAAACTCCTCATAGGTCCAGCCCGGGGTGTCCCCCACCACGGAGCTGGCGCCCATGACGGCATTGATATAGAAGCCGGGGACGGTGGTGCAGAGCTTGCCGTCCACCTCCATAGCGCCCAAAACATTGGCAAAGAAGTCGTCCCGGTTCAGCTCCGGGTCGGCGTCGATATAGGGGTAAAGGTCCTCAATAAGGCCCTTGGAGGCCAGCTGCACATAGTTGAGGCTGCTGATGTCAATGATATCGGGCACATTGCCGGCCATGATCTCGGTATTCAGCTTGGTGAGGCCGGGGTTGGTATCCAGGGTCTTGCCCTCGGTGCTGGCCTCCGCCACCATGTTGTACTCGGAGTAGTCCTTTACCTCGATGCGGTACTTGTCATTGCTGCGGTTGAACTTGACCACCTGTTCCTGCACATTATAATCCAGATACAGGCAGCCCAGGGTAATGGTCTCCTTGTGGGGCACGGACTCGTAGGGCACCTGCTTTACGGTGACCAGGTCCATGCTGGTCTTGTAGGTCTTGCGGTCCCATTCGGTGATCACGCCCACAATGCTGCCGTCACTGCGGACGGAAACCTGGCCCAGATTGTTGCTGTTCACATCGCAGTTGATCCAGTTGAACAGCTTCTCCGGCTCTCCGGTCTCCAGCTTCAGGCCGTAGAAGTTGCTGCCGCTGTTGTAATACAGGTCATAGCCGTTGCTGCCGGGGACGGCGTTGTAAAGGTTGGCGTTCCGCAGGGGATAGCGATCATCGCTGAGCTTTTGGTTGACCTGGTCCAGCAGCACCAGCTCCTGGCCGTTCTCACCGTAGATGCTGACGGCCAGCCGGTTGTCCCCCAGCTGCACCAGGCAGTCCAGGTAGTCGCTGCTTTCGATTCTGTATTTGATGGTGCCGTCGGCAGCGATGGCCCAGATCTGGGAGCCGTTGCAGATGGTAACCACGTTGCCTTCCGTATCCACATACATACGGTAGGCGTCCAGATACATATCCGGGTCAAGCTGGATCTGGGCGCGGCTGATCTCGGTGCCGTCCTTCTCCAGCCAGCGGACATAGTACTCCTGCTTATACTGGCTGTAGTTCCAGTAGTCGTTGTCATTGCGTGTCATCCCCTCCGGGGCCTCGCTCCAGGAGGTGTAAATGTACTCGATGGTGACAAGGCTGCCATCGGGAGCCACGGCAAAGCCGCCGATGTCGCTGCTGGCGCTGTAATCCTTCAGCTCCTGCTCATTGGCCGGGGCCTCCATGCGCTGGTAATTGGGCAGCTTTTCCACCTTGCCGTTGAAGTCCACGAAGTAGAGGAAGCTGCCGTAAACATCATACTGTCCCTCATACTCGGGGGTAACGCCCTCGGGAATCTCGCTGCTGATTTTCTCCCAGGAGATGGAATAGAAGCCGTCATCGGTATAGACCCGGGGGGAGTAGTTGTTGTCCTGATCCTTCGTCAGGCTCTTGTATTCCGCCACATAGGTAAACGCCGGGTGCTGCTCCTGCTCGGTCTTACCGGGCTTGCCGCTGTCGCCGCCGCTCTTGCCGCAGGCGGCAAGGCCCAGGGCCATCACCGCCACCAGAAGCAGGGCCAGAATTCGTCTTGCTCTGTTTTTCATATTCGTCCTCCTTGATATGTGAAAATTAAATGGTAACATATTCTCCCCGCCGGTGCAGGGTTACATAATTATAGCACAGATTCTCCCCGCAATGTCTTAAACTTTCTTAAACAATGGAAAAGCTTGTTGTGCGGCGGGAAAAATGTGTTACAATTGATGATATAATCAGATTGAGGTGATCGCATGAATGATCTTCCCCATGTCCTCGTAGTAGATGACGACGCAGACATCAGAAATGTTCTGCAAATTTTATTAAAAGATAAATATTTTGTGGCGGAGGCCGGTGACGGCGCCGGAGCCATCGCCCATGTGGCCGCCCACCCGGAGACGGACCTGATCATTCTGGACGTGATGATGCCGGGGCTGGACGGCTTCGCCACCTGCCAGCGGCTGCGGGAGCTGACCAAGGCCCCCATCCTTTTCCTGACGGCCAAGTCCGCCGAGAAGGACATGCTCTCGGCCTACGGCAGCGGCGGGGACGATTTTCTCTCCAAGCCCTTCTCCCAGGGAGAGCTGCTGGCCAAGGTCAATTCCCTGCTGCGGCGCTACCGGGAGTACCGGGGCAAGGACGAGGGCGGCCTGTCCATCGGCGACCTGGATGTGGATTTTGCCAGCCACAGCGTGAAATGCATGGGCAATCCCGTGGCCCTGACGGACACAGAGTACGCCATTCTGGAGCATCTTTTGAAGAACCGGGGCAAAACCGTCACCGCGGCAGAGCTTTACGAGGCGGTGTGGGGGGAAAAGTTTCTCTCCGGCTCCGGCAACACCGTGATGGTCCATGTGCTGAATCTGCGCCGGAAGGTGGAGGCGGAGCCCTCCAGCCCCAAGCTGATCCGCACCGTGTGGGGAAAGGGATATCAGATTGACTAAGGTCCTATCAAAGCTGCCCCGCTCTCTCAACGCCAGGATGCTGTATGTGTCCCTGCTGGGGGTGCTGCTGGGCGCCGTGCTGTACTTTGCGGTGGGCGCTCTGGGTCAGGTGCTGATCGACACGGTCTATATGCGGGAGGAGAACGTGGCCCAGCGCAAGGCGGAAATCTATTCCCGCCTCAACAGCTATGTGACCCGGAACGAAATTTCCGGCAAGGACACCTCCGCCCTTGCTCAATGGACAGCGGAAAACGACTATGTGACCGTTCTGCTCTATGACAGCGGCAGCCACCACCGCAGCTTTTCCGGCGGCAAAGCCATCGGTGCGGACGGTGAGATCGTCTATGATTCTGCCCAATATGGCCGGCTCTATCCCCTGCGCTTTTCGGACGGCGTGTATCTCATCGCCATTGTGGACAATTCTCAGGTTCGGGAAAGCCTGCTGGTGAACGCGGCGGCGGTGGCAGTGGCAGGCGGCGGCTTCATTTTGCTTCTGCTGCTCTACATGAACCGGCTGACCCGGCGGATCATCGCCCTGTCCAGGGCAGCAGAGGAGCTGGGCGCCGGCAAGCTGGAGCAAAGCATCAGCGCCCAGGGGAGCGACGAAGTCAGCACCCTGGCCCGCTCCATGGAGGAGATGCGCCTTTCCCTGCTCCAGCAGATGGGCAGCGAAAGCCGGGCCTGGCAGGCAAATACCGAGCTTCTGACCGCCATCTCCCACGACATCCGCACCCCCATGACCTCCATGATCGGCTACCTGGGGCTGCTGAATGACAGCGATTTTTCTGACGTTGAGCGCTGCCGTCAGTTCAGCCGCTCCGCCTACAGCAAGGCCATGGATCTGAAAGACCTGACGGACGAACTGTTCAAATACTTCCTGGTGTTCGGCAGTGCGGAGCTGGAGCTGGATATGGAGCGCTATGACGGCCGCCTGCTGCTGGAGCAGCTGGTCAGTGAGGCGGCCTTCACCCTGACGGAGGCCGGCTTCCGGGTGCAGCGCATGGAGTTCGAGGGAGAGTGCAGCATTCTGGCCGATCCCCTGTATCTGAAGCGGGTCATGGACAACCTGGTGTCCAACGTGATGAAGTACGGCGATAAGGCCAAGCGGGTGGTGATGCTCAGTGAGCTTCAGAACGGCCAGCTGGGCCTGTGCATCTCCAACAGCATCACCCGATCCCTGGACCGGGTGGAGAGCACCAAGATCGGCCTGCGCACCTGCAAGCGCATCATGGAGCAGATGCACGGCAGCTTCTCCACCGAGACGGATGAGGAGCACTTCGCTGCCGAGCTGCGCATCCCGGCAGAAATAAAAAAAGAAGCGACAGAATAGTCTGTCGCTTCTTTTTTACGCTTTCAGGCGCTCTGCCTGTTCCCGTTCCAGCCGCCGGAACATGCGTACCAGCACCACCACCGCGGCAACGGACAGGATCAGCTCCGCCACGAACTGGGCATAGGCCAGGCCCACCATGGGGAAAAGCCGGTTGAGGATGAACAGGGCCGGGATCTCCAGCACAATCTTGCGCAGGACGGCAAAAGCCAGGGCCTTGCTGCCCATGCCGCAGGCCTGGTAAACCCCAACGCCGGTGAAATCCACGGCAAAGAAGGGCAGAGCCAGGCTCAGTCCCCTGAGGAAACTGCCGCCCAGGGCCACCACCGTCTCATTCTGGATAAACAGGGCCACCAGCTCCCGGTTGAAGGTGAACACCAGGGCTGTTGCCACCACCAGAAAGCCCAGACTCAGCCTGCAGGTAAAGAGCAGGGTCTCCTTCATGCGCTTCACGTTGCCGCTGGCATAGTTGTAGCCGATGAGGGGCATGATGCCGTTGCCGATGCCCATGGCCGCGTACATGGGCACCATCTGTATCTTGTGGGCAATACCCATCCCCGCCACGGCGTCGGAGCCGAAGGCGGCGGTGAAGTTGTTGAGGATGGTCATGCCGGTGACGTTCAGCAGGTTCTGTACCGCAGCGGGGATGCCCACCGCACAGACCCCCAGGGCCACCGCCTTGCCGCACAGGGCCAGCTCCGGCCGCAGGGACACATAGGTCTTGCCCCGCTTCAGCAGCACATAGCCCTGGAAATACAGGCAGGCGAACACATTGGCAATGAAGGTGGCGCAGCCGGCGCCGGCGGCCCCCATGTCAAAGCCCCAGGGCATGATGAAAATGGGGTCCAGCAGTATGTTCAGGAAGCAGCCGCTCATGGTGCCGATGCTGCCATGGACGGCGGCCCCCTCCGCCCGCACCAGGTAGCCCATCACCACGTTCAGAATGGCCGGGGCCGCGCCGCAGCTGACGGTCCAGAAAAGATAATTTTTTGTGGCCGCCCGGGTAATCTCGTCGGCGCCCAGAATGGTCAGGAAGCTGCCGCTCAGAAGGCTGTAGCCCAGGGAAAAGGCCACCCCGCAGCCAAGAGCGCAGTACAGTCCGAAGGCGGCGCTGCGGCGGACGGCGTCATAGTCCCGGCTGCCCAGGGCACGGCTCATCATGCTGGAGGAGCCCACGCCGAACAGATTGGTCACCGCGTTGAAGGCCAGCAGCAGCGGGGCCGCCAGGGTGACGGCGGCGTTCTGCACCGGGTCGTTGAGGTAGCCCACAAAATAGGTGTCCGCCAGATTGTAAAGGATCATCACCAGACAGCCCAGGATGGTGGGAATGGAAAGCTGGGCCACCGCCTTGGGAACCGGCATCTGCTCAAAAAGGTACTGTTTATTTTTATCGTTCATTGCTTCACCTGGATATGTAATAAACATACCCGCTGCGAAAAGCAGCGGGTATCATTGTTTGGTTTACCGCTCAGTGGCAGCAGCAACCGCCGCTTTCCTCTCCCTCGTCATGACAGCCGCAGCCGCAGTCGCCGCCCTCGTCGTGGTGGCAGCCGCCGCCACAGCCGCCGCAGCCACCGCCGCAGGCGCCGGCGCCGGGGTCAATGGGCAGCTGGCCGGTGACCAGCATGTCCGCCGCCGTGTCCGCATGGCCGCAGTAGCCGGCCACCGGCACAATGCCATAGCTCAGCAGCAGGGCCTTGGCCTCACTGCCCATGTTGCCGCAGAGCACCGCGTCCACCTGCTGCTCACGCATCAGGTCCGCCATGGCCTTGTGGCCGTGCCGGTCGGCGCAGTCCACCAGGGTCTTGGTGCAGTCGTCAACCACATCGCCGTATTCATAAATGGCAAAGCACTCGCAATGGCCGAAATGCTCAAAAATCTCTCCGTCCTTATAGGCAACCGCAATCCGCATCCTTCAAATCTCCTTTTCGATATAGTCAACAATGGGGGCGATATGCTCGCCGCTGACGCTCTCCACCTCGCCGGCGTCCACCATGGTGGCCACCACCGGGTCCATGGGCAGGCGGGCAAAATGGGCAATGCCGTATTCCTTGGCGATCTTCTCCACCTTGCTCTCGCCGAAGATGGCATGCTCCTTGCCGCAGTCGGGGCACTTGAAGTAGCTCATGTTCTCCACGATGCCCAGCACAGGGATGTTCATCATGTTGGCCATGTTCACTGCCTTGGCCACGATCATCCCCACCAGATCCTGGGGGGAGGTGACGATGATGATGCCGTCCACCGGCAGGGACTGGAACACCGTCAGGGGCACATCGCCGGTGCCGGGAGGCATATCCACAAACATATAGTCCACATCCGTCCACAGCACATCCGTCCAGAACTGGGTGACGGCCCCGGCGATCACCGGGCCGCGCCAGACCACAGGCTCCGTCTCATTCTCCAAAATCAGATTGATGGACATAATCTGCAGGCCGGTATGGGTGCTGACGGGGATGATATATTGGTCGGTGCCGGTGGCATGTTCATGAATGCCGAAGGACTTGGGGATGGAGGGGCCGGTGATATCCGCGTCCAGAATGGCACAGTTGTGGCCCCGGCGCTGCATTTCGGAGGCCATCAGGCTGGTGACCAGGGATTTGCCCACGCCGCCCTTGCCGCTGACCACGGCAATGACCTTTTTCACGCTGGACTCCGGGTTCAATGCTTTGCGGAAGCTCTCTGCGCTTCTTTCGGCGCAATTTTCGCCGCAGGTGGAACAATCATGGGTGCATTCGCTCATTATTCGATCTCTCTGCCTTTCCTTTCATTTTGCCAAAAACACTGTGTTTATTATTTCCGATGGCACTATTATATACAAAATGCAAAAATAGTCAAATCAACATTTGTTTACGAGGCGCCGCTTTTGCGCAGGGCCCGCGTAAGATACATGGCGGCAAAGCCGGTGAAGCAGCCGGTGATCACCCCGGAGGCCGCCAGAATGGGGGCATAGGCAAAGACGCCGGGGGTCTGCACGATGAGCACGCAGGCCAATAGCTGCCCGGCGTTGTGGGCCACCCCCGCCAGGGCGCTGACGATCCACAGCTGGTTTTCCTGGAAGTGCTTCACCGTCAGGCACATGACCAGGTAGGCCAGAAAGCCGCCGGCCGCGCTGTATAAAAGCGAGGCGGGACTGCCGGCAAAGACGGCGCCCATCAGGATGCGCACCGCCAGAATGGCCCCCGCTTCCTTCCGGCCCAGGATCAGCATGGCCGTAAGAGTCACCACATTGGCAAGGCCCAGCTTCACCCCGGGGATGGGCGCAATGGGGGGCAGCTGACTTTCAATCATGAAGATGGTCAGGGCGATGGCCACAAAAAGAGCCATCAGAGCCAGCTTTCGGGTTTTAGCCATCGATCCCGCTCCCCTCGATCTTTACCACCAGCCGGTGGGGCATGCAGATAATAGGCACCCCGCCCCGGTCAATGGCCCCCTGGGCCACGCAGATGCCGTCCGGGCAGTCCGCTTCTGTGACGGAGATGCGCCCCGGTTCCACATGGACGGTGTTATAGCCGTATTTGGTGTCAATTTCAATGTCATAGCTCTCTGTGACCCGGGACAGGTCGATCCGCTGATACTCCTGCCCGTCCACGGTGATGACGGCAATGGTACCCCCGCCCAGATGGGACAGGGCAAAAAAGCCCAGCAGGCCCAGCAGCACCACCGAGAGCAAAACCGCAATCCAGATTTTCGTTTTCTTATCCATGTGCAACAGTTTAGAATAATATCCCCCAGTTGTCAATAAGGCTTCTTGTGTGTTATAATATCGTTTACATTATCGATAACGCAGGGAAAGGAGGCAGGATATGGAAGCTTTGACCAGCTATGCCCTTGCCACGTCCAGATTCCTGCTGATCCTGCTCTCCCTGCTGATTCTCGTCCGCTGCCTGCGCTCCCTGCTCAGCGAGAAGTATGAGTCGGAAATCTGGGGTCATCTCAGCTGCCAGGGGGAGAGCTACCCCCTCACCCACTGGGAAAATCTGATTGGCCGCAGCCTCAGCGCCGATGTGCGCCTGTGCTATCCCAGCATCAGCCGCTCCCACGCAGTGCTCTATCGCAATGACAAGGGCATATGGAAGATCTGTGACATTTTTTCCAAAAGCGGGGTCTGGGTCAACGGCGTGAAGGTGGGCAGCGGCGGCGGTCAGGTGCGCAACGGGGATGTGATCAACCTGGGCGGCCTGGTGCTGCGCTTCCACGACATCACCGCCGCCGACCGGCAGGAGAATGAGGCCGTCCGCACCAGCGCCGGCAGTAAGGTCTCCCCCACGGTGACGCTGCTGGAGCTGACCGGCTTTCAGCTGATGCTGATGTTCCAGCATTCCCTCTCCGCCGGGGAGGACTATGCCCGTGCCATCCTGCTGGCCTTTGTGGCTCTGATCGCCCTGCAATGGTGCTGCTACAGCGCCCTGCGCCTGATGGACCGCAGCGGCTTTGAGGTTGAGACTCTGGCCTTCTACCTCACCAGCCTGGGCATGTCGGTGGCCGCCTCCTCCACGCCGGAGGATATGTATAAGCAGATTCTGCTGACCCTGGTGGCCGTGGCGCTGTTTCTGCTCAGCGGCTGGTGGCTGCGGAGCCTGCGGCGCACCATGGCGCTGCGCCTGCCGGTGGCGGCGCTGGCTCTCGCCCTGCTGGCGGTGAACGTGGTTTTCAGCGACGCGGTGCTGGGCGCCAGAAACTGGCTGGATTTCGCCGGCTACTCTTTCCAGCCCTCAGAGCTGGTGAAGGCCGCCTATATCTATGCGGGCGCCTCCACCCTGGACCGGCTGTTTCAGCGGCGCAACCTCTATGGCTTCATCGGCTTTTCCGCCGTGTGTGTCATGGCCCTGGCCCTGATCGGGGACTTCGGCACCGCGCTGGTTTTCTTCGTCACCTTCCTGGTGATCTCCTATATGCGCTCCGGCTCCTTCGCTACGGTGTTTCTGGCAGTGTCCGGGGCGGGGCTGGCAGGCTTTCTGGCTGTGACCGTGAAACCCTATATCGCCCAGCGCTTCGCCACCTGGGGCCACGCCTGGGAGGATGTGTACGGCGCCGGCTTCCAGCAGACCCGAGCCATGTCCGCCGCCGCCTCCGGGGGCCTCACCGGCAAGGGGGCAGGCTTCGGCTGGCTGGATGACATCTTCGCGGCCAATACCGACATGGTCTTTGCCGTGGTCTGTGAGGAGCTGGGCCTGATTATCGGCCTGTGCATGGTCTCCGCCATGCTGGTGATGGCCTTTTTCGCCGTGCGCAGCGCCCGGCACGGCCGTTCGGCCTATTATCCCATCGCCGCCTGCGCCGCCATGGCCCTGCTGCTGACCCAGATGGCTCTGAACGTGTTCGGCTCTCTGGATCTGCTGCCCTTCACCGGGGTCACCTTTCCCTTCGTCTCCAAGGGCGGCACCTCCCTCATTTCCTGTTGGCTGCTGATGGCCTTTGTCAAGAGCGCGGACAACCGCCGGGGCTCCAGCTTCGCCGTCAGCACTGCCCGGCGCACAGGCCGCCGGGAGGAAGAGGAGGAAGAACCCCAGGACGAGACGCCGGAGCAGGAGATCGACATTGCCCAGGGCAACCCCTATATTTCCCGGCAGGAGGACTGGTATGAGGAAGATTACTAACCGGGCATTCTCCCTGCTGCTGATCGCGGCGCTGGTCATCTGCGGCATGGGCGTGTACCTGATGAACTATATCGACAAGGGCGAGGACTGGGCCAAGTACTTTTCCCGGGTAAACTCCGGCTCCAGCGGCGTGCTGATGGATCGGAACGGCCAGGTTCTGGCCGCCTTCGGCAAGGGTGTGGAGAACTTCTCCCAAGATGACGAAGCCCGGGTGGCCAATTACCATGTGACCGGGGACTACTGGGGCCGCACCGGCGCCGGCATCCTCTCCCGGTATTGGAGCGGGATGCAGGACTTCTCCCTCCTTACCGGCATGACCAAATCGGAAAACAGCGTCCTGCCCCTGAGCATTGACACCCGGCTCAACAAAGTGATTTACAAGGCCCTCCTGGCCCAGGACCCGGAGGCCAGGGGCATGATGATGCTCTGCAACTACAAGACCGGGGAGATGCTGGGCCTGGTCTCGGTGCCCAGCCTTGACCCTATGGCTGAGAACGCAGCCCCCCCGGAGGGGGCCTACATCAACCGCTGTCTCTCCGCCAGCTTCATCCCCGGCTCCATCTTCAAGCTGATCACCGCCGCCGCGGCCTATGAGCAGATCGGGGACCTCGATGAACGCACGTTCTATTGTGACCATGAATATGACATTGCGGGCGTCACCATCACCTGCACCGGCACCCACTATGAGCAGACCTTTGAGCAGGCCCTCTCCAACTCCTGCAACTGCGCCTTCGCCCAGATTGCCGTGATGCTGGGGCAGGACACCATGGTGGACTATGTGACGCGCTACGGCTTTCTGGACAAGCAGAGCCTCAGCGGTATCAGTACCGTGGCCGGCAGCTACCCCACCGACTTTGTGGGGGACCCGGAGCTGGCCTGGTCCGGCATCGGCCAGTCCACGGACCTGGTCTGCCCCTACGCCATGCTGCGCTTCCTCTGTGCCGTGGCCAACAGCGGCCAGCTGGTGGAGCCCAGCCTGATTCTCACAGAGGATGCGCCCAAATCCAACACCTATATGGAAGCCGCCACCGCCGAGCGGCTCAAGCAGATGATGAACTTCAACGTGGTGGATCATTACAACGGGGAGGAGAACTTCCCCGGCCTGCGGCTCTGCGCCAAGACCGGCACCGCCGAGCTGGGCGACGGCAACTCCCACGCCTGGTTCGTGGGCTTTCTGGCGGACGATAAGCACCCCTACGCCTTTGTCACCCTGATTGAGCGGGGCGGCTACGGTCTCAGTACCGCCGGCCCCATCGCCAACGAGGTGCTGCAATGGGCGGTGGAAAATATAGAACCTACCCTCAGTGATAAAGGGTAAAAAAATAAAGGTAGAAAGCAAATGATAGACGTTTCTGTTCGTTCCCTGGTCAAATCCTTTGAGCTGGGGAAAAACATACTGGACGGCCTCTCCTTCACCGTCACCGCCGGGGAGCGGGTGGGCATCCTAGGCCACAACGGCTGCGGCAAGACCACCCTGTTTCGCATCCTGGTGGGGGAACTGCGTCCCGACGAGGGGGACGTGATGATCGCCCCCTCCAAGCGGCTGGGCCTCATCTCCCAGATCCCGGTGTACCCGGAGGGCTGGACCACCGAGCAGGTGCTGAAGGACGCCCACCGGCACCTGTATCAGATTGCCGAGCGAATGGAGGAGCTGAGTCTTGCGATGGAGCGGGATTCCTCCAAAGCCCTGCTGGCGGAATACGACCGCTTGCAGGAGGACTTCCGCCGCCTGGGCGGCTATGACATGGACACGGACCGCAGCCGGGTGGCCAACGGCCTGGACATCTCCCCCGCCATGCTGCATCAGAGCTTTGACAGTCTCTCCGGCGGGGAAAAGACCCGGGTGAACCTGGCCCGCCTGATTCTGGAGGACACGGACATCCTCCTGCTGGACGAGCCCACCAACCATCTGGATCTCCACGCCACGGAGTGGCTGGAGGACTATCTGCTGGGCTTCAAGGGCACCGTGCTGGTCATCAGCCATGACCGGTATTTTCTGGATAAAGTGGTGCAGCGCAGCATTGAGATCGACGAGGGCAAGGCCGAGTTTTACAGCGGCAATTACAGCTTCTATGTGGAGGAGCGGCAGCGCCGCTTTGAGGAGAAGCTGAAAAAATATGAGAAGGACCAGGCCAAGATCGAGCAGTTGACCCGGGCCGCGGAGCAGATGCACCTCTGGGCCTTTATGGGCAACGACAAGCTGCACAAGCGGGCCTTCTCCATGGAAAAGCGCATCGAAAAGCTGAGCCAAAGCGAAAAGCCCCAGGAGCAGAAGAAACTGAATGTAAAATTCAAGCAGCGGGAATTCAACGGGGATGAAGTGCTGGTGATGGAGGATGTCAGCAAGGGCTTTGGGGACCGGCAGCTGTTTTCCGACCTGGCCCTCACCGTCACCGGCGGGGAGCGCATCGCTCTCATCGGCGACAACGGCACCGGCAAGTCAACCCTGGTGAAGCTGATCATGGGCGAGGAAACGCCGGACAGCGGCTATCTCTACAAGGGCCCCGCCGTCCGCAGCGCCTACCTGCCCCAGCAGGTCCGCTTCTCGGTGGAGGAGCGCTCTGCCCTGGACACCATGCTCTACGACTGCCGCTGCCAGCCCCAGCAGGCCCGGGATCGCCTGGCCGCCTTTGGCTTCCGTGGGGAGGACGTGTTCACCCCGGTGGGGGCCCTCTCCGGCGGGGAAAAGAGCCGCCTGCGCCTGTGTATGCTCATGGGCAGCGACATTAACTTCCTCATCCTGGACGAGCCCACCAACCACCTGGATATTGCCAGCCGGGAGTGGATGGAGGATGCCCTCTCCGACTATGAGCAGACCCTGCTCTTCGTCTCCCACGACCGGTATTTTATTGAGAAGTTCGCCACCCGCATCTGGGCCCTGAGCGACGGGAAAATCACCGACTTCCGCGGCGGCTATGAAGCCTATTGCCAATGGAAAAGCCGCCAGCAGGTCTTTGCCCAGGCGGAAAAGCGGCAGGAAAAAGAAAAGAAGCCCAAGCCCCAGCGGCCCAAAAACAACGACAAGGCCATCGCCCGGGTGGAGCGGGACATCCAGCGTCTGGAGGAAAAGATCGCCGGCCTGGATCAATTGGCAGAAGAAAACGGCAGCGACTACCAGAAGCTGATGGAGATCGCCGCCGAAAAAGAGACGCTGGAAACCGAGCTGATGGAACTGTATGAAAAATGGGAGGAGCTGAACCAATGAGCATTAAACATCTTCCCCCCTGGGGCATTTCTGTGGCGCTGCTGGTGGCCGCGGCAGCCTTCTTCCTGTTTTGTATGCGGGGCTACACCTATATTGGCTGCTCCCTGCTGTTCATCGCCGCCCTGGTGCTGATCCACCATTTCGGCAGTGAGGGCTTCCGCCGCTGGACGCTGATTCTGGTGTGCCTGGGGCTGATCTACTTCTGCCTGGTGGAGCTGCCCATTGTCAAAAACGCCCGTACCGAAGCGGAGCCGGAGCGGAAGTACCTGATCGTGCTGGGCGCCGCCGTCCATGGGGACAGCCCCTCCCTGGCTCTCACCCACCGGCTGGAGGGGGCACTGGACTATCTGAACCGGTACCCGGACAGCGTGGCCATCGTCAGCGGCGGCAAGGGCAGAGGGGAGAACATGACCGAGGCGGAGTGTATGCGCCGCTGGCTTATCAACCACGAAGTTGACAGCGAGCGTATAATATGCGAAGATAAGGCCACCTCCACCATGGAGAACCTGCTCTTTTCCTTTGACATCATCCGTTCCCTGGGGGATGCGCCGGACGGCAACGTGGCCCTGCTCTCCAGCTCCTACCACCTGTACCGGGCCAAATGCATGGCGGAGCAGCTGGGTGTAAAGGCGGCCGGCGTGGCCGGCAACCCGGGCTACCCGGTGTATATGCTCAACTGCTTCATCCGGGAGGCCTTCGGCGTGACCCACCTGTGGGTCTTTGGCAATTGATTTCCGTTTTCAGGAGTGAACTATGAAAGAGATAAAACCCTTTGAGACCTTGAACCGTTCCCGCCTGCTGATGCTGCTGGCGCTGCTGGGCATGTTTCTGGTGATGCTTTTCTGCAACATCAAGACCAACCTGCTGGCGGATGACTTCATGTACTGCTTCAGCTTTGCCGACGGCAGCCGTATTGACAGCCTGGCCGACTGCTTCCCCTCCATCTGGGCCCACCGCTACAGCATGAACGGGCGGCTGATCTCCCATTTTCTGGTGCAGGTGTTTCTGATGCTGCCCCTGGGCATCTTCAAGGTGCTCAATTCCCTGATTCTGGTGGCGGAGGTATATCTGGTCTATCGCATCGCCAACCGGGACAAAGCGCGCAGCAACCTGCTGCTGTGCTGCACCTTCGGCTGCATCTGGATCTTCACCCTGAACTTCGGCCAGGTGATTTTGTGGCTGGACGGTTCCATCAACTACCTGTGGGCCACCTTCTTCTCCCTGCTGTTTCTCACGGTGTATATGCGCAAGTTCCTGTATGACCGGGATATCAAGACCCTGCCTCTGCGCATCCTCTATGTGCTGGCCGCCTTCCTGGTGGGGGCCTATTCGGAGAACTGTTCCTCCACCGTGGTTTTCTGCTCCGCCTGCTTCCTGCTGCTGGGCCGCTTTGTGAAGAAGCAGAAGATTGCTCCCTACCTTTGGCTGGCGGTGCTTGCCGCCTTTGGCGGCTTCCTGTTCATGATGTCCGCCCCGGCGGAGATTGCCAACAAGTCCAGCCAGTTCACCTTTTCCAATCTGTTTGATAACTTCATCACCGCCCTGGAGATGTACCGCCGCATCTGGCTCCCCTTCGTGGTGTATACCGTCCTGGCGGTCATTGCTTATCAGCGCCATCTGGACCGGGACACCCAGATTCTGGCGGCCATGCTGATGCTGGGCTCCCTGGCCTCGGTGTTTGTGCTGACCTTTGCCAGCTTCTTCCCGGAGCGCAGCGCCTATATCGGCACGCTGCTGATCATTGCGGCGGCCGCGGTTCTGTTTGCCGCCCTGTTTGAAAGCGAGTGGAAGCCTCTGCTGGTATCCCTGGGCCTCATTTGCCTGATGACCGCCTTCTACAAGGGAGCCGTGGGGGTGCAGGACATCATCAAGACCAACTATTACCTCACTGAGAACGAGAAGCAGATCGTGGCCTGCCGGGAGGAGGGCATCATGGATGTTTCCGTCTACCGGGTCTACTCCAAGACTGGCTACTGCGCCATTGAGGGGCTGGGCTACCTGAACACCGAGGAGGCCGACACCTGGCCCAACAAGTACATGGCCGCCTACTTCGGCGTGGATTCCATCATCGGCGAGTAGGGCCATACAAATCGCATAAAAAAGATCGGGCGTTTTGAATGTTTCAAAACGCCCGATCTTTTTTAATATACTCAGTATACATCATTGGTGTCCATCAGCAGGACATCCACCTCAAAGGTCTCGCCCTGGCGCCAGATGGTGAAGCGCAGGCTGTCTCCCACGCTCCTGGTGTCCCGGATGGCGGCCACTTCCTCCGTACTGCTGACGCTCTGACCGTCGATGGCGATAAGGATATCCCCTTCCCGGATGCCCTGGGCGGCAGCGTCGGAATTCTCGGCCACAGCGGAGATATACAGGCCCTCCGGCAGCTCATAGTTCTCCACAGCCTCCTGGGGGATGGCCCCCACGGTGATGCCGATGGAGGGGCGGCCCCGCACCTCGCCGTTTTCCGCCAGCTGATCCACCACGGCCTTCACCGTGCTGCTGGGGATGGCAAAGCCGATGCCCTCAATGCTGGAGAAGTAGGACATCATCTTCATATTGGTGATGCCCACCACCTGGCCGTACATATTGAACAGCGCGCCGCCGGAATTGCCCTGGTTGATGGCGGCATTGGTCTGCAACAGGCTCATGGTGTGGCCGTTATAGTTCATGCCCCGGTCAATGGCGGAGATGATGCCGTTGGTCAGGGTAGAGCGGAACTCCTCGCTGAGGGGGTTGCCGATGGCGGCCACCGGGTCGCCCACGGAAAGGCTGCTGATGTCAGCGAAACTGGCGGCAGGCAGACCGGTGCAGTCGATTTTCAGCAGGGCCAGGTCGCTGACCGTGTCCGCCCCTACCAGCAGCGCTTCATAGCTCTCGTTGTTATAGAGCGTGACCTCAGCGCTGGCGCAGCCCTCGATCACATGGGCATTGGTGATAATCAGGCCGTTTTCGCCGGCAATGACGCCGGTGCCCCAGTAATAGCCGTTCTGATCCTCCGGGTAGGCGGTGATACCCACGATGGAATCGGCGCAGGCGGCGTAGAGCTCCTGCAGGCTCAGCTCCTGCTCTCCGGGCTGTGCCAGGGACAGGATAAAGGGCTGCTCCAGCACCGTTCTTTCGATGCTGGTTTCCAGCGTATCGCTCTGGCTGCTCTGGTAAAAATCCTCCAGATAATCGTTCCAGTCCTTCGGCATGGCGCCGGGCGCCGTGCTCCCCGTGCCGGCAAAAGCCAGGGACGTGCCCACAATCAGCACCAGCACCAGCACCGGCAGACCGATCCACAGCCAGGCACTTTTAAAACTCCGCTTTTTCTTCTTTTCTGTTTTGGGTCTTTCCAGCGGCGCGTACCAGCTTCCGCCATTCCTATCCAAATTGCTCATTGATTCCCCTCAAATCCTTTATTTCTCGGCCAGCTTCAGGGTGAACACGAACTCCGTGACTCCCTCCTCGCTTCTGACGGCAATGTCCTCGTCGTGGCTGTTGATGATGGATTTCACCAGGTACAGCCCCAGACCCACGCCGTCCTTATCCAGGCTGCGGGAACGGTCAGACTTGTGGAAGCGGTCAAAGATAAAGGGCAGGTCGTCGGGAGGGATGGTCTCCCCCTCGTCCTTGATGGAGACATAGGCCTTGCCGTTATCCTTATAGAGCCGCAGCGTCAGGCAGCTGCCCACCCGGGCAAACTTTACCGCGTTGTCCAGCAGATTATAGATCACCTGGGTGATGGCGTCCTTATCGGCGATAACCAGAATATGAGTGTCCGGCAGCTGGGGGTCCACGTCCAGGTTTTTGGCGGTGGCCCGGCTCTCAAAGCTCAGAAGGGTCTGCAGCACCAGCTCCGTCAGGTCAAAGACCGTGCGGCGGCTGGGGTCGGCAGCCCTGGCATTGGTCTGGGAGGCGGAGAGCATATCCCGCACCAGCCGGGACAGGCGCCGGGTCTCATCCCGGATGGAGATCAGGTACTTTTCTTCCTCCTCCTTGGGGATGGTGCCGTCCAGAATACCGTCGGCAAAGCCGGCGATGGTGGTCATGGGGGTGCGCAGCTCATGGGAGATGTTGGCGATGAACTCACTGCGGCGCTTCTCGGAGGACTCCAGAGAATCCGCCATCTTGTTGAAGGAGTCGATCAGCGCGCCCATTTCATCCTCCGGGTCCCCCTCCTGCCGGACGCGGACGGAGAAATCCCCCCTGGCAAAGCGCCGGGAGGCCACCGCCATCTCATCCAGCGGCCGGGCGATCCGTTTGGAATACACCAGCGACACGATCATGGACATGCAGAACACCATGATCATCACCACCGAGGCAATGATCAAAAAGCTGGACCAGATACTCATCAGCCGGTCCGTATCATTGGTGACGAACACATGGCCGATCACTTCCCCGGTCTTATCCGAGCCGATGCTCCTGGTCACCACATAGTGGCCCTGGTGGTAGAGGCCGCCCAGGTCGCTGATGACCAGGTTGCTCCGGCCCTCGATCTCGCTGATCAGCTCCAGGGGCACCTGTCTGCCTATATGCTCGCAGGTGGGGGCCCGGTCAGAGCAGCAGACCACAAGGCCCTCGGTATCGGTGATCAGAATTCCGTTGCCGGTGGAACGGGCCAGGGAGCTGATGGACATGCCCAGAAGCCAGCTGTTGAGGGAGTCGGCCTGGCTGATGGCCTCCGCCGCCCTGGCCACTTCCTGGGCGCTGTTTTCCATAGTGCTCTTGTATTCCCGGATCAGATAGATGCGGCCGATGCTGACGCAGGAAAAGGCCACCAGCAGAAAGCAGGTCAGAACCAGCACCGCCGTGGCGGTGAAGTTTCTTAAATATATGCTTTTCATCGGGGCTTTACTCGGTCACTTCGAATTTATAGCCCACGCCCCACACGGTTTTCAGGCACCATTTATCGCTGACGCCCTCCAGCTTCTCTCTCAGCCGCTTCACATGGACGTCCACCGTGCGGGAGTCGCCGAAGTAGTCAAAGCCCCAGACCTCATCCAGCAGCTGGTTTCTGGTGAACACCCGGTTGGGGGAAGCGGCCAGATGGTACAGCAGCTCCATCTCTTTGGGCGGCGTGTCCACCTTAACCCCGTCCACGATCAGCTCGTAGGAGTCCAGATTCACCACCAGCTTGTCGAAGGTCAGCTTCTTTTCCACCGGGCCGTCGGCGTCGGTGCGGCGCATGACGGCATGGACCCGGGCCAGCAGCTCCTTCACCTCAAAGGGTTTGGTCACATAGTCGTCCGCCCCCATCTCCAGGCCGTTGACCTTGTCATTGGTCTCGCCCTTCGCGGTTAACATAATAATAGGAACCGAGGACTTCTTGCGGATATCCTTGCAGACCTGCCAGCCGTCCTTTACCGGCAGCATGATATCCAGCAGCACCACGTCCGGGGAAAACAGGTCAAACATAGACTCGGCCTTGCCGCCGTCGGAGGCGATCATTACCTCAAACCCGTCTTTCCCCAGATAGAGCCGCAGCAGCTCCGCAATATTTCCATCGTCCTCAACGACCAAAGCGCGTTTTGTCATTGTCAAGACTCCTCTCTAAAGCTTATGACACAATTATACCGCAAGAGGCAGAATAAAGGTTAAAAATGTGTTAAACCGCTGATCAGTAGTCCAGCTTTTCCAGCTCCATGAGGGCCAGAATATAGATTTTCAGCGCCTCCATCAGCCACTGGATATTGGCCGCCTCGTCCACGCCGTGGATGGGGCCGGCAAAGTCCGGGGCCGGCCGCTCCGGGTGCTCCGGGCCGAAGGAAACCGCGTTGGGAAAATGCCGGGCATAGGTGCCGCCGCCGATGGTGTAGGGCTGGGCCTGCTCCCCGGTAACGGCGTTGTAGGTGTCCACGCAGACCTGGACGGCGGGGTTATCCAGTTCCATATAGAAGGGCTTGGAGTCGGACAGCACATGGATTTCCGCCAGCTCGCCCCAGTTCCCCGTCAGCTGGGCCACAATGTCCGGGCCGCTGCTGGTGGTGGGATAGCGGCAGTCGACGGTCTGGAACAGATGGCCATCCTCCATGCCGATGACGCCCCCCACGATGGTCAGGGGCGTGAAAATCATATCCTCCGTATCCAGGCCCAGGTTCACGCCGTAGGGGTCGCTGTGGAGCCGCTGGAGGCCGTAGAAGAAGTCCTCCTCCGCCCCGCTGAGGATGCCCTGCTCCAGAATGTAGTCCACCAACACGCCAATGGCGTTGACCGTCCCCTCCGGCATGGAGGCGTGGCCGCCAATGCCGTGAGCCGTCAGATGCCAGCAGTCCCCTTCCCGCCGGGCAGTGACCTGGTCTGTGGAGCTGAGGCTTTCCGCTTCCACCCAGGCCTCCGCCAGATCGGGGATCACATTGGCGGCCACGCCGCCCCGGATGTCCTTCACCCGCTTCATGGGCAGCCAGGAGACCACCTTTCCGTGGAAGATGCCCTTCTCCCCATTGCACAGGGGGAAGTTGGCGTCGGGGCTGAAGCAGAACAGCGGCGCCTTATAGTTGGCCAGATAATAGTCCAGATCGCCCATGTTGTTCTCCTCATTGATGCCCAGCAGGGCACGGACGGGATAGCGCAGGGGAACCCCCTTATCCTTCAGATATTTCAGTGCATACAGGCACAGGACGCTGGGCCCCTTGTCGTCCAGCACGCCCCGGCCGATGATGTAACCCTCCCGGCGCCGCAGGGTGAAGGGGTCCTCCGCCCAGCCCACACTGGGCACCACGTCCAGATGGGTGATGGTGGCCAGATAATTTGTCCCCTGCCCCACCTGGGCATAGCCCATCCTGTCCTCGCAGTTATGGGTCTCCAGCCCCAGCTCCCCGGCGATCTCCAGCCCCAGCTTCAGGGCCTGGGCCGGGCCTTCCCCGAAGGGCATCCCGGGCTTTTCCTCTCCCATCACGCTGTCAATGGCCACCAGGCGGCCGATATCCCGGATAATGTTCTCCCGGTTTTCCTCCACAAAGCGGTCTACATCCCGCATAAGTTCCTTGTCCATATTGATCTCCTTCCAGAGTAAATTTCTGTTCTGACTATACCGCAGATGGCTTATTTTTGCAAGCACATCAAAAAAGGCGCACGATGTTCATCGCGCACCTTTTCTCTGTATTTGGCTTTTACTGGTTCTCCGGCTGCGCCTTGGCCTTCCGCTTGGCGGGCTTGAAGTCCGGCTCTGTGCCTTTGATCAGGCGGCCGATGTTCTCCTTATGGCGGGCCACCACAACCACCATGGCAAACAGGCCCAGAACCACCCGGGGCACGCTGGACACCAGCAGCAGGGAACCCACCCCGCAGGCAACAGCCCCGCAGATGGAACCCAGGGACACCTTCTTGCTGAGAAGGGCGCCCAGAAGGAAGAAGCCGATCACCAGCAGGCCCACACGCCAGTCCAGCAGCAGGGCCAGCATTCCGCCCACGGAAACGCCCTTGCCGCCCCTGAAATGATGCAGCACCGGGAAACAGTGGCCCAGAATACAGCCTGCGCCGCCGATGGCCAAGCCCAGGTCCCCCAGCAGCAGATAGCCCCCGATCATGGACACCGCCGCCTTCACCATGTCCGCCGCCAGGGTCAGCACCCCGGCCATCATGCCGTAGACCCGGGCCATATTGGTGGCCCCGGCGTTGCCGCTGCCGTGGGCGCGGACGTCCCCGCCGAATAAACGCTTGGACAGGAATATGGACAGGCTGACCGACCCCAGCACATAGCTGCCTGCTGCGATCAATACCGCTTTGAAAATATCCATGGCTACCTCCAAAAACTTGTCAAAAATTTAATTCAATTTTTTGAAGTTTTTCTTTTCATGAGCTGATTATACTTGCTTTGCGTGGATTATGCAAGGGAATCCTGTACTTGTTCAAAGTTTTTTAACCGTTTCTTGATACAGGCTCCAGGGCCAGTCCTCCCCCGGCTCTCCCGTAAAGCGCAACGACTCCCCGGTGACCGGGTGGCGAAACTGCAGCCCATGGGAAAACAGGGCCAGCGGACAGGGGTCGTCCTGGGGGGCATACTTCCGCTCCCCCACCAGGGGCAGCCCCCGGGAAGCGAACTGGACCCGGATCTGATGGGTGCGCCCGGTGTGCAGCAGTACCGATACCAGGCTGGTCCCCTCCCGGCTGTCCAGCCGCCGGTAGTCCAGCAGGGCCTCCCGAGCCTCCTTGCCGGGGGTGTCGGTGACGAAGGTCATTTTTCTGGCCTTGTCCCGCACCAGCAGGTCCCGCATGGAGCCCCTCTCCGGGCACAGTCCATGGACAACGGCCAGATACTCCTTGCCGATGCCCTCCTCCCGGATCTGGCGGCTCAGCTCCGAGGCCGCCGGGCCGTTCCGGGCCAGCACCATCAGTCCCGAAGTGGCCCGGTCCAGCCGGTGGACCGTGCGGATATCCGCCTGCTCCTCCCCCAGCTCCCGGCGCAGCAGCTCCGGCAGGCCGCCGGGCTCATCGGTGGAGAGTACCCGGGGCGGCTTGATACAAACAATTATGTCCTTGTCCAAGAATAAAATATCCATGTCTGGTATTTTATCACATTCTCCCCGCTTTGCAAATGGGCGAATCTGTGATAATATGGAAAAACCCGGACTAATTAAAAATCCGGGCCAGTTTAATGATAAGTTGGTGTTTCCCATGGGTGAACAATATACGCCCCCCTGCCCCCATTACCGCCGCTGCGGCGGCTGCCAGCTGCAAAATCTGCCCTATGAAGAGCAGCTTCTCCATAAGCAGCGTGAGGCCGTCCGCCTGCTGGGCCGGTTTGACCAGGTGGAACAGATCATCGGCATGGACCAGCCCCTGCACTACCGCAATAAGGTTCACGCTGCCTTCGGGCTGGATGCCCGGCGCAAGCCGGTCTGCGGCATCTACCAGCCCGGCAGCCACGCCATCGTCCCGGTGGAGCGCTGCCTGATTGAAGATGCATTGGCGGATGAGATCATTCTCACCATCCGCAATATGCTGCCGTCCTTTAAAATTCCCGTCTTTGATGAGCGCAGCGGCAGCGGCTGGCTCCGGCATGTGCTGGTGAAGCGGGGCTTTGCCACTGGCCAGGTGATGGTGGTGCTGGTGGCGGCCAATCCCATCTTCAAGCTGCAAAAGCCTTTTTTGAAGCAGCTGCTGGAACGGCACCCGGAGATCAGCACCGTGATTCTCAACATCAATGACCGCTTCGGCCCGGTGGTGCTGGGCAAGCGGGAGAAGGTGCTCTATGGCAGCGGCTACATTGAGGATGTGCTCTGCGGTCACCGCTTCCGCATCTCCGCCAGCTCCTTTTACCAGATCAACCCCGTGCAGACGGAAAAGCTCTATTCTGCCGCCGTTGCCTTTGCCGGCCTCACCGGGAAGGAGACCGTGCTGGACGCCTACTGCGGCATCGGCACCATCGGCATCACCGCCAGTGACCAAGCCAAGCAGGTCATCGGCGTGGAGATCAACCGGGACGCGGTGAAGGACGCCATCGCCAACGCCCGCCTCAACGGCATCCAGAACTGCTGGTTCACCGCCGGGGACGCCGGGCAGTATATGGAGCAGCTGACCAGGGACGGGCACCGGCCGGATGTGGTGTTCATGGACCCGCCCCGCTCCGGCAGCGACCAGCGCTTTTTAGGCTCCCTCCTTCAGTGCGCCCCGAAAAAGATCGTCTATATCTCCTGCAATATGGAAACCCAGCGCCGGGACCTGGAAGTCCTGCTCCAGGGCGGCTACCGGGTGAAAAAGCTCCAGCCGGTGGATATGTTCCCCTTCACCAATCATGTGGAAAATATCGCCCTGTTAGAAAAGAACTGATTCCTCACGTCTGTCCCCCTCCCCCAAATAAAAATCAGCAGCCGGCCGGCTGCTGATTTTTATTTGGGTTTTCCCTGCTCAGGGGATGAACAGCGCGATGAAAGCCACCTCGCTGAGGGTGCCCAGAAGCTCCTCAACAAAATCACTCACGCTGTGGAAATGCTCTTTCCTCTTGATGTAAAAGAACAAGCATCCCGCCGCAGCGGCCACCAGCAGGAAAAGGACCAGCTTTGCCAGCTTTTTCAGAAATTTCTGCATGATTATCCTCCTTGTATTTATATTTTGAGCAGTATTTGATGCTATTATTTTACTGTAGTTTCCCCCGCATTGCAATATACAATTTGCCGCGTTTGAAAAAACTTTCCGCCGGCAAAGCCAGCGGAAAGTTCTTTTTGTTTTGATTTCCCTGTGTTTTCTTCATATCACGCTGATCACGCCGAAGGTGATCAGGGTCATGATGGTGGCGGCGATGCACACCCCCAGGAAAATGCAGGGCACAGAGTTTTTCAGCCGCATGTCCAGCAGTGCGGCCACCAGGGCGCCGGTCCAGGCCCCGGTGCCGGGCAGAGGGATGGCCACAAACAGCAGCAGGGCAATGGGGCCGTATTTCTTCACCGTCTCGCCCTTGAGATGGGCCTTGTTCTCCAGCCGGGTGATAAAGCGGTCCATCTTTTCCATGTGCGCCCGCAGCCAGACAAACACCCGGCGGATATACACCACAATAAAGGGCACCGGGATCATGTTCCCCACCAGGGCGGCGGTAAGGGCCAGGGGATAATCCAGCCCCAGAGCAATGCCATAGGGCAGGCCCGCCCGCAGTTCCACAATGGGCAGCATGGATATCAGAAAGGTGGTGATAAATTTTCCGGCGGTGGTGGCCGTGATCCATTCAAACATTCAATATCTCCAAGTAAGTAGTTGTTGCAATGGGGGGATTATATCATACCTGCCCTGCCGGCGCAAGAATCAAGCGCGTTTCTTAATACTTAATTAATCTTAATTTACCACATTCTGGGGCTTCCCTGCCAGGAAGGCCCGGATATTGGCCTCCGTGCAGTCCATAATCCGCTGGCGGCTCTCTTTGGGCGCCCAGCTGATGTGGGGGGTGATCAGGCAGTTTTTGGCATGAAGCAGGGGGTTATCCTCACTGATGGGCTCCCCCCGCACCACGTCCAACGCGGCGGCGGCCACCTTGCCGGAATTCAGCGCGTCGGCCAGGTCCTGCTCCACCACCAGGGCGCCCCGGCTGTTGTTGATGAGCATGACGCCGTCCTTCATTTTGGCAATGGTATCTTTGTTGATTATGTCAACCGTTTCCGGGAAGGCCGGGCAGTGGAGGGAGATCACGTCGGAGCGAGCTAACAGTTCATCCAGCTCCACATATTCTGCGATCTTCGCCCCGCTCTCGCTGCGGCTGCGGTTGTAGGCAATGACCTCCATACCCAGGGCGGCGGCAATGCGGCCCACGGCCTGGCCGATGCGGCCAAAGCCAATGATGCCCATGGTTTTGCCCGCCAGCTCGATCATGGGATAGTCCCAGAAGCACCAGTCCCCGCAGCCGGCCCACTTGCCCTGATGTACCGCCTGATCGTGATGCCCGGCATGGCCGCAGAGCTCCAGCAGCAGTGCGATGGCGAACTGGGCCACCGAGGCCGTGCCGTAAGCGGGAACGTTGGACACCGGGATTCCCTTCTCCCGGGCATAGACATAGTCGATGGGGTCATAGCCGGTGGCCTGCACGGTGATGTACCGGATGTTGGGGCAGGCGTCGATCACCCGGCGGGTAACCTTGGACTTGTTGGCAATAACGATCTCCGAATCGCCGATGCGGCGGATGACCTCCTCCTCGTCCTCGGTGGAATGTTCAAAGACCCGCAGCTGGCCAAACTGCTCATACTGTTTCCAGCTCAGGTCGCCAGGGTTCATGGTGTGTCCGTCAATAACAGTAAGTTTCAAGCTTCTTTCTCCTTATTTATCAGCAGTTCAGCAGCGCCGCTGCAGCAGAGCCGGGCAGGGTGGTCTCGCTGCCCACATGGAATTCAAAGTGCAGGCCCAGCTTCTCCCGGCCCTCGCTGTCCAGCAGAGCCTCCAGGGTAGGCCGGTAATACCGGCTGCGCTGCACCAGGGAGCCCTCCGCGCAGACGCAGACCGGATTGTCCTTCCCCGCCCCGGTCAGCAGCGCGATGGCCAGCAGGTTCACGCACATGCACCGGGCAGAGCGCTGGAACATGGCCAGGCTCAGCTCCTGAACAAAGGCGGCGTCGGCCTCATTGTCGCTGGCCTGCTCCAGCCCCTCGCCCTGGGACCAGGCGTCGATCACCGCGGAGTCAATGCGGCCCAGGGCCTGGATTTTCTCCGCGCTGCCGGGGCTGAGCAGCCCCTCCTCTGCGGCAGCAAGCAGCATCAGGCGGCAAAGCTCCCCCAGATACACGCCGGCGGTTTTTTTCTCAAAGAACTTCATCCCCGGGTTGTTGCTGGCTTTGTCCAGCAGCAGGTCGAAGTCCCCACTCTCAATGCCGTCATACATGCCGGATTCCAGATTGATCAGCATGCCCTGTTCCCCGCTGAGGCCCAGCTTTTCGATCATCCGCCGGGGCACGGAGGTGCAGGTGTTGGTGCCGGTGCCGCTGATCTGGCCGATGAAGCCGCTGTAGGCGCTTTTATCCAGGGTGGAGCTGCCGCCCAGCAGAGCGGCCACCGTGTCGTTGAGGATGACCACCTTCTTGCCGCGGATGCCCCGGCGCTCCAGCTCCGCCTTCAGGGAGGCGCCCACCAGCTGCCCCTCGCAGCCGGTGACCACCACTTCCTTGTCAATCCGTTTCACCCGGCCGTCCATGTCTGGGGTGATGTCCGCATTGTAGGAAAAGCAGAAGCCGATCACATCCGTCCTGTCCAGCAGATGCTGCACATGGTCGGCAGTAAAGCCAATAAATTCATCCCAGGTGCAGGGCTTTTCAATGCCCGGCATCTTCCAGCGGTTCAGTTCTTCCACCTGATAGCCGCCGTCCTCAAAGCGCACCAGGGCGCTGCGGAAGTTGGTGCCGCCGGCGTCAATCACGGCGGCGCAGGCCCCGGCGGGCACGGTGCCGTCATTGCTCAGATATGTAGCGATCATGGGCAGGGAGCTGGGCTGCCCCTTCAGACCCCGCAGCATATCCTCTGCCATTTTTCCCGCCTGCTCTGCCGGTGCAATCCGCTCCGGCTCCATGCGGTGCTTCATCAGGAACTCATGGGCAAGGCTCATTGTCGATGTCTCCTTTTTCTCTCTCCGATTTTATATTCTTCTCATTAAAAGACCGGCGGTGAGAGCCGCCGGTCTGGTATTCGCTTCAGGCCCTTACTCCTTCACGGCCTCCACAATGCCGCTGGCAAGGCCCGCAATCCCCTGAATCTCACTGGGGATGATGATCTTGGTGGCCTGCCCGTTGGCGGCGGCGGAGAAGGCCTCCATGGCCTTCAGCTTCAGCACGGCCTCGGTGGGCGCGGCCTCGTTGATCAGCCGGATGCCTTCGGCCGTGGCAGTCTGCACCTTGAGGATGGCCTCGGCCTGACCTTCGGCCTCCAGAATCTGCTGCTGCTTCTTGGCGTCGGCCCGCAGGATGGCGGATTCCTTCTCGCCCTCGGCCTCCAGGATGGCCGCCCGCTTCTCGCCCTCCGCCCGCAGGATGGCTTCGCGGCGTTCACGCTCGGCCTTCATCTGCTTCTCCATGGCGTTCTGGATCTCCTTGGGAGGCAGAATATTCTTCAGCTCCACCCGGTTGACCTTGATGCCCCAGGGGTCCGTGGCCTCGTCCAGGATGTTGCGCATCTTGGAGTTGATGATGTCGCGGCTGGTCAGGCACTGGTCCAGCTCCAGGTCGCCGATGATGTTACGCAGGGTGGTGGCGGACAGGTTCTCAATGGCCACCAGGGGCTGCTCAATGCCGTAGGTGTAGAGCTTGGGGTCGGTGATCTGGAAGTAGACCACGGTGTCGATCTGCATGGTGACGTTATCCTTGGTGATCACCGGCTGGGGCGGGAAATCCGCCACCTGCTCCTTCAGGGACACCACCTTGGCCACCCGCTCCACAAAGGGCAGCTTGAAGTGGATGCCCACGTTCCAGGTGGTCTTGTACGCGCCCAGAAACTCGATCACATAGGCCCTGGCCTGCTGCACGATACGGATGCAGCGGACAAGAATAATGACCACAATAAGGATCAGTGCGATAAGAACAAACTGCATTTTATTATCCTCCTGAAATAATAATTCACGGTTTCACGATGAGCTTCACGCCCTCGATACGCACAACAGTCATGGTCTGGCCCACTGCGCCCTTGATGTTGGGGTCCTCGGTCCGGGCGGTCCAGACCTTGCCGCCCACGGTGACGGCGCCCAGGCCCAGCACATTGTCAATCGCCTCCGTCACCACGCACTCCTGCCCGATGAGCATATCCGCATTGGTGGGGGTGGTGCGGGAGTTCACATATTTTCTGGCCAAAGGCCGGGTCAGCACCAGGCTGACAATGGAGATCAGCAAAAACCAGACCACTTGCAGCCACAGCGGCGCCCCCACGATGGCGGAAAGCAGCGCGCCCAGAGCGCCCAGGGCAAACCAGATGGACACCAGCCCCGGCACCACGCCCTCAACAACCAGCAGCACCACCATCAGCACCAGCCATACGGCGGGCATATTCACCGTTGGATAAAAATAAGCCATTGCATTTCCTTTCTCCGTCCCTCGCCGGGGACGATAATAGTATTTCTCTTGATTGCAATTATATATTGTTCCCCGTTTTTACGCAAGGGCTTTTGAACCACTGCCGGATGAATTTTTTGTTACCGTCCGCATCCAGCGAAAAAGTCAAAGTTCATAAAATCTATCTTTACTTTTTGGATTTATTGATGTAACATACTAAATGGTAAATGTAAAAATTTTCTTTCGGAGGATACCATGAACAAGCTTCCCAAAAAACCCCGCAATGAGAATATGTATAAAGCCATCCTGACCTTGAAGGACGTGGATGAGTGCATGAAGTTCTTTGACGATCTGTGCACCGTGTCGGAGCTGATGGCCATGGAGCAGCGCTATCAGGTGGCCCGCTGCCTCAACGACGGCATGATCTATAACGATATTCTGGCCGAGACCGGGGCCTCCAGCGCCACCATCAGCCGGGTGAACCGCTCCCTGCAGTACGGCAGCGGCGGCTATTCCATTGTGTTTGACCGCATGAAGGAGCAGGAAGCGTGAGCTGCTACCGCTTTCTTGCCCCCTGGTATGACAAGCTCACCGGGGACGTACCCTATACGCGCTTTGCGGATTTTTATGAGGCAGAGTTCCGGCGTAACGGCGGGGAGTTCAAGCTGCTGCTGGACCTGTGCTGCGGCACCGGAACCCTGACCGATGTTCTTTCCCGCCGGGGGTATGAGATGATCGCCGTGGATTCCTCGGTGGAGATGCTGATGGAGGCCCAGAGCAAGTCCGCCGGTCTGGAAACGCCGCCCCTGTTCCTCTGTCAGGATGCGGCAGCCCTGGACCTTTACGGCACGGTGGACGCGGCGGTCTGCTCTCTGGACGGCATGAACTACATCCCCCCGGAGGATTTGCCGGAGGTGTTTCGCCGCCTCCGGCTCTTTGTGCGCCCCGGCGGCCTGCTGATCTTCGATATCCGCACGCCGGAGTTTCTGCGCAGCCTGGACGGGGATATTTTTGTGGATGAGCAGGAGGATGTGCTCTGCCTGTGGCGGGCGGATTTTGAGGAAGAACTCCCCGCCATCATCTACGGCATGGATATTTTCTCCCGCCAGGGCCGCCTCTGGCAGCGGGAGAGTGAGGAGCATGTGGAGTACGCCCATGAGCCGGCGGCCCTCCAGGCCCTGCTGGAACAGACGGGCTTTCATGATGTCTGCCTCCGCCCCGATTGCCCCCAGGGAGATATGGGCAGACTGTTTATCACAGCGATACGATAAGAGGTAATTTTCTATGGATAAGATTATTCGCGCCACAGCCGGGGACGGCTTTATCAAAATGGCGGTCATCACCGCCCGGGATATGGTGCAGCGGGCCAGGGAGATTCATTCCTGCTCCCCCACTGCCTCCGCCGCACTGGGCCGTACCCTCTGCGCTGCCTCCCTGATGGGGGAAATGATGAAGGAGGAAAAGGCCACCCTCACCATCCGCATCAACGGCGGCGGCCCCATCGGCAGCGTGGTGGCCGTGTCCGATTCCGGCGGCAACGTCCGGGGTTATGTGGGAGACCCCGGCGTGGACCTGCCCCTGCGCTCCGACGGCAAGCTGAATGTAGGCGCCGCCGTGGGCCGGGACGGGATGCTCACCGTCAGCCGGGACATTGGCCTGAAAGAGCCTTATATCGGCTCCACCGAACTTGTCAGCGGTGAGATCGCCGAGGACGTGACGGCCTACCTGCTGGAGAGTGAGCAGGTGCCCTCCGCCTGCGGTCTGGGTGTGCTGGTGGATACGGATCTGAGCATCAAAGCCGCCGGCGGCTTCATCGTCCAGCTGATGCCCGGCGCCGATGAGGCACTGATCGGCCGGCTGGAGGAGAACATCTTCATGATGGACCAGCTCACCACCATTCTGGACGAAGACGGCGCCGTAGCCATCTTTGACCAGGTGCTGAAGGGCTTTGCATACCACATTGTGGGCGAAACCCCGGTTTCCTACCGCTGCTATTGCAGCCGGGACCGGGTGGAGGAGGCCCTCCGCTGCATTGACGCCGCCCAGCTTTCGGAAATGATCGACGAGGGGAAGGACATCACCGTCAGCTGCCAGTTCTGCGATCAGGTCTACCGCTTCTCTCCTGCCCAGCTGCAAACGCTGTCCTCCGGCAGGGAACAGGCCCCAACGGACAGCCCTGAATAAAAAATCAAAAAATATTTGAAATAGGTGTTGACAAATCAGGAATTATTTAGTATTATTACTGAGCTGTCACGCGGGAGCATAGCTCAGCTGGTTAGAGCACCTGCCTTACAAGCAGG
>CAMCCC010000013.1 GCA_945873205.1 uncultured bacterium
CCGGATCAGCTTTTGCTGCCTCCCTTTTCATAGAGGACAAATTTCAGGTTTCGGTCGCAGAGCGCAAGAAAAACCTCCTTTGGCGAGTGAATATGCCGCTGCTCCAGCTGCTTGTTCAGCCAGGTCAGGTCCAGGCCCATCCGCTTCAGGTTGTCCTCCAAAATCCGGCCATCCATGATCAGCTCCGTGAACAGCAGTTCCTGTTCCGGGGCCAGATTCATGTCCTTGGGAGTAGCGGGGCGCTGACTGCTCACCGGGAGAATGGTGAGCTTTCCGTTGTACTCAAACACAGCGGTCTGAATATTCGTCAGGTCAAAATATCCCTGCTGCCTGCACATGACCATGAACTCGCTGAGGTCCAGCTTGGCCTTTTTCAGGTTTTCATAGTACAGCTTCCCGTGGTCCATGAGTATGGTGGGCGTGCCGCTGATATATTTGCGCGACCGGGGAAACTTATTGGTAACAATGCTCAGCAGCAGCGTAACCCCTCCATATATCACCATGGCGGTCAGGGGCTTCCAGGGTTCTTCCAGCTCTGTGGCCATTTCCGCCGCGATGGAGCCGATGCTGATCCCGGTAATGTAATCGAAAAAATCCAGCTGGGCGATCTGTTTGTGGCCGGCCAGCTTGGCAATGAAAAACAAAGCCCCGAATGAGCCCAAAGCGGTCAGACAAAGAAGCAGAAAACGCATACGCTGATCCCTCCCCTTCTATTCTGACCAAATCTCCCGCAGACATACACGGCAGGGGCGCCGCTTCCCGGCCGCCGGTCACCGGGACAGCGGCAGCGTTACCAAAACAGTCAGAATATTTTTTTCAGGGCTGGCAGCTTGAATCTTTCCCCGATGGGCGACGACGATGCTGCGAGCAATGGACATCCCCAGACCATAGCCGCCGGTGGCCTGACTGCGGGACGAATCCGCCCGGTAAAAGCGGTCAAACAGCCGGTTCAGCTGCTCCTTTTCCACCGGCTGGGCCGTGGTGTTGGAAACGGTCAGCTTTACGAAGCGGCCCTCCTTTTCCAGCCCAACAGAGATTCTTCCTCCCTCCGGCGAATACTTGACGGCGTTATCCAGCAGGATGGACACCAGCTGCCGGAGGGCGTTTTCATCCCCGGTAAAGGACAGCAGGGGCTGGATTTTTGTGACCAGCTCCTTTTTCTGTGCTTTGGCCGGTCCCTGAAAGGACTGAACCACCTCCTCCGTCACGTCGGAAAGGGGGAATTCGATGCAGGAAAGCTGGGGCCGTTCCTCGTCCATCCGGGACAACTCGATCAGGTCCCTGGTCAGGCCGGTCAGGCGCCGGGTCTGGCGCTTGATATCCGTCAGCCACTCGCTCTCCCCCCACTCCAGCTCCAGCAGGTCCGCGTCGGCCCCGATGATGGTAAGGGGCGTCTTGATCTCGTGGCCCGCGTCGGTGATAAAGCGCCGCTGCTTTTCATAGCTTTCCGCCACGGGGGTGACGATTCTGCGGGAAAAGAGCAGCAACAGCAGCAGCACAGCCAATAGTCCCAGCAGAGAGATGGAAATGCTGGCCAGCAGCACCGCGCGGAAATTGGAAAGGCTCCGCCCGCAGTCCAAAAAAATCACCCGGACGCCGCCGGTCTCCCCGCTGCGGATAAAGCGGTAGTCCCCCAAAAAGCCCCGGCTCCGCCCGGAACCCCACACCTGCCGGGCGTATTCCCCGGCGGTGCTTTGATCCACGGCGGCGATCATCCCGGTATCGGCGCTGAGCACCTGCCCCGCCTCATCCAGCAGAACGGAGAAGAAGCGGGATTCATAGGGTGTTTCATCGGAAAAGCCCCGTTTTCGGAGCATCCCGTCTCCGGAGGTCTTGCTTTCCGGCGGCTCCTTCGGAAATCCCCCATTTTCCCCCGGCAGCATTTTCTGGGGGAACCGCCCCTGGCTGGCCGCCAGGATGGACAAAATGGCGTCGGCATCGGCCACGGTTTTCCGATAGCTCATGGCGTTGATGCCGCCCAGGATCACCAGCAGCACCAGAGCCAGGGACAGCATGGAGGCGGTGATGAACTTGATACGCAGCTTTTTGATCATTTCAGTTTCTCCAAAGAATAGCCGGTGTTGCGGGTGGCCCTGATCTGGACGTCTGCGTGCAGGGCCGCCAGCTTTTTCCGCAGGTAAGAGATGTACACCCACACCACATTGATTTCCACATCGCTGTCGTAGCCCCAGATTTTTTCCAGGAACCGCTCCGTGGGGATCACCTGCCCCGGGTTATGCAGCAGCAGTTCGATCATCTGGTACTCCCTGTTGGCCAGCCGGAAGCTGCCGCTGGGGGAAGAGAGCATAAACGTGGTCTGATCCAGGGTGATGTTCCCGAAGGCAAGGCGGCTGCCGGGCTGGGCGCTCTGGCTTCTGGTCATGGCCCGGAGGCGGGCCAGCAGCTCCGCCGTGGCAAAGGGCTTGGTCAGGTAGTCATTGGCGCCCATGTCCAGGCCCAGCACCTTGTCCTCCACCTCGGATCTGGCGGTGAGCAGCAGCACCGGGATGGGATTGCCCCTTTCCCGCAGCTGCCGCAGCACCGTCAGGCCGTCCACCTTGGGCATCATGATGTCCAGGATCACCGCGTCATAATTTTCCGCCGCCAGGTATTCCAAAGCCTCCGCCCCGTCATAGACCGCGTCGGCGGAATAGTTGTTTTTCTCCAGCAGGGCCACAATGGCCCGGGACAGGGAGCGCTCGTCCTCCGCAAGCAGAATCCGCATCGCTGCACCTCCATCAGTTGTTATTTGGGTTTGAGTATACAGGAGCTACCTTAATTATTATTAAAAAATGATATCATAAGTCCCGCTGGGATGCCAGCAGCTTTCCGTGAAAATTTTCCCGCTTTTTAAGGTTTTGGTTTTACACTGGCTTTACAATCCGAAAAGGAAGGAGTGCATCACCATGGGAAGCCAGATGGTGTTCCGGCGGTATGAGATCAAATACCTGATGGACCGCCGCCAGCGGGATGGGATTTTGCGGGCAATCGCGCCCTATATGTCCATAGACAGCTATGGTCACAGTTCCATCTGCAATATTTATTACGACACACCGAATTTCCGCCTGATCCGGGAGAGTCTGGAGAAGCCGGTATATAAGGAAAAGCTCCGTCTCCGCAGCTACGGTCCAGCCGGGCCGGAGGATATGGTCTTTGTGGAATTGAAGAAGAAGTACAAGAGCGTGGTCTACAAGCGGCGCATCTCCCTGCCGCTGGCCCAGGCAGAAGCCTGTCTGGCCGGGAAGCTGCCCCTGCCGGACAGTCAGATCGGGCAGGAGATCGCCTATGCGCTGGATTTCTATCAGGCGCTGGAACCGGCAGTTTACCTCTCCTATGAGCGGGAGGCTTTTTTCCAGCGGGACGGCGGCGATTTCCGGGTGACCTTTGATGAGAACATCCGCTACCGCCGGGAGGCGCTGAGCCTGGATTCCGCCCCCTGGGGAAAGCCTGTCCTGCCGCCGGACCAGGTTCTGATGGAATTAAAAACCGCCGGCGGACTGCCCCTCTGGATGGTGCAGGCCCTCTCCCAACAGAAACTTTTCAAGACCTCGTTTTCCAAATACGGGGCCGCCTATCGGGATATTCTCCTGACGGATCAGAAAGGAGTGCTGCAATATGCTTGATTCGATTTTTCGCGGTGTGTTTGAAACCGGGCTTACCGCTGTCATCGCCCCTTCCACTTTTCTGCTGTGTATCGGGGTCTCTCTTCTTCTTGGGCTGCAGCTGTGCGCCATGACCATGTGGCGGGCCAAAAGCAGCGGGAGCTTTGCAGCCACGCTGGCCCTGCTGCCGGCGGTGGTCTGTGTGGTAATCATGATGGTCAATGGCAATGTGGGGGCCGGCGTGGCCGTGGCAGGGGCCTTCAGCCTGGTGCGCTTTCGCTCCGCCCCCGGCTCTGCACGGGAGATCGGCGCCATCTTCATCGCCATGGGTGCAGGCCTCATCACCGGCATGGGCTATCTGGCCTACGGGGCTCTGTTTTCCCTGATTATGGGCGGCGCCACCATGCTGTATACCGCGCTGCATCTGGGCGAGGGCAGCCGGGACAAAACCCTTCACATCACCATCCCGGAGGATCTGGATTACACCGGCGTCTTTGACCCCATACTGAAAGAGTACACCACCGGCTATACTTTGAAGCAGGTGAAAACCACCAACATGGGCAGCCTTTTCAAGCTGACCTATGACCTGCGCCTGCGGGATTCTTCGGAAGAAAAGGCTTTTATTGATCAGCTGCGCCGCCGGAACGGCAACCTGGAGATTTCCATCTCCTATCAGGAAACCGCTGCGGCCGGGCTTTAAGGAGGAAAATTTAAATGAACCAGCGAATCAACCGGGCTGTTCTTACGTCTATTCTCTGCGGGGCTCTGCTGCTGGCGGGCTGCGGCGGCGGCGCTGCCGCTTCCGCCGAAGTCACCGCCGCTGTCAGCGAAACCGTCAGCACCCCCCTGGCAGCCGCCGTTGAAACCATGGATACCGGCGCTTTATTCAGCACCCGGGACATGGACGCCGGCAATGACGAAAGCGCCGCCGTCTCCATTCAGTTCAACGGCAACACCGCCCTTTGTTCTTCAGCAGCGGTGGCCATTGACGGTGGGAAAATCACCCTGCTTGCGGAGGGCGTCTATATTCTCTCCGGCACCCTGACGGGGGGGCAGGTGGTGGTTGACGCCGGCGATGGGGATAAGGTGCAGATCGTTCTTAAAGGGGCGGACATCACCAGCGCCTCCTCCGCCGCCATCTACTGCCGGGAAGCCGACAAGGTATTTCTCACTCTGGCGGCGGGCACGAAGAACAGCCTGACCAACGGCGGCAGCTTCCAGCCGGTGGACGACAGCAATATCGACGCGGTGGTTTTCTCCAAAACGGACCTGACGCTCAATGGCAGCGGCAGCCTGACGGTGACCAGTCCCGGGGGCCACGGCATCGTTTCCAAGGATGAGCTGACCATTACCGGCGGCAGCTATACCGTCACCGCCGCCAGGCACGGCCTTACCGGCAAGGATAGCGTGGCCATTGCCGGCGGCAGCTTCACCATCACCAGCGGCAGCGACGGCATCCACGCCGAAAATGCCGATAATGTCGCCAAGGGCTTTCTCTATATTGCGGACGGCAGCTTCACCATTGACGCCCAGGGAGATGCCATCAGCGCCAGCGGCGAGGTGCAGATTGACGGCGGCAGCTTTGCGCTGACTGCCGGCGGCGGCAGCAACAGCGTGACCATGAAGGCCGGAGACGCCATGCAGCGGCCCGGCTTCCGGGATTTCTCCACCGCCGGGGCGTCCCCTGACGCTGCGGACATGGCCAGCTGCAAGGGCATCAAAGCCGGCGGCGCCCTGACAGTCAACAGCGGCAGCTTTGATCTGGACACCGCCGACGACGCCGTTCACAGCGGCGGCGATGTGACCATCACCGGCGGTGAGTGGACCCTTCGCACCGGGGATGACGGCATCCACGCCGATGCCGCCGTGCTGATCCAGGCAGGAACCTTTACCATCTCCTACTGTTATGAGGGGGTGGAGGGCCAGTCCGTCACCATCGATGGCGGCACCCTGGACATCACCGCCCGGGACGACGGCCTCAACGCCGCCGGCGGTGCCGACGGCTCCGGCACGGCCTACGGCTTCGGGCGGCAGGACCCCTTCGCCGTCGACGACAACTGCGCCATCACCATCAACGGCGGGGAGATCACCATTGTCTCCGACGGCGACTGCCTGGACTCCAACGGAATCCTTACCGTCAACGGCGGCACCCTGAAACTCACCTGCAACGGCAACGGGAACACCGCCATCGACGCCAATGGGACCTTCGCCAACAACGGCGGCAGCATCACCACTAACGACGGCTCCGAGTCCGGCACCGGCGGCATGGGCAGCGGCCGCGGCGGCATGGGCGGTCACGGCGGCATGGGCGGCGGAAAACCCTTTGGCGCAGAAAAAGCAGGCGGCGAAGGGATGCCGCGGGAGCCCGGTCAGCAACGGCCTATGCCGGGCGTTACCGCGTAAAGCTATAAAACGGACACATTCCCCTGTAAAATTCCCCTATCCATTTTTTGGAACATGGTATAGAATGTTAATAAAGATGAAAAAATGGAGGGGATAGTCAATGGAAAAGAAGAAAAGTTTTCTTGCCTATCTGCTGTGGGCCTTTGGCATCGCCTGGGTTCTTCAAATCACAGCAGGAATTCTGTACCGCAAAGGCAACGGTGCAGCCTACACAATGATTCTGGCGGTTTCCATGTTCGCGCCCATGCTGGCGGTGCTGCTGGCCAAGGGGAAGCTGAAGGGCATGGGCTGGAAGCCCCGGCTGAAGGGGAACATCCGCTGGATTCTGGCCGCCTGGTTTGTGCCGGCCGTTTTGGGCACGCTGGGTGCGGCCCTCTATTTCCTGCTGGTGCCGGAGGCTTTGGACCTGCAGTTCACAGCCCTTTACGCGGCTCTGGGGGAGGCAGGTCTCGCCCAGATGGAGCAGAGCGGGCTCTCCGTCCCGCTCTATGTGGGAATCAATGCCCTCGCTGCCCTGAGCTACGCTCCCTGGTTCAATATGTTCTTCGCCGTGGGGGAGGAAGCGGGCTGGCGGGGTGCCATGTACCCGCTGCTGAAAGAGCAGTTTGGCAAGGTTAAAGGCCGGATTCTGGGCGGCGTCATCTGGGGCGTGTGGCATTGGCCCATTATGCTGCTGGCCGGCTACGAATACGGTACGGCCTATTGGGGCGCCCCGGTGACCGGGCCGCTGCTGTTCTGCCTGATCGCCACGGTCATGGGCATCCTTCTGGACTATGTGTATGAAAAGACGGGCTGCATCTGGGTTCCGGCCCTGTGTCACGGCGCCATCAACGCCTTTGCCGGGGTGCCCACCCTGGTGTTGAACCCGGCCTATTCTAACCAGCTTCTGCTGGGGCCGCTGATGATCGGCCTGGTGGGCGGGCTGCCCATGATTCTGCTGGCGGCCTGGCTCTGCCCCAAGGGCAGCGCTGCACTCGCCCATGAGGGAGGACTGGGATGAAAAAGTCCAGATTGCTGGCCCAGGGTCTTCTGAAAATGCTCTCCGGGATGCTGTTGGTGGGGCTGGTGCTGTTTCTGCCGGCAGGCACCTGGAACTATTGCAACGGCTGGTTGTTCTGCGGTCTGCTGTTTCTGCCCATGCTGGTGCTGGGGGCGCTGCTGCTTTGGAAAGCGCCTGCGCTGCTGGAAAAGCGCCTGAACACCAAGGAGCAGGAAAAGACCCAGATCGCCGTGGTGGCCGTGTCAAGCCTGCTGTTTGTGGCCGCCTTTGTGGCTGCGGGGCTGGATTTCCGCTTCGGCTGGACCCATGTCCCCGCCTGGCTGGTATGTCTGGCCGCGGTACTCCAGCTGGCCGCCTATGGCCTGTATGCGGAGGTGATGCGGGAGAATGCTTACCTGTCCCGGACGGTGGAGGTGCAGGAGAACCAGCAGGTGATCGACACCGGGCTTTACGGCATTGTGCGCCACCCTATGTACACGAGCACCATCCTGCTGTTTCTGGCCATGCCCCTGGTGCTGGGTTCCTGGGTTTCCTTTGCCATCATGCTGCTTTTCCCGGTGGTGATCGTTTTCCGCATCCGCAACGAGGAAAAGGTGCTGGAAGAAGGACTTGCTGGCTACCGGGAGTATAAACAGCGGGTTCGTTGCCGGCTGCTCCCCTTTATCTGGTAAACATATAACGCAGAGTGGATCAATCCCGCTCTGCGTTTTTTAATGCTCTTTTTTGACAGACTGAATAAAAAGCTTCCCTTGGAGCGCTTTTTATACTATAATCAGGAACAGTATGGGAGATGATGCTTTGCTTTGTGACGGTGTGATCTTTGACCTGGACGGCACCCTATGGGACTCCTGCCAGTCCGTTGCCGCCAGTTGGGCGGAAACCCTGGCGAAAAACCACGGCGCCCTGTATATGCCCACGGAGGAGGATGTCCGGGGCATCATGGGCATGACGGAGGTGCAGATTGCAGAGACGCTCTTTTCCGCCTATGGCGAACAGGCGCTGCCTGTCTGCCGGGACTGCATCCAACGGGAAAATGCTTATATTGCCGCCCATGGCGCCCGGCTTTACCCCGGCGTGGAAGAATTGTTTCAGGCCCTGGAAGGCATCTGCGGGCTTTACATCGTCAGCAACTGCCAGCAGGGCTATATCGAATGCTTTCTGGACTACACCGGATTTGGAAAGTATATCCGGGATTATGAATGTTCCGGCGCTACCGGGCTCAGCAAGGCGGAAAACATCCGCCTTGTGGTCCGGCGAAACGAGCTGCTGCACCCGGTCTATGTGGGTGACACCCGGATGGACCAGGCCAGTGCCGCCGCCGCGGGCCTGCCCTTTATCCACGCCGCCTACGGCTTCGGCAGCGCGGACAAACCCGACGGGGTAATATACGCCCCGCTGGAACTATTGGATCGATTGAGGGAGAATCATGTCTGATACCATTGCCGCCATTGCCACCGGCGCACAGGTGGCCGCCATCGGGATCATCCGCCTTTCCGGGCCGGAGAGCATCCCTTTGATGGACCGGCTTTTCAAACCCATGAACGGCCGGCCCATGAGTCAGGCCAGGGATCGCACGCTGGTCTACGGCCGGCTGTACAACGCCGCCGGGGAGCTGCTGGATATCTGCCTGTGCACCATCAGCCACGGCCCCGGCAGCTACACCGGGGAGGACACGGCAGAGCTGCAATGCCACGGTTCGCCGGTGGTGCTGCGCGCGGTGCTGGATGAGCTGTTCCAGCTGGGCGCCCGCCATGCCTGGCCCGGCGAATTCACCAAGCGGGCCTTTCTCAACGGCCGCATGGAGCTGACCGCCGCTGAGGCTGTGGCGGATCTGATCGACGCCGAGTCCATCGACTATGCCAAAAACGCCGCCGGCCAGCTCTCCGGCGCCGTCAGCCGGCGGATCGACGGCATCTATTCCGCCCTGACGGATATCAGCTCCCACTATCACGCGGTGCTGGATTACCCGGACGAGGATATTGAGGACTTCCGTCTGGAAAGCTATCGGGAGCAGTTGGGGAAGGCCCTTGCCCAGCTGCGGCAGCTGCTGGACAGTTTTGGCCGGGGCAAGCTGATGCGCGCCGGCATCCCCGCCGCCATCGTGGGCCGGCCCAACGCAGGCAAAAGCTCCCTGCTCAACGCCCTGCTGGGCTATGACCGGGCCATCGTCACCGATGTTCCCGGCACCACCCGGGACACCATTGAGGAGAAGCTGAGCCTGGGCGGCCTGACCCTGAAGCTGTGCGACACCGCCGGCATCCATGACACCGACGACCGGGTGGAGCAGTTGGGGGTGGAGCGGAGCCGTCGTGCCATGGATCAGGCGGAGCTGGTGCTGGTGGTGCTGGACGGCAGCCGGCAATCAGCGGCGGAAGAAGCCGCGCTGCTCTCCGCGGCGGAGAAAGCGCCCCACGCCCTGGTGGTCATGTCCAAGAGTGACCTGGCCCAGCGGCGGGAGCCGCCGGAAACCAAGCTGCCGGTGGTGGCCGTCAGCGCTGTCAGCGGCGAAGGGCTGCGGGAGCTGGAGGAGACGATACAGGCCATGTTCCCCCTGCCTGCCGTCCCCGCCGGGGAGATTCTTACCAACGCCCGCCAGGCGGAGGCTGTGGCCCGGGCGGTGGAGAGTATGGAGGCAGCGCTGGAAGCCATGAACACCGGCGCCACGCCGGATATCGTGCTCACCGAGACCGAGGGTGCCATGGCCGCCCTGGGTGAGCTGACCGGCCGCAGTATCCGGGAGGATGTTACCAACCGTATATTTCAAAGATTTTGTGTGGGAAAGTGAGAACTAGTATGGATTACAAAGAACTGGATATGAGCACCTATGCCCGCCGGGCCCATTTTGATTACTTCCGCTCTCTGGCCTATCCCTATGTGGGGGTAACGGTCAATGTGGATATTACCGACCTTGTCCGCAAGGCCAAGGAGGAGGAGCTTCCCTTTTTCCTGAGTCTGTGCTACTGTGTGGCCCAGGCCGCCAATGCTGTGCCGGAGTTTCGCCAGCGGATTCACGGCGACGGCATTATCCAGTATGATTGGTGCCAGACCTCTCACACCGTGGCTCTGGAGGACGGCACCTATTGCTACTGCCCCCTGGAGAGCGATATGAGCTTCCGGGACTATCTGCCCCGGGCCCGGGAGGCCCAGGAGCTGGCCAGGCAGCAGCGCAGCCTGACCGACGGTGAGGACGGCGATTCCCTTCTGTTTATCAGCTCTGTCCCCTACATCAGCTATACCGCCCTTGTGCAGCCTGCCCCCTTCCCTGCCGACAGCAATCCCCGCATTACCTGGGGCAAGTACTTTGCCCAGGGCGACCGTTACCTGCTGCCCCTGTCCGTTCTCTGCCACCATGCCCTGGTGGATGGGCTCCACATCTCCCGCTTCTACGACACTCTTGACATGGTGCTGTCCAGCCTTTTTAGCTGATTTCCTATTGACATAGGGCCGACTCTGTGCTATTATACTTTGGCAAGTCGGCAATATGCAGAAGTACCCAAGAGGCCGAAGGGGCTCCCCTGCTAAGGGAGTAGGCGTGTATAAAGCGCGCGAGGGTTCAAATCCCTCCTTCTGCGCCAGTTTATCCCCTGCTTAGGCAGGGGATAAACTTTATCCAATTTTATCCGGAGGGTTACCGAAGCGGTCATAACGGGGCGGTCTTGAAAACCGTTGTTTCAATCAGAGCGCCCATGCCCGCAAAGCCGCAGAAACACTGGGTTTTCTCAACGCCGATGGCTCCCTCTTCCCGGCATTTCTAAGAGCATTTCTAAGACAATTTTATATCGCCGTTTTCTCCCGTTCGGGAGTGAACATACCCGGAGGGTTACCGAAGTGGTCATAACGGGGTGGTCTTGAAAACCATTAGAGCGACAGCTCACAGGGGTTCGAATCCCTTACCCTCCGCCAGCTCTAAACAAGCCCTTATAGCACGAATCCTCGCCTTGCGGCGAGGCTTCTTAGCCGGACGGGCTTGTTTTTCGCTTCCAAACCGCACCCACTGCGTTGAGCTGCGGTTTGGTTTTGGCTGGCTGCATCTTTAGTGTAGGGCATACACATCAAACAAGCGTCCTGCTTTTTGCGGGGCGCTTGTTTGATATTGAATATAATCAGAAATTTGACTCATGTATGCACTCCCCCGTGGGGGTGCCCTCATATTAAAGAGGGAAATAGGCCATTGAAAGACGTTCTGCTTTTCGTTTCTGATCAAACGCAATACAGCACATACCGGGGATAAACCCGATATGTGCTGTATCATTAAGGAGTGAGTGATAATCAGGTATTTTTGATGACTTCCTTGGCGTACATATCTGCAATCTGCTCTTCGGTGTAGCCAAGCTCGGCCAGAATATCCTCATTGTCGGCGCCATAGGTGGGACCGCCACGGAAGATCTGGCTGGGATTGTTCTTGAAGAAGGGGATGCAGTTGACGCCCATGATGTCCTTGTCCTTGTTGTCGTCATGCCAGGTGGTCAGGCTGCCGCGGGCTTTGTAGTGAGGATGATCCTTCATCATGTCGTAGGTCATGATCACACTGCAAGGCAGCTTGAGCGCATTCAGCTCATCATTGACCTGAACAGCGGTGCGGGCCATGCAGTAGGCGTTCATGGCTTTGACAATTTTCTCCGCTCTGGGGCCGTCGGTCTTGTTGATAACAGCATGGGGCTCAGCAAAATCAGGATCGCCCTCCAGACCGATTAGCTTTTCAAGCCTGACAAAGTTGGAAACACCGCCGATTGCCGTCATGACGAAGTTGCCGTCGCCGCATTCCTGCACGTTGGGCAGGGCGCAAACATCGTTGCCGTAGACCCCGGTGCGGGCGGCCTGGTGGCCATAGTTGAGACCGTTGGTGAGATAGTCTGCCTGGATGCGCAGCATGACCTCATACTGAGCCACGTCCACACTCTCGCCCTTGCCGGTCTGTCTTGCCCGCAGCAGGGAGATGGCAGCAGACCAGGAGGCAAACAGTGCAGTGATGTAGTCGCAAGTATAGGGTTTTACAGGGAGAGGCCGTGCTTCCTCGCCCTGAACGGCCATAAAGCCGGAGAAGGCCTGGCCGATGGGGTCGTAAGAAGCGCGATTCACAAAGTCCGGATCACCGCTCTGACCGTAGCCGGAGATATGTACGATGACGAGAGCCGGATTGATCTGCCAGAGCACTTCATCCGTAAGCCCCCATTTATCCCAGGTGCCGCCCTTGGAGCCCTCAATGAGAATATCGCTTTGGGCCAGCAGCTTTCTAAGCACTTCGTCCCCTTCCTCGGACCGGATATTCAATGCGATTGTGCGGTTGTTGCGGTGTTCGGCAGTCCAGATATCACCGATGGAGCGAACCATGTCCTTGGCCTTGGTGCTCTCGATCTGGATAACATCTGCGCCCTGCTCAGCAAAAAGGCTGCAAGCAACGGGGCCGGCGATGCTGGTGCCGGTGCCAATGACTCTGACACCCTGCATATTGCCGAATACAGGCATTTCATTGTGCTTCATAGTGATTTCTCCTTTGAAATAAACTTTGAAACTCGGGGCTTTCAGGGCTCAAAGTATTCTTTGCTGTCCAGAAGTCCTTCGGAATACATATTTGCGATCTGCTCCTGGGAGTATCCAAGCTCGGCCAGAATATCTTCATTGTCCATGCCGATGCTGGGAGCGCCGCGCCAGACCTGACCGGGGTGATTGGCCAGCTTGGGCATCACATTCACGCCGGGAATCTGGGTTTTGCCATCGGCCGCTGTCCAGGTGGTGAAAACCTGGCGGGCAACATACTGGGGATTGGTTTTGGCCTGCTCGTAGTTCATCAGCCGGGAGCAGGGGACGCGGGCCGCGCAGAAGATGGACTCCGCCTCTTCCGCGGTGTGAGTGGAAACAAAAGCGCTTAAAGCTGCCTCCACTTTATCGCCGGCAGGGGTGTTGACGGGAACCAGAGAGGAACCCGCCGGGAAGTCATCACTGCCGTAGCTCAGACCAAGAACCCCGAGGCCACGCTCTACCGCACCGCCACCCAGAAGCAGGATATAAATCTCTTCGCCGTCCATGCACTGGTAGGTGCCATATCCGGCGCAGATGCGGCTGTGGGGACCTTCCTTGATGTAATCAAGACCGTAGCGCAGATAATCGGTGGGATAATTAGACTGGAGCCGCATCATCAGCTCATATTGGGCAATATCGATGCTCTCGCCCTTACCGGTCTGCTGGCGCTTGTAAATGGCTGCCAGACTCATACCGAAGGCATAAAAGGCGGCAGAAAAGTCTCCGGGGAAAGGCATTGCCGGCATGGAGGGGATGCCTTCCACCCCATTCATGCGCATCGCGCAGCCGAAAGCCTGAGCGATGGGGTCATAGGAGGCCCGCTTAACATAGCTGGGATCTCCGGTCTGGCCAAAACCGGAGATATGAACGATCACAAGCCCGGGATTATGCTCCCAGAGCGTTTGGTCGGAAAGCCCCGCCTTGTCGAAGCTGCCGCCCACAGATGCCTCAATCAAAACATCGGTGGTCTCGATCAGCCGGAGAAAAGCTTCTCTGCCCTCCCCGCTCCTGTAGTTCATGGCCAGACTGCGCATATTGCGGCGGTCCTGCTGCCATGCGCCGCCCTTTCGGGCGACGCGGGCAGAGTCAACAACTTTGGGGTTTTCAATCCAAATCACATCGGCGCCATGCTCTGCGTAAAGCTCACCGGCAAACGGCGCTGCCACAGACAGACCGATCATAATGACACGCAGGCCCGAAAGAAGGCCAAATTCGGGTTTTTTCATGTTTTCCATTCCCATGTCTCCTTATATGAAAAGACGCGTATCAAGCGAAAAGATTGAAGAAGAAGTTGCCGAATACCAGCCAGACGACCACAGCCAGCAGCCACACGGAGACAACCAGAGGAATGGCGTACTTGTAAATATCCTTGGAAGAGATCCAGTCGGTCATACCATGCATAACGCCGGCAATGGGGTTGGCGGAAGGCAGGATGATGGAGCTGTTGGCGCAAAGGGTGATCATGCAGGCCAGCATACCGGGGTTAACATTGAGCTTAACGCAGTAGGCGCTGGCAATGGGGAAGATCACCATGCCGGGGATCTGGTTGAGCAGGAACTGGGTGGAGAAAGCGGAAAGGAAGGTGATGAAGATAATGAAGATGAACAGGCCGGAAACGCCGTTGCCGATTACCGTGTCAAACACGCTGCTGAGCATAGACTGGATTCCCAGGGTTTCATCAGTCATGGCGAAGGCCAGAGGCATACCGATGGTCAGAATATAGAACACAGGCCAGGGAACGCCGTTCTTGGTTGCGTCGATCATATCGGCGAAGACGCTGCCATCCTTGCGGCGGATGAAGCCCATGAGGATCAGGAACACGACCACAATGCCGGAAGAGCCCAGCTTGCTGAGGAACTGACCGACGGCGGTGGAAGTGAACATGCTCTGGATGATGAAGACAACGATGAGGGCAACCGTGAGGAACATGAGTTGCTTCTGGTAGGGGGTCATCTTCTGACCGGCTTCAAAATTGTATCCGGCCTTGATTCGATCCAGGTCAGGGCGAACAATGAACTTGCCGATGATGGTGTAAACAATCAGGGAGCCGAAGCCAACGATGAATGCGGTAACAGAATAACCAACAAAGCTGACATGACCGCCTGCGGCCTCAATGTAACCAATAAGGATGCTGCCGGGAACACGGAAGTTGAAGAGAGTAAAGCCCATCAGACCGGCCAGCGCGATGCCGACGATCATGAAGGAGACATACTTGTCGCCCTTCTTGAAGCCCAGATCTTTGGCGAACTTCTGGAAGAAGGACCAGACGATCAGGCAGGCAGGGGTCATGCTTACCAGCGCACCAACGGCATAGGTGGCAACCAGGAAAAGGAAAGAGACAACCCAAGGGCGGCCCTTGGCAACCTTCAGGCTCATAATGCCGCGCACAATGTTATCAGAAACGCCGGACTTGTTGATGAAATATGCGAACATGCAGATAAGCCAGATGTAGATAACGGTGCCGTCGCCCCAACCGGCGGAGAGCAGACCGCTTACTGACTTGTAACCGCTGAAGCCGGTAACAATGATGCCCAGCAGGCTGGGCCATACCATGTCAACTGTTGACCAGAGATACAGCAAGCCGATATAGATACCGAGGATCTTCATGCCCATGGGGGTAACGGTGGAAAAAGTGGGCAGATAACCGAAAAACAGCATAATGGAAACGCCAATTATGGAGTTGATGTAATACGCAGTGTTCTTGTTTTTGGCTTTAACAGCTAATGTCTCGCTCATTTAATCACTCTTCTCTCTGTTTTTTTTGGGCGGCCCGGCCCGGAAAGACCGAACCGCCAATTGTTTAACCCATGCGGAAGGAAACGCCGTAACCGTTCTCCGGGTAGTTCCACTCGGTCACGATCTTGCCCAGACTCAGGGCGCGGCAGGTGCCGCATTCCAGACAGCCTAAATAGCTGAACAGTAGATTGCCGTTTTCATCCAGCTTATAAAGTCCCGCAGGGCACACATTGCACAGCCGTTGGGCTTCTTCTTTATCCAGATAATCCTTGTCAATCACAATGTGACTGTGGCTTTCATCCACAGTGAACTTTGTCTTGCCAAGCTTATCCTCAACAGTCATTCTTTTCATACAAGTCTCCTTATCTCTGGCACTTGGCCTCGGGAGCGGAATCGGCGGCACCTGCATAAGTCTGTACGATGGAGGCGTAGCGGCGGGCTTCCTCGCCGACGACTTCCAGCCCGGTATCCATCCAGTTGCGGCGGCGGACGGAGACCATGGCCCAATCCTTGGCAGAGCCCTTGATATAGTTCTCCTCATTGGGCTCACCCTTGATCCACAGTTCGCCGGAGGGGAGGGTCAGTTCCAGATACATCGGTGTCTCAGGGAGCTGGAAGCCGTTGATGGCGTAAGCGAAGGGCCGTGCCTGCCAGGAGAGGAAAAGCACGCTCTTGATGCGCTCACACACCACAACATCCAGGCCCAGTGCGTCATAAATATCCACCGAGTGAGCCCACAGCTCCATAAGGCGGGCGGAGCACAGGCTCTTTGCGCTCATAGGCATACCGGGGGCCCAGGGGATGCGCTCCTTGGGATCCTTGTTCATAAACTTGAAGACCATCTTGGTGCGCTCGGTGCGCCACCACTGGAGGGTCTCAGCGCCGGTGTAGTGGCGGAAGGCGTGGGGAATGTAGTCCGCATCCTGCTCGGCCTCCGCATCCAAGCCGTCCAGCAGATCCTTGAATTCATGGTCCATCAGCCGGTTAGCGGCGTAGTCAAAAAAAGCGATGTGGTTGACAGCATCCTGCAGGATCCAGGGCTTGCAGCCCTCCAGGGGCAGCTTCCACTGCTCCTCGGTAAGTCCATCCAGCAGCGTGTCCACCAGAGACTGCTCTGCAATCAGGTCATTGATGATGTCTTTCATGTTTCCAGCTCCTTACTTGTTGTACTGCTTCTGAATGGCACGGCCGGCGATGTGGATCATGATCTCATCGGTGCCGGCGCCGATCCGATAGACGCGCTGGTCACGCCAGAGGCGGGAGATGCGGCAGTCCTTGGTGTAGCCGATGCCACCCATAACCTGCATGGCAGTGTCGCAGACTTCAAAGGCGGCGCGGCCGCAGTAGAGCTTGGCAACGGCGGAATCGATCTGTACGGGCAGACCGTTGTCGATCATCCAGGCGGTCTTGTAAACCCAGTTGCGCATATTCTCAATCTTCATGTACATCTCGGTAATATGCTCCTGGATCAGCTGGTTTGCGCCGATGGGGCGGCCGAACTGGATACGCTGGGTGGCATACTTGACGGCGTCTTCAAAGGCGCACTCAGCAGCGCCAAGAGACTGGGCGCAGGCAATGAGACGTTCCACCTCGAAGTTGACCATGGCCTGCATGAAGCCGTTTCCTTCAACGCCCACCAGATCCTTCTCTTCCAGCTCCACATCCTGCAGATGCAGCTCGCAGGTGTTGCCCATGTTCCAGCCGATTTTTTCCAGAGGCTCCATGCTGATGCCGGGCATCAGGTTGCCCTCATCGTCGTGCAGCTGCACCCACCACATGGAGAAGCGGGAACGGTTCTCCGGGAGCGTGGCATCATCATCGGCGTTGCGGGCAACGCAGAGCATGTATTTGCAGTTGATGGCGTTGGTCATAAAGGACTTGTTGCCATTGAGGTAGATCTTGCCGTCGCGGCGCTGATAGGTAGAGGCCAGGGAAGAACTGTCGGAGCCGGCGCCGGGTTCGGTGAAGCCCAGAACAAAGCCGGGGTTGCCGGCCATGACTTCGGCAAAGCACTGCTCCTGCTGCTCGGGAGAGCCGTATTCTGTCATGTCCTTCAGAGCGCAGAGGTTGCCGTACACATAGATGGGAGCGCCGTTTTTGCAGATCCGCTCAGAGACCAGCATAAGGGTTGCCACGTCCACGGGGGTGCCGCCAAACTTTTCGTCCACGCCCAGCATCTGGAAGCCGGCGTCCAGCAGAGCGTCGGTGAACTCCTTGGGCCATCTGTGCTCTTCGTCGCACTCTTTGAAGTACCGCTCGTCAAAGTCCTGCATGAGTTCGTCAACACTCTCAAGCAGAAGTTCCTGTTCCTCGGTGAGTCTGTAATCCATGATGCATTTCTCCTTTTTATCGTTATAACTTGCTTTCGTATTTTTGCTTCAGCATACTGCGCAGCCGGCTGCGCCGGATTTTCCCCGCGTCGTCCATGTCGAAGCTGTCAACTATTTCCATATACAGGGGTTTCTTATAGCTGGAGAGGTATTGCTTGCAGTGCCTCTGCAATTCCGGCAAACTGAGGCTTTGACCGGGCCGGAGCTGAACCACAGCCATGACCGCCTCGCCCAAGCGTTCATCGGGCACCCCGACGATCACGCATTCCAGCACCGACGGATGCATTTTCACAACATTTTCCACGTCAGCGCAGAAGATGTTTTCCCCGCCGGATTTGATAATGTTCTTCTTGCGTGTGAGCATGTAGAAATACCCGGCTTCATCCTTGAACATGATATCGCCTGTGCGCATCCAACCCTCCGGGCCCATCAAAGCTTCCGTCAGCTCCGGATGCTTGTAATAGCCTTTCATACAGGCGGGAGAACGGATCACGGCCTCACCGGCCTGACCAACGGGAAGCTCGTTCCAATTGTCATCCACGATCTTCAGCTCAACAAAGGGCATCGGGCGGCCGATGCTGCAAGCAAACCCGTCCCGCCCGGCCACAGAGGCAGAACTGAGTACACAGCTGGTCCCCAGACCGCTTTCTGTCTGTCCCCAGCCATAAAAGATTTCGGCATTGGGGAAGACTTTTTCCATCAGGGAAATGATTTCCGGGGTGGTGCCGCCTGCCGCAGATTGGGCCACACGGACACTGCTGGTGTCTCTCTGCGCAATGCCGGGATATTCGCACAGGCGAAGATACGTGGTGGGGGGCAGAAGGAGCATATAGCTAACCCGTTCCTGCTCGATGCTGTCGAGAATCTTTTCCGGGTCGTAAGCGGAGCAGATGACCAGTGTGGCGCCGGCAGACAGCGTGGCGGTAAACCAGCTGTGGCCGCCGTGATGCTCCAGAGGGCACTGAATCAGAACCACGTTGTCCGGATCGGCCCCCAGCTTGGAGTACATCATTTCTCCCATGATCTCGAAGATATCCTGATAATGGGTGCGCATAACGCCCTTGGGAACGCCCGTGCTGCCGCCGGTAAACTGAATGCGGGATACAGCGTCCCCGTCCCGGAATAGTGCAGGCTCCTCCTCGGAACTTCCCACTTCCAATTGCTCCAGTGTGGGGCCGAACCCCTCCGCTTCGCCGCAGCAGATAAGCCGCAGGCCCTCTGGCAGGCAGGCGTTGCTGACCGTTTCCGCAAAATCAGATGAAAAGATCAGCGTCTCGCTGTCGCTGTTTTCAATGAGGAAAGCGATCTCTCTGGGGATCAGCCTGAAATTCAACGGCACAGCCACAGCCCCGATCTTCTGAATTGCGTAGTAAATCAGAACGATCTCGCAGCAATTGGGAAGCAGAAACGCAACCTTGTCTCCGGCTTTCACGCCTTTTGCAAGCAAGGCGTTTGCGATGCGGTTGATTCTGCTGTTGGCTTGGCCATAGCTCAGTCGCTGCTGACCGAACACCAAAGCGGTTTTATCCGGCCAGCGCCTCACTGACAGCAGAAAAAGCTCACTGACATTTTGATAGAACATTGTGCCACCTGATTTATTTCTTCTGGAATTTTGCGGAGATTGCTTTGAACTCCTCGCCCTGGGCGCAGAAGGGGGAACCGATGCTTTCGGCCTCCATGACAGCAGCCAGCTGGGTATCCATGGTGCTGTTCATGATGCCTTTGGTAATGCGCAGGGAGAGATTGGGCAGGGCAGCCAGCTTCAAAAGAAACTCGTTGCAGTCCTCCTCAAAGCTTTCCGCGGGAAAGACACGGTTGGCCAGGCCCAGGCTCTGGCAATCCGCCGCGCTGAGCCGATCGCCGAAGAACAGGAGTTCCTTGGCTTTCTGGGGGCCGACGACTGCCGGAAGGGTGGACATCAGTCCCATTTCAGGCACAAGGCCAATCTTGCAGAAATTGGGGATAATCCGCGCATTCTCCTCCAGACAGATCAGGTCGCAGGCCAGCATCATGCTCACAGCACCGCCCACGGCGTAGCCCTTGACCAGAGCGACCACAGGCTTGCTGACGCCACGAATCTCCCGGATGGCCCGCAGATAATGGCGCAGGCTCTGCCGGGAAAACTCAGCAGTCATGGGCTTGGGGCCGGGCTGATCCAGATCCCCGCCGGCACAGAAGTTGTCTTCCGCGCCGCGCAGGGCAATGACCTTGATCTCGTCTTCGTTTTCCAGCGTGTGCAGGGACTGGCTGAGCAGATCCATCATCACAGCGCTGATTGCGTTTTTCTTGTGGGGCTGGTTGAGCACGATGGTGCCGATGGGGCCATCCCGCTTGATATAAACAACTTCGTTTTCTTTGATATCCATATCTGTCTTTCGCCTCACAGTTTGCAGCCGGCAATATATCCGGCCTTGGTGGCGTCGGCCATGCGGGCAGGATTGGCACAGTCACCCACCACATACATCTCGGGCACCAGCTTTTTGATTTCAGCGGCCAGAGCCATATTTTTCTTGAAGCCCTTGGTAACGGTGACCGTATTGGCCCTGTAGAACTTCTCCTGACCGGCTTCATTCTCCATCAGAACGCCCTTACTGTTGATCTCCTTCACCTTGGTCAGAGGGTCAAGCTGAACATTATCGGCTTTCTTGAAGCTGCTGGTGTAATGGAAGCGGTAGCTGCCGCCCACGTCAAAGCCCACTTTCTTCCGCTCTTCGATAATGTCCAGTTCTCTGTTCTTATGCATCAGCAGATGGGAAAGCTCACAGCCGGGCAGCCCGCCGCCAATCACGGCGATTTTGTGGCCCATGGGCCAGGGACTGATGCCGGTAACGGCGCGGCCCATGGCCGGGGTGTAAATGTATTTGAGGAATTCGGAGCCGCAGTTCCAAAGTACCTTGTTGATCAGACCGGGCTTCTTGGGAGCGCGTCCGTTGAGCATTTCCAGGAAGTCGTGAGAGGTGACAACATTACCGCCTTCAGCGCCGGGAACATTGATGCCCACCGGCTCACCGCCGATGGCAACCACCACGGCGTCGGGCTTCACCTTTTTCACAAGCTCAGGAGTGACCTCAGTGTGAAGCTTGACCTTGATCTGCGGATGCTTCTGGAGCTGCCGCTTGTAGTATTTCAGAAGATACTCGTAGGTGGGGCTGAAGATGGAGCTCATGGTCAGGCAGCCACCGATCCGGTAGCCCCGCTCATAAATGGTCACATCATGGCCCCGAATGGCGGCGGTGAGGGCCGCCGCAAGGCCGCCCGGACCGCTGCCGGCCACCATGACCCGCTTGGGGCTCTTGGTGCGGATGTACATGGGCTTGCGCAGCTCAGCACCCAGATGAGGGTTGACGCTGCAATAGTTCAGGGGCTTGCCGCTGCTGACCACATCATCCATGCAACGGCAGCAGCCGATACAGCGGTTGATGTCCTCAAGCCGGTCTTCCATCACCTTCTTGGGGAAGTTTGGATCAGCGATATCAAAGCGCAGGCCGGCGATCATATCCAGGCGGCCTTCCTTCAGATTCTTCTCCATGACCAGCGGATCGGTATTGCGGTAGCCCATAGCCACAGGCTTGGTGGCGATGGTCTTGATTCGCTCAGAGATCCAGGCCCAGTGGCCGTCGGGGATGTCCTTAGTGGTCAGAGGGATGCTGGTTTCATGCCAGCCCACAGCCAGATTGTGCAGGTCGATGCCTGCGTCCTCCAGATACGGAACCATCAACAGAGCATCGTCAATGGTGTTGCCCGGCTTGACTCCGGTAACGTATTCAACGGGGGACCAACGGCAAGTGATGAGGAAATCCTCGCCAACTGCTTCGCGCACCGCTTTAATGGTCTCCACCGTGAGCCTCATGCGGTTTTTCAGGCAACCGCCATATTCGTCGGTGCGGTTGTTGGTAGCCGGGGACATGAAGCGGTTCAGAATACCGCCCACACCCGCCATGATTTCCACACCGTCCCATCCAGCCTTCTTCAGCAGCAGGCTGCAATTGACCATCTGATTCTTGAACATCTCAATGTGGCGCTTTTCCATCACGTTCCAGACCGTACGGCCCACGTTTACATTGACATTGGAGGGCGCCCAGGGCCTTTCCACATTCTCATCATCGGGCTTCCAGTCGTGAACGAACCAGGGCTGGCCGACCAGAACACAATCATGGCGATGCACGACCTCTGCCATGGCGGCAAGACCGGGAAGACAATCCTCATCATAAGCGCCGGGCAGGGGGTGAACCGGAGGCAGGCCCTCCGGACGATCCTTGCGGGTAAAGGGGAGAACGGTCTGACACATGAGGCCCAGGCCGCCGGCAGCGCGCTCTTCCATGTAGTTGAGCATCTGGATGGTAGGGGCTTCGTTCTCGATGTAACCCCGGCAGGGGGACATGGAGGTGGTCATCATTTTGTTTTTCAGCGTCAGCTTGCCGACTTTGATCGGGGACGCCAGTATTTCACATCTGCGCATATTGTTCCTCCTCTGCGGCGTCTTAAAGGGCGCTAATTATTTGGACTGCATCCTTGGCGAGGGCGGTGATGCCTGCATCGCTGACAGCGGGAAGAATCTTCTTTACCAGAGACTCGGAGCTTTCGCCGTCCACTGTGAACATTGCCCGCATGATTTCCTCCAGCATAATGGGGAAGCGAGTGAATACGCGGCGGTTCTCCATAAATTCCGGTGCCTTGCGGTAGAGCTTCATATCCTCAAGCACAAAGCTGTTTTCCAGTGCAGTCTTATAAGAAGAAAGCGTCTTGCGGCTGTAGTCACCGCGCCGCCGGGCGTAAAGCACGGCGTTGGCTGCCTGATGTCCGGCCTCGATGGCCAGATCCATGCCCCGAACCATATAGCCCAGATTCAGCACCATCCCTGCCGCATCGCCCGCTACCAACACCCCGTCGCCTACAAGCTCCGGCATAGCGTCGTAACCGCCTTCCGGCACCAGATGTGCGGAATACTCCAGCAGCTCGCCGCCTTCAATCAGCGGAGCGATCAGACGATGCTCTTTGAAGCGGTTGAGCATCTCCACCACGCTGGTCTCGGAATATTCAACATCGCCTACGGTTGCCACAATGCCCAGAGAGACGCTGTCCTTATTGGTATAAAGGAAGCCGCCGCCGATGCTGCCCAGCGTAGGGTCACCCGCGAAAAGCCATGCGGTGCCGTTGTCATCTACTGCGCCGAAGCGATCCTTCATCTGCTGCTCGGAAAGCTTGATTACTTCCTTCAAGCCAACCGCAACCTTATTGGAATCGGTAGGGCCTGCCAGGCCGATCTTCTGGGCCAGCAGCGAATTAACACCGTCTGCAAGAATCACAACATCGGCCTCCAGCTTGTCCTCGCCGGCGATGATGCCCCGCACCTTTCCGTTGCGAACGATCAGGTCGTCAACGCGGATGCCGCAGACGTAAGTGGCGCCCAGAGCTTCCGCCTCGCTGGCTAGCCACTGGTCGAATTTCCCGCGAACAACCGTGTAGGACGCCTTGTCGCCGCCCAGCGTGTTGCTGTCAAACTCCACCGTAGTGGAGCCGCCGGCACTCATCAGAGACACACGCTCCTTGGTGATGCGCCGCTCCAGGGGAGCGCGCTGCTCAAAATCCGGGATGAGTTTCTTCAGACTGTGGCCGTACAGCCGGCCGCCGGTCATGTTTTTACTGCCGCAGCTGGGGCCGCGCTCGATAACCGCAACCTCAACCCCGGCCTTTGCCAGTGTGTAAGCCGCGGCGGAGCCGGCAAGACCGCCGCCAACGACGATTACATCAAATCTATCCTCGCTCATATTACGCACCTCGAATCCAATAATTTGAGTTCTGATTTTATTAATGCAAAAAGCGTGCCGTTGTTGTGAAAGCTTTGACAGCATGCGGCGGAGTTGCGAGTGAAAGGAATGTTTTTCTTCCTATGCTGCTGATGGCAATACAAAATCGAGTCTTTTTGTGCATTAAAACCAAAAATGTGACAATGTTCATGGTGATAACTCCAAAAACTACACAATTTGACACAAATGCGACAAAGAAAATGGAACAGTTTGTGACATCCTTAACATGCATTGGAACAGCATTCTACGGCCTCTCATTTGCAAAATAAAAGGCAGAAAAAGCTGCCTGGAGCTGTGCAGCACCGGCAGCCAAAAAATCTTGAACATTGCAGGAGAAAAACTATATGAAAATCGTAAAGGATGGCTTGATGTGTTCAATGGGAGAAGACGTTATGAGCCTGGAGCAGCGAATCCGGCGGCTGGAGGATACAGAAGAAATCAAGGAGATACTGCACCACTATACCCGCTGCGTGGATCGGGGAAACGTGGAGGGGATCGCATCCTGTTACACCAGTGACGGCTGTTTTTATCCCTCGGATACTTCTGCTCCCATACAGGGCAGAGAGGCAATTTTCCAGATTTTTACCAAGCTTTTGAACCCATCCATAAAGACGTCTGCCCACTATATTACCAATCAGCAGCTGCATTTTAATAATGAAAGGGAAGCCCTGGTCTTTGCATATTTTTATGCGAATAAATCCTTTGAGGACAGGGAAGATGAACTAACCTGCGGCGGGTATGAGCTGCGTGTCATGAAAGAGGCGGACGGTCAGTGGCGGATCAAGAGCCACAAATGCTTTTTCACCCGGCAGGACGGCTCCCGCAGCGGCCGCTTTGCCGAGCACATTGCCCGGCCCTGGCCGCCGGTGCCCGAGTGGAATAAGGAAAATAAAGAGTTATAAAAATGAATGTTAAATCCGTGGCACGATAATTGCATGTATAAGACTGACGGTATAAAAGAAAACACGTCAAGACTCCGGCAAGCCAGGCAATTTTTTTGAACAGCCCCAAGCAACGCGTACCCCAGAGAAACCTATCATGTGAAAAAAGAGAAGGAGTGAACGTAGTAATGGATACTACACTGAAAAAAAGCAATTACCCATGGATCATCGTCCTCAGCTGCCTGTTCTGGTCCGGCATGATCTTCGGTGTCATGGGCAACACCGTTGGTATGTACTATACCCCCGTTGCACAGGAAATGGGCTGGAGCACCAAGCAGGTGTCCTTCTTCATGACCATTTACCCCATCGTCGCCGGTATCTGCTCTCCCATTGCTGGCCGTGTTTTCAACAAGACCAATAAGATTCAGTTTGTGCTGGCCGCTCTGGGCGTGGTTTGGGGCCTGACCTATGTGTGGTCCTCCACCTATACCCAGCTCTGGCAGTGGACCGTTTACGGCGTCATCACCGGCGTTCTGGGCGGCTTCCTCATGTACATTCCCGTCCCCCTGGTCATCAACAACTGGTTCACCAAGGGCAAGGGCCTGGCCCTCGGTATTGCCGCTTGCTTCACCAACCTGATGCCCGCGATTGCCAACCCCATCATCAGCGCTCAGATCGCTGTTCACGGCTGGCGTCCTGTCCGTATGGCTATCGGCATTGGCCTGATCGTCATCTGCACTCCTGTTACCCTGCTGCTGGTTCGCAAGACCCCCAAAGAGAAGGGCGTCCTGGCCTGGGGTGAAGGCGAAGAGAACAGCGCCGCTGCCGCTGAGAAGCAGCTCAACCAGACTGGCACCTCTGCTTCCGTTGCCTTCAAGTCTGCTGCTTTCTGGCTTGCTCTGCTGTCCGTTGCCTGCCTGGTTTCCTGCGCTACCATCAACCAGCGTATTGCTTCCCTGGCAAATGCCCGTGGTTTTGACCCTGTTGCCGTCGGTATGGCTGCATCCATCATCCTGGTGGGCGGCGTTGTCGGTAAGTTCATCCTGGGCGCCATCCGCGATAAGACCGGCAATGCTGTGATTACCGGCCTATGCTGCGCTGCTTTCGGTCTGGTGGGCTGCGCCCTGTTCCTGTTCTTCGGCACTGCCAGCGTTGCCATGTTCTACATCAGCATCCTGATCTACGGTTTCGGCTATGCCGGTCTGACCGTTGTTCCTCCCATGGTGGTTGAGGCTGCTTTCGGCGGCAAGAACTTTGGCCAGATCTACGCCAACGTTTCCGTTGTCACCTGCGTGGCCAGCTCCATCACCTCCTACATCTATGCCGCCATTATTGACTCTCACGGTGGCAACTACTTCGAAGGTTGCTTCTACTTCGCAATCGTTCTGTACGCGATCTTTGCTGTCTGCGTGCCTCTGATTGTCAAGCTGGGTCAGAAACTGCCCCGCGAGGAGTAATCACACACATCATGGCCGGCCGCTCCTTGCAGCGGCCGGCCCCGGAAAGCCTCTGTGACCGCTGCGGAGGCGTTTCCGATAATAAACACCACCAGCGGGAGATAGGAGAATTAACATGGAACTGTTCAAAGAAATTAGTGTAAAAGCAGAACGCCTGGCAAAAGTTGGCTCTAAGAAGGTCAAGAACACCGGGAAAATCGCCTCTCTGAAGCTCAGCAGTCACTCCGCCCAGGAGGAGATCAATAAGCTCTACCTCAAGATCGGCAAACGCTACTACAAGGATCATGGCCTCGCCCCCGAGGCTGGCTACGAGAAGCTTTGCGATCAGGTCACCGACCTGTTGACGCTCATCAGCGAGAACGAGGCCACCATCACCGAAATGAAGATCGATGGTGTCCTTGATGAAGTCGTGGTTGACCCCGACGAAGTTGAGGAGTAATCCCACGGAGTACAGACGCATATATCTGCCGGGGCTAACTGGCAGATATATTGTTTTCATTCCCGATGCCCGGCTTCAAGCCGGGATGGGGCCAAAAAATATCGCCGCTCATTTCGAGCGGCGATATTTTTTGGCTATTAACTTACTGCAATTAAATGAAAATATTCACAGTGCCGATCAGCGTTCCCAACAGACCGCCCAGCCAGACAACATAGCGGAACTCCCGATTAACCACAGAGAGGATGAGCGCTTCAACGGCCTTGGGCTCCATGAGTCTCAGCTTCTCCGTTATCATACCGCCCACATCGATGCTCTCCACTACCGGACGTACATAAGCAGCCATGAAGCTTAGATACAGATCCTTGACCAGCTTCCGGGTCAGTGCCCGGTCAGGCAGAATATCTTCTGCAATGGTTCCCAGCGGCCTGTCACCGAATTCCACAAGCATCTGTTCCAGAACCGGTGCCACAGTTTCATCCCCCTTGTCCCGCAGATATGCCTTAATCCCGTCAGAGATGGAGGGCGCCAGCGCGTTGACCGTGTTCTTTACAGAACCTCTCGGCATACCGTCGGCGCGCCGGTCAGAGCCGATCTGCCCTGCCGCGGAGCGTATCAGGGGCACGTAGTCAAAATCGATCATGGCCTGCACAATGTGGGTGCAGAGCTTATCCTTAGCATCGGCAATCCTGGGCCCGATAGAGGGGTCTGCCTCCAGCTTCTCCATGGTTATGCAAAGGCTTTGCCTACGGCTATAGATCATTTCTGTGATACTGTCCGCCACAGCGCCGGCAAAGGCATCTGATTGGAACAGAATTTCCAGATCGTCCGCATTGAAAAAGCGGGCTTCCACCTCTTTTCCCAGCAGAACAGCCAGACTTTCCAGGCGTTTTGGAACAATTCCCGGCGTGAAAGGAAGGCGGAAAGAGCCAATATAAACCGGTGCATAGGGTCTGAACAGCATTTTTATCGCCAGGTCATTGGTGATGTATCCGATCACGCCGCCGATAACTGGTGGCGCAAGAATAGAAAAAATATCCATATTTTTATTAAGCCATTATCTCATCCAGCAATGCAGTGAGCTGTCCCCGAAGCTGAACGGAAGGCAGCTGCGCGATGCTGCTAAGGGCCCGAGCCCGGTGCTGTTTCATGGCCCAGTGGGTGTAATCGATCCCACCAGCAGCGGATATGTGATTATAAAGCTCACTGGAGAGCTCGATGGGATCCATGGAAGGGGCTTTTCTTGCCAATGCGCGAAGCTGTGGGCCATGTTCAGCGTCTTTGAAAGAATAGATGACAGGCAAGGTATAGACGCCGTTGATAAAATCCATCCCCTGCTTCTTCCCGTCAGCGTCGCTGTTGGGGATGCAGTCAATCAAATCGTCCCGAAGCTGATAGATCATGCCAAAACTATGGCCGAATCGGTCAGCGAAGGAAACGGCCTGCTGGCTGCATCCGGAAATCAGCGCGCCCATCTGGCAAGCGGCGGAAAACAAAGCGGCAGTTTTGCCGGAGATATTCATGAAATAACGGTTTTCATCGGTTTGCACATCGAATTGAGAAGCGTACTGGCCCAGCTCGCCGCTGCACATATTGGAGATGCTCTGTGCCAGCACGCGCCCCGGCTCCAGCATATCCTGGCGCATGAGCTGGGAGAGCACATGACTGAGCAGATAGTCGCCGCTGTAGACAGCCATATCCTTCCCAAACCGGGAATGCAGCGTAGGCCGGCCCCGGCGTGTAGGGGAGTCATCCACAATATCATCGTGGATCAAAGAGGCCATGTGGGTCAGCTCCACAACGGCGCCAGCTGTCAGAAGCTGTTCCTCGCAGTCAGGATAGCACGAGCCGGCGCGGCCGAAAAGCAGGAGAAGTGCCGGGCGCAGCTGCTTTCCCGAAACGGAAAAGACAGAATCCAGAACCTGGGAAAGCGGTTCCCGCAGCAAGGGATCAAAGGCGATCGCTTTGGCCCGGCTGGAAATCTCCTCCAGTTGAGCATAGAGCGCAGGGACATTGTCAAATGTCTTCATCTGTACTTACCCTCCTTATATGTGCAAAGACTGACGCAGGACCCGAACATGAATCGATCTGTCTCCGCATCCAGCAGAGCACATTCAGCCATCAGCAGCCGCAGCGCCTCAGGCCGGATATATTCCTTCGTACTCTGGCAGAGCCAGCAGTACTCTTTCCGCTTTTTCCTTCCGCCGCCCAGCAGCGGCATCAGCAGGGAAAAGTATATTTGATAAAAAGGCCGGACAATGGCAGATTCAGGGACAAAGGAGTCGATGCAGCAGACAGGCCCACCCATCCGCGTGACTCTTGCCATTTCCTCCAGAACCTTTCTGTAATCGGCAGTATTTCGCAGGGCAAAGGAAATTATGGCGCCATCAAAGCTGCCGGAGTCAAAAGGCAGGGCCATGGCGTCCCCCAAAACAAGCTCCAAACCGGGCCGTGCCCCCAGTCTTTTTTTTGCCTGGGCCAGCATGGCGGGTGAAAAATCCAGCCCGGTAACATGGACGTCTGGCCGGCTTGAAAGCATCAGCTCCGTCATATCCCCGGTTCCGCAGCAGAGATCCAAAACCCGTCCGCCCTGTGGGACACCAGCCAGAAGTCTGTTTGCTGCAGCGCGTTTCCAGTGTATATGCCGGCCAAGACTGATGCGATTGTTGGCCGCGTCGTATTCATCGGAGATACTTTCAAAAACCCGGAAGACAAATTCTTCTTTTTTCATAATGGAAATATTATATCAATTTCAGTCAGAAAAGCAAGGAAACAATGTAACCAAGCCCCAATATTGTGTTCAAAGCAACGATTCCGGCCATGGCAGGCCCCCGCTGTTCCGGCCCAAGACGCAGATGAAGCTGGGCAGAAAAGTGGCCGAAGGCCGGTAGAAAAGAGATAAGATAAAACAGGATGCCGTGCCCTTGCCGCCAGAGCAGCAGGAGAACCGGAAGTGCGGCCCAAAGCAGCAGAAGCAGCCGGTACAACCGGGCCAGCTTGTTCTCGCCCAGCAGCACGGCAAAGGTGCGACGCCCGGCCTTGAGGTCACGATGGATGTCGCAGCCATTGTTGGTCAGCATGATCAGCGAGATCCCCAGCATTACAGGGAGCGCGTCAATCAGCACCTCAGCCCGGAAGCTTCCGCTCAATACGCCCGTTACCGCCAGCGGGATCAATCCGCCCATAACAAAACCGGAGCAAAGCTCTCCCAACGGCAGATAGGATAGAGGAACCTTCCCAAAGGAATAGAGCAGAACTACCACGGCTCCGGCAGCGCCGATCAGCAGCGGCTTCCAGCCGATGCTGAGGATCGCCGGGAGGCCCAAAATAGCCGCGCCGAACAGAAAGCCAAAGCCCAGCAGCAGCACGCGCCAGGTTGCCGGCCGGTCATACACCAGCACCGCATCAGTGGCGTCCGGAGAATTTTCAAGGGTATCCGTTCCCTTTACAAAGTCGCTGTAATCATTAAATGTGTTGGCCGCTGCCTGCATAAAAACGCAGGCAGCGGTCAGGCAGAGCAGCATCCCGGTGTCAACAGCGATCCCCTCCCCGGCAGTCAGGGCCGCCCCCAGCAGCGCCGGGATAAGGGAGGCCGCCCAGGTATGAGGCGCAGCCAGACGCAACGCCATCAGCAGACTGAGCTGTCCGTTTCCACGCCTGTTTTGTTCCACGGTATACCGCTCCTTTTTGATGAACTCAGAACAGCTCAGTGAGCTGAGGAAGAACCTTATTCATATCAGCAACAAGGCCAATGTCACAGTTCTGGAAAATCGGCGCCTTGGCATCCTTGTTGATGGCCACAATGAGTTTGGCATCGCTGACACCTACCATATGCTGGATCTGACCGGATACGCCCAGCGCCATATAGAGATTTGGCCGGATGCTGACGCCGGAAACGCCGATGTAACGGTTTCTCGCCAACCAGTGCTCTTCCTCGGCAATGGGTCTGGTGCAGCCGATTTCTGCGCCCAGCTTTGCGCCCAGCGCCTCCACTGCGGCCAGATTCTCCTGGCTTCCCAGACCGCGGCCCACGCCGATAACCCGCTTGGCCGCAACGATGTTTACTGCTTCTTCCTGCTTTGCGGCCACAGAAACCAGAGTCACACCCATATCCTCCGGGGCTGCGACGGCTTCCTCCAGGACACCAGGCTGAGCTGCGGGCAGATCCTCAAACAGACCGCCGGGGACCAGCACAATGGTGAGCGCGCTCTCGCCTTCCAGAACAGCTTCTGCGGCGCCGCCGTACACATTCCGGCGAACCTGGATCTTGCCTTCCTCCGTGACGGTGAGCCCTGCGGCGTCGGTAATTACACCTGCGTTCAGACGAATGGCCAGCTTTGCCGCGATGCAGCGGTCTCTGGTGCTGCCGGACATCAGCAGGAGCTGGGGCTCATCTTTTTGAATGGCCTGCTGGATTGCGCCGGTATAGCTTTCAACAATGGCGCTTTTATCCTTTTCCCCAAGCCAAATGACCTTGTCCGCTTTGGGGAGCAGCTCTTCAGCCTGGGCCTTGCTGCCCAGAACGAGTGCGGCAGAGGATTCAGCCAACAGGTTCGCGCCGGAGCAGAGACCGGCCAGGGCGCTGAGATCAGCGGAAAAAACGAAAGCTTTCTTGAGTTTCATTTCAATATCCTCCTTACTTAAGCTCCGCGTTTACAGCGGCGGCGAACTCAGCCAGAATCTCGGCGGAATCGCCGTTAAAGATACGGCAGCTGCGGACGGTCTGCTGGGGGGCCAAGGTAGAAACGGTGCTGGTGGCACTGCCAGCAGGCAGATGCAAATCGGCGCCGGTCATTGCCTGAACGGGCTTTTTCCCGGCGGCCAGAATTTCCTTCATGCTGGGCACGCGGGTGCGGTTGATGCTGCTGGAGACAGCCAGAACAGCGGGCAGCTGCACATTCAGCGTCTCCACCTCGCCGTCGACAGCGCGCTGAACAGTAACAAAGCCATCACCGGCTTCAATGGAAATAACGCCGTTGACAGCGGGGACGCCCAGGCGTTCACCCAACTGAACGCCTACCTGCTGGGCGTACAGGTCGCTGGAACCCTCACCACAGAGAACCAGGTCGAACTGACCGATGCTGCGCACCGCTTCGGCCAGTGCAGCGGAGGTGCGGGTGCTGTCAGCCTGAGCCAGGCTGGCATCGTTTACGGTCACGCAGTTGGCAGGACCTCTGGAGAGAACGGATTTCCTCAGCTTGGAATTCTCCACTTCAGTGCAGCCTACGGTAAGGGCAGTCAGCTCGCCGCCGTGCTTTTCCACCAGCTGTGCGCCGGCTTCCACTGCGTTCAGATCATACTGACCGATGACCAGTTCTGCCTTGTCCAGATTCAGACTTCTGTCAGCATTTACGCCGATGCTCTGCTCGTAGGGCACTACCTTGTAACAGGCAATTACTTTCATGTTGAAATCTCCTTTTTTGTAAATTCCTTTCCTTGGGACGCACCATTTATTTTGCAAATATCGTGCCATTCAAGGCGAAAAATAAGCATTTTTTGCAAGTTTGGACAAATAGTTACAATTTGAACCCAGTTATTCAATGCTTCCATCAATTGTGACAAACATTTCTTGACACAAATGGGACATTGTGTTATGTTTTAAGCGATTGTTAAAGAATTGATTTTTCGTGAGGGGGGCTAGGCGTGACGATGGACAGAAGCTATGGCCAGCTGCAGAAGCAGGAGCAGCGGATAAGTACATCCATCATCCAGGGCCTGAACATGTTGTCGCTTCCGGCCCAAGCCATGTATAGCTATCTGGTGGAGCTTTCTATGGGCAACCCCATGCTGGAGATCCCGGAGTCTCCTTCAATGGATCGGTATGAAGATATTCTTGACAAAGATGATGCGGGCCTGAACGTGATGGAGCAGCCCCGGATCGATGCGGGGCGAGACCCGGCATATTATGACGGTTTGCCGCCTGAGCAGGGGTATGGCGGGGATGAGGATTTTGACCCGTACTATTCCCGGGGTGTGGCCTTCGAAGCGGATGCGCTGATCGGCTCCCTGAAGCTGCAATTGTCCCTGTGCCGGCTCAGTCCGGCGGAGCGGGCCATTGGCCTGGAAATAATCGGCAATCTGGATGACAGCGGCTATTTTGTCGGCAATCTGGATACCATCTGTCTTTTGTATTGCCAAAGCCCGGAGGTGGGGAAGAAGGTTCTTTCTCTTATTCAGGGCTTTCAGCCCAAGGGGATTGCTGCTGCCAATGTGTATGAGGCCCTCTGCCTGCAGGTGGAGGACAGCTTCCCTTATGCCGCGCTTGCCAGACGCATTATAAAAGAGAATCTCCGTGCCGTGTGTGACAGCAGCCCGGGTGAGTGCGCAAAACTCTACGGTGTCAGCAAAAACTGCATCAGTCAGACCTTTGACTATATTCGAAGTCTGGAGCCGCGGCCCGGTAACTGTGATGAACGGCCTTTGCAGATTAATTATATTTTGCCGGACATCATTGTGAAGAAAGCCGGGGAGGAACTACGTGTCTACCTGTCCAATGACAGCGATATTCCCCTGAGCATCAATGAATACTATCTGGAACTGCTGGATCAGCCGGAACTGAACGAGGGGGAGCGGCTGTACCTCCGCCAGCAGCTGAACGCGGCCCGCTCTTTGATCCACAGTGTGGATGTCCGCCGCCAGACCATCCATAGGGCGGCTTTGGCGCTGGTTTCTCTGCAACGGGACTTTTTCCGTTTTGGCCCCAAATTCATGCGCCCGCTTACCATGCAGCAAATGGCGGAGGAGATGGGCGTGAATGTTTCCACTGTCAGCCGTGTCGTTCAGGATAAATATGTGTCCACGCCCTATGGCCTTTACCCCATGAAAGCGTTCTTTGTCCGGGCTTTGAAGGGGGCGGATGAGGAAAGTGTTTCTGCCTCTGCTGCCCGGCAGCGGATCGAGGAACTGATTTCCGCCGAAAATCCGGCGGAACCACTGACAGACGATGAGATAAGCCGCATTCTGAATGAGGAAGGCTGCTGTCTCTCAAGAAGAACCGTATCCAAATATCGTCAGGCAGCCGGCATACCCGGCTATGTGAAGCGTCGCTATAAAAAGGGATAGGTGTAACGATGGCTTACGATAAAGATAGCATACTTGATGCATGGAAAAAAGCCGTAAATCACGGCATTATCGATACCAATGTTTTGCGTCCGGAGGTTGCCCGTTCCTGGAGCCGCTGCATGAGCTGCGGTGTAGATCCGTGGTCTGCTGACTTTCCCAAAGCCGATGACGCTCTTTTGCAGGTGGCTCAGAAGAAGCATGCGGCCGTGATGGAGGCTGCGGCTCCCATTCTCCAGTACCTGCTGACGATATTCAACTGCAACGCATCTTTGGCGGATATGCACGGCTTTGTGTTTGACCTGGTGACGCCGCTGTCCTCCTATCCCCGAACTTTGGGGACCTATGTCAGCGAAGCGCTGAACGGGAATGGCAACATTACCATCGCCATCCAGGAACAGAAGCCCTACCGTGTGGATGGGTATGAGCATTTTCGCGCCATTGCGCAGAACTATTCCGGCGTAGCCGCCATCGTCCATTGCCCCCGGGATGAAAAATATGTACTCTGCATGAACGATCCCTTTGCTGCCCTGCCAGATAATGCGCTGGATATTTGTATTGCTGCAGCGCAGCTGGTGGAAAAGCTCTGTGTTTCCCGGCGTGAAGTGTTCAGTCAACTCTCCTCCGCTTCTTTTTTTGACCCCATTATCGCCAGCGATGAGCTTACCATCATTGTTACCGATCAGGACGGGATGATTCTCACCGCCAATGCCAGTGGGAAAAAGGTTCTCTCCGGCTTTGATAAATTTCCCTATGCCTCCCGTTCTTTGGGAGAGTACCTGCGCAACCGGCACAGTCTGACGCTCTTGCTGGATGGCGGCGATGGTGAAGCTATGGATGAGCCTCTTGCATTCAAAGGCGTGGGCCGCGGCAAGGGCTGCGAAATGAAGCTCCTGCGCCGCCGCCGGATCGAACTGGTCAATGGCATGAAGCAATGCGTCCTGGTCTTTGAAAATCCTGTGGATGTGGAGCCGAAGGAAAGCACCCCGGCAGTTGCCGCAGAGCGGGGCGAAGGAGACTGCGTGGGCAGAAGTCCCCAGTGGAATCAGGTCATGGAATTGATCTCCAGTGTTGCCGTGCACAAATCCAATGTGATGATCATGGGTGAGACCGGCACAGGCAAGGAAGTTGCGGCCCGGGCACTGCATCGGATGAGTGGCCGCAGCGGGGAGTTTGTGGCCATCAACTGCGGCGCATTGCCCAGGGATTTGCTGGCCAGTGAGCTGTTCGGCTATGAAGGCGGAGCCTTCACCGGCGCCCGTTCCTCCGGCGCGAAAGGGAAGTTTGAATATGCCAACGGCGGCACCCTGTTTTTGGATGAAATCGGGGATATGCCTGTGGATATGCAGGTGTCTTTGCTGCGGGTGCTTCAGGAACAGTGCGTTGTGCGCATCGGTTCCAATAAGCCAATTCCCATCAATGTGCGGATCGTGGCAGCCACAAATCAGGATCTGCAAAAACGGATTGGAGAGGGCAAGTTCCGCTCGGATCTTTGGTACCGTCTCAGCGTGATAGAAATCAATCTTCCCAGACTGGCCGATCGGGAGGGAGATGTTTCTCTCCTGGCGGAGCATTTTAACGCCAGACTGAGTGAGTCCCTAAATATCAAGTACCGCCCGCTGTCCCAGGAAGTGCTTGATTTCCTGGAAAGTTACAGTTGGCCCGGAAACGTTCGTGAGCTGAAGAATGTGATGGAAAAGGCTCTGATTGTTTCCGGCGGCGGGCCGGTAACCGTCAGCTGTTTCCCCAAAAGCATGAGGCATTCGCTGCCCCAGCCGGAGGAAAAGGTGCTTGTCTCACGGCCGGCGCCGGCTGCTCCCCCGGCGGAAGCAGAAACGCCGCAGCCGTCGAGAAGTGCGATGCGCCAGCAGAAGGAGCGGGAAAAGATTCGGAGAGTTCTGGAAGAAGAGGGCGGCAATATTTCCCGTTCGGCAAAACGGCTGGATATGTCCAGAAACACGCTGTACCGAAAAATTGAAAAGTATGATATCCACCTGAAAATCCAGGCTGTGGCAGAGAACAACTGAGAAGTCAGGCGTTGCTCTTTTCCTGTGGGGTCCTCAACCTTTCCCGGGTGAAACTTCAAAAAACAAAAGGAAGCAGAAGAATTCATTTTCTTCTGCTTCTTTTTTCTTTGGTCAGGCATCACGGCACGAAAATTGCATGTAAAAAGGCGAGACCCAAAGCTGCAATAGCGGCACAGCGTGATAAAAAAACAAGATGGAGGATAAAGAGATGTTTGAAAAAGTTTCAACGGATGTGATAGCCGAACTTAAAGGCATCTTCGGGGAAAAACGCGTCATTACCGGCGATATGATCGGCGCCGACTTTGCCCATGACGAGCTGCCCGGCGGCGCGGCCCATATGCCGGAAGCCGTGGTAGAGGCTGCCAGCACGGAGGAAGTTGCTGCCCTCATGAAACTGTGCAGTGCGGCAAAGATTCCTGTCACCGTCCGCGGCGCCGGCACCGGCCAGGCAGGTGGTTCTGTCCCTGTGGAGGGCGGGCTCGTTCTCTCTCTGAAAGGTATGGACCAGGTGGTGTCCTTTGATGAACAGGCCCGGCTCCTCACGGTCCAGCCCGGTGTGCTGCTTCAGGATGTGAAGGCGGCTGCCGAGGAGCACGGCCTCTATTATCCCCCGGATCCCGGTGAAAAGACCGCCACCATCGGCGGCAATGTGTCCACCAATGCGGCGGGCCCCTGTGCCTTGAAATACGGTTGCACCCGGGACTATGTTCAGGACGCAGTGATCGTCCTCTCCGACGGTACCGTTACCCGGCTGAGCAGTGGGGAAGCCTTTGCTTCTGTCATCGGCAGCGAGGGTACCCTGGCTGTGATTACCGAAATCAGCCTCAAACTGATCGAAAAGCCCGCGGCCGATGCCATTCTTCTCTTCCCCTTTATGGACACGGAAAGCTGCGTAAAGGCTGCTGATACCATCATCAATGCCGGTTTCGCTCCCGCCATCGCTGAGTATATGGATACGGATATTGTTGAGTTTGCCGGCAATGTAACCGGCAACCCGGTGTTCCCCATCGAAATGGATGGCGAGCGTGTGGCTGCTACCCTTATGGTCACCATTGAGGGGGACGACGATGACGCCGTCATGGAAACGATGGAAGCAATTGCCGAGATGGCAGAGGATCTGGAATGCCTGGATATCCTTGTCGGCGATACGCCTACCATGAAGCGTGATTTCTGGGATGCCCATGATGCCTTCCACACCGCCATGGAAAGTGGAGCAAAGTGTGCCAATGAGATCAATGTGACAGTTCCTTCACAAACTGTTGCAGAACTGGTAAGCTTCGCCAAGGACCTTGGGGCGGAGAAGGCGCTGAAGGTGATGGCCTATGCCCATGTTGGCAGCGGCGGTGTTCACATCCATGCCGTTTCTGACTGCGCCAAGGAAGAATTCGCAGTGGCCTTTGCCGGCTTTGCCGAGGCGGTTTATGCTAAGGTAGCGGAACTAGGCGGCGATATTGGCGGCGAGTACGGCGTAGGTTATGCCAAGAAAGCTTATCTGAAAGCTGCCCTCAGTGAGGTCGACTATGCAAAGCTGGCTGAAACCAAAGCTTCTCTTGATCCTGCCGGCATCCTCAACCCCGGCAAGGTGATATAATTTTACAATCTCAAATAGAAAGAAAGGACTGAATAAATTGCTGAAAATTCTTGTATGCGTCAAGCAGGTTCCCGATGTTGACCAGATGCGCATGGACCCTGCCACCGGCAATCTGATCCGGGCAGGTGTGCCCGCCATTCTCAACCCCCTGGACGCCAATGCGCTCTCTGCTGCCGTAAAAGTGAAGGAGACCTATGGCGCGGAAATCACCCTGATCACCATGGGCCCCCCCAATGCCGAGGCTGTTCTGAGAGAATGCCTGGCCGTAGGCGCGGACAAGGCCATTCTGGTCAGCGACAGAGCCTTTGGCAATGCGGATACCCTGGCAACCAGCTACTCCATCGTCTCTGCCGCCAAGCAGGCCGGTGATTTTGACCTGATCTTCTGCGGCAAGGAGACCCTGGACGGTGCCACCGGCCAAATGGGTTCTCAGCTGGCGGAGCGGTTTGACGCTGCCCAGGTAACCAGCGCCTCCCTCATCAAAGAGATCGATGTGGATAACAACAAGCTTGTGGTGGAGCGGGAGCTGGAAACCGGCATCGAGACCCTGGAAGTCAGCATGCCCTGCCTGTTCACCATGGAGAAGACCAATTACCCCGTGCGCATTCCCAGCCTCAAGGGCAAGCTTGCCGCCAAAAAAGCCCCTGTTGTCACCTATACCGCCAATGACATTCCCGGCCTTGACCGGGAGCGCATCGGCGATGCCGGTTCTCCCACCAAGGTTCCCCGTATGTTCCCCCCTGTAATGCCCGAGCCCGGCGTCATTATTGACGAAGGCAGTGTAGAAGCCAGTGTGGCAAAGCTCTTCGAGCTTATTAAGGATTGAGGAGGGCGAGAAAATGGATAAGAAGAACTTCAAGGATATGTGGGTCTACGTTGAGCACGACGGGAAGCAGGTTCATCCTGTGGCTCTGGAGCTGTGCTGCGAGATCAGAAAGCTTTGCGACCAGTCCGGCGATCGGCTGGTGGCTGTCATTGCCGGCCAGCTGCCTGAAAGCGAAGTGGAGAAGGTTAAGCAGTGCGGTGTAGACGCCATTATTGCTGTGTCCGGTACCGGCTATGAACGTTATAACACCGAGGCCTATACCAATCTCTTTACTGTGCTCTGCAATAAGTATAAGCCCTCTGCCGTTTTCGTCGGCGGCACGGTCAACGGCCGCGATTTTGCGCCCCGTTTCGCTGCCCGCCTGGAGACCGGCTGCACCAGTGACGCAACCGAGCTGATTTACAATCCTGAGACCACGGATATTGAATTTGTGGAGCCTGCCGCCGGCGGCAAGATCATGGCCGTCATCACCATCCCCGTCCTCAGACCCCAGGTGGGCACCATCCGTCCCGGCACCTTCAAGCATGTCCCCACCGGTGCCAAAGCCAAGGTGGAGCTGATCAAGGAAGAGATTTCCTTCCCCGTGGAGAACATTCGCTCCCGGTTCATCGACTTCAGGGCCGATGCCTTTGACCCCGAATTGGACATTGCCTCCTGCGATACCATTGTCTGTGTCGGTGCCGGCATCAAAGATGAGGAAAGCCTTGGCCGCTATCGGGAGCTGGCCAAGCTGCTGGGCGGCAAGCTGGCCTGCACCCGTCCTGTTGTTGATCGGGAACTGCTTCCCTATAAGCTCCAGGTGGGCCAGTCCGGCGTAATGATCAAGCCCAAGCTCTATATCGGCTTCGGCGTTTCCGGCGCAGTGAACCACGTGACCGGTGTGGACGCGGAGAAATTCATTGCCGTCAACAGAGATCCGGACGCCCCCATTTTCAACTACTGCGACTATGGCATCGTCGGCGATATGGACGAGGTCTGCGATATGATGATTGCTCAGCTTAAGAAGTAAGCAATGGAGGAAATGCTTCTGGAATTGACGGAAGGACTGTGGACCTTTCCCATTGTCCTTCCTGATAATCCGCTCAAGTGGCTCAACTGCTACGTCGTGAAAAGCAACGACGGCAGAGACCTGCTGATCGACACCGGCTTCAATCGCCAGGATTGCCTGGAGACATTGTTGGCTGGAATGAGTATGTTAAAGATGCGCCCGGAAAACACGGATGTATTCATCACGCACATGCATTCGGACCATATGGGAAATGCCGGGGCTCTGGCAGAACGAGGCAGCAGGATCATCATGAGCCAGACCGATGGCCTGCATTTCGCCAGCGAAATGCAGGACCAGCGGGTTGAAGCGCGGGAGAGAGCCGCCCGCGAGGGCTTCCCTCGTAAGGCAGTTGACAACTTGCTTGCAGCTGACCGGGCGGTTTTTTTCACCTCCCCCATGGTGGATGCCATCCATGTTAACGAGGGCGACGTCCTCAACTACGGCAGCTTCTCCTTTGCGTGCATCAGCACCCCGGGGCACACGCCCGGGCATATGTGCCTGTATGACCGGCAGGAGAAAATCATGATTTTGGGTGATCACGTTCTTTTTGATATTACGCCCAACATCTGCTCCTGGCCCGGCGTGGAGGATTCCCTGGGCCTGTATCTGGACAGTCTGGAGAAAATCAGCGCTTATGACGTTGCTCTGGCGTTGCCTGGGCACCGGAGCTTTGGCACCCTGGATGTGACCCAGCGTGTGGCGGAGCTGAAGGAGCACCACAGGGCACGTTTGGAGGAGGTCAGCGCCATTGTTGCTGAGGAGCCCGGTCTTACCGGCTATCAGATTGCCTCGCGGATGCGTTGGCATATTCAAGCCGAGGACTGGGAGCACTTTCCGGAACAGCAGAAGTTTTTCGCCTTCAGCGAAGCGGTTGCCCATCTGGATCATTTGGTTCATCAGGGCGTGTTCTACCGTTGGACAGATCGGGACGGAATCTGCCATTACAATCAAAAATAGAAAGTCGGCCCGTCACTGAACTGCTTGACGGGTCGGTTTTTCTTATCTGTTTCAGCTGAGCCGCTTACGCTTGAATCAGCACCTGTAGATATTCTTTTCCCGGAGCACCCTATACTCGTAGTATCTTCATGGAGGATGTAATCATGATCCATCAGGTACTTCATCTTCCGCGTTGAGATGTGCAGGTACTGCCGCAGCTCACTGCCGCTCAGGGACTCCTTCTCCATGCGCTTCACCTATGACATGAGCCGCCCCGGATGGGTCGGCTCATGTTTGCTCCTTTCGGAAGATATCAGAAATCACATCGGCGCTTCCCTGCTTGGCAGCCTTGTCCTGATGGGCGTAGATGTTGGCGGTGATAAGGTGTGACCCAGGTCGTGGTACTGGATGCGGCGTACACCTCACAGGCACTGCGGCAGATTTGGATTCTGGTTTTTTAGACTACATCTTAAGTGTAAGTCATAGCCACGTAAACGAAGTCCGCTTTTCGAACAATTTTATCGAAAAACGGACTTCTTTCATATGGTGTACGAAACACGACTTGAACTTGTGGACGTAGCCTCAGGCAGCGTGCATCCACGGCGATCCGTCCGGGCGTTGCCCGGACTCAAATGCTCACAATTTTGAGTCAACATTTTCGGAAAGAACAGCAATTCTGCAGTCATACAACTACGGAGTTGCTGTGATAATTCAAGACAGCCCTCTATCGATTTCCCTGTATTGATATACAAATCCGTCTTTGCTATAATTTATATGATAAAGCACTGTTTTTGCTTCGCATAGAAGGAGTGAGGATAGACGGATATTGATTTTCTTTTCAAATTCGCAACTCAATATAGGCACGCCATCGAATGCGCCCAAAAAGAAAACTTGTTTTCTTCCGATATCAGGTTTAAATCATTCCCAACCGGTTGTTGTGGAGATGCCGCATGCCTATTAGGGCAGTATTTTTTGGAGCATGGTATACAGACAAAATATGTATGTGGCTACTATTCTTATGGTGATGGAACGGTTCAATCACATGCTTGGTTACAGCATGGAGAAGTGATAATTGATATCACGGGAGATCAGTTTGCTCTCTCCCCCGTATTTTTGAACTACAACTACCCTGTATATGTAGGAAGAATCGATTCAATGCATGAATTATTTCATAATAATGACTCCGATTTGCGTGATACTGTGCCAATAGTCCACCTAGGCCCACTTGCAGCCCCAAGACTTTCGAAGCTCTATAAAATAATATCAAAATACATAAAACCCGATTTGCGGAACAACTACACGCGTATTTCTGATCTTGCCAAGTCCTCTGGCGAGCCGTTTTTCATCACCAACAAAGTGGAGGATGACGGTGGCTTTCTCAGCATGGAAGCCTGGGAGGAACGGGAAAAGATGTTCCGCCACCGTGGCAGAGTCTTTGCCGCTGAGCTAAGTCGGCTGAGCGGGGAGCCTGTTTGCACGCCGGAGGAACTGGACAAGCGAATGGAGTCACTGCTCCGTTGACAGAATCTTTATCTATAACATAGCACCCGGAGACTGTTCGCTGTATGCGAAGCAGTCTCCGGTTTGTTTTTATCTTCCCTTCAAATATCCCTCCACCAAAGCCTTGTATACTTCCCCGCTGGGATGGGCCAGACGGGCAGGGGCGGCGGCGTAGGCAATGATCTCACGCTTGACGCAGTACTGCACCCGCCCTATCTTCACACCGTGCAGCTTCCCGGCCCGGATCAGCTCATGCAGGCGCTGGGGATTCACACCGATGCGCCTGGCCGCCTCCTGGGTGGGGAGAGCGTCCGGCAGAGAGGCCCACAGCAGAAGCAGATAGCTCTGGAAGTCCTCGCCGTCAATGACCGTCCCCTTCCCTGCTGGCCGTCTTTCCGCTATACCCCCGTTGTTGAAGCAGCCTGTCAGTTCAGAGAGGAAGCCCGGCTCTGTCTCCATGCGCCGTTTGAAGGCAACGGCATCTTCACGGCGCACCCGGTATTTGTGTGTGGCCTGCCCGGTGTCTTCATGGGGGATGTAATCATGATCCATCAGGTACTTCATCTTCCGCGTTGAGATGTGCAGGTACTGCCGCAGCTCACTGCCGCTCAGGTATTCCTTCTCCATACGCTTCACCTATGACATGAGCCGCCCCGGATGGGACGGCTCATGTCTGCTCCTTTCGGAAGATATCAGAGATCACATCGGCGCTGCCCTGCTTGGCAGCCTTGTCCAGATGGGCGTAGATATTGGCGGTGGTGCTGATGTTGGAGTGGCCCAGGAAGTTGGAGGCATTGATCAGCGGCACCTCCTTGTTCAGCAGAACGCTGGCGAAGGTGTAGCGCAGATCATGATAACGGATGCGGCGCAGGCCCAGCTTGTTCAGCAGGTAGCGGTAATGCTCCGTCACATAGTTGGGGCGCAGCAGGTTCCCCAGCTCATCGGTGCAGACATAATCGCTCCACTCCCGGTTGTAGCTGCCTCGGAACAGCTTCCGGTTCAGCTCCTGCTTTGCCCGGATGGTTTTCAGCATCTCGAACACCGGTTCCGGAATGGGCAGGGTGCGGCGGCTGGATTTGTTTTTCATTTCCTCTATGGCGTGGAGCACGGTCTCCCCGTTCACCCGCTCTTCAATGATTTTCGTGTCCAGCAGGACGGTGCGGTTCTCCCAATCGATGCGGGACCAGCGTACACCCAGAGCCTCGCTGCGGCGCAACCCCATGCCGCCGGCCAGCACGATGCTGGGCCAGATGGGATCGCTGCGGCAGAGTTCGAACAGTGCCACCAGCTCCTCTTCCGAGTAATGGTCACCCTGGAAGTCGCTCTTCTTCGGCCGCTCCACCCGGTCGAAGGGATTGCTGTCCAGCATTTCGTTCTTCACCGCCTGACGGAACGCGCTGTGCAGCAGGGTGTGGTAGTGGACAATGCTCCCTGGCTGCAGTCCCTGATCCGCAAGCCACTGATAGAATTTCTCAATGTCTCGGGGCGTAATGCTCTCCACCGTCAGTCCGGGCCGGGCAGAGAAGTAGTTTTGAATCCTGCCGTTGATCATCTGGTAGTAGCCTTTGTAGGTGCTGAGCTGCAGTCTGGGCTTCTCTTTTTCCAGATGTGCACACAGGAAGGGGAAGATTGGGATATCCCCATCCGGTCTTCCGTCTCTGGTCAGGCGCTTGTTGTACGCTTCCTCATAGGTGCTGACTACTCTGCGGAAAGCTTTGTTGATCTGCGTCTGACTGGCTCCCTCGGGCAAGCCGAGGGAGCGCCACACAGATTTTGTCTTTCCATTTTCCTTTGCCTGGATCACTGCATACAGCCGCCCGTTCTTTTTCTGGACGCTTGCAGCAAGGGTAGATTTCTGCGCCATGGTTCATCGCTCCTTTTTCTTTTTTCTGGCAGCACGAACAATACCGCAAGAGCTTTCATATGTCTACGCCGAACGGGAAGAGTTATCGGAAAGAACATATTTGTTCCCGGCCTTGCGCTCGTTGCTGCGGAGGTAATCCACCAGTGTCCCCTTCGCCACCCGATACTCTCTTCCCACACGAACCGCCGGGATCTGGCCGGTGCGGATCAACTTGTACACCGTTTTCACGTTCACCCGAAGCACCTGAGCAAGCTCGTTGGCGCTGAGTGCGTCGGGCAGATCCCGAAACTTTTTTCCGTATTCTTTTTTCGTCATTCAGTATCCTCCAGCTCATAGAAGATATTATCATACGGATCGCTTAGCAAGGTTTTCAGATCAATGTTTCCCCGGTTCTTGGCCGTTCGTACATTGGCCTGCACCCGAAGGAACTCCAGGTCATCCGAGTTCCAGTCAGTATCTTTGTAGGCAATGATCTGGCAGAGCATATCCAGCAGAACCGCGTAACGATACAGCCCCTTGGAGAGCCGCGCCGTGATGGGGCGCAGTTCGTTGCGCACCGCCTGACGGATCTCCTTGGCCAGGAAGGCACTGTGGTTCTCTGCCACCAGACGCTCAATATAGCAGTCGATGGCCTTCTTCACGAACTGGGAGAAGCTGGTCACTCCCGCCTCTCCGAACAAGACGCGGCAGCGGGTAAGCGTTTCCTCATCGGTATAGATGGATGTACGAAGGGTATTCTTATGTTCCTGTGTGTTCATTTTTTCTCCTCTCTTTACTCTGTGTGTGACTCCATAAAGCCCGCAAACACGGGGTTTTTCCGAGTTGGCTGCACACCGAAACGGTGTGACAACCCACCTGGGTTGCTGGCCGGTTTTTCCGATGCGTAAAGTCCGGAAAGCGCCGAAACAAGGGCGCTTTTCCCCGGTCGGCGTTGCCGGCCGATGTGATGCAAAGCAGTGTGACAACCGCACTGCTTTTCTCCTGCTTGCCATTGGGCCATAAAATCCGGCCTTGCAACCCACCTTCTTTATGTGCAGCGGATTGCGGCAAGGGCCGCATCGTAAAGCTGCATCTGCTTTTCCAGCGCATCGCAGACGGCATCTCCCGGGTTGCTCTTTTGCAATTCCAATAGTTCGGTGCGAATCTGCGACAGGGTTTTCAGTGCATGGCTGTAATGCTCGCCTGCACTGTAATGCAAGGCGGAGAGCAGTATGTAATCGGTCATGCTCATGTTTCGTTTCTCCGCCAGGGCTTTCAGCAACTTCTTTTCCTCCGCTGTCAGCCGCAGGCTCAAGGTCTCCGTTCGGTTTCTCCCGTAGTTTTTTACTGCAATCTCTCCTTTCATCTGTATGGTTTGTTTTTTCACGTGACAACGTGACAGAGCGAAGGATTTCCAGCCGTTGCAAGGCTTTGCGGTCTTTCTCCAAACGTGACATCTGCGATACCAGACGCAACAGCTGCTATCGCAGACGTGACATGTCACGCACCGGCAGCACCTTTGTCACGCAAGACAAAAAGGCTGGAACAGCAGCTGTATCAAGCCTTTCACCAAACTTGTCACGGATGTCACGCCATTTCATTCCATAGTCTCATCAATGATGCTTCTCACCCTATCTTTGTAGAGACAGAGCACCCGCCAGGTTCCGTTCATGAAGCGGATCGACTTTGTGTTCTCCCCATTTGCTGTATCGATAAGTCCTTCCTCTGCCAGCGCCTTCGGAAGACTGCGAGAGTGGATGGTAAACACTTCCCCCTGATCTTCACAGAGCTTTCGTACCGCTCTGTGCGCCTGATCGTTGAACAGGTAGTAGTACGCCTCATCCTCATAGCCGATGCAGTCCTTCGGAAGGAAAGTTGTCTTTGCATCTTTCTTCACCAGCACCGCTTGTCCGCTCTCAATGAGAGATACCAACTTGCGTACAAAGATCAGCGCTGGCTTGTCCTGATCGTTGCTCCTGGCCTGGCTGCGAGCCATGTCATACAGCAGAGAAACAAATTCTTCCAGCAGTTCTTCCGAGCGTTCCTGGCTCAGCTGTTCCCGTTCCTCCAGATAGAGCAGCAGCATGGTCATGCCGATACGCAGCCAGGCAACGATCTCCGGAAGTCTGCCATGACAGCGAATTCTTGCTCTGAGAAAGTCATTCCGGTAATTTGCAAAGGTGCTGTGCAGTACAGAGACGAACCGTTTCTCCCGTTCCTCGTCGGCAAGGAATTTCCCTCGCAGCCACTGAGTGTAGCCCAGCATGCAGCCCCGCAGAATTCCTCGGGCCGCCTTTTCCTGAAAGATGGACAGCTCGTTCAGATCGATCACATCCTGCTCCAGTTCAACAGCAAAGCATCGGGCGCTGCCGCTCTCCCCCACTTCCGGTGGAAACTCTGCCGTAATGATTGCGTTGCCCTGGGGTGGCCGGACAGCCATGGCACTGGAGTCCGGGCGCAGCCGTCCCCGTCCCACCCGGTCGCCGTAGGCACGAATGATGCTCTGCGCTGTTGCGGTAAGCTTCTGCTCCTCCTGTCTCCCACAAGGATGGAAGTCATCGATACAGGTCAGCACATCCTTGAGAGTAAATGCGTTGTGGATAATGCTGTTCGCCGTATCCCGGAAGGACAGCGGCAGATCCGAAGCAGTGAAGCAGCCGAAGAAGGAAAGGAACAGAGCCGCAAGGGAACTCTTTCTCGCACCGGTTCTCCCCTGAAGTAGAAAGACAAACTTGGGTTCGCAGTTGGCCGCATGCAGGAAGTGATTCAGCGGCGTAAGGAATGTAAAGGCCAGTAACGGCCAGATCACTTCTTTCGGTGCTGGCGGATGCTCCAGCAAGTAGGTAAGCACCGGCAGGGCTTCAGGATCCATCTCCTCAGCGCCTTCATAGCGGGAGAGCTTGTCCGGCAGCTGAACCCTTGGCGAATCTCTGCCAGGCATCAGATATAGCCACCGACCGGCGATCTTTTTCCAACCGGTAACCTGGTACAGCGTGCAGCGGTCCGCGTCGTGGGCGGTCTGCTGAATTGCATAACGCACACTGTCCTTGACTGTAGAGCCGATTTCCAGAATGCAGTCCGCACCCCACTTCTCAATCAACCAGTTGAAACTGCCAAGCTCATTGCCTGTAACATCAATCTCCGGCAGGCAAGAACCGTTCTGCCGGAACCCGCCCAGGCGGAGCCGCTTGACTTCCTCTGCGCCGTCATCCACCGTGACTTCGCTGATGATGTAGGGCAGGAAGTTGCAGAGCTTCTGGTCATAGCCGCCGTTGCGGCTCTGCACTTCACGGTAAAGACAGCCATCCATGATTTTGAAGGGCTCAGGATAATTGGGGTAACATGTTTCATCTTTTTTCATTCAATCACCTTTCTTATTTTGTTTTTCTCAGGATAGAACTTCTCTCCTCACGCACATTTTTCTCGCCTCCTTCCCAAAGGTGGGAGCAGTATTCATTTTGCGATTTGCTTTGTTTGCGCCGTATTTATTACCGCCCCCGACGCAGGAAGCTGCCATCCGTATGCTGGCAACTTCCGGGGAGATTCCGATACCCTCGCAGCATCTATGCCGTGGCTTCTTACACGGCAACGAGGGTCATATATGGCACCACAGGCCTAGCTTTCAGCCTGCGCGACCATATCCTGCCTCCCGGCAGGCCGCTGGCGCGGAAGTCTCATTATCCTCAAGTCCGGTGTCATGGCCTGCGAAGCAATGCTGTTATCTGCTTCGTCCGTCTCCAGGTGAATCGCTCGCCCCTTTCGGGGGTCTTGGCGCCCTGGCCCGGCGGCTTTTCCTTTCGGCCTGGATGAGGTGCTCCTCGGAATCCCTTATATTCAATTTTCAAGGTTCATGAGGGGCGTGAAATTTATCCCCTCATATATGTACTGCAAGTTCAAAAGCGAAAAACGGACATTTATTTTTGTGAACTATCTGTAAATTTTCGTTTTTCAGTTGATTTCATAATTGAATTTTTCCCGTTCGATAATTACCCCCCCTATATACTTAATTGCACCTTCTAAACCGGAAAACGCACATTTGCTTTTATGAACTTTTTGTAAATCTGTATTCAAGGCTGATTTACCCCCTCATATATCTATTGGGCATTTGAAAGGGTAAAACGCACATTTTAAATTGAAAATTTTTTCTGAATCCTGCAGCCATCTGTATTTTCCCATCGTCATTTTTGCTCCTCCCTTTCCAACTTTCGGTGTTTGAAACAAAGTACCTGCATCAAAAACACCTTGCCAGCATCACCGGCAAGGTGTTTTCTTCATTAAGTCTCATAGATGCAAACGACCGGTCTGATCTGTAAACACAAATCAAACCGGTCACTCTATTATTTGATTCAATTGACTTACTATTCTTGCATCAGTTGTATCCGACTGTAAGCAGGCTGCAAAATCAATTCATATCGGGCTTTCAAATATGCCTTGTAAAATTCTCTTTGCAGTTTGGTAAGATACGGAACCCCATCAACAAAGACGTTGATTTCAGCCATATTAATACGTGGATACACTCTCTTCAGAGCAGCAATACAATCGGTGTCCACCGTCGAAGACAGGAAGTCAAAGTAATTAATTTTCTTATCATTTTGCTTGAGTGCAGAAGTAGGAAACCGAAATACTCTGGCATTCAGTTCATCCTCATTTTCCAGAACTGTTTGCATGACCTGTTCATCAGCTTGTGGAAGGAGACAGCTGCCACAGTCATATACAGGAGCAATTGAAGCTTTCTGAGATACCTGATCATAGAGAAAGCCCCAGTTTCCGTTGTGCCTGTCAAAATTACCGAGGAACGCATCCATCACGAACACATTCCAGAAGTGTTCCAGCAGCACCTTTGGGTCAACGAATTGTTGCTTCTCAATTGTTTCCAGCACATCCGTCAGCTCTGTTCCAGTTCCGTTATGCTCAGAATCGATGACCGTATTCTTGATGGAACAGAAGTCATACAGTCTGCTGCCATCCGCAGTAAAATCCTTGCACGCACAGACAATCTTGGTCTTTCCATTCAAATCGTAAGTTCCCAGAATGGTTTTCTGTGCAGGGATTCCAAGCATGTTGAAAATACTGCATGCTATATGTTCGCTTAAGCAACTGTTCGTATAAGAAAGCTCTGTCCTCTTGTTCTCTCCGGAGGGAGGAAATTTCAGCATGTACTGCTCACCTTCATATTCGATGCCAATCTTCTTTCCGTTGGCACCCGCATATGCATTTCCAAGCAGTCGCTTGCAGTGAGTAAAATCAGGCATCTTGTTCACCTCCAAAGGAATTTCTGCCTCAGATAATCCGCGTGCTCAGGTGTGATCGCCCCATCGTTGATCTCTGCAATATTGATACTGCCATACAGCTCACCCCACAGGCAATCCAAAAGACTGGAGTTCGTTGCCAGTCCCTCCTTGAACGCATCAAGGTCATGCTGCAGGTAGCTTGGCAGGCCGTATTCATAAGACTGAACTTTCATCGCCTGCAGCTTTTCCTCCCGCAGTTTTTGTTCCATAGCACTTTCCAGAAGCTGCTCAATGGGAAGCTGCAACGTTTTGGACAAACGATAGAGCGTTTCTCCGGAGCACTTTTCAATGTGCGTCTTCCCGCTGCAAAGATCATTCAGTGTTGCGTGAGGGATACCGCTCAGCTTCGCAATACGATATTTTGTCATGCCGGACTGATCGATAATCTCGTTAATACTCATTCTCATCACCACTGCCATTATATCGGTATACCGTAACATTGTCAATGCAGAGCATGTTGGTTTTGTAATGAATGGAACCTCCTCTTTCAGTGTACAGGGAGCCCACCAGTTATGCAAGCAAAAGCTCTCGACAGAATTCTGTACTTTCCTTTTTTAGAATTCAATTTGCGCCGTATTTATTACCGCCCCCGACGCAGGAAGTTGCCATCCGTATTCTGGCAACTTCCGGGGAGATTCCGATTACCTCGCAGCATCTATGCCGTGGCTTCTTACACGGCAACGAGGGTCATATATGGCACCACAGGCCTAGCTTTCAGCCTGCGCGACCATATCCTGCCTCCCGGCAGGCCGCTGGCGCGGAAGTCTCATTATCCTCAAGTCCGGTGTCATGGCCTGCGAAGCAATGCTGTTGTCTGCTTCGTCCGTCTCCAGGTGGATCGCTCGCCCCTTTCGGAGGTCTTGGCGCCCTGGCCCGGCGGCTTTTCCTTTCGGCCCGGATGAGGTGCTCCCCGGAATCCCTTATATTCATTTTTCAAGGTTCATGAGGGGCGTGAAATTTATCCCCTCATATACTTAATTGCACCGCCAAAACGCAAAAACGAAACTACAATTTTATGAATTTTTTGTAAACCTGTGCTCATGAGCTGATTTAGCCCCTCATATATCTATTGGACATTTGAAAAGCGAAAACGGAACCTGCATCTGAAAAAAATTTTAACGCCAGCCCTGTCAGTCAGAGCTGGCGCAAACAGTGAGAACGACCGTTTCTCAAGGTCTTTTTTCTAAATGGTTCTACGACAAACGTCCACAGCATGTTACAAACTTCTAAAAAATAAAAGTTTATAATATTGATTCTACAAACTTGAACTTTTGTGAGGCTTGTGATATGATTCTAAGCAAAAGGTGGTGCTTTCTTCATGCAAAAAACAAAACTGCGAAAACGTGATCTTTATCTGAATCGAATGATCGCATTTCAAGATACAGAAATGATCAAGGTCATAACCGGTATTCGACGCTGTGGAAAATCCAGTTTGATGAAACTGATGGCGGAGCATTTGCGGGATACCGGAGTGACTGATGACCAAATGATTGAAATGAACTTTGAGTCTATGCGTATTCCAGATATGGACGCAAGAGGATTTTACGAATATGTCAAAGCGCGCATTTGCCCGGATAAACGGACATACCTCTTTTTTGACGAGGTGCAGAAGGTTCGTGGTTGGGAAAATGCGGTCAACTCTTTCCGGGTAGACTTTGACTGCGATATATATATTACGGGTTCCAATGCCTATCTACTTTCTTCTGAGCTTTCCACTTATCTGTCCGGACGATATGTGGAAATCAAGGTACTGCCATTATCCTTTAAGGAATTTCTGGATTTTCACGGCTATACCCTGACGGAACGAAAGTCGCCTGCAGGTGGTGTCAGAAAGCGGATCACAGATACAGGGGGCGAAACTTATGATGTAAAAGAACTTTTTGACGCCTATGCCAGATTTGGCGGTATGCCCATGCTGGCAGATGTGGGCTTGGAAATTGACCGGGTGACGGCCGCTTTAGACGGTGTGTATTCTGCTGCCGTTATCAATGACATCCTGGAACGGGAAAAGAGAAAAGGTCAGCGAAATATCACAGACCCAGTGTTGCTGAGAAAAATCATCTTGTTTTTGGCGGACAATATTGGCAACAACACTTCCGCAACCTCCATCGGAAACACCCTGGTCAATGAGGGCCTATTGGAGAATGGAACCCGAAAGACAAAGCCTGCCGTACAGACAATTCAGGCGTATATTGAAGCTCTGACAGAAGCCTATATTTTCTATGAAATCAAGCGCTTTGATATTAAGGGCAAGGAGTATTTGCGCACGCTGGGAAAATATTACATTGTGGACATTGGTCTGCGGAATTACCTGCTGGGTTATCGTGACGGTGACAGCGGACATATTCTGGAGAATATCATCTTCTTTGAACTGTTGCGCCGTGGCTATGATGTAGCCATTGGTAAAATTGACAATCAGGAAGTTGACTTTATTGCCACCAAAGCAGATGAGAAAAAATATATCCAGGTTACAGAATCAATGACCGCTCCGGAAACGAAAGAACGAGAGCTTGCGCCTCTGCGGAAAATCCGGGATAGTTACGAAAAGCTTGTTATTGCTCTGGAGTGTGATCTTACCCAGACACAGGACGGGATCAAAATTATTAGAGCGCTGGATTTCCTTCTGGAATGAACTGCCGCTTCAGCACTTATATTTGCAGAAAAGGTATTGCGCCACCATTCATGTAAACGATGCCCGAGAACCTGTAAGGCTCCTCGGGCATCTGCGTTTTAGATTATTATGTTAAGCAGCCATTACTCATATTGTTTTTATTCGGGCACATATAAGCGATTGTAAGCTATCAATAGCACAAACTTTTCATGGTGCATTCTTTATGCACGCTTTGGGGGTGCAAATTGTATGGAACGCCTGCATTCATGCTGGATGTGCAGGTACAATATCACCCACAAATCTTACATAAAAGACCTGCTAAGCATTGTATTGAGAAGGCCCACGAGGAGCGCTACCGTGCCTTGCTGAAGAATGTGGAGACCAAAGCTGTGTTTGAAAAGAGCGGCGTTACTGTATGGGAGTGCCGTAACTGCGGTCACATCGTTGTCGGCACCAACGCTCCCGAGCTTTGCCCGGTCTGCAAGCATTCCCAGGCATATTTTGAGGTTCGCAAGGAAAACTACTGAGCGAAGATTGCTGATGAAAACAAAGTTCTACATTTGCCGCCACTGCGGCAATCTGGTGCACATGATCCATGATGCTGGCGTTCCCATGATGTGCTGCGGACAAAAGATGGACGAGCTGCTCCCCAACACCGTGGAAGCCAGCGGTGAAAAGCATCTGCCTGCGGTCACGGTTGAGGATGGTGCTGTTCATGTCAATGTGGGAAGTATAAATCACCCCATGATTCCTGAGCACTACATTGAATGGATTTATGTCCAGACCGAAAACAGCGGGCATCTCAAAAACCTGAAGCCCGGCGATGATCCCAGCGCTGCGGTATGCCTCGGTGATGACAAAGCTCTGGCTGTATACGCCTACTGCAATCTCCATGGGCTGTGGATGACCGAAGTGTAAGAATACAGTTATACCGCCTGCCATGAAAATCTGGCAGGCGGTATTTTCTGTTTTTCTCCCTCCGGGGTCTTGCTTTCCGTTTTTCAGTGCTGTATACTATATCTGTCAGTTTGACTGACAGATATGTGTGAGGGGAGGGAGCAGCACTTGCCCCACGAAGAGCAACGGGAGAAAAACATCCGGCTGGTTACGGAAAAGGCCCTGGACTGTTTTCTTGAAAACGGAATAGAAAAAACGAAGATTGCAGACATTGCCCGGCTGTCCGGGCTTACCGAGCGGTCGGTGTTCCGGTATTTTGAAACCAAGGCGGATCTGGTTCTGGCTGCTTCCCTGCTGTACTGGAACCGGGTGTTGGAACGCATTGACCGGATGTTTCAGGAAGACGGCCCCGAAGGCAGCACAACCGGCTTGGAGGATGCGGCAAAGATTCTTGTCTGCTATTCCAGGCTCTACCGGCTGGACCCCAAAGGGATGCGCTTTACCCTTGATGCAGAGCTTACCCTGCACAGTGCAGGAAGGCTCCACGAGATCAAGAACCAGCCCCCCGAGTCCTTTGAAACCTCCAACGGCCCCATGGCCAAGGCCATCCGGAAGGGCCTGGCGGACGGCTCCATCAACCCGGATGTGGACGTGCGGGAGATTTACTACAACTCCTATGACGCGATCCTGGGGATCATGCAGCGCCTTTCCATTGGCGGCACCCCCAGCGCCAGAGAGTTGGACTATGACAGCCGGATGCTCCATTTAAGCCAGATGTTCGTAAGGGCCTTGAGCGGCAAATAACTCCATACACTTCAAATCCCGAGCCATCGGGATTTGTGTATCCCCTTTTATGTCAGTTTGACTGACACAAAAGGGAGGGCGAAAAATAACACAGAGAAAGAAGGGCGGCAATGAAAGAACTGAAGCATTTGATCTACTTTGAGAGTCTTCTGGAAGACGCAAACAACGAGCTTGTGCGGAAAGCGGAGGCAGAGGGAGACCTGGCCATCGGTTACACCTGTTTCCATGCGCCGGAGGTGCTGCTGAACCTGGGGAACTGTTTCTCGGTCCGGCTCCGTGCCCCGCACACCAACTCCATGGAGCTGGCCACCTATTACATGGCCAACAACAGCTGTGAGTTTTCCCGGGCGCTGCTGGAGCGGGCGCTGGAGGGCAACTACAGCTTTCTCCATGCCATGGCCGGTGTAGACGTCTGCGAAGCCAACAACCGGGCCATTGAGAACATGGAGATCATGCACATGCAGGGAGAGGACAAGGAGAAGTTCTTCTACTGCAATCTGGACATCCCCTACTCCGACGATGAGGACTGCGTTGAGCATATCTGTGAACAGGTCTCCCGGAAGATTCTGAAGCCTTTGCGGGAAAACTATGGGGTGGACACCTCGGATGCCGCCATCCGTGCGGCAGTCCGGGAACACAATGAGGTCTGCCGCATCCTCACGGAGATCGGAGAACTGCGCAAGCTGGACATTCCGCCCATCACCGGCTATGAATTTGCCGTTCTGGTTCTGGTGAGCTATACCTGTCCCAAGCGGCTGATTCTGCCCCTGCTGCAAGAGACGCTGGAGGAGATCCGGGTTCGCAAGGTTGACCCGGAGAAAAATTACCGGGTCCGGGTGGCAGTGGTCGGCTCCGAAATTGATGACCCCAATCTGATCAGGCTGATCGAGAGCTGCGGCGCGCTGGTGGTTGCGGATCGCTTCTGCTACGGCAGCTTCCCCGGCAGACAGGAGATTGCGCTGACCCAGCAGGAGGACGCCCTCACCCAGGTCTGCCGCTGGTATCTGCAAAACACGGAGTGTCCCCGCCAGAGTACGCTGCACCGGGTCAAATACCGCAATGACCATGTGGCCCAGCTGGTGAGGGAGTTCAAGGCGGACGGCGCCATTTATGAGCAGATGAAGTTCTGTACCTACTGGTCCTATGAGCGGGTCATTGCCAACCAGATTATGCCCAGAGATTACGGGATTCCCATTCTCTCCGTGGACAGGCCCTACATTGTGGGGCAGAGCGGCCAGCTGCGCACCAGAGTGCAGGCTTTCGTGGAGAGCATTGAGATGAAGAAGCTTCGTGCAGCCCAGAAGGAGGAGAAATAACATGGCGTATGACCCCAAAACCGGCAAGGGATTGGGCCGGTTCTACGATGCCAATCACCGTGCTTTCCGGAAGCGCGAATGGCGGGGCTTCCGGGACACCTTTTATGATTTTTTCCGCTGGCTCTATCTCTACGGCTTTATGGCCGTAAAGCTGGGCTGTCACCCCATCCTCATGGTAAAGGCCATGCTGCGCTACCGTTGGATGGTGTCCTATCTCACCGCCGCCCACATGGTGGACCGGCATACCATGGGCCTGCGGGGCAAGGAGCTTCGCTACGCCCACAACCAGTTCTTCTCGGTTCTGCACAACTCGGTTCTCGGTGTGCGTGACATTATCGTCCGGGACGAGAACCTGCGCCCCCACAGCAAGCGGGCCGCAAAGCTGCGGGAGAACACCGTGATGTTTGACGAGATGACCCCCCATCTGATCATGATGGGCTTTCCCACGGTCAAGTGGATTGACATTGCCATGTTTGCCATCGGTCTGCCCTCAGAGGTGGATCAGAACGCCAGCATGTACTACATCGACGCCATGGAGCATCTGGGCCTGCCGGCCGATGTCTGCCCGGAACCGGCTGCCGAAAGCGGCTGTGCCGTTGTGGATGACTATCCCCGGGTGGGCAAGTGCTACTTCACCAGCTCCATGCCCTGCGACGGCGCCATTTCCCAGACCAACATCATGACACGTCACTTCAAAGACCTGCCCTCCTTCCAGATCACCCCGCCCCAGCGGGTGAATGAGCCGGAAGTGCAGACCTACGCGGTGAAGAATCTGAAAAAAGGCATTGCCTTTCTGGAGCAGCAATTCAACGTCAAGTGGGACTGGGACGTTTTCTGGAAGAACGCCGAAATGTACAACGAGAGCTCCCGCTATATGATTGAAAAGTGGGATGTGAACTGCACCGATTATCCCCAGGTCTGCGGCGCCGCCCTGGCTCTTCAGCGGGAATACGAGTTCATGGCCGCCGCCTGCATGGACGAATTCATGCTCAAGACCGACCGCAAGGTCACGAAGATGATGCTGAAAGGCTATGAGCAGGACAAGGCGGCAGATGCCAACAAGCCCAAATACCGCTGCATCGTCTGGGCCTGCCCCGCCCATTATTACACCAACTTCACCTATTGGACGCAGCACTGCTGGGGTGTCACCTGCGTCAACGACATGGAGGCCATGCTCAGCTACCAGCCCAT
>CAMCCC010000014.1 GCA_945873205.1 uncultured bacterium
AGGCTCCCGAAGAGAGAGAGCGTGGTATCACCATCAACACCGCTCACGTTGAGTACGAGACCGAGAAGCGTCACTACGCTCACGTCGACTGCCCGGGCCACGCCGACTATATCAAGAACATGATCACCGGTGCTGCTCAGATGGACGGCGCTATCCTGGTTATCGCTGCTTCCGACGGCCCCATGGCTCAGACCCGCGAGCACCTGCTGCTGGCCCGTCAGGTTAACGTTCCTTCCGTTCTGGTCTTCCTGAACAAGTGCGACCAGGTTGACGACGATGAGCTGCTGGAGCTGGTCGAGATGGAAGTCCGCGAGCTGCTTGACTTCTACGGCTTCCCTGGCGACGATACCCCCATCATCCGCGGCAGCGCTCTGAACGCTCTGGTCTGCGAGTCCAACGATCCCTCCGCTCCCGAGTATGCCTGCATCAAGGAGCTGATGGACGCTGTTGACAGCTGGATCCCCACTCCCGACCGCAAGGCCGATATGCCCTTCCTGATGCCCATCGAGGACGTGTTCACCATCTCCGGCCGCGGCACTGTTGTTACCGGTCGTGTTGAGCGTGGCACCGTCAAGGTTGGCGACAAGGTTGAGATCGTTGGCCTGAAGGACGAGAGCACCGAGACCACCGTTACCGGCACCGAGATGTTCCACAAGACCCTGGAGTACGCTGAGGCCGGCGACAACGTGGGCTGCCTGCTCCGTGGTATCGACAAGAAGGCTGTTGAGCGTGGTCAGGTTCTGGCTGCTCCCAAGTCCATCCACCCCCACACCAAGTTCAAGGGCCAGGTCTACGTTCTGTCCAAGGACGAGGGCGGCCGTCACACCCCCTTCTTTAACAACTACCGTCCCCAGTTCTACTTCCGTACCACCGACGTTACCGGCGTCATCACCCTTCCCGAAGGCGTTGAGATGTGCATGCCCGGCGACAACGTCGACATGGATGTTGAGCTGATCACCCCCATCGCAATCGAAGTCGGTCTGCGTTTCGCTATCCGTGAGGGCGGCCGTACCGTCGGTTCCGGTGTTGTTATCGCCATCAACGAGTAAATTTTTGATCGCGTAAATTTTATAGCACAACCAGCGCCGCAGGTTTTCCTGCGGCGCTTTTCTATGCTCTGTTGAAACAAAATTCCGGCTGGAACGTCAAAAATTTGAAGGTGCTGTGTGCCGGTCCATCATATCCTGCGATATCCAGGGAAAAGCAGGAAATTTTATTACATTTCTCTTAAAAAAGGGAAAATGCGCTTGTGTTTGCCTGGCGCTTGTGGTAAAATATCCGGGTATTTTGGGTAGCTGTGCCCGGAGTATTTTCAAATCTATTATTGTGAAGGTGCTAATGTGAGTAACACTGATCTTGAATATGAACTGAGCCCCGAAGAGCAGGAGGCTGCGGCACTGAAAAAGGAGAAACGCCGCAAGCGCAGGAAGATTGCCCGGGTCTTTGACCGGATTGCCGGCTTCCTCATTGCCACATGTATCGTGGTGGGCTGTGCTCTGCTGGGCTTGCTGTATGTGATCGAAAAAGGGCCTTCTCCCTCCCTGCGTGACAACTTTGTCAACACCATGGATGAAACCCGCCGTTTCAAGTTTGTTCCCGCCATCTTCCTGAATACGGAGGAACTGGAGAGCATACGGATCGCTGCCAAGATGGACGAGGATGTGACCACCGATACCTCGTTGATCAACATCCCCACCGAGGACGGCAACAGTACCGCTGAGAGCAATCTGGAGCAAATGGGTCTGGTGGACGAGGATGGAGACGGCATCATCTTCACCGAGATCAAGAGCGGAAACTTTGCCGGCTATATGATCGTTGTCCTTGACCCCAGCCGCGTTTTCGTTGCCATGCCCGATGTTTACGGCGGCAGCGGCTGGACGCTGGAGCAGTTTGCCCAGAAGTATGACGCCATCGGCGGCATCAATGCCGGCGGCTTCAAGGATGACCAGGGCTCCGGTACCGGTGGTATTCCCCAGGGCCTGACCATTGTGGACGGCCACTGTTATAACGACGAGTTTGGCGTCACCGAGGGCTTTGCCGGTTTTGACAGCAAGGGCGTTCTCCATGTGGGTTACTATACCTATGAGGACTGCGTGAAAAACGACATTGTCAACGCCGTTTCCTTTGGTCCTGTGCTGATCTCCAACGGCACGCCTACGCCTGCCGAGTATCTGGTCAGCGGCATTAACCCCAGAACCGCCATCGGCCAGCGGGCTGACGGCGCGGTACTGATGCTTGTTATTGACGGACGCCAGGTGCACAGCGCCGGCGCTACATATCAGGACTGCGTGGATATCATGCTGGACTATGGCGCGGTCAACGCCTGCAATATGGACGGCGGTTCTTCCACTGCCATGTATTATCAGGGCAAGTATGTCAACAGCATTTCGTCCTCTAACGGTCAGTGCCGTCCTCTGCCCAACGCGTTTATGTTTAAGTGATAGGGAGGCAGTGAGAAAATGGCTAGAAAAAAGAAAAATAACGGCAGGGCCGCGTATTTTATCTGCCTTGCTGTCTACGTCCTTCTCCTTATTGTCGCCTCCTGCTTCGGCCTCAGCGTGGTCTGGCAGTATGCCAAGGAGTATGAGAATTCCCGCCCCCTGAATGTGGTGGAGGACTATGTTGCCCATCTTCGTGAGAACCTGTGGGACGATAATATTGCCAATACCATTGCCAATATGCCCCATGAGTTCCAGAGTGATGAGGAGTGCGCCGAGCATGTAAAACAGCTGCTCAGCAACGGCATCACTTACTCCCGTGCCGCCAGCAGTGACGGCGGCAGTGTCATCAATTATGAGCTGCGCTGCAATAACAACGTTTTCGGAAAACTCAGCCTGATTGAGGACGAGAGCTATGCCGACGAAGTGCGCTTCGGCATGCTGCCCTGGAAGGTTTTCAATGAGGAGTTCAACTTTGACGCCCTCTATACCTCCATCAAAGTCACCGTCCCCAGAACCTATGAGGTTTATCTGAATGATATCAAGCTGGGGCCGGAGTATATCGTAGAGGATAATATCCACTATGATGTTCTTGAGGACTACTATGATCAGTTCGACGGTCTGCCCACCAAGGTGACCTATGAATATGATAAGATCATCGGTACCCTGGAGCCCAAGATTCTGGATGAGAGCGGCAATGTTGTCACTGTGGATGAATCCAAGAATGATTCCCAGTTTATCAAGGACTGCCCGGCGGAAGAACTGGATAAGCTCAGCACCTTTACCGTCAGCTTCCTTGACCGTTACTTCCGTTACATCTGCGGTGTGGGCGATCCCATGTCCTCCTATCAGCAGCTGGCTGCCTATCTGGAGCTGGGGGCAGAGCTGGACCAGCGTATGCAGGTGGCTATGGATGGTCTCAGCTGGTCCCATACCTCCTCTGTCAAGGTGGATTCCTCCCAGCTCAACGGCGCTGTGGAGCTGGGCGACGGCTTCTACCTTCTGGATGTCTCTGCCAGTACCACCGTCTACTACCCCGGCAAGGGTGAGACCGGTGAGGTCAACAACGACCAGAACATGAAGATCATCGTCAAGGAGACTGCCGGCGATATCCGCGCCATCTCCCTTGAACTTTACTGAACCATTTTAAGCGAAGAGGAGTCGGCTGCGTTTCGACTCCTCTTTGTCTGTGGAAGGTGCCTTTATGATGGAAGATAAACAATGCCAGAAAGAGCTTGCCATTGTCCTGCCCTCCCTTGATCCGGACAAGAAGTTTTCCGCCGTGGTGGAGGGGCTGCTGACAAGCGGCTTTGCGCATATCGTCATTGTTGACGATGGCAGCAGCGCCGGGAACAAAGCCTATTTTGAAGCGGCTGCCGCCCATGAGCAGTGCCATGTATTGACTCACCCGGTGAACCGGGGCAAGGGTGCGGCTTTGAAAACTGCCTTTCGGTATGTGCTGGAGAATTTGCCCGCAGTAAAAGGCGTCATCACCATTGACGGCGACGGCCAGCACCTGCTGCCGGATATCATTGCCTGCGGGGAGAAAATGCTGGCCCTGGGCGATAAGGTGGTGCTGGGCTGCCGGGATTTTAACCAGCCTGGCATCCCGCCCAGAAGCGTGGCCGGGAACAAGACCACTTCCCGCATGTTCCGCCTTTGTTACGGCATCAAACTCTCCGACACGCAGACCGGCCTGCGGGCCATCCCCCGCCAGTATCTGGAGCGTTTCTGTGGGATAGAAGGGGAGCGCTTCGAGTATGAGACCAATATGCTGCTGCAGATGAAGCGTATGGGCATTGACTTTGCCGAGCAGCCCATCGAGACGGTCTATGACCCGGAGGACTACGGCTCCCACTATAACGCCGTCAAGGACTCCTGGCGTATCTTTAAAGTGATGTTCAAGTTCCTGGTCAGCTCCCTCAGCTCCTTGCTGGTGGACATGGGCCTGTTCTACCTGATCATGCGCTTTTTTGCCTCACGCCTGGGCCCCTGTGCCGAGCTGGTGGCTACGGCGGTGGCAAGAGCCTGCTCCTCCTTCTTTAACTTTAACGCCAATAATAAGGTGGTTTTCAACAACAAAGGCAGCTACAGGCGGGCCCTGCTGCGGTATTATTGCCTGTGTATTCCCCAGATGCTGGTGTCTGCCGGCCTTGTTACCCTGATCAACCACCTGCTGGGCAATACTGCCCCCTTTATCGCAACCCTGATCAAGCTGGTGGTGGATACGGCACTTTTCTTCATCAGCTATACCATCCAAAGGGAATGGGTCTTTGCTGCGAAAAAATAAATTCTATCCTCCGTGCACCTGCTGCACGGAGGAGCTTTTTATACCATTAATTCTTAAATTCGTGTTTATTCCGTTGCAAATGCGCTTGTTTTGTGCTATACTTCCCCACATAAAAAACCATCGACGGATAAAAGGGCTTTTTACGCAATGGCCCGATCCGGGAATGGACTGTTTAGGAGTTGATTGTTTTGTCCAAACCCGTTATGATTACTGCCGACAGCACCTGCGATCTGTCCCCTGCGCTTTTGGAGCGTTTTCATATCAAAACCATTCCCCTCACCATCCAGCTGGGCGATGAAAGCTTTCTGGACGGTCAGGACTTCAGCCCTGACATGATGTACAAGCGCTATCACCAGGACGGCACGCTGCCCAAAACCGCTGCCTGCAGTATCCAGCAGTTTATCGATTTCTTTTCCCAGTTCACCGCGGCCGGCTACGAAGTGGTGCATCTGGACATCAGCTCGGAGCTGTCCTGCTCTTACGCCAACGCCCGTCTGGCTGCCCAGGAACTGGAGGGCGTTTACCCCGTGGATTCCCTGATGCTTTCCACCGGGGTGGGCCTGCTGGCCATCGAAGGTGCCGAGTGCCGGGATAAGGGCATGAGCGCGGAAGAAATTGCCCTGCACCTGGATGAACTGAAAGACAAGGTGGACACCAGCTTCGTGCTGGACACGCTGGAGTTCATGTGGAAGGGCGGCCGCTGCTCCGCCGTTGCTTCCCTGGGCGCCAACCTGCTGAAGCTGAAGCCGGCCCTGGAAATGAAAGAGGGCAAGCTGGGCGTGTATAAGAAATACCGGGGCTCCATCACCGCCGTGTACCAGCAGTATATCAAGGAGCGCCTGGCAGGCAAAAGCATCCGTCCCGGCCATGTGTTCATTACCGAGTCCGGCGAGATCGACGAGGCCACCATTGCCGGGCTGGAGGCCCTGGTGCGGGAGCTGATCCCTGTCAAGGAGATCCATCATACCACTGCCGGCTGCACCGTGTCCTCCCACTGCGGCCCCAAGACTCTGGGCGTGCTGTTCATCAACGAATAAGCATCCGAAAGAACTACATAGAGCAATAACAAACAGCGGGCCAGATCTTGTGGCCCGCTGTTTGTTATGTTAACCTATGCGTTTTTCCTTGTAAATGACAGGAAAATGTGTTATTTTATTGTTGTTGATTTTAAGCAGGGAATGGTGATAAACATGAAAATTGCGGTAATAACCGGCGCGTCCTCCGGCATGGGGCGGGAATTTGTCTACGCGCTGGATAAGGACGAAAAATTTGACGAGCTGTGGGTCATTGCCCGCCGGGAGTCCCGGCTGCTGGAGCTGCAGGACAAATGCCGGGCCAGGGTGCGCCCCATTGTCCTTGATCTGCTGGACCGGGCAAGCTATGCTGCATACCAGGCCTTGCTGGAGGAGCAGCAGCCTGAGATTGCGGTCCTGGTCAATGCCGCCGGCTTTGGTCTTTTCGGCGCCTTTACCGAGATGGATATGAATAAGCAGCTGGAGATCATTGACCTGAATTCCCGGGCCCTCACCGCCATGTGCTATATGAGCCTGCCCTATATGTCCCAGGGCAGCCGCATCTATAACATGGGCTCCATGTCCTCCTGGCAGCCGGTGCCCTATATCAATGTCTACGGCGCTTCCAAAGCCTATGTGCTGAACTTTTCCCGGGCTTTGGGCGTGGAGGTGAAGGACCGGGGGATCAGGGTCATGGCGGTCTGCCCCGGCTGGATCACCACGGAGTTCTTTGACCATGCCATTCATGATGACACCATCAATTACTTCAACCGCTATTATCCCCCGGAGCAGGTGATTGAGAAGGCTCTGAAGGACATGAAGAAGGGGAAGAGCGCCTCGGTTCTGGGCTTCCCGGAGCGGGTGCAGGTGCAGCTGGTGAAGCATCTGCCCACCAGCTTTGTGTTGAAGACCTGGTGCAGGCAGCAGGGAAAGTGAAAGCGTAGTTAACATAATATTGCCGCTCATGGCGGCGGATGGGAGTACGATATGCTGGAACCCAATGACGTGATGAAGGTTGACGACAAGGACTGGGAGCAGTTCAAGAAGGACGCGGTCCGGGACGAGCTGTACTACAACGGCCCCGGCGACCTGCTGGACACCCCGGAAGGCCGGGCCAAATTCTGCCGCCTGAACGAGAGCAGCGTCTTTCGCAAGCCGGACCCGGATTTTCCCAACAGCAAGATCTGGGTATTCAATGTGAAGGGTCAGGGCATGGTGATCAAAAAGCGCAGCCGCGTCGACCCCAGCCTGATGGAGGACATTGAATACGACGCCGACGGTAAGGAGATCAGCAAGTCCTTTGAACCGGCGTGACCATGACGAGTAACCCCCGCCTGCTTTTGCAGGCGGGGGTTTTGTATGGATGGCAGTATTTACTTTTTATTTCCGAACAGGCCCCGGACGATGGTGTTGCTGCCGGAGCGCATCACGGAGCTGAGAGCGCTGCGGGCGGCCTGCTGGGCGATGGTTTTGGTGCTCTTGGTCTTGCCGCCGGTGAGAGAGTTGATGATGTTGGTGCTGATGGACCCGGCCACGGAGGAGGCGGCATTGGTGACAGCCCGCTGGGCGATCTTTTTCTTCTCCTCCGCTTCCTTCTGACGCTGTTTCTCGGCGGCAGCTTCCTCCTTCAGACGCTGCTTTTCCGCCGCGGCTTCCTCTTTGAGCCGCTGCTTCTCGGCGGCAGCTTCCTCTTTCAGGCGCAGGCGCTCTGCTTCTTTTTCTTCTTTGAGCCGCTGCTTCTCCGCCTCGGCTTCCTCCAGGGCGGCGATGCGCTGGCGCTCCAGCTCCTCGTTGGCTTTGGTGAGAATCTCAAAGGCGGACTCTCTGTCCACGCTCTCCCGGTATTTCAGGTCAAATTCATCGGTGACGACCAGGGTCTGGACGCTCTTGTCGTCCGCCGGGCCCATCAGACTCTGGGGCGGCAGGATTCTGGCCCGCTCCACCACGGTGGGGATGCCCTCCTCGTCCAGGAAGCTGACCAAGGCCTCGCCCACGCCCAGCTCCATAATGGCCTGCTCGGTGTCAAACTCCTTGTTTACCCGGAAGGCCTTGGCCGCCGCCCGGACAGCCTTCTGCTCCGCCGGGGTATAGGCCCGCAGGGCGTGCTGCACCCGGTTGGAAAGCTGGGCCAGCACATCGTTGGGGATATCCGACGGGCTCTGGCTGATGAAATAGACGCCCACACCCTTGGAGCGGATCAGCTTCACCACCTGGACAATCTTCTGCACCAGGGCCTTGGGCGCATCGGAAAACAGCAGATGGGCTTCGTCAAAGAAGAAGATCATGCGGGGCTTGTCCAGGTCGCCCACCTCCGGCAGCTGCTCAAACAGCTCCGAGAGCATCCACAGCAGGAAGGTGCCATAGACCGTGGGGCTTTGGATCAGGCGGCGGCTGGAGAGAATGTTGATGTAGCCCCGGCCGTCCATATCGGTGCGCATCCAGTCCTTGATGTTCAGCTCCGGCTCTCCGAAAAACTGCTCCGCCCCTTCGTTCTCAAAGGCCAGCAGGGCCCGCTGGATGGCGCCGATGCTGGCGGCGGACACGTTGCCGTAGGCCGTAGTGAACTCCGCCCGGTTGTCGCCCACGAATTGCAGCATGGCCCGCAGATCCTTCAGGTCAAGCAGCAGCAGGCCGTTGTCGTCGGCCACATGGAAAACAATATTCAGAACGCCGGTCTGCACCTCGGTCAGCCCCAGCAGCCGGGCCAGCAGCGTGGGACCCATGGAGGACACAGTGACCCGGACGGGGATGCCCTGCTCACCGAAAATATCCCAGAAGCGGGTGGGGTACTTCTGGTATGCAAAGTTCTCAATGCCGAAGCGCTCCACACGCTGGCGCATATCGGCGCTGTCCTGACCGGGCTTGCACATGCCGCTGAGATCGCCCTTTACATCGGCCAGGAACACCGGCACACCCATATCAGAAAAGGATTCTGCCATCACCTTCATGGTGATGGTCTTGCCGGTGCCGGTGGCGCCGGCGATCAAACCATGGCGGTTTGCCATGGAGGGCAGCAGGTACAGGTTCTTTTCGGATTGTGCCAGCCATATCTTTCTGTCAGTGTACATGGATTTTCCTCCCAAAAAAATTTTGCAACTTGTGTTTGTGCTATAATAACATATGTTTTTTCCGGGAACAACATAAATATTATAAGACGGCTCGTCAGTTTTCCGGCTGCAGTTGAGAAATTGTTGAAGGAAGTGGTGTAAACTGAGTACAAATCATGCGTGACAGTAAAATTAAGAATATATAAAAGAACCATAAGCCCATCTTGAGTTTAAGCGGCATTTATGGTATCTTTATAGCATTGGTAAACAAGCTTTCCAGGCGCTTCAGAGAGAGAGGGATCATCCTTGAAAAAAAGAGTCATTTCGGCAGTGGTCATGCTGCTCATTTCCTTTACCTGCGTTCTGCTGTCCCCGGTTACCCGGGTGCTGTTCTTCGCCGCCGCCGGCGCTCTCTGCGCCTATGAATACAGCAAGAATGTTGAAAAGCTGGACGCGGCCTGCACCCTTTGGGTAATGGTCAGCTATTTTGTGCTCCAGTCTGTCTGCGTTCTCCTGAAGCTGGGGATGCTGGCCTCTGTGGCAGTTTTTGTATTCTGCCTTTACCTGGCCCTGTTCTCCGGGGTCATTCATAAGAAGGTCAGCGGCAAGGGCGCTCTGTTTACCCTGGCGGGGCTGTGCTATCCCTGCCTGCTGTTCGGCGTGATCATGAGCATCAGCGTGTGCGATATCTGGGTGGAGACCCTGGTGCTGGGCTGCCTTGCCACCTGGGTGTGTGACAGCTTCGCCCTTTTCGGCGGCATGCTCTTCGGCAAGCACAAGGTGGCGCCGGATGTAAGCCCCAATAAGACCATTGAGGGCTGCGTCTGCGGCGCGGTTTCCTCGGTGCTCAGCGGCATGCTGGTGTGCTGGCTGTCCAGGTTCTACGCGCCCCTGCCCATGTGGCTGTGCGTGGTCACTGCCCTGGTGGCCTCTACCATGGGGCAGATCGGCGATCTGGCCGAATCCCTGATGAAGCGCATGATCGGCGTGAAGGACTTCTCCAACCTGATCCCCGGCCACGGCGGTATGTTTGACCGGGCCGACAGCTTGCTGTTCTCCATTCCCACCGCCTATCTCTGCCTGCGTCTGGCAGGACTCTGATATTCTGATTAAAGGGTGAAGAAATGAACGACTCCTCCATGACATTGGATTTTAACAAGAAAGCGCTGCTGATTATCAACCCGGTCTCCGGCAAGAAGCTGGTGCTCAAGCACATCCCCTATATTATCCGCCGCCTGATGGACAGCGACTACCTGGTCACCACCTGTGTCACTTCCCGCCGGGGCGAGGCCACGGAGCTGGCCGCAGCGCTGGGCCGGGACTATGACCTGGTCTGCTGCACCGGGGGCGACGGGACTCTGAACGAGACCCTCACCGGCCTTGCCCGGGAGGACATCCGGGTGCCCATCGGCTATATCCCCTGCGGCAGTACCAATGACTTTGCCGTGTTCCACGGCCTGGCTACCGACATCACCAAGGCTGCGGACAATATGGCTTCCGGCGAAAGGCGGCTTTATGATATCGGCCGCTTTGACAAGGCCTATTTCAGCTATGTGGCCGCCTTCGGCGCCTTCTCCTGGCTGTCCTATACCACGGACCAGAACCTGAAAAACAAGCTGGGCCATACGGCCTATATCATCGACGGCATCAAGGACGCGTATAAGGTGCGACCCGTCCATATGCGTATTGATGCCGGCGGCACGGTCTATGAGGATGATTATATCTTCGGTGCTGTGTGCAACTCCACCTCCATTGCCGGCACCATTGAATTGCCGAAAGAGATGGTGGACCCCAGCGACGGCATCTTTGAGGTGCTGCTGATCAAGATGCCCAAGACCCTTGCGGACCTGGACATGATTATCCGCAGCATCTTCAACCAGGATTACACTTGCCCGCTGGTGGACTTTTTCCAGGCCAGCCGCCTCAGCATCGAAAATGAACCGGGGCTGGAGTGGTCTTTGGACGGGGAGTGCATCGTGCCGGAGGACCGCTTTGAATTCTCTGTCATCCCCAAATTCCTCAATCTGCAAGGTTAAAATGAACGCTCCCGGCCGGAAGGCCGGGAGCTGTTGGCTGTTTACAAAGAGTGTCCAGGATGCTATAATCTTCCCGCTGAAAGGGAGAAAGAGATGAAGAAACACCAGAGATACACAAGCATTGCCTACTTTGCCCTCCAGGGCGGCTATTGGATGAGCGTCTGCATTTCCAATGGCTACGCCGCTGTTTTTCTCCAGCACCGGGGCTACTCCAACTCCGCTCTGGGCCTGGTCATGGCCATCGGCAATATTGCCGGTTTCCTGCTGGCACCCAACCTGGCGGCTTTGGTGGACCGGTCCCGGCGGGTGACGGTATATCACTGCATCTGGGCCTTGCTGGCGGCCCAGACGCTTATTCTTGCCGGCTTCGCCCTGATCCCCGGAAAGAGCCTGATGCTCTCCCTGCTCTATTGCCTTTATATGGCCACGGTTGTGGCGGTGAACCCGCTGAATACGGAGCTGTGCTTTGAACTGGCCCAATGGAGCCGGCCTGTCAGCTACAGCCCGGCCAGAGGCATCGGCTCCCTGTGCTATGCGCTGATGTCCTTTGCCATGGGTCAGCTGACGCTGCGGCTGGGGGCGGATGTCTACCCCTATGCCGGGCTTTTCTGCCTGCTGTGCCAGGTGGTATCCACCGGCGTCATCACCTGGGCCCGGGGCCGGGCCGGCCTGGAAAACACGGTGCACGGCGGACAGCAGGAGCAGGGCCTGGGCCTGCTGGCTTTCCTCCGGGTCAACGCCCGTTTCTGCATCCTGATGTTCAGCCTGGCGCTGCTGTTTTTCTCCTACAGCGTGGCGGACTTCTTTTTGATCAATATCCTCCGGGAAATCGGCGGCGACACAGGGGATCTTGGCAGTATCACCGCCTTCAAGGCCATGCTGGAAATCCCGGTGATGCTGTTTTACAGCCAGATTACGAGCCGCTTCCGCTGCTCCACGGTCATGCGTATTTCCGCCCTGGCCTTTATTGGTAAGGCCCTGATGATGGCCATGGCCGGCAGCGTGGGGATGCTGTACGGCGCCAATTTGCTGCAGACTTTGTCCTTTGCGCTGATGATCCCCGCTATGGTGCAGTATGTGAATCTGGTGATCGACCCGAAGGATTCCGCCAAGGGCCAGGCCATCGCCAACGGCATGATGACCCTGGGCTCCATCTTCGCAAGCCTCATCGGTGGGTGGCTGTATGATGCCCTCTCGGTCCATACGACCCTTCTCATCAGTGTCGCCATCGCCGCTGGCGGTATGCTGCTTTGCAATTTCACCGTTGAGAAAAAACGGGCATGACAGTCTATTGAACGAAAAAAACGCTGTGGTCTGGCCACAGCGTTTTTTCTGTTATTTTTCTTTTTTCATATCCCTTAGTCTGGGCAGCACCTCATGGGAGCTGGCCAGCACCATGCCGGCGATGAGGAAGAAGCTCAGCTCCCGCATATCCGTGGGGGCCCGTTTATCACTGCAGGCAGTGAAAATGACCACCTCAAACATGCCGTAGAGCAGGATGCCAGCCAGGGGGATGGTAAGCACCCTGTCGGCCAGGCTGACCCGCCGGTCCGGCGTGAAGAACAGGTGCAGCATGCGGATCACCAGCCGCAGGCAGAAGAACACCACCAGCAAAAAGCCCAACAGCCCCGTAAGCATAAAGGTTTCCAGCAGGAAGTTGTGCATATGCATAAAGGGAACAGGGAAGTCCACAAACAGATTGGGAATACTCATCAGCCTGTCGCTGAAGCAGCCCACAAAGATACGCCGGGGAGAGAGCTTCAGCGAGGGGATAAAGGAAGCGAAGATCTGCCCGCGTTCCGAGAGATTGGAGATATCTTTGCTCAGGTCCCGATTGTCAGAGAAGTCCACGCCCTCGGTCACAACACTGCCGTCTGTGGCGTCTGTGGTCCCGGCAATCAGCAGGGAGGACACATCGGACATGAGGCTGGCCGTCCAGTCAAAGCTCTTGAAGGTCAGCGGGATAAGCAGCGCCGCACAAAGCACCAGCACAGCGGCTTTCTGCCACAGCTTTTTGACGGGCAGATACCGTATCGCCAGCAGCATCGCCAGCATGGCCACGCTGACAGAAGTGATCAGCTTCACCGTCCGGGAAAAGACCAGGGAAATGGCCACATAGAACAGCAGCCCGGCAATGACGATGGGGATGCGCCAGCGCTTGTTCCGGCAGGCAAAAAACTGATAGATCATCATGCACAAGGCAATGTAAAACCACAGGGAAGAGATGGTGCGGTTGGTGTTGAACACGTTGATATAGTGAATGTGCCAGGGTTCATCCAGGCCGAAGAGCACGCCCTCCGGCGGCAGATAGATATAGGTGCCCAGCAGATTTACCACAATGGCCAGCGCCCCGGAAACAAAATAGAAAATACCCACGGCGGCGCAGAAGAAATTGAGAAACCGGCGGCGGCCTTCCTTGTCCAGCATGGACCCCAGGCCCAGCATGGCGGCGCAGAGGAAGCGGGTCAGCACCAGGTCCGGCTCCCGGGCCATCCAGTGGTCGCCGTTCAGAAAGCGGGTAGCCATGAACCACAGGGCATAAAGGAGGACAAGATTGACCTCAAAACGGCCGCCGGGCCTGTGATGATAAAAAAACAGCGCCATGAAAGCGACAAGAATGATCCGCCCGAAAAAGCTGTACATTTCTGCCCAGTGCTCCGGCGCGACAGGGCAGAGCATAAACAGGCAGAAGATTAAAAAGCCCGCTCCGGCGTTAAAGCCTCTCCAGCCCCGGCCCTCATCCAGCCTTGCGTAATTCAAAGGAATCCCTCCCGTCAGGAAATTGCGTCCAATGCCCACGGCATTTTGAAACCGTGCACTATTTGTGATACAGTGAGCCCTCTTTGATCTTGAAGCCCCGGTACAGCTGCTCGATCAGCATGACCCGGGCCAAATGGTGGGGGAAGGTCATCTGGGACATGCTCAGCTTCAGGTCAGCCCGGGCCTTCACCTTCGGGGAAAGCCCATAGGAGCCGCCGATGATGAAGCACAGCCTGGGTTTGCCGGAGTTTTCCCGCTGGGAGATCAGTTCGGCCATGGCCTCGCTGGGCAGGCCCTTGCCCTCCACACACAGGGCCACCACATAGCTGCCGTCGGGGATGGCGGCAAGAATGTCCTCCGCCTCCTTATCCAGGGCGGCGCTGATCTCCCTGTCCGAGGGATTGTCCCCCAACTTGATCTCCGCCGGTTCCACCAGCTGCAATTTGCAGTAGCTTTGCAGCCGCTTTGCGTACTCGTTGAAGGCCTCCATATAAAAGCGTTCCCGCATCCGGCCCACGCAGATGAATTTTACAGACAGCATCGGCAAGCATCCTCAACAGTTAAAGTCAGCCCGCCGGCAGGGGGCGCGCAGTGCAGCTCCACCGGCAGGTCCATCAGCTGCTGCCGGACGGCGGAAAGGGCAATGTCCGGCCGGTTGTTCTCCTTGCTCAGATGGCCCAGGATAATCTGCCTTGTGCCATGCTGGCAGAGGTAGCGGGCCAGTTTGCCGCAGTTCTCGTTGGACAGATGCCCCCGGTCGGAGAGAATACGGCGCTTGAGGTAGATGGGGTAGGGCCCGTAGCTGAGCATATCCACGTCGTGGTTGGCTTCGATCAGCACCGTGTCCGCCCCGGTGAGGGCATCCCGCACCTCGTCGGTCACATGGCCCATGTCGGTGGCCATGGCAAAACAGCCGCCGCCCTCTACCCGGTAGCCCACGCTTTCGTCGGTGTCGTGGGGGGTGTGAAAGGCCGTGACCTTGAAGCCGGCCAGGGCAAAGGCTTCGCCCACGCGGATGATGCGCAGGCAGGGCTCCAGCTCCGGCAGCATGCCCCGCAGGCGGTTGGCAATGGTGTGGGGCGCGTATACGGGCAGAGCATGGTGCTTACACAGCGTTTTCAGCCCGGAAATATGGTCGGAGTGCTCATGGGTTATGAGCACTCCAGAAACATCATGAAAATCCAACGCCGCTTCCCGCAGCCCGGCCTGGATTCTGCGCATGGAAATCCCTGCGTCGATCAGAATATGGCTGTCACCGCTGCTGAGAAGCAGGCAGTTGCCGCTGGACCCGCTGGCAAAGATAGAAAGTCTCATCAGCTGATGGAAACCACCTTGTCCGCATCCTCCGGCTCATTCGGCTCATCCACACATTCAATGTCTGCGCCCAGGGCTTTCAGCTTGCCAACAAAGTTCTCATAGCCACGCTCAATGAAGCGCACATCGTCCACCACGGTGGTGCCGCTGGCGCACATGCCGGCGATGACCATGGCCGCGCCGGCCCGCAGGTCGCAGGCGTGAACCGGGGCGCCGGTAAGGCGCTTGCCGCCCTCGATCACGGCCACCCGGCCGTCCACCTGGATCTCCGCGCCCATCTTTCGCAGCTCATTGGTGTATTTGTACCGATTGTCGTAGACCCCCTCCGTAATCACGGAGGTGCCATTGGCAACGCACATCAAAGCGCCCATGGGGGGCTGCATATCCGTGGGGAAGCCGGGGTAGGGCAGGGTCTTGATGTTGACCCGGCGCAGGGTGCTGGCGCCTTTGACCAGCACGGAATCCTCATATTCCTGGACGATGGTGCCGGTCTCCCGCAGCTTGGCGCTGATGCACTCCAGATGCCGGGGAATCACGTTCTTCACCAGAACCTCACCGCCGGTGGCGGCGGCAGCCACCATGTAGGTGCCGGCCTCGATCTGGTCGGGGATGATGGCGTAGCTTCCGCCGTGGAGCTTATCCACACCGTTGACCTTGATGGTGTCGGTGCCGGCGCCGCGGACGTCCGCACCCATGGAGTTGAGGAAGTTGGCCAGGTCCACAATGTGGGGCTCTCTGGCGGCGTTTTCAATGATGGTGCGGCCCTGAGCCAGGGCGGCGGCCAGCATGATGTTCATGGTGGCGCCTACGGAAACCTTGTCCAGATAGATCCGCGCGCCGTGGAGACGGCCGTCCCTGGCGTCGGCATAGACAAAGCCGTTTTTCACGTCCACATCGGCGCCCAGGGCGGTCATGCCCTTGATATGCTGGTCGATGGGGCGCACGCCGAAGTTGCAGCCGCCGGGCATGGTGGTCTTGGCGCTGCCGAAACGGCCCAGCATGGCGCCGATCAGATAATAGGAGGCCCGGATCTTCCGCATCAGATCATAGGGGGCGTCCTGATACCGCACATTGGTGCAGTCAATTTCAATGGTCGATTTGTTGATGAACTTGATCTTTGCGCCAAGCTCCTTCAAAATGGTCAGCAGCATATCGGTGTCGCTGATCTGGGGGATGTTCTCAATGCGGCAGACGCCGTCCACCATAAGGGCGGCGGGAATAATCGCCACGGCGGCGTTCTTCGCGCCGCTGATTTCCACTTCACCGCGCAAAGCGGTGCCGCCATGAATAATATATTTTTCCAAAACTTGCACCTTCCAAACCTGTCGGATGCCGGCCCCGGCCCAACCATAATACGCTGAGCCAAAGCCCACCAATTCCGAATTTTAACACAGAGATAGGTAATTGGCAACAGTTTTATTCTTTGACCCGGTCTTTCAGCACCTTTTCCGCCTTCAAAACGGCAATGATGGTTTTGGCGTCTTCGATCTCGTTGTTCATAATCATCTGCTCCAGCGCCTGCAGGGAGTGCTTCTCCACGTTCAAAAACTCGCCTTCGTCCAGATGGCTCTCGCCGGCGTGAAGCCCCAGGGCCAGGTATACATGCAAAAGCTCGCTGGAAAAGCCGGGGGAGGTGTAGAAACCGCCCAGATAGATCAGCTCATCGGCGGTGAAGCCGGTCTCCTCACTCAGCTCCCGCACGGCACATTCCCTGTGGTCCTCGCCGTATTCCAGCTTCCCGGCCGGGGCCTCCAGCATCATGTGCCCGGCGGGATAGCGGAACTGCCGCACCATGTAGCAGTTGCCCGCTTCATCCACAGGCAGGATGGTCACGCCGCCGGGGTGCTCCACCACCTCACGCTTGGCTTTGCTGCCGTCGCTGAGACGGACGTTATCCAGATGCACATCCACAATGATCCCATGATATTTGTCATCCCTGTCGATGCGCTGCTCAAAATAATCCATGGCTATGACCTCCTGTTATTGACATAATCAAAATGATTTACATAATCAGTGAGTTCAGTATAGCATATCCCGGTGCAGATTGCCATATTTTTTCCGCCGGAACGCTTAAAAAAACACAGGTAAAAACGCCGAAAAATCAGCAAAAGCGATATTATAAAAACAAAATAGTTACAATAAGGTTGCATCGACAGCAATTCACAAATTCTTCTTTTATTCCGGGCGGCCTTGTGTTATAATCTTCCTGCTGTGTAAGAGAAGGGGAGTGAGCACTGTGCCCAGGCAGACCGGCGTAAAGGAAATCAGCAGCAACCGCAAGGCCTTTCACGAGTATTTCGTGCTGGAGCGCTATGAAGCGGGCATAGAGCTTTTCGGGACGGAGGTCAAGTCCATCCGGGCGGGGCAGGTCAATCTGAAGGATTCTTTCTGCACCGTGAAGGATGGGGAGCTGTTCGTCCGCGGCATGCACATCAGCCCTTATGAGCATGGCAACATCTTTAACAAAGACCCTGTCAGACCCCGCCGGCTGCTGATGCACAAGCGGGAGATCATGAAGCTGCAGGCCAGGATCATGCAGGACGGCGTGGCGCTGATCCCCCTGTCCCTGTATTTTAAGGACAGCCGGGTGAAGCTGGAGCTGGGCCTGTGCAAAGGCAAGAAGCTGCACGATAAGCGGGACAGCGAGGCAGACCGTCAGTCCAAGCGGGATATTGACAGGATAATGAAAGAGAGGAATTACCAATGAGCAACCCTATCGTTACCATTGAAATGGAAAACGGCGGCGTCATCAAGGCGGAGCTGTATCCCGAGGTGGCCCCCAACACCGTCAACAACTTTATCTCCCTGGTGAAGCAGGGCTTTTATGACGGGCTTATCTTCCACCGGGTGATCCCCGGCTTTATGATCCAGGGCGGCGATCCCAAGGGCGTTGGCTCCGGCGGCCCCGGCTACTGCATCAAGGGCGAGTTCCGTGCCAACGGCTTCAAGAACGAACTGCTTCACAGCCGCGGCGTTCTGTCCATGGCCCGCACCATGGCCCCCAACTCCGCCGGCAGCCAGTTCTTCATCATGCATGAGGATGCACCCCATCTGGACGGCCAGTATGCCGCCTTCGGCAAGGTGATCGAGGGCATCGAAGTGGTGGATGAGATCTGCAAGGCCCGTACCGATTATAACGACCGGCCCCGCATCAACCAGACCATGAAGAAGGTCACGGTTGACACCTTCGGCGTGGACTATCCCGAACCTGTGAAGGAGTAATTTGTATTCACCAGCGGTCATGTGCCATTGTATGCGGTGGCACATGACCCCTTGCAAATTTCTTTGCGCAGCCCGGTGAAGCGGAATGGAGTCAGCTTCATAAAAACGTAACCCAAAACCAACTCGAAGCCCAACGAAGCACCCGCAAGGGGTATGCCGCATCCGTAAGGCGGCAAAGCCGCCGACGGCTGCGCGACGGGTTCGAGTTGGAAAGGAAGATGGAGATGACGGATATGGAGCTTTACCGGCTCTTACGGAAACCGGTGAAGCGGAATGGAGTCAGCTTCATAAAAACGTAATCCAAAACCAACTTGAAGCCCAGCGCAGCGGGTTCAAGTTGGAAAGGAAGATGGAGATGACGGATATGGAGCTTTACCGGCACTTACGGAAACCGGTGAAGCGGAATGAAGTCAGCTTCATCTGACGCATGGGGATGTAACGGTTTCGACGGGGGTGTGGAGGCAGGAATAGCGGGCGGATGCGCCTACCATCCTTAAAATGGGCAGCTTTTATAAATTAAAGAACAACAACGATTCTGTTCTTCTCGCTGCTTAATTAGCGAGCGTTCCACCCGGGAGTACCACGGCCTGGGATGGGGCGTCGATTAGTGGTGAACGTGCGCCGGCAAAGCTTTGCGCCGGCCATGCATGATGAAGCTACCAAGTCCCTGAGGGTGACGGCTCTCGCCCGGACAAGGGAATGTAAATAACCGTCTGCGCCCGGAGAAGTTCCTGTTAAAACGCTTTCGGACGGGGGTTCAACTCCCCCCATCTCCACCAAAAATCGGCAACCTTCTTTTGAAGGTTGCCGATTTTTCTGTGTCCGCTGTGCGGACAGTTGAACAGCTATTCTGCACCAGCCATTTTTGTAGGACTTCATAGATTATTTTCCCCCCGCCGCAAGGCGGGTAACTTTGTTTATACACAAACCAAAAGGGCGTTGAATAAAGCCCCCGCCCCCAAAATCCCTCTTGCCCGCTGGGGCCGGCTATGGTAAAATGGGGAAAACAGGAGGTGCTTGTGATGAAAAAACTTTTTGCCTGCGCCGACGCGTATCTGGCCTCCAGAGACTGGAAGATGGTGGCGGTGCTGAAGTTTTGCCTGATGGCCCTGGGTCTGCTGCTGGGGCTGTGCGTTCCGGCCAAGCATAAAAAGAAGGCTGCCATTGTCGGCGGCGCGGTGTTCGCCCTCACCTATATCCCCCTGATGACGGACTTTACGCTGAGCGCGATCAAGACCCTGAAAGCCCCGGACCAGGAATAAAAGCGGAAAAATGGTCGGGTAATTCCATATTATTTCAAGATAAAAATCTTTTAGGAGGAGATTCCAATGGCACATTCTGACGTATACTTTACCACCTTCAAGGCCACCGGCCAGGAGAACCTGCTGAAAAAGCTGCACCGGCTGATGAAGACCGCCGGCTTTGAAACCATCGACTTCACCGATAAGTACGCCGCCATCAAGATCCACTTTGGCGAGTATGGCAACCTGGCTTTCCTGCGGCCCAACTACGCCCGTGTGGTGGCGGACTATGTGAAGGAGCTGGGCGGCAAGCCCTTCCTGACCGACTGCAACACCCTCTATGTGGGCAGCCGCAAGAACGCCCTGGACCACCTGGACACCGCCTATATGAACGGCTTCTCTCCGCTGCAGACCGGCTGCCACGTGATCATTGCCGACGGCCTGAAGGGCACGGATGAGGCCCTGGTGCCCATCAATCTGGAGTATGTGAAGGAGGCCAAGATCGGCCAGGCCATCATGGATGCCGACGTGGTGATCTCCCTGTCCCACTTCAAGGGCCATGAATCCGCCGGCTTCGGCGGCGCGCTGAAGAACCTTGGCATGGGCAGCGGCTCCCGCTCCGGCAAAATGGAGCAGCACTGCGACGGTAAGCCCTTCGTGAAGGAGGAGCAGTGCATCGGCTGCGGCTCCTGCCAGCGCATCTGCGCCCACAGCGCCCCGGTGATCGAAAACCGCAAGGCCCATATCGATACGGATAAGTGCGTGGGCTGCGGCCGCTGCCTGGCTGTCTGCCCCAAGAACGCCATCAAGCCCACCTTCCAGGACTCCAACAAGCTGCTGAACTATAAGATGGCGGAGTATGCCTATGCGGTGTGCAAGGACCGTCCCTGCTTCCACATTACTCTCATCTGCGACGTCTCCCCCTGCTGTGACTGCCATTCCGAGAACGATATCCCCATCATCCCCGATGTGGGTATGCTGGCCTCCTTTGACCCGGTGGCTCTGGATCAGGCCTGTGTGGATCTCTGCAACCAGCAGCCCGTGGTCCCTGGCAGCCATCTGGACGATCACCTGAAGGAGTTCGGCCATGAGGAGCATGACCATGAGCATTTCCACATGAACCACCCGGATTCCGAGTGGAAGACCTGCCTGGAGCACGCCGAGAAGATCGGCATGGGCACCAGAGATTACAAGCTGATTCAGATCTGATCAATCAATAAAAATCAATTCCCCGGACATTTGTCCGGGGAATTGATGCTTTTTAGAGTTCCGCCGTGTCCCGCAGCTCGATGATGGTCCCCTCCGGGGCCACCAGCTTGCAAAGCTTGCTGCCCAGCACCTCATAGACCGCCTCACCGTTCTTACGGCGGAAGTGATCGTAGCCGGCGTCGAGAATACGCCGGGCTTCCGCCTCCACGTCCTCCACCAGAAAGCACAGATGGGCCAGTCCCTCCGCCTCTTTGCAGGCGGGGGAGAACTGCCCGCCGGCCTTGGCTGTCTGCAGCTCGATCATGAAGCCGCCCGGTTCCCTGAGCCAGCTGTTGTAGCCCCGGCCGTGGAAATTGGCCGTCTCGGAAATGAGCTGAAACCCCAGAAGATTGCAGTAAAAATCTTTAGACAATTCGTAAGAATTTGTCTGTATGCAGATATGATGAATCAACATATTGTCCGTCCTTTTGTTATTTTTTAAATTATTATAAAACCATAAGCTGGCTATTTCAATAGCCGAAGCAGGAAAATATAGAATTTGAGAAAGGAAGTAAACAAAATGTTGAACGGAAAAGTTGCAATTGTCACCGCTTCTACCAGAGGCATTGGTTACGCCTGCGTGGAGACCCTGGCCAAGGCCGGGGCCAGAGTGTATATGGCCTGCCGCAACCTGGAAGTGGGAAACGAAAAGACTGCCGCCCTCTGCGCCCAGGGCCTGGACGTCAAGACCGTGTACTTCGAAGCCTATGATAAGGACAGCATCCTGAACATGATCGATACCGTGGTGGCCAATGAGGGCCGCATCGATATCTTGGTCAACAACTTCGGCGGCACCAAGCCCTATGACGACAAGACCATCTTCGACACCGACTATGATGATTTTGCCCGCTATGTGGAAGTGCACATGTCCACTGTGTTCCGGGCTTCCCAGGCTGCTATCAACAAGGCCATGGCCGCCCAGGGCTCCGGCGCCATCATCAACATTGGCTCCGTGGCCGGCCTGACCCCCGACGTCAGCCAGCTGGCCTACGGCACCTCCAAGGCCGGCATCATCCACCTGAGCAAGATGATCGCCTCCCAGGCTGCCGCCCTGAACATCACCTGCAACGTGGTCTGCCCCGGCATGACCGCCACCGAGGCTGTGAAGAACAACCTGACCCCCGAGTTCCAGGAGTTCTTCCTCAAGCACACCCCCATCCGCCGCATGGGCGAGCCCCAGGAGATCGCCGACGCGGTGCTGTACTTCGCGGAGGCTCCCTACACCACCGGCCAGGTGCTGGCAGTCCACGGCGGCTTCGGCATCCCCACTCCCGTCTATGGCGACATGCTGAGCATGAAGAACAAGCGCTGATTCCAGCAAGCTTGAAGCAGTAATATCTCAAAGCCCCGCCGGGAAACCGGCGGGGCTTTCTGTATCTTGCGGATAAGCCTTGACATTTCCTTCCGTTTGCGCTATATCTTGTTGCAGCATAAAAAGAAAAGAGAGAAGCATGAAAGAAAATATTTACCAGCGTCCTGTGGCGGTGAGCCTGCTGGCGCTGCTGTGCTGCGCCATGTGGGGCAGCGCCTTTCCCTGCATCAAGCTGGGCTATGCAATGATGAACATCAGCGGCGCGGGCAGCCAGCTGCTCTATGGCGGCGTGCGCTTCCTGCTGGCGGGGCTGATGACCCTGGCCTTCGCCCGGCTGAGCCGTAAGGGACCACTGGGCCTGAAAGCCGGCGATCTGCCCGCCGTCTGCGGCCAGGGCCTGCTGCAGACCACGGCCCAGTATGTGTTTTACTACATCGGCCTTGCCCACTGCACCAGCACCAAGAGCGCTGTTATCAACGCCAGCTACACCTTCTTCGCCATCATCTTTGCCCACTTCATTTTGAAAGGGGAGCGGATGAACTGGCGCAAGACCCTGGGCTGCCTGCTGGGCTTCGGCGGCATCATCGTCATGAATATGAAGGGCCCCGGCCTGGGTGGGGAAGTCACCCTCATTGGCGAGGGCTTCATCCTCATCAGCTCCATGGCCTATGGCCTGGGTTCCGTCACGCTGAAAATCCTGACCCGGCGCATGGACGCCACTCTCCTCACCGGGGGCCAGCTGGTTTTTGGCAGCCTGGTGATGCTGCTGATCGGCTTTCTGATGGGCGGGCGGCTGGAGGGCTGGACGGCCGCATCCGTGCTTTTGCTGCTGTATCTGGCGGCGGTGTCCTCGGTGGCCTTCACCATCTGGGGCCTGCTTCTGAAATACAACCCGGTGAGCCGGGTCACCATCTTCGGCTTCAGCATCCCGGTGTTCGGCATCTGCTATTCCGCCGTGCTGCTGCACGAGCAGGCCTTCACCCTGCGGAACCTGGCTGCCCTGGCTCTGGTCTGCGTGGGCATCCTTGTGGTCAACCATACCGGGCCTTCGACCAGGAAGGCGTGATAATTGGACTTGTTTTCATGGCCGTAAGGGTTTATAATGTGAATATATTGTGACATACTGGGAGAGGAACATGGAGAACAAAACCGAATGGGGCAGGGCCATGGGCGATAAGCTCTCTGACCGCTGGCCCAAAACCGCACAGGGAGAGCCGGAAACGCCGGCGCTGCTGTGCAACTGCAAAAGTCTGGACCTTGGCGATGAGCTGAGGATCAATATGCTGGAAGCATATGGCATACCATGCTTGAAAATATATCCGGGAGACGGCAGCTTCGGCAAGCTGATCCTGGGCATGAGCGGCCAGGGCGTGGACATTTATGTGCCACAGTCCCTGCTGGAAGACGCCAGAGCCCTGTGTGAAGCTCAGCCGGAAGCCGAATCAGACCAATTATAAAGGAGGAAATTACCATGGCAAGAAACTACAAGGAAGAATATCAGCACTGGCTGGACAGCCCCGCCCTCAGCGAGGAGGAATGGGCAGAGCTTAACGCCATCGCCGGCGACGAGAAGGAGATTGAAAACCGCTTCTTTGCCCCGCTGGAGTTCGGCACTGCCGGTCTCAGAGGCACCATGAAGCTGGGCCTGCACCACATGAACGTGCACATCATCCGTCACGCCACCCAGGCCTTTGCCAACGTTATTTCCGCCGAGGGCGAGGAAGCAAAGCGCAGGGGCATCGCCATCGCTTATGACTGCCGCCTCAACGGCGAGACCTTCGCCCGGGAGGCCGCCTGCGTCATGGCTGCCAACGGCGTGCATGTGCGCATCTTTGACGCCCTGCGCCCCACCCCGGAGCTGAGCTTTGCCGTGCTGTACTATGGCACTATCGCCGGCCTGAACGTCACCGCCAGCCACAACCCCAAGGAGTATAACGGCTACAAGGTCTACTGGGCCGACGGCGCCCAGCTGCCCCCCCAGAAGGCGGACGCCATCGCCAAGCAGATGGAAGCCATCGATATCTTCACCGGCTTCAAGAGCTGTGATTTTGACGAGGCTGTCAAGAGCGGCATGATCGAGATTCTGGGCAAGGAGACCGATGACGCTTTCATGGAGCAGGTCATGGCCCAGGCCATCGATAAAGAAGTGGTCAAAGAAGTGGCGGATGAATTCAAAGTGGTTTACACCCCCTTCCATGGCTGCGGCTACAAGCTGGTCCCCGAAGCTCTGGCCCGGCTGGGTCTGAAGTATGTGTACCCAGTGGAGGAGCAGATGGTCATTGACGGCAACTTCCCCACTGTGGCCAGCCCCAACCCGGAGAACCCGGAGGGCTTCTACCTGGCGGTTGACCTGGCCAAGAAGGTGGGCAGCGACCTGATCATCGGCACCGACCCGGACTCTGACCGTATCGGCACCATGGTGCGGGTAGGGGATGAGTACAAGACCATCACCGGCAACCAGATGGGCGTGCTGCTGCTGGACTACATCATCCGCGCCAAGAAAGCCACCGGCACCCTGCCGGAGAATGCCGGCGCCCTGTCCAGCATTGTCTCCACCGGCATGGCAAGAGCTGTCTGCGAGGCCAACGGCGTCCACTTTGAGGATACCTTCACCGGCTTCAAGTTCATGGCGGAGCGGATCGCCGAGTGGGAAGCCGCCGAGTCTTATAAGTACATCTTCGCCTTCGAAGAAAGCTACGGCTACATGGTGGGCGACTATGTGAGAGATAAGGACGCTGTCACTGCCTCCATGCTGGTGGCGGAGATGGCCGCCTCCTACCACAAGCAGGGCATGACCCTGATGGACGCGGTCAACGCCCTGTATGAGAAGTACGGCCACTTTGCCGAGAAGACCCTGAACCTGGTCATGCCCGGCCTGGACGGCCTGCAGAAGATGCAGCAGCTGATGAAGGACCTGCGGGAGAAGCCCCCGGTGGAGATCGGCGGCCAGGAAGTCCTCCGCATCCGTGACTATGCCGACGGCAGCATTTTCGTGGCCGGTTTGGGCAAGGTGGGCAAGACTCCCTTCTGGGGCTCCAACGTGCTGTACTTTGAGCTGGCCGACGGCAGCAGCTTCATCGTCCGTCCCTCCGGCACGGAGCCGAAGATCAAGGTCTATCTGCTGGTTCGCGGCGAGAGTCAGGCCCAGTGCGCCGAAAAGATCGCCAGGTACAACGAGTTTGCAGATTCTCTGAAGAAGTGAAGTATTCATGAAGAAATTCCTTGACCTTTTCCTGGCTTTTGCCAGGGTAGGCGTCATGACCTTTGGCGGCGGCTATGCCATGATCCCCATTCTGGAGCGGGAGATTGTGGACAAACACGGCTGGGCCACCAGCGAGGAGCTGATGGACTATTATGCCGTGGGCCAATGCACCCCCGGCGTCATCGCCGTCAATACCGCCACCTTCATCGGCCAGAAGCTCTACGGCACTCTGGGCGGCATCGTGGCTACCCTGGGTGTGGTGTTCCCCTCGGTGCTGATCATCAGCGTCATTGCCGGCATCCTCACCAACTTTGCGGATATCCCGGCGGTGCAGCATGCCTTTGCCGGCATCCGTGTCTGCGTCTGCGTACTGATCTTCAACGCCGTTACCAAGCTGTGGAAGAAGGCCGTCACCGATAAGGCCAGCCTGGTGCTGTGCCTGCTGGTGTTTGTGCTCTCCGTTTTCCTTGACCTGTCCCCGGTGCTGTTTGTGGTGCTCTGTGCCGCTGCCGGTATCTTCTTTACGAAAGTGGGGCTGAGAGGGAAATGATGCTGTATCTGCGGCTCTTTTATGAGTTTTTCAAGACCGGCCTCTTCGCCGTGGGCGGCGGCATGGCAACCCTGCCCTTCCTCTACGACATGGCCGATTCCACCGGCTGGTTCACCTATGGGCAGCTGGCGGATATGGTGGCTGTGTCTGAGTCCACCCCCGGCCCCATCGGCGTGAACATGGCCACCTATGTGGGCTTTACCGCCGGTGGTATCCCCGGTGCGGTGGTTGCCACCCTGGGCCTTGTGACCCCTTCGGTGATCATCATCCTGCTGATTGCCCGGGTGCTCAAGTCTTTCCGCCAGAACCAGTATGTGGACGCGGCCTTCTATGGCCTGCGCCCCTGCTCCGTGGGGCTGATCGCCGCCGCCGGTGTGCTGGTTCTGAAGCTGGCCCTGTTCAATACGGAGCTGTTTCAGGCCAGCGGCGTGCTTACCGACCTGTTCAACTTCAAGGCCATCATTCTGGCTGTGGTGCTCTTGATCTGCACGCGTTATGTAAACAAGCTCAAGTCCCTGCACCCCATTGTTTTTATAGCTGCCTCCGCCCTGATCGGTGTGCTGTTCGCGTTCTAAAGCAGCAGCATGGAGAGGGCATAGGCCAGCACCATGCCAATACTGGCGCTGATCAGGCGTCCTGCGAAATGCAGGGCGCCTTTGATTTTGCTCCCGGCCAGCACCGCCAGGGTCTGGAAATGGACGGAGATGCCGCCCCAGCCCAGAATCCCCGCCGCCAGCGCCATGTTCAGCGGCGTGGGGGCCAGACCCCGCAGCGCCCCGGCGGCGCTGCCCAGCTCCAGCACCCCGGTGAGGGCGGCATGGGTAAATTGCAGCTCCAGCCCGAAAGCGGCGGAGAGATGCCCGCAGACCAGGGAAAAGGCCCCGCCCGCGTCCAGCAGCCCCACCAGCACCGTGAAGCACATCACAAAGCCGCACACGTTCAGCAGCACCCCCATGGCCTGCTTCACCGCCTCCGGCAGCGCCTGACTTATGTAAACCGAATCCAGCTGCAGTGGCGGAATCTCCCGGCAATAATCCTTCTGGCGGAAGAACAGCCCGGTCAGCATGGCGGAGAGCACATGGCAGAGGTAGAGCAGCAGCCCGGCCTTCCCGCTGCCGAAGGCCCCGGCCCCCACCGCGCCGATGATGAAGGCAGGACCGGAGTTGTTGCAAAAGGCCAGCAGCCGCTCTCCCTCCCTGGCGGTGATGGCGCCGCTGCGCTCCATGTCGGCGATGTAGGCCGCCCCCAGGGGGTAGCCTCCGGTGAGCCCGATCAGTAGCGCCGAGGCCCCGGCCCCGGTGATGCCGTAGACCCGGGAGGCCAGGGGCGTCAGCAGCCGCCCCAGATAGCCCGGCAGCCCCAGCCGGTTCAGCAGTACCGACAGCACAAAAAAGGGGAACAGCGAGGGCAGAATCAGGCTCAGGCACAGCTCCACGGCGTAGCGGCAGCTTTGGATGACCTGGGCAGAGCACAGGGTCAGGGCGGCAAAGGAACAGAGACAGACGATAACGGCGAGACGGTTTTTCATGGCGCACCTCCTTGTCCATGTATCAAGCTATGACGCCGGGCATAGATATATACGGAATCGAGGTGAAGCCGGTGAGAAGCAAAAGGGAGCTGCCCCAGGAGCTGGCGGAGCGGCTGGCGCTGCCGGAGGACGCCCTGCTGGGCACTGCCAAGCTGACGGTCACCGGCGGCAAGCGGCTGCTGGTGGAAAACCACCGGGGCGTCATGGACTATGGCCGGGAGCGGATCGTGGTGTCCCTGGGCCGGGGCAAGCTGAACATCAGCGGCACTGAGCTGGTGATCGCCGCCATGAACCGGCGGGAGCTGCTGATCAGCGGCCGGATACAGAGCGTGGAATGGGAGTGAACATGGGCAGAATCTATGAAAAACTCAAGGGCAGGCTGGATGTGGAGGTCTGCGGCGCCTATGTGGAAGGACTGCTGAACGCGGCGGCCCTGTCGGCCATTGCGCTGTGGGATATCCAGTGCGTGGACGACTGCACCGTGCGCCTGCGCATGTATGAGACGGACTACCCGGCCCTGGAAGCCCTGAGCGAAAAATGCATGTGCCAGCTGAAGCCCATCAGCCTCAGCGGCGGCAGCCGGGACAGGAAGCTGATTAAACGCCGGGTCTGGCTGCTGCTTTTCCTGCTGCTGATGGGGCTGCTGCTGTTCGTTTCTTCTCTGTTCATCTGGGAGATCGAAGTGGTGGGCAATGAGCAGCTTACCGATGGGCAGGTGCTGCGGGCGCTGTCCCGCTGTGGGGTGGACAGCGGAACCTGCCGCTACTCCGTTTCCGCCGACCTGGTGCGCAGCCAGATGCTCCGGGAGCTGCCGGAGCTGGCCTGGATGACGGTGAACATCAGCGGCTCCCGGGCCGTGGCCGTGGTGATGGAGCGGCAGGAGAAGCCGGAGATCTATGCCGAGAGCGCACCGGCAGACATCGTGGCTGCCAGAACCGGCATCGTCCGCCGTCTGTCCGTGGAGAACGGCAGGCCGGTGGTGCACAGTGGCCAGTCGGTACTGGCAGGGGAGACCCTGGTCAGCGCCGAGATGGATTCTCTGTCCAACGGCAGCAAATACGTCCGGGCCAGAGCCCAGGTCCTGGCCGATACCTGGCGGGAGCTGAGCGCTGTCTGCCCCGCCCGGGAGGAGGTAAAGCGGCCCAATCTCATCAGCCGCAGCCGCTTTGCAGTAATTTTCGGAAAAAGACGGATAAATCTTTATTTTGATAGTGGAAAAGCTATTGACGAGTGTGATAAAATCATTCATGAATATAAACTGGGCGCGGAGGGCCTGTTCGCCCTGCCGGTGACCCTGGTGCGGGAAGAGCTGCGAGGTTATGATACCCAGCTTCAGTCCGCCTGTGACCGGCAGGAGATGGAGCGGCAGCTGAACCGCCTGCTGCTGGCCGATGTGAAGGGGCAGGTGCTGGGAAAAAGCTTCACCGCCGCCGGGGGCGAGACCTTGTATGTTCTCACTCTCCGCTGCCATTGCCTGGAAGATATTGCCCGGGTGGTCGGTTTTTGAGGCCGCCTGAGAAAGGATATTACATGATAGAAAAAACCATTGAAGTAGAAAGAATGGAGCATGTGATCAGCGTCTTTGGCTCCTTTGACCAGAACCTGCGCATCATCGAAAACGAGCTGGGGGTCAAGGTGCTGGACCGGGATGATAAGATCCACATCTGCGGCGAGGCCGAGGATGTGCTGCTGGCGGAGAAGGCCATCAATGGTCTATTGACTCTGGCCGCCAAGGGGGAGAATATCGACGCCCAGAATGTCCGCTATATTCTCAAGCTGGTGAAGGACGGGAAGGAGACCCAGATCAACCAGCTGGCCGGGGACGTGATCTGCATCACCGCCAAGGGCAAGCCCATCAAGCCCAAGACCCTGGGCCAGAAGGCCTATTGCGACGCCATCGCCCAAAACACCGTCACCCTGGGCATCGGCCCCGCCGGCACCGGCAAGACCTACCTGGCCGTGGCCGCCGCTGTGGCCGCCTTCCGGGCGGAGGAGGTCAACCGTATTATCCTCACCCGCCCCGCTGTGGAGGCAGGGGAGCGGCTGGGCTTTTTGCCCGGGGATTTGCAGAGCAAGGTGGATCCCTACCTGCGCCCCCTGTACGACGCCCTCTTTGATATGCTGGGGGCGGACACCTACCAGAAGTATCTGGAGCGGGGCAATATCGAGGTGGCCCCCCTGGCCTATATGCGCGGCCGCACCCTGGACGACAGCTTTATCATCCTGGACGAGGCCCAGAACACCTCCCGGGAGCAGATGAAAATGTTCCTGACCCGCATCGGCTTCGGCTCCAAGGTAGTCATCACCGGCGACATCACCCAGATCGACCTGCCGGAGGACAAGACCAGCGGCCTGAAGGTGGCCATGAAGGTGTTGGAGGGCATCGAGGACATCGCCATCTGCACCCTCACCGGCTCCGATGTGGTGCGCCACCGGCTGGTGCAGAAGATCATCGAGGCCTATGAGGTCTATGACAAGAAGAACCCGGCCGCGGCGCCGGTGAAGAAGCTGCCGCCGAAACGCTATAAGAAGGGATGAGGGACATGGAGCACGAGATTGATGTGAGCCGGGAAGTGAAGAACCTGGGCCATAACGAGGCCGCCGCCCTCATCAAGAAGGCTGCCGCCATGGCTTTGGACGCCGAAGGGGTAGACACGCCCTGCATTATAAGCGTTATGTTAACCGATGATGCGGGCATCCATGCGGTGAACCGGGACTTCCGTGGGGTGGACAGGCCCACCGATGTGCTCAGCTTCCCCCAGAACGAGCTGGAGCCGGGGCATTTTGACCCGGCGGACTGTGAGCGGGACCTGGATACCGGCGCGGTGCTGCTGGGGGACATGATGATCTCCCTGCCCCGCTGCGAGGCCCAGGGCCAGGAGTTCGGCCATGGCTTCAAACGGGAGATCATGTATCTCACCGTCCACTCTGTTTTGCACCTGCTGGGCTATGACCATGTGGATGAAGGCCCGATGAAGGCACAGATGCGCCAGCGTGAAAAGGCCATCATGGGCGACGATATTTGAAGAATTGAATTTACAGGAGAAGAACAACATGACAAAAGCAGCCATGATCACCATCTGCGGCCGGCCCAACGTGGGCAAGTCCACCCTGACCAACGCTCTGGTGGGGGAGAAGATCGCCATCGTTTCCAACAAGCCCCAGACTACCCGCAACCGCATTACCGCCATCGTCAACCGGGGAGATACCCAGTTTGTCCTGATGGATACCCCCGGCTTCCACAAGCCCAAGACCCGCCTGGGGGACTACATGGTCAATGTGGTGAAGGAGAGCGTGGCGGACGTGGACTGTGTGCTGCTGCTGGTGGAGCCGGTGGCCAGCCCCGGTCCTCAGGAGCTGGCCCTGATTGAGCGCATCGGCCAGACCAAGGCCCCGGCCTTGCTGGTGATCAATAAGATCGACACGGTGGACAAGGCCCGGCTTCTGGAGGTCATGGCCGCCTACAGCGCTCTGTACCAGTTCGATGCCATCCTGCCCATCTCCGCCAGAACCGGCGAAGGGGTGGACGAGCTGATGGCGGAGCTGGAGAAATACGCCCAGGAGGGCCCCCATTTCTTCCCCGAGGACATGATCACCGACCAGCCGGAGCGGCAGATCTGCGCGGAGCTGGTGCGGGAAAAGCTGCTGCGCTGCCTGGACAAGGAGATCCCCCACGGCACCGCCGTGGAGGTCACCAAGTTTTCCGAGCGGGACAACGGCATCATCGACCTGGAGGTCACCATCTACTGCGAGAAGGAGAGCCATAAGGGCATCATCATCGGCAAGAAGGGCGCCATGCTCCGAAAGATCGGGGAGCTGGCCCGCACCGATATCGAGGCCTTCATGGGCACCAAGGTCTATTTGCAGACCTGGGTGAAGGTGAAGGAAAACTGGCGGGATTCCATGGCCCAGCTGCGCAACTTCGGCTTCAGCGAGCAGTAAATCAATTTTTTCCAGCATTTTAATCTGCCGCCTTTGCAGATACTAAAGGCAGAGGTGGTAGCATGAAAGACGATCCCATCTGGCAGGCCTTCCGGGAGACCGGCGACCCGCTGTATTATCTCCTTTACAAAGCCGCCGAAAGGGCCGTAGAGAAAAGAACTGCCCAAAACACTGTGGGGAGCCGGGGATAAGTTCCCCGGGCTCAGGATAAGTAGGTATACATATATGTTTACGACAACCAACGCCCTTGTCCTGCGGGAAGTCCGGTACAAGGAGGCGGACCGCATCCTCACCCTGCTGACTTCCACCGACGGCAAGATCACCGTCAAGGCCCGGGGCGCCCTGCGCAAGGGCAGCAAAACCGCCGCCGCCACCCAGCAGCTGACCTATTCGGAGATGACCCTCTTTGGCAACCGTGGCAAATGGACGGTGAACGAGGCGGTGCTCAAAGAGGCCTTCACCGGCCTGCGCACGGATATGGAGGATTTTGCCCTGGGCTGCTATTTTGCCGAGTGTCTGGAGGCGCTCAGCGTGGAGGATCAGCCGGAGCCGGCCGTTTTGCAACTGGGGCTCAATTCTCTGTATGCGCTCAGCAATAAACTGTACCCCCCGGAGCAGATCAAGGCCGCCTTTGAGCTGCGGCTCATGTGCCTCACCGGCTACACGCCGGAGCTGAGCGCCTGCCCCGCCTGCGGCTGTCAGGAGATAGAGCAGCCGGTGCTGAGCCTGGAGCGGGGCAGTGTCTTCTGCCGCGCCTGTGCCGACAGCCGGGACCAGCTGGCCCGCCTCTGCCCGGATTCCCTGGCCGCCCTGCGCTATATCGTCTCCGCCCCGGCAAAGCAGCTGTTCTCCTTCCGCCTGGAAGGGGAGGCCATGCAGCGGCTCAGCGCCGCGGCGGAGCGCTACCTGCTGCTGCAAACTGAGCGGCAGTTTTCCACCCTGACATATTGGAAAAACATAAGGATAAGATAAAGCTATGCGTTTTTTTGAAAAATCATTGATAACCCTGGAGCTGCCTGCCGTGCTGGAGATGCTGGCGGCAGAGGCGGTGGGGGACACCGCCAAGGAGCAGGCCCGGGCACTGAAGCCTTCCACGGAGCCGGCGGAGGTGCGCCGCCGCCAGGAGGAGACCACCGCTGCCAAGACCATGATGGTGGTGCGGGGCAGCCCCAGCTTCTCCGGCGTAAAGGACGTGCGCCCCTCTCTGGCCCGGGCCGACCTGGGCGGCGCCCTCAACACCCGGGAGCTGCTGGATATTGCCCGGGTGCTTCAGTGCGCCCGGCTGGTGCGGGGCTACATCGCCGATGACACCGTGGGCAAGACGCCCATCGACCATCTGTTCTACGCCCTCCATGCCAACAAGTTCCTGGAGGAGAAGATCAGCACCTCCATCAGCGGCGAGGATGAGATTGCCGACGGCGCCAGCCCGGAGCTGGCCAACATCCGCCGCCAGATGCGGGCCGCCGCCGCCCGGGCCAGGGACTCTCTGCAGAAGATCATCTCCTCGCCCAGCTATGCCAAGGCCCTGCAGGAGCCCATCATCACCATGCGGCAGGACCGCTATGTGGTGCCGGTAAAGGCAGAGCATAAGGGGGCCATTCCCGGCCTGGTGCATGACATTTCCGCCTCCGGCGCCACCCTGTTTATCGAGCCCATGGCCGCCGTCAAGGCCAACAACGAGCTGCGGGAGCTGGCAGCGAAGGAGAAAATCGAGATCGACCGCATCCTGGCGGAGCTATCCGCCGACTGCGCCGAGCACCGGGACGATATTTCCGCCGATTTTGAAATTCTGGTGCGGCTGGACCTGATCTTTGCCAAGGCCAAGCTCAGCTATAAACTGAACTGCCAGAGTGCCGCCGGTGAGGCCGGGGGCATCGTCCTGCGCCGGGCCCGGCATCCGCTGCTGGATCAGGCCAAGGCCGTGCCCATCAGCCTGGAGCTGGGGGACAGCTTTGACACCCTGGTGATCACCGGCCCCAACACCGGCGGCAAGACCGTCTCCATCAAGACCATCGGCTTGCTTGCCGCCATGAACCAGTGCGGCCTGCATATTCCCGCCGACGACGGCAGCAACCTGCCGGTGTTCAGCCACATCCTGGCGGATATCGGCGATGAGCAGAGCATTGAGCAGAACCTGTCCACCTTCTCTGCCCACATGAGCAATATCGTCAACATTATCGAAGAATGCGATGACCGCTCTCTGATTCTGTTTGACGAGCTGGGTGCCGGCACCGACCCCACAGAGGGTGCGGCCCTGGCCGTGGCTATTATCGAATATTGCCGCCGGCGGGGCGCCGTCATTGCCGCCACCACCCACTATGCGGAGCTGAAGGTCTATGCCACCAACGAGCCGGGAGTGCAGAACGCCTCCTGCGAGTTCGACGTGGAGACCCTCCGCCCCACCTACCATCTGCTGGTGGGCATCCCCGGCAAGTCCAACGCCTTTGCCATCTCCCAGCGTCTGGGCCTGGGGGAGGACATTATCGCGGACGCCCGCAACCGGGTCAGCACCGAGAGCGCCAGCTTTGAGGCCACCATCGAAAAGCTGGAGCAGACCCGTCTCCTGCTGGAGCGGGATCGGAACGAGGCCGCCGTGAAGCTGCGGGAGGCCCAAGAGAACGCCAAAAAGGCCGCCTTCCTGAAGGCGGAGCTGGAGGTGCGCCTGGACAAGGCGGACCTGAAATCCCGCCGGGAGGCGGAACGGATCATCCAGGAGGCCCGCAGCACCGCCGAGGAGGTGTTCCGGGAGCTGGACGAGATGCGCAAGCGTGCCAACGAGCAGGAGGAGGCCCAGCAGATCAACGAGGCCCGCTCCCAGCTGCGCCGGAAGCTGAATCTCAGCCAGGAGGCCCTGAAAAAAGACCTGGAGCCTGCGGCCCCGGAACAGACTTCTTCTCGCCCGGTGAAGGTGGGGGACACGGTGCAGATCAAGTCCATGGGCATGAAAGCCACGGTCTTGTCCATCTCGCCCGACCGGGTGCTGAGCCTCCGGGCCGGCATCATGAATGTGACGGCCAAAGAGGACGAGGTGCTGCTGCTGGAGGGCGTGAAGGCCCCCGGCCCCAAGGCCGCAGCCAAAAGCAGCGCTGCCCAGCTGCGCTCCATGAGCATCGAACCCCAGATCGACCTGCGGGGCATGGAGAGCGTGGAAGCCGTCCTGGCGGCGGAGCGGTATATTGACAGTGCCGTCATGTCCCGGCTGAAAACCGTCACCATCATCCACGGCAAGGGTACCGGCGCCCTGCGCGCCGCGGTGCAGCAAATGCTGAAACGGAACAAAAGCGTAAAATCTTTCCGTCTGGGAAGATTTGGCGAGGGTGAGGCAGGCGTTACCGTTGTCGAACTTAAATAAAATTTGCCGTAGCGAAGAAAAATAAATGTTGAAAATAATGAAAGCTACGAAAGCGGTTGACGATTTCCGAAAAATTTGTTAAATTAGAAAAGCAATATCGTTATGAAATAAGGAGTGGCAAGTATGATAACCAAAGAAGTAGTCATCAATAATCAGGTAGGTCTTCATGCCCGGCCCGCGACTTTCTTCATTCAGAAAGCCAACGAGTTCAAGAGCAGCATCTGGGTGGAGAAGGAAGAGCGGCGTGTGAACGCCAAGAGCCTCCTGGGTGTTCTTTCCCTGGGCATTGTCAAGGGAACCACCATCAACATCATTGCTGACGGTGCTGACGAGGATGCGGCTATCGCTACCCTGGCCGAACTCATTGATTCCGATTTCAACGAGTAATCTGATCAAATTGATAAAAACAGGCGCGTGAGCATCACGCGCCTATTTTTTGTGAACGGCGCATAATCTGATCATCCTTTGAATTCCCGTGAGGTCCATCATGAAAAAAGAAAATCTGGCAATTATAGAAATGCTGGTCTGCGCCACGCTGTGGAGCATTGCCGGCATCTTCATCAAGCTTATCCCCTGGAACGGCTTTGCCGTGGCCGGCATGCGCAGCCTGATCGCCGGCGCCACTATCGCTGTGTATATGCTCATCGCCCGGCACCGCTTTGTGCTGAGCAAAAAGACCTTCCTGGCCGGTGCGCTGTCCGCCTGCGTGTATACCTGCTTTGTCTGCGCCAATAAGCTGACCACCGCCGCCAACGCCATCGTCCTGCAGTTCACCTCCCCGGTGTTTATCGTCATTTTCACCGCCCTGATCTACAAGACCCGCATCCGCAAGGCGGATGCCGCTGTGGTCACCCTGACCCTGCTGGGCATTGCCCTGTTCTTCTTTGACCAGCTGCAGCCCGGCTATATCCTGGGCAACCTGGTGGCCATTGCCGCCGGCATGTTCATGGCCGGCATGTTCATGGCTGTGGGTGAGCTGGAAGGGGAACAGCGCTTCTCCGGCATCCTCATCGGCCAGTGCCTGACCTTCCTGGTGGGCCTGCCCTTCATCCTTGTTACCAAGCCCGTCTTCACCACCACCGCCACCCTCTCCATCCTGACCCTGGGCGTGTTCCAGCTGGGCATTTCCTACATCCTGTATGTGAAGTCCTCCCGGTACTGCCCGCCCCTGGCCTGCTGCCTGCTGGGCGCGGTGGAGCCGCTGCTGAACCCGGTGTGGGTGCTGATCTTTGACGGGGAGAAGCCCGGCATCTTTGCCCTGATCGGCGGCGTCATTGTGGTGGTCTCCATCACCCTCTGGTGCATCTTCGGCAAGGAACAGATCACGGAAAGCCAGGAACCGTAAAGTTTACATAACTGCAAAGAGGTTAATAGTATGCTTGATACCCTGAGAGAAAAAGCCAATAATCTGCCCCTGCTGCCGGGGGTGTATATCATGCTGGATGAAAAAAGCGAAGTGATATACGTTGGCAAAGCCAAGAAGCTGAAAAACAGGGTCAGCAGCTATTTCCATGGGGAGCATCTGCCCAAGGTGCAGGCCATGGTGGACAAGGTGGCAGACTTCAACGTCATCGTGGCCGCCAGCGAGTTCGAGGCCCTGGTGCTGGAAAACTCCCTGATTAAGCGCCATAAGCCCCATTACAACATCCTTTTGAAGGACGATAAGGGTTATCCCTTCATCCGCCTGGATATGCGGGAAGAATACCCCAGCATGAGCCTCAGCAACCGGGCCGCCAAGGACGGCGCCAGGTATTACGGCCCTTTCGGCAGCCGGGGCCAGACCAAAAACGTCATCAGCACCATCAGCAAGGCCCTGCTGCTGCCGGATTGCTCCCGGAAGTTCCCCCGGGACATCGGCAAGGAGCGGCCCTGCCTCAATTACCATATGGGCGCCTGCCTGGGCTGGTGCCTGAAGGACAGCAGCGGCGAGGAATACCGCCGCCGCATGAGCCAGGCGGCCCTGATCCTGGAGGGCAAGAGCGGGGAACTGCTGGAAGACCTGCGCTGCCAGATGGAGCAGGCGGCGGAGGAGCTGCGCTTTGAAAAGGCCGCCGAGCTGCGGGACCGGCTGCGGGCGGTGGAAAACCTCTCCAACCGCCAGCGGGTCATTGCCACCGCCTTTGCCGATACCGACGCCATCGGCTTCTGCCGGGGGGCCAAAAGCTGCTTCACTGTGCTGCACTTTGTCAACGGCGACCTGGTGGGCAAGGACACGGAAATGATGGAAGAACCCCTGGAAGAGGACAGCGAGGCCATTTCCGACCTGGTGCGCCAGTATTATACCGCCCACCGGGGCGGCTGGCCCAAATCTATCCTGCTGCCCTGTGAGATCGAGGACCGGCAGGATCTGGAGGAACTGCTGAGCCAGTGCTCCGGCCGCAGAATGTATATCGAGACGCCCAAGCGGGGAGAGCGGATGCGGCTCATTGAGAGCGCCGCCCTCAACGCCCGGGAGGAGATTCAGCGCCGCACCACCGCGGCCCAGCGCCGCTCCAAGACTTTGGAGTGGCTGCAGAAGACTCTGGAGCTGGACCGGTTCCCGGAGCGGATCGAGGCCTTCGACGTATCCAACCTGGGGGCCACCGGCATCGTGGCGGCCATGACCGTCCATGTGGACGGCAAGCCCCTGAAGCGGGACTATCGGAAGTTCCGCATCAAGGACCTGGAAATGCAGGATGACTATGCCAGCATGTACCAGGCGGTGTACCGCCGGTTCCGGCACTATGCGGAAGGGGATGAGAAGTTCTCTCCGCTGCCGGACCTGCTGCTGATCGACGGCGGCGACACCCATGCCGCCGTGGCCGTCCAGGCCCAGCTGGACCTTGGCTTCTGCGTGCCCACCTTCGGCATGGTGAAGGATGACCGGCACCGCACCCGGGCCCTGATCAGCCCCGAGGGGCAGGAGATCGGCATCAGCCAGAACCAGGGGGTGTTTGCCCTCATCGGCGGCATCCAGGAGGAGACTCACCGTTTCGCCATTGAATATCAGCGTTCCCTGCGCAGCGAGAACTATGGCTCTACCCTGGACAAGATTCCCGGCGTGGGGGAAAAGCGCCGCAATGAGCTTATCAAAACCTTTAAATCCGTCAAGGCTATCCGGGAGGCCAGTCTGGAGCAGCTCCGGCTGGTGGTGCCCAAAAATACGGCCCAGGCGGTGTATGACTATTTCCACAGCGGGGAGAGTGAAAAAACATGCGAGTGATCAGCGGCAGTGTCCGGGGCAGACGGCTCAAAACCCCGGAAAATTATGACATCCGCCCCACCACCGACAACGTGAAGGAGTCCCTTTTCAACATCATCCAGTTTGATATTGAGGGCCGCCGGGTGCTGGATCTTTTTGCCGGCACCGGCCAGCTGGGTATTGAATGCCTGAGCCGGGGAGCAGAGAGCGTGGTGTTTATCGACCAGAGCCGGGAAGCGGTGAAGATCATCAAGGAGAACCTGAAAGCCTGCGGCCTCAGTGCTCCGGTGCTGCAGCAGGAGGCCCTTTCCTATCTGCGCAGCTGCGGCCGCTTCGACCTGATTTTTGTAGATCCGCCCTATGATTCCGGACTGTACGAACCGGTGCTGAATGTGATCAATTCGGTTGACATATTGTCGGATGGTGGTATAATAGTTTGCGAATCTCGCAGGGAGACCCCCATGCCGGAGCTGGCTGCGCCCTATCAGAAGCGCAGGGAATACCGCTACGGCAAGGTGAAGCTCACCCTGTATGTGAAGGAGAGCGCCTGATGTCTATCGCAATCTGCCCGGGAAGCTTTGATCCCATCACGCTGGGCCACCTGAATATTATCCGCCGCGCCAGCCGCATTTTTGACCGGGTGGTGGTCTGCGTCATGTTTAACTCCACCAAGACCTCCCCTATGTTCAGCGTGGAGGAGCGGGTGGATATGGTGCGCCGGGCTGTGGCCAAATACCCCAATGTCACCGTGGACTGCTCCGACGGGCTGCTGGCCGAGTATGCCAGGCAGTTTGATGGGGCAGTGGTGGTGAAGGGCCTGCGGGCTGCCTCGGACTTTGAATATGAGTTCCAGATGAACCTCATCAATAAGAAGATCAACCCGGAGATGGAGACCATGTTCCTCACCTCCAGCGAGAAGTATACCTTCCTCAGCTCCTCCATCGTGCGGGAAATGGCCCGGTACGACGCGGATCTGAAGGGCCTGGTGCCGGATGAGATCATTGATGAGATTCGAGAGAAAGCCAAACAATGGAGGTTGGGCTGATATGGATAGCAACAGAAACGTTCTTGATCTGCTGGATGTTTTGTACGCCATGGTGACCGACGCCTGGAGCGTGCCCCTGGGCAATGACAAGTGCATTATCGAGCGGGAGAAAGCGGTGGCCCTGATCAATGACATTAAGGCCAGCCTGCCCAGCTCTGTTGCGGAGGCCCAGCGCCTGGTGGCGGCCCGGGACGAATTCATCGGCAACGCCAAGCGGGAGGCCGAGGCCCTGCGGAAAAACGCCGAGGAGCAGGCCCGCGCCATGGTGGAGGAGCAGGAGATTGTCCGCGTGGCCAAGGCCAAAAGCGCGGAGATGCTCTCCTCTGCCGAAGCCAAGAGCAAGGAACTGCGCCGGGTGGCCAGCCAGTATGTGGATGACATCATCCGCCAGACGGTGGAGAGCCTCAACGGCGCCCTGACCACGGTCCAGACCGCCCAAAACTCTTTCCGCAGCCTGGGCGGCCAGCCCCAACCCAAAGCCCCGGAGAAAGAGAAAAGCTCCGAAGATATCCTGCCTGTCACCAGCAACATCATTATCGAGCAGCGCAGAAGCGACGAATGACTACATATTGACAGCAATCCCATGTGCCGGACACTATCTTGTGTTCGGCACATTTTTTTATAAATAAGGCAAGAAAAAGTCAAAATTTAACAAAAAGTTTCACTTGCTTTTTCCAAACACTCCCCCTATAATGAAAGAGCAAAGTGGTTAGAAGTGGTGAAAAATGGTGTATTTTTCCATCGAAAGGGGGCAAACTGCATGACAGGTGAATACCAGCACTCTCTTGACAGCAAGGGCAGGCTGTTCATACCCGCCAAGCTCAGGGATGAACTGGGCGAGGTGTTTTTTGTTACCCTGTCCATGGAGCGCTGCCTCTGCGCCTACAGCAGTGAGAACTGGCAGGCCTTTTCCGATAAGGTCAATGCCATGCCCTATGTGAAGCAGCGGAAGATGCGCCCTCTGTTTGCCCATGCCGCCCGCTGTGAGCTGGACAGTCAGGGCCGGGCCCTGATCCCCCAGAACCTGCGGGAATACGCGGGGCTGACCAAGTCCGTCACCGTGGTGGGCTGCAATAACCATGCCGAGCTTTGGGACAGTGACAGCTGGCAGGCCATCTTCCAGCTGGAGACCACCCCGGAGAACATCGCCGCCGTAATGGAGGAACTGGAATTTTGACAACCGAAGCCAAGCATTTTTCCGTGCTGCTGAACGAATGTATTGAAAATCTGAATATAAAGCCCAGCGGGGTGTACCTGGACGGTACCCTGGGCCTGGGCGGTCACTCTTATCAGATCGCTTCCCGGCTCACCACCGGCCGCCTCATCTGCATTGACCGGGATGAGACCGCCATTGAAAGGGCCGGAAAGCGTCTTGCGCCTTTTGGGGATAAAGTCACCCTTGTCCACGGCAACTTTTCCGATGCCGCCCAGATTATCGAGTCTCTGGGCATCCCCGGCGTGGACGGGATGCTTTTCGATCTTGGCGTCTCCTCGCCCCAGCTGGATGAAATTGAGCGGGGCTTTTCCTATATGGGGGATGCACCCCTGGATATGCGCATGGACGCGGGGGACAGCCTCACCGCCTATGAGGTGGTGAACACCTGGCCGGAGGAGCGGCTGAACCGCATCCTGTGGGATTACGGGGAGGAGCGCTATGCCCGCCGCATCAGCCGGGCCATTTTGGAACACCGGGCCAAAAAGCCCATTGCCACCACCCTGGAACTGGTGGAGATCATCAAGGGCGCCATGCCTGCCGCCGCCCTGCGGGAGAAGCAGCACCCGGCCAAGCGCAGCTTCCAGGCCATCCGCATCGCCGTCAATGACGAGTTGGGCGCCATCTCCCAAATGATGGAAACCGCCCCGGACAAGCTGAACAAAGGCGGCCGCCTCTGCGTCATCAGCTTCCACTCCTTGGAGGATCGGATCGTCAAATCCGGTATCGCTGCCCGGGAGAACGGCTGCACCTGCCCCCGGGAAGCCCCCATCTGCACCTGCGGCTTCGTTCAGATTCTGAAAAGCGTCAGCCGCAAGCCCATCCTGCCCAGCGCGGAGGAGCTGGAGCAAAATCCCCGTTCCCGCAGCGCCAAGCTGAGAGTGGCGGAAAGGGTATAGGCCATGAGCAGAATGAACGGCATTTTATTCCGGGTCATCTGTATCGGCTTTTCCCTGGTGCTGCTGGTGTCGGCATTGCTGGGCTCCATCCGGCTGGCCGCATTGAATGAGGAGCTTACCGGCCTGGAAAAGTCACTGAAAACACTGAAAGAAGAAAACCGGGTCCTGCAGGCAAAGGTGGAAAGCAGCCTGAGCCTGGAAGAGCTGGAGCGGCGTGCCACAGAAGAACTGGGCATGCAGCGCCTGAGTCCCGGCCAAATAATCTATATCGATCTGGGATAATTGTCATGAACCGCCGTGGGCTGAATATATTTATAATATATTCTTCCTTCCGCGGAGGTGACTATGGCACAGAAGACTCCGTCTCCCGGCCTGAAGCCGGGGCCCAGCAGACAAATGCTCCGCCGTACACTGTTTTTGATGGCAGTTTTCGGGATCGGAGCATTTCTCTTATTGCTGGCCAGATTGTACAAGCTGCAGATCATCGATCATGAAAAATACGAGAGCATGGCCATCGAGCAGCAGCTGCGCTCCGTGCCCAGCTCCGCCATGCGCGGCACCATCTACGATACCAACAGGAACACCCTGGCGGTCAGCGCCTCGGTGGACAATGTGTATCTCAGCCCCCGGGAGATCGAGATGTACGGCGAGGACCGGGACCTGATTGCCCGGGGCCTGTCGGAGATTCTGGGCATGGATTATGATGAGATTTATGAAAAATCCGGGCAGAAGGGCAGCTGGTATGTGACCGTAGCCCGGAAGCTGGAAAAGGATAAGGCCGATGAGATCCGGGCCTTCAAGAACCAGTACGGCCTGCGGGGTGTTCGCCTGGAGACGGACACCAAGCGCTATTACCCCAATTCTTCCCTGGCCTGCCATCTGATCGGCTTCGTGGGCACGGATAACTACGGCCTGGAAGGCATCGAGGCCAAGTATGACGAGGCCCTTTCCGGCAGCCCCGGCAGAACCGTCCGGGCCACCAACGCCATGGGGACCGAGCTGCTCTTTTCCCAGTTTGAGGAATATTACCCCGGCGAGGACGGTTTCGACGTGGTTACCACCATTGACGAGACCATCCAGTACTATGTGGAGAAGCACCTGAAGCAGGCCGTGGCGGATTACGACATTCAAAACGGCGCCGGCGCCATCGCCATGGACGTGAACACCGGGCAGATCCTGGCCATGGCCTCCCTGGGCGGCTATGACCTGAATGACTTCCTGGCTGTCAGCGATGCGGATATGGCCATCATCAACGCCGCCGAAACGGAGGAAGCGCGCGCCCAGCTCCTGAGCCAGGCCCAGGCCCGCCAGTGGCGCAATAAGGCCCTGTCCGATACCTATGAACCGGGCTCTACCTTCAAGATCATCACCCTGGCCATGGCCCTGGAGGAGGGCGTGGTCAGCCTGAACGACAGCTTTTATTGCCCCGGCACCGTCAATGTCATTGGCCGCACCAGCCCCATCCGCTGCTGGAAAAGCGGGGGCCACGGCAGCCAGAACCTGACCCAGGCGGCCCAGCATTCCTGCAACGTGGCCTTTGTGAACATCGGCCAGCGGGTAGGGGCGGAGCGCTTTTATGATTACTGCGAGGCCTTCGGCTTCCTGAACATGACCGGCAACGACGACGAGAATCTCACCGCCACCACCGGCATTGACCTCTCCGGCGAGAGCGGCAGCATCTGGTGGAGCAAGAACACCTTCTGCTCCCCCCGGAACCTGTCCCAGCTGGCCGCCGCCTCCTTCGGCCAGACCTTCACCATCACGCCCCTGCAATTGGTCTGTGCCGTCAGCGCCTGCGTCAACGGCGGCAATCTGATGCAGCCCTATGTGGTGCGGCAGCTGCTGAACCCGGACGGCAGCGTGGCCTATGAACGAGCGCCTAAAATGGTGCGCCAGGTCATCAGCGAAACCACCAGCCAGAAGCTTTGCCAGATTCTGGAGCAGGTGGTGGGGGACCCCAACGACGGTACCGGCCGCAACGCCGCCGTCACCGGCTACCGCATCGGCGGCAAGACCGGCACCAGCGAGAAGGTGAGCCTGGAGGCCCAGACCGGCCAGAAGGAATACATCGTCTCCTTCATCGGCTTTGCCCCGGCGGACGACCCGCAGATCGCCCTGCTGGTGTTTCTGGACACGCCCTCCAACAAATCCGGCGTCTATGTCAGCGGCGGCCAGATGGCGGCCCCGGTGGTGGGCCGTATGCTGGCGGATATTCTGCCCTATATGGGGGTGGAGCCCAGCCTGCCGGAGGGCGCCGGGGATGACGCCTCTGTGCCCATGCTGCTGGAGCTGAGCCTGGAGGAGGCAAAACAGCGCCTGTCGGACTGTGGCCTGGACTACCGCTGCATCGGCTGGGGCGACACCGTCACCGGCCAGCTGCCCGCCGCCGGCACCGCCATTGCCGCCGGCAGCCAGGTGATCCTCTATTTCGGCGACGCCCAGGTCTCTCCCAATATGGAGACTGTGCCGGAGCTGTCGGGCCTCAGCTATGACCAGGCCCGGGATACCCTCTCCCGGCTGGGCCTTTTCGTCAGCACCCGCAGCCCGGTGAACGCCGCCTCCGGCCAGGTAGTCGGCAGCCAGAGCGTCCCTGCCGGCACCGCCGCCAATCACGGCTGCATCGTGGAAGTCACCCTGATCGACGAAAACGAATCCCTTCTGGGAAAGTATTGACCGGAAAGGGATTCTGGTATAAAATACATTTTATGCGATTCTAAAGCGCAGAACGGAGAAATTATGAAGCTTAAAGATATATTGAAAGATTTGCAGGTCCTCTCCGCCTCCGCCGATATGGAGCGGGAGATCACCGGCATCTGCTATGACTCCCGCCTGGTGAAGCCCGGGGATTTGTTCGTGGCCGTCAAGGGCCTGACGGTGGACGGCCACCGCTTCATCCCCAAGGCCATGGAGCTGGGGGCCGCCGCCGTGCTGTGTCAGGATGTACCGGCGGGGGAGGTACCCTATGTGCAGGTGGCGGACTGCCGCTATGGTCTGGCCCTCTGCAGCCGCAACTTTTTTGGCAACCCGGCCTCCGAGATGACCCTCATCGGCTTCACCGGCACCAGCGGCAAGACCAGCTCCACCCTCATCATGAAGCATCTGCTGGAGCAGGAACTGGGGGCCAAGGTGGGCCTGATCGGCACCAACGGCAATATGATCGGCGGGGAACATCTGCACAGCGAGTTCACCACCCCGGAAAGCTATGAGCTGCACCGGCTGTTCCGCGCCATGAAGGACGCCGGCTGCACCCATGTGGTGATGGAGGTGTCCTCCCATTCCCTGACCCTGGAGCGGGTGGCGGGCATCCACTTTGATGTGGCCGTGTTCACAAACCTCTCTCAGGACCATCTGGACCTGCACGGCAGCATGGAGGAATATGCCGCCGCCAAGAAGAAGATCTTTTCCCAGTGTGACCGGGGCTGCGTCAATCTGGACGATTCCTGGGCGGATTTCATGATGCAGGGTGCGCCCTGTCCCATCACCACCTTTGCCGCAGAGCGGAACGATGCGGATATCATCGCCAGGGACATCCGCCTTTCGGCCTCCGGCGTGCGCTTTGCCGCCGTCCATGGGGATGAGCTGGCCCTGACCCGGCTGAACATTCCCGGTATGTTCTCTGTCCATAACGCTCTGAGCGTCATTGCCGCCGCCAGCTGCCTTGGCATCGGCCTTGCCCGGTGTGCCGACGCGCTGGCCACCGCCCCCGGCGTCAAGGGCCGGATGGAGTCGGTGCCCACGGATGGGGATTATTCCATTATCATTGACTATTCCCATAAGCCGGATGCTTTGGAGAATGTGCTCAAGACCCTGCGCCCCGTCACCCGGGGGCGGCTGATGGTCCTCTTCGGCTGCGGCGGGGACCGGGACCGGCTGAAGCGGCCCATCATGGGCGCCATTGCCGCCGATCATGCCGACTATGTGATCGTCACCAGCGATAATCCCCGTACGGAGGAACCCATGGAGATTATCAATGAGATCCTGCCCGGCCTGAAAAACAAGCGAACCCCCTACAAAGTCATCTGTGACCGGCGGGAAGCCATCGGCTGGGCTATTGACAATGCCCGCCCCGGTGATGTAATATTGCTTGCCGGCAAAGGCCATGAGGACTATCAGGTCATCGGCCATGAGAAGATTCACATGGATGAGCGGGAGATCGTGGCGGAGCACCTCAGCAAACGCTGAACCGCCCGCCCCATCCGAAAAGAAATACAAAGCGCTGTCAGCGCCGTGCATATGGGAGAATACAATGACCATTAAACTGATAACCGCCTTCGTTCTGGCCTTCCTGTTTGCCACCGCCTTCGGTAAGTTCTATGTTCCCTGGCTGCGCCGCATCAAGGCCGGGCAGGAGATCAAGGAAAACGGCCCCACCTGGCACATGAATAAATCCGGCACCCCCACCATGGGCGGTGTGATGTTCATCCTTGCGGCCATTCTGGTCTGCCTCACGGTCTGCTTTGAGGGGATGCTCCGGGGCGAATTCGTCAATGTTTTCATCGTCCTCTTCGCCTGCGTGTTTGGCGCCATCGGCTTTCTGGACGATTGGGAGAAGCTGGCAAAGAAGCAGAATCTGGGCCTCTCCGCCACGGCTAAGTTCCTTTTGCAACTGGTGGCCTCGCTGGTGTTCGTGCTTCTGATGCGCCAGATCGGCTATGTGCGCCCCAGCTTTTACCTGTTCTTTGTGGATAAGACCATTTACATGCCCGAGTGGCTGTATTTCCTCATCTCCTCCTTCATCATCGTGGGCACCGTCAACGCCGTGAACATTACCGACGGGATCGACGGCCTTGCCGCCAGCACCTCCATCCCCGTGTTCCTGTTCTTTGTGGCTCTGACCCTGGTGTTCGGTGATGAGTTTGAGCAGATGGGCTTCATCGCCTCCGGCATGGTGGGCGGCCTGCTGGGCTTTTTGGTGTATAACTTCAACCCCGCTAAGTGCTTCATGGGCGATACCGGCTCCCTGTTTCTGGGCGGTATGATCGCGGCCCTGGCCTATGGCTACAATATGCCCATCATGCTCATCACCTTGGGCTTCGTCTTTTTGATGGAAACCCTGTCCGATATCATCCAGGTGGGCTACTTCAAGCTGAGCCACGGCAAGCGTGTGTTCAAGATGGCTCCCTTCCACCACCATCTGGAGATGGGCGGCTGGCTGGGCCATAAATGGAAAGAAAAAGAAATTGTTGCCCTGTTTACAGGCATATCTCTGGTAATGGCAATCATATCCTTTATTGTAGTGTCCAAACACTATATGGGATTGAGCTAATGATCGGGGAGGTGGGTATATGCGTTATGAAAGCGCCCGCCTCTCCGATTTTTCTATGCCGGAAGGTACCAAGCGGCAGAGCATGGACGCCGGCTTTTTTACCCTGGCCCTGATTCTGCTGGCCATGGGGGTGGTGATGGTGCTGTCCTCCAGCTATGCCCGGGCCTACTATGACCCCGGCAATGTCACCGGCGGCAACGGGGCCTATTACTTCCTGCGTCAGCTGATCTTTGCCCTTCTGGGGGTGGGGGCCATGCTGCTGGCCTCCCGGCTGCCCATGGGCTTTTACCGGCGCTACGCCTTCCATTTCCTGGGCCTGACCCTGGTGCTGCTGATGCTGGTGCCCATCATCGGCGTCAAGGCCAACGGCTCCCGCCGCTGGCTGGGGGTGGGCGGGCTGACCCTCCAGCCCTCGGAGCTGGCAAAGCTGGCGGTGATTCTGTCCTTCTCTCTGCTGACCTGCCGCTTCCAGGGGAAAATGCGCAGCTTTCGATACGGCATCTTGCCTTTTCTGGCAATCCTGGGTATAATAATCGGGCTGCTGATTCTGGAGCCCCATTTTTCCGCCTCCATCATCATTATCGTCATCGGCGGCGTGATGATGTTTCTGGGCGGTGTGGGCCTGGGCTGGTTCATCGCTGCTCTTGGCTCGGTCTTTGCGGCCGTGGCGGTGCTGCTGACTTTCTTCCCCTATGCCTCCAGCCGTATCAGCACCTGGCTGGACCCTTTTTCCGACCCCTCTGACCAGGGCTATCAGATCGTCCAGTCCCTGTACTCCATCGGCTCCGGCGGCCTCAGCGGCCTGGGCCTGGGCGGCAGCCGGCAGAAATTTCTGTACCTGCCGGAGGAGCATAATGACTTTATCTTTTCCGTGGCCTGTGAGGAGCTGGGCTTTATCGGCGCCGCCCTGATTCTGGTGCTTTTTGCCGTGCTGATTCTCCGTGGCTATTGGATCGCCCTGCACCAGCGGGATCGCTTCAACTTCCTCACCTGCGCCGGCATCAGCACGCTGCTGGCCATCCAGGTGTTTCTGAATGTGGCCGTGGTCACAAACCTGGTGCCCTGCACCGGCATCTCTCTGCCCCTTTTCAGCTACGGCGGCACGGCCCTGCTGATCCAGCTTTTTGAGATGGGCATTATCCTCAGCGCTTCGCGGGAAATTATCTAGACCAGAAACCGAGAACTTATATAGAGAAAGGACGTTCCTCCATGAAATTTATCTTCACCTGCGGCGGTACCGCCGGTCATATCAATCCTGCCCTGGCTGTGGCCGGGCGGCTGAAAGAGCTGATGCCGGACAGCGAGTTTCTCTTCCTGGGCGCCGAGGGAAAAATGGAGATGGACCTGGTGCCCCGGGAGGGCTATGACATCAAGCCCCTGAAAATCACCAACCTGAGCCGGGGCAAAAGCTTCCAGGCTCTGAGCCATAATATCGCCACCCTGAAAAACGTGGTCGTTTCTTACCGGCAGGCCAAGGCCATCATCCGTGACTTTCAGCCGGACGCCGTTATCGGTACCGGCGGCTATGTGTGCTACCCGGTGCTGAAGGCTGCTTCCCAGCTCCATATCCCCACCGCCGTCCATGAGAGCAACGCCGTCCCCGGCCTGACCACCAAGATGCTGGCCAAACTGGTGGACCGCATCATGGTGGGCTTTGAGGAGAGCCGCCAGTACTATCCTCAGCCGGAGAAGGTCATCGTCACCGGCACCCCGGTGCGGGGCCAGTTCGCCGCCTACACCAAGGCCCAGGCCAAGCGGGAACTGGGTCTGGCCGAGGATGAAAAGCTGGTGGTCTCCGTGTGGGGCTCTTTGGGTGCGGGACATATGAACGGCATCATGACGGAGCTGATCCCCCTGCTGGACGGCACCCATGGCTTCCACCTGCTCCACGGCGCGGGGAAGATGTATTACCCCGGCGTGTGCGAAAAGCTGGCGGAGACGGCCCCGGACCTTGCTGCGCGCAAGGTGGACCTGCGGGAGTATATTTTTGATATGCCCCGGGTCATGGCCGCGGCGGACCTGGTGCTGTGCCGGGCCGGCGCCTCCACCATATCGGAGCTGACCTATATGGCGAAGCCCGTCATCATGGTACCCTCTCCCAATGTGACCAACCACCACCAGGAGCGGAACGCCCGGGTGCTGGAAAAGGCCGGCGGCGCCCGGGTGCTGCTGGAAGGGGAGTTTGACGCCGGATCTCTGCTGGACCTGGTGCGCCAGCTGCTGGCCGATGAGGAAAAACTCTCCGCCATGTCCGCCGCCATGGGCGCTCTGGCCGTGCCCGACGCTACCGATAAAATCTGCGGCATCATCATGGATATTGCCAATCCGTAACAAGAAATCCCCTCCGTGCATAGAATGGTCTGATTTGAATGTACGGGGGGTTTTTCATGGACATATGGCACCTGAGAGGTGGAAACCGGCTGGAGGGGGCCTGTTTCGTGCAGGGCTCGAAGAATGCGTCCCTGCCGATTATCGCCGCCTCCATCATCAGCCCCGCCCGGTCGGAACTGCTGAACGTGCCCCAGCTCCGGGATGTGGACGCGGCCCTGCGGATCCTGCGTCACCTGGGCTGCACCGCCGAGCAGTGGGGCAGCGATGTTTACATAGATTCCTCCGGCCTTTGCCGCAGCGCCATACCCCATTCCCTGATGGTGGAGATGCGCTCCTCCGTCATCTTCATGGGGGCGCTGATCGCCCGCTGCGGCAGCGCCAGACTCAGCCTGCCCGGCGGCTGCCAGCTGGGCAAGCGGCCCATCGACCTGCACCTGGCCGCCCTGCGCCAGCTGGGGGCGGAGATCGATGAATCCGGCGGCGAGATCAACTGTCAGGCCCAGGAGCTCCATGGGGCCGATATCACCCTGCCCTTTCCCAGTGTGGGGGCCACGGAAAACATCATGCTGGCCGCCGTCCGGGCGAAAGGGGACACCGTCATCCGCGGCGCCGCCCGGGAGCCGGAGATCGTTGCCCTGCAGGAATATCTCCGGGCCATGGGCCTCAATGTCACCGGCGCCGGCAGCAGCACCATCTGCATCGGCGCCTTCAAGCCGGAGAAGGCCGTGAGCCACCGCATCATCCCGGATCGGATCGTGGCCTCCACCATTGCCTGTGCCGCTGCCGCCGCTGGCGGAAATGTTGAAATGCGGGGCGTGGACCCCGGTCATTTTTCTACAGTTCTCCACTTCCTAAAACTGGCGGGCTGTGATATAATGAACTCCAAACGCAGTGTGCGGATCAGGTCCCACGGCAAGCTCAGCGCTGTGGGGGAGGTTTCCACCGAACCCTACCCCGGTTTTCCCACCGACGCCCAGCCTGTGCTGATGGCGGCGCTGCTGAAGGCCGAGGGCCGCACCGTGATCACCGAGAACATTTTTGAAAACCGCTACCGGCAGGTGCCGGAGCTGCAGCGCCTGGGGGCGGATATTGCCGTCTCCGGCCGGCGGGCGGAGATCTGGGGGGTGGATTGCCTCCACGGCAGCGCCCTCACCGCCACCGATCTGCGGGGCGGGGCCGCCATGATCGTGGCGGCGCTGGCCGCCCAGGGGGAGAGCACTGTCTTTGACGACGGCCATATTACCCGGGGCTATGAACGCTTTGATATGCGCCTGCGCTCCCTGGGGGCGGATATTTACTTGGAATGTTGAAAGGATAGGCCAATGGCAAGAAGAATACACAAGAGAAAGACCGCTGACAGCCCGGAGCGTATGACCATCTCCCAGTACCTCAGCAGCTTCAGCGGTCCCATAATGTTCTTTTTGGTAGTTGTAGCTACCATATTTGTGATGAGTGTCTTTTTCCGTATCACCAATATCCAGGTGGAGGGGAACAGCCACTATACCGATGAGGAGATCATCCGGGCCATTGATATTGAGGAAGGGGACAACCTGTTCTTCTTTGACCGCTTTGCTGCCCTGAGCCGTGTTTTCGCAAAGCTCCCCTATATTGAGGAGGTCTCCGTTGAAAGAAGTTTGCCAAATAAGGTAATAATAACCGTGACGGAGAGCCAGGCCCTGGCCTATCTGGTGCTGGGGGACGAGCTGTGGACCATTGACCACAGCTGCAAGGTGCTGGGCAAGGCCACGGATGAGGAGCTGTCGGGCCTGATCGCCGTGGAGGGCGTGGACCCCGGCACGCTGCTGATCGGGGAGCCGCTGCAGACCAAGGATGGGGACGCCGAGCTGGTGGAATATCTGGCGGAGGTGCTCTATCAGCTGGAGGGACGCGGCCTCTATACCCAGGTGGACAGCATTGATTTTTCCGATAAGAACCATGTGAGCTTCAGCTATGGGGACAAGTATACGGTCAAGCTGGGCGGCCCCGGCAAGACGGAGTATAAGTTCGGTATGCTGGTCTCCGTTATGTCACAATTGTTGTCTGGGGACGTGGGCGTGATCGACGTTTCTGACGGAATGACGGCCCGTTTTCGCCCAGAGTAATCAGAAATTACAATTTATTTACAAAAGTTTTCTGAAAAATGAAAATAGAACTTGACTCTTGCAAGAAAATGTAATAAAATACGAGCATGATTCACAGAGAAAATTTTCGCATTTTTATGTGACGCAGAATATACAGGAGGGCAGAAGAATGGATTTCAAAGCTGAAGCAGGTCCCGAAAATGTGGTTACAATAAAAGTCGTTGGTGTCGGCGGCGCCGGCAACAACGTTGTTAACAGAATGGTCAAGGCCGGCACCCAGGGTGTGGAGTTTGTGGCCATCAATACAGACCGGCAGGCGCTGGCAGTCTCCAATGCTGACCAGAAGCTGCAGATCGGCGAGAAGATGACCCGCGGCCAGGGCGCCGGCTCCGACCCGGAGATCGGCAAGCGCTCCGCCGAGGAGAGCCGCAACAACATTGCCAAGGCCGTTGAGGATGCGGATATGGTGTTCATCACCGCCGGCATGGGCGGCGGCACCGGCACCGGCGCGGCCCCCGTGGTGGCCGAGATCGCCAAGGATGCCGGCCTGCTCACCGTGGGCGTGGTGACCAAGCCCTTCAAGTTTGAGGGCAAGCGCCGCATGGACCAGGCCAACGCCGGCATCAAGGAGCTGCTGGGCCGGGTGGACTCCCTGCTGATCATCCCCAATGACCGCCTGAAGTTCGCCACCGACCAGAAGGTCACCCTGGCCAACGCCTTTGAGATTGCCGATGACGTGCTGCTGCAGGCCGTCACCAGCATCTCCAACCTGATCAAGAACACAGGCTTCATCAACCTGGACTTTGCGGACGTGAACTGCATCATGCGCAACGCCGGCTTCGCCCACATGGGCGTGGGCCACGCCGCCGGCAAGGGCAAGGCCGAGGAGGCCGCCCGCATGGCCGTCGCCAGCCCCCTGATGGAGACCTCCATCAACGGCGCCCACGGCGTGCTTATCAACATCACCGGCTCCGAGGATATGGACCTGGAGGATGTGGAGACCGCCGCCAGCCTGGTGCAGGAGGCTGCCCATCCCGATGCCAACATCATCTTCGGCGCCACCTTTGATGACAGCCTGGATGATGAGATCCGCGTCACCGTCATCGCCACCGGCTTTGAAGAGGCTGGTGCCGCCGCCCAGGCTGCCCCCGCCGCCGCTGCCGCCCAGGCCGCGCCCCGGGCCCAGGGCCTGTTCACCGGCGCTGCCGAGAAGGCCGCTGCCGCCGCCCCTGTTGCCCCCGCTGCTGCTGAGCCTGCCGCTCCCGCCGCGGAGGAGGACCCCTTCGACAGCATCTTCAAGATATTCAACACCAAGTGAGCATATACTGCTGACAGAGAAACAACAGCCCGCCTTTTCTATGAAGGCGGGCTGATTGGTTTGGAGCGATGCTATGTTTTTCAAGTTCCGGCGCTTTGTGCGCTGTTTTTCAAGGATTTATACCGGCCGCCGGCTGTCGAGGGCCTCGGCGGCGCTGTCCTATTACCTGACCATGACCTTCTTCCCCCTGGTCATCTGCCTGTATACCCTTCTGGGCAACAGCTATGACAAGGCCATGCGGGTGCTGGGCTTTGCCGGCAACATCATGGCTGCGGAGACCGTCAGCTTTCTGGAGGACTTCCTGTATTATGTCTCTGCCAACAACAGCATCGCCATGATGGCGGCCAGCATCGTGGTCCTGCTGACCTCCGCCTCTGCCGCCGTCCGTTCCCTGCAGGGCACCATCGGCGACCTCCAGGGCGGCCAGCGTTTTCAGGGGGCCCTGGGCTTTCTGTTCAGCCTGGTGTTCTCCCTGCTGTTTGTGGCGGCGCTGTATTTTGCCATCCTGGTCATGCTCACCGGCCGCAGCGTGATCGAGCGGCTGAACCAGTTCCTGCCCTTCGTGGACATCAGCCAGTCCTGGGGCTATGTCCGCTTCCTGGCCCTGGCCGGCATCGACTATGTGATCGTCTGGGCCATGTATGAGGCCAGCAAGCGCAGCTGGGACAGTTACCGTACCTGGCCCGGCGCCCTGCTCAGCACCGCCGCCATGGTGGTGGTCAGCATCGTCTTTTCCGTGTTCATCAGTGCCTCCACCAAGTACCCCCTGATCTACGGCTCCCTGGCCTCTGTCATCCTCCTGATGCTCTGGCTCTATACCATCTGTATCGTCATCCTCTCCGGCGCCGCCTTCAATATTGTTATCCGTGATCTGAAAGCCAGGGACACCTATTAGGTGACCCCAGGCTCCCTCGTCAGAGGGAGCCTTTTTATAGGCTGCCCTTCCCAAGCTGGCAGACCTGAGAATACCGCCGCCCCCTTGGCTCCCCTTCCCAAGGGGAGCTGGCTTTTGCGCAGCAAAAGACTGAGAGGTTCCTCCCCCCCCCAATCGAAGCCCAGCGAAGCGGGTTCGATTGGGAGAGGAAGAAGGAAGGAGCGGATATGAAGTTTCCCCGGCTCTTACGCAAACCGGGGAAATGGAATGTAGCGAGTTTCTTCTGACGCGGGGAGCTGGCGCGAAGCGCCTGAGAGGTTCTTTCCCCTTCGCAGAAAAACTTTTTCCCCCAATCCCCTTGACGAAACGGAATTGTTCTGGCAAAATAAAAAAACAATCAGAAGGAAAATTGGTGCGTTAACCACGACCTCTGGCCTGCGGAAAAATCAATCGCCGCACACACCATAGCCCCCACTCTTACCCATCCCCCGGGAAATCCCGGCCCACCGAAAGGAGACGCCCCCATGAAAACCAAACGCTTTGTATCCACCCTTCTGGCCCTGCTGCTCATTTGCAGCCTGCCCGTATCCGCCTTTGCGGTTACTATCGATTATAACCAGCCTGGTGAAAGGATAGATGTTAATGAGGGCGACTGGTTGGAAACCAACGACGGCACCGTGACAACCAACAACGGCAATATACATTTCAACTCTAACACCGTGAAAACCAATAATGGACATGTGGAAAAGAACTACGGCACCGTGGAAGAAAACAACGGAACGATTCACTTGAACTACGGCACTGTGAATTCCAACGACGGCACCGTGGAGGATAATGACGGTACCGTGAAAACCAATAATGGAAATGTGGTAGAGAACTACGGCACTGTGAATTCCAACAACGGCACCGTGACCACCAACAGCAGCACCGGTACCGTAACCACCAACGACGGCACCGGTACCGTAACCACCAACGACGGCACCGTGTGTAGCAACAACGGCACCGTGACCAACAACAACGGCACCGTGGATTATAACCACAACACCATCGAAACCAACAACGGCTACATATCCGTCACCGAGGGCCAAGTGAAAACCAACAACGGTACCGTGGGTACCAACGCTGCCGTTGTAATAATCAACAATGGCACCGTGACCGATAACCAAAACGTTGTGCGTATCAACAACACTACCGGCACTGTCATCAATGTTGGCGGCGACGTATTGACTAATTACGGCACCGTCAAACAGGGCAACACCACCTGGTACGGCGTTCTGGTGGACAACGATGGGACCGAAACCTTGGAAGAATACTGTGAGCCAAACAAAGTGCTGGATTTCTCCCAGCTCACCAAAGAGGGCTATGTGTATGCCGGCTATACCCAGGAATACCAGCTGTTGGACGGCGTTCTCACCAAGCAGGCCCTTACCGTCAACGACACCAGCTACACCGTCACCTGCCCCAATGTGCTGACCCTGATCTGGCAGGCCATTGCCAGCCCTGTCACTGATGACGGTACTGGTTCCTTCGGCCCCGGCAGCCTCATTTCCATTAACGGCCACAAGTTCCTGCTGGTGGCGGTGGTGGAGGACGTGTACTGCCTGGCCTCCGTTAACAGCTTTGAGGATGAGCAGCTTTCCGACCTGCCCGCCCTGCTCTCCACTCTCCTGACGGAGGAGCAGCTGAGCCATGTCACCGGCGATCCCGAGCTGCTGGACGAGGCGCTGACCGCCCGCTTCTTCGGCGGCCAGGGTAGCCACATCGTCTTCCCCTGCGACAGTGGTCTGATTTTCTCTTGAATCCCCCAGGCTCCCCTTCCCAAGGGGAGCTGGCGCGCAGCGCCTGAGAGGTTCGTTCCAACACCGCACTTCATCAGAACCGTAGGGGCGCTATCGTTTCCCCACCCCATAGCCTTCCCCTTGAGGGGAAGGTGCCCAGTGTGCACACTGGGCGGATGAGGTGGCTTGGCTCCCCCAATGGGGCGGGCCTATGAATACCGCCGCACCCATAGGCTCCCTTGTGTAAAGGGAGCTGTCATGGCGAAGCCATGACTGAGGGATTGTCTTATGAAAAATTCCGAATTCTAATTTTATCTTGCAAATATTGAACTTTTTCTTTACAACCCCTCCGTCAAAAATCACAGATTTTTGCCACGGCAGAAAGTCAAGCAAGTGCAACACAGGAGGAAAAGACCTCAAAAGGAGAAA
>CAMCCC010000015.1 GCA_945873205.1 uncultured bacterium
ACCCAGTACTCGGGGGAGCCTTTACCGGAACCCATACGGGTCTCGGCGGGCTTTGCGGTAACAGGCTTGTCGGGGAAAATCTTGATCCAGACCTGACCGCCACGCTTGGTGTAACGGGTCATGGCGATACGGGCCGCCTCGATCTGGTTAGAGGTGATCCAGCCGGGCTCCAGTGCGGCCAGGCCGAACTCACCGTAGTTCACCACGTTGCCGCGGGTGGCTTTGCCCTTCATGCGGCCGCGCTGTACTCTGCGGTACTTAACTCTCTTGGGCATTAACATTAGTTGTTGCCTCCTTCCTTAGCAGGGGCAGCAGGACGGGGACCACGGTTGTCACGGTTGTAACCGCCCTGGCCGGCAGGTCTGTTGCCATAAGGCTGACGGCGATCGCCGCCCTGACCACGGTTGTCACGGTTGTAACCGCCCTGACGACGGTCACCGCCACGGCGGTCGTCTCTGCGACGGCGCTCACCGGCGGGCTTGGACAGGTCCATGGTGCGGGGGGTGGTGCGCAGGGTCTGGGAGAGGACTTCGCCTTTGTAGATCCAGACCTTGACGCCGATGCGGCCATAAGTGGTGTTGGCCTCGGCAAAGCCGTAGTCGATGTCTGCACGGATGGTCTGAAGAGGAATGGTACCCTCGTGGTAGCACTCGCTGCGGGCGATCTCAGCGCCGCCCAGACGGCCGCCGCACTTGACCTTAATGCCCCGGGCGCCCATTCTCATGGCGCGGCCCATGGCGTTCTTCATGGCGCGGCGGAAGCCGATGCGCTTCTCCAGCTGCTGGGCAATGTTCTCAGCCACCAGCTGGGCATTGGTATCGGGGGTGCGGACCTCAACGATGGAGAGGGCGACGGGCTTGCCGATCATCTTCTCTACCTGGAGGCGCAGGCGCTCGATCTCAGCGCCGCCCTTGCCGATGACGACACCGGGACGGCTGCAGTGGATATAGATGCGGACCTTGGCGCTGTCACGCTCTATCTCGATGGTGGGGACACCGGCGGAATAGAGGGTCTTTTTCAGAAACTCGCGGATCTTGTAGTCTTCGACGATCAGATCGCCGACCTTATCTTCTCTGGCATACCATCTGGAGTCCCAGTCCTTGATGACGCCGACGCGCAGGCCATGAGGATTAACTTTCTGTCCCATAATTCTGCCTCCTTCCCTTAGTCTCTCTCAGCCACGCCGATGGTGATGTGGCTGGTGCGCTTGTTGATACGGTACATACTGCCCCGTGCTCTGGGCATGCCCCGCTTGAGGATGGGGCCGGCGTTGGCGAAGGTCTCGGCAACGTAGAGCTTCTCGGGGTCCATTTCGAAATTGTTCTCGGCATTGGCCATGGCGCTCTTGAGCACCTTGATCATCAGCTCGCAGCCGGCCTTGGGGGTGTTCTCCATCAGGGCCAGAGCCAGAGCCGCGTCCTTGCCGCGGATCATGTTGCAGATAATCTCAACCTTGCGGGGAGAAATACGGGCGTATTTGTGCTCCGCACGGGCAATCTTTTTCTCGTCCATTTTTTCTCCTCCTTACTTACCGGTCTTGCTGCCGGCGTGGCCGCGGAAGGTACGGGTGGGGGCAAACTCGCCCAGCTTGTGGCCAACCATATCTTCGGTGACGTACACGGGAACATGACGGCGGCCGTCATGGACAGCGATGGTGTGTCCCACGAAGGACGGGAAAATAGTGGAGGAACGAGACCAGGTCTTGACGACCTGCTTGTTGCCGGTCTTGTTCATCTCTTCGACTCTCTTCAGCAGCTCAGGAGCAACGAAGGGGCCTTTCTTAATGCTTCTGCTCATTTAACTATTCCCTCCTTACTTTGCGTTGCGGCGCTTGACGATGAACTTATCGGTGCGGTTCTTCGTCTTGCGGGTCTTGTAACCAAGTGCGGGCTTGCCCCAAGGAGTGACAGGGCCGGGACGGCCCACGGGGGACTTGCCTTCACCACCGCCGTGGGGGTGATCACAGGGGTTCATAACGGAGCCGCGGACGGTGGGACGGATGCCCATGTGCCGCTTGCGGCCGGCCTTGCCGATGTGGATGTTGGCGTGGTCGATGTTGCCGACCTGACCGATGGTGGCCATGCAGTCCAGACGGACCTTGCGGTACTCACCGGAGGGGAGGCGGACGGTAGCCATGCCGTTCTCCTTGGCCATCAGCTGAGCAGCCACGCCGGCGCTGCGCACCAGCTGGGCGCCCTTGCCGGGGTACAGCTCGATGTTGTGGATCACGGTACCAACGGGGATGTTGGCCAGGGGCAGCGCGTTGCCGGGCTTGATGTCGGCAGCGGCGGAGGAGACAATGGTGTCACCGGCGGCCAGGCCCACAGGGGCCAGGATGTAGCGGCGCTCGCCATCCTCGTACTCGCACAGGGCGATGAATGCGCTGCGGTTGGGGTCGTACTCCAGACGGAGGACCTTCGCGGCGACGTCCAGCTTGTTGCGCTTGAAGTCGATCACGCGGTACTTCTGGCGGTTGCCGCCGCCCTGGTGGCGGACGGTGATGCGGCCGTAGCTGTTTCGGCCGGCGTTCTTCTTGAGAACCTCTACCAGGGACTTCTCGGGCTTGACATGCTTCTCAACCCCGTCGAAGCCGGAAACGGTCATCTGACGTCTGGAAGGAGTTGTAGGTCTGTAAGTTTTAATAGACATTCTTTATTCCTCCCTTATGCCATGCCTTCAAACAGCTCAATGTTCTTGGAGTCTGCACTGAGCTTCACGACTGCCTTTTTCCAGGAGGCGGTCTTACCCATGGGGTAAGCGCCGGTACGCTTTGCCTTGCTGCGCACGTTAATGGTGGTGACCTTGATCACGGTGACACCGAAGATCTCCTCGATGGCCTTCTTGATCTCGATCTTGTTGGCATCCTTGGCAACCTCGAATGCGTACTTCTTGATGTCCAGGTCTTCCATGGACTGCTCGGTGATGATGGGACGGATGATAACGTCGTATGCGGTCTTCATCAAGCGTACACCTCCTCGATCTTGGCAAGAGCAGCCTTGTCGACCACCATCTTGCCGCTGGTGAGAATCATGTAGGGGCTGAGGATGGAAGCGATGGTGGTGGTGACGCCGGCGATGTTGCGGGCGGACTTGACGACCACTTCGTCCACGTTCTCAGTAACTACGAGAGCCTTGCCCTCCACGCCGATCTTGGTGAGGAAGGTCTTGAAGGTCTTGGTCTTGACCTCGTCCAGCTTCAGACCGTCAACGACAACGATCTCGGCCTCGGCGGCCTTGGCGGACAGGGCGGACTTGAGAGCCAGGCGCTTCACCTTCTTGTTGAGGGTGTAGCTGTAATCCCGGGGCTTGGGAGCAAAGGCTACGCCGCCGTGGTACCACACAGGGGAACCTGCGTAGCCGGCACGGGCGCGGCCGGTGCCCTTCTGACGCCAGGGCTTTCTGGTGGTGTAGGAAACCTCACCCTTGGTGAGGGCGCTCTGGGTGCCCTGACGGCAGTTGGCCAGGTGATTCTTGACGGAATCGTGCAGGACACTCTTGTTCGGCTCGATGCCGAAAATGGCCTCGGAGAGCTCGATCTCACCGATCTTCTCGCCTGCCATGTTGAATACGTTAGCTTTAGGCATTTATGCTGCTCTCCTTTCCTTACTTGTTGCGGGCGGAAGCCTTCTGCGGGTTGACACGGGCGGAAGCCTTCTGCGGGTTGAGGCTGATGCCGGCGCCTTCGCCCTTCTTGACGGGCTGAGCCTTGGCGGTGGACTTGATGTAAACGATGCTGCCCTTGGGGCCGGGAACGGCGCCGCGGATGGCGATCATATTCAGCTCTGCATCGACCTTCACCACGTCCAGATTCTGAACGGTGACCTGGTCAACGCCCATGTGGCCGGCCTGCTTCTTGCCCGGGAAAATACGGGAAGGATCGGTGCTGGAGCCCATGGAACCGGCATGACGGTGAACGGGGCCGCCGCCGTGGCTGGTGGGGGTACGGCCCTGGCCGAAGCGCTTCACAACGCCGGCGTAGCCCTTACCTTTGCTGGTGCCGGTGACGTCGACCTTCTCGCCCTCAGCGAAAACGTCGGCCTTCACCACATCGCCCACTTCCAGCTTGCTGGAATCCTCAAGGCGGAACTCCTTCAGGTGCTTGACCATGCCTACGCCCGCCTTCTTCAGGTGGCCCTGCTCAGGCTGGCTCAGCTTCTTCTCGGTTACTTCCTCGTAACCGAACTGGACTGCTTCATAGCCTTCCTTCTCCTTGGTCATCTTCTGCACGACCACGCAGGGGCCGGCTTCGATGACGGTGACAGGAATGACCTTACCAGTCTCGTCGAAGATCTGCGTCATGCCGACCTTCTTGCCGATGATGGCTTTCTTCATTTTATTTCCTCCTATTGGTTATTGGTTGCCTCGCTTGGCCCGGCCTGTTGGGAAGCCGTTCAGAGGCTGGCAACTTAACCCGTCCGCATTCGCAAGCTGCGGACTTTGGGTCATTGAAATGTGTGGGTCCTCTCACGCGAGAGGCAGGATCAGGGGGATCAGAGCTTGATCTCGATCTCCACGCCGGCGGGAACTTCCAGATTCATCAGGGCCTCAACGGTCTTCTGGGTGGGGTTGAGGATGTCGATCAGGCGCTTGTGGGTGCGGCGCTCAAACTGCTCACGGCTGTCCTTGTCCTTGTGAACGGAACGCAGGATGGTGACGATCTCGGTCTTGGTGGGCAGGGGGATGGGGCCGGACACCTTTGCATCGGTGCGCTTGGCAGCCTCAACGATGGTCTCGGCGGCCTTGTCGATGAGCTGATGATCGTAAGCCTTCAGGCGGATACGGATCATGTTCTTGTTGCTTGTTGCCATGTGTTTTCTCCTTTTCGTACGTTTTGTTCGGCGGCATTGGCTCCGCCTTTCCTTATGCGTACGGATGAAACCCGATTTTCCTATACACACAACCGTGCGTATCAGGCCGCGTCCGAAAAACAAACCGGCTGTTGAGCCGGTCAGATCCCCCGTCCGCGCGATATACGCGTGTATCGGATAGGTTTCAGCCGCCCGATTGCGTGTTGAAACTGGTTCAACACCGGACATACTCCACGGAAGTTACCTCGAAACCGAGCAATCTCCCGCTTCATCGCATAATACGCCTGTGCGCAGCACACGCGCTCAACTAATATACCAAGGAACCCGTCCTATGTCAAGAGAAAATTCGGATTTTTGCAAAAAAATTTTGCCTGTTTTTTGTGCAGGCTTAACGAAGTTTAAACCGGCGGGAAGGCTTGTCCTTCCCGCCGGTTCCTACCACTATATATAGTGGTTCTCAGGTCTGTTCCTTCACTTTTTCGCAGAGGCTGTCCGCCGCGGCCAGAAGGGCCTTGCCCTCGTGCAGCAGCAGCTCCCCCGCCGGGGTCAGGCCCAGGAGGCGGTTGGAGCGGCGCAGCAGCGGAACGCCCAGCTCCTTTTCCAGCGCGGACACCCCCCGGCTGACGGTGGAGTGGCTGGTATAGAGGGCGCGGGCAGCTTCCGCATAGCCCCCGTGCTCCGCCGCAGCGATGAACAGCCGCAGCTGGGTCAGTTCAAGCATGGCGGCTCAGTAAGCGAAGATGTGGGGCAGCAGCTCGGAGAGCTTATAGCTCACATAGCGGTCCCCGGCCTTGGCGCAAAGAATCTCCATATCCGGGGAGAACTCCGCCAGAAACTGGCGGCAGGCGCCGCAGGGGGTGGCCCAGTTCTCACTGTCGGCATAGATGGCAATGCGGCGAAACTCCCGGTGGCCTTCGCTGACGGCCTTGCAGCAGGCAGTACGCTCGGCGCAGATGGTGCTGCCCAGGGCGGCGTTCTCCACGTTGCAGCCGGTGTAGACGGCGCCGTCGGCACACTCAAGGGCGGCACCCACGGGGAAGCGGGAATAGGGTACATAGGCGTTCAGCGAAGCCTTCTTCGCCATGGACATCAGTTCTCTGTCAGTCATTTTCTCCCTCTCCTTGTTGATTATTATCATCCAGAATGATCTCCCAATTCTGGAAGTCGTACAGGGGATTGCCCAGGTTGGCGTTGAGGCCGCGGATCATGCCCCGGTGGACGATGATCTCCTGCTGCTCAAAGCCGATGCTGATGATGGCGCCGGAGCCGGCCAGGTATTCGCACAGGGACTGGTAAAGGCTGCTGCGCACCCCGTCGGCGGCGGCCAGGTAGTTGTTCATATAGGGTTCATACATGGTGCTGGTGCTGCGGGTATAGTTCAGGCTGCTGTCCGGGTCCAGAAGCTCGGTCAGGTCAAAGTTGTTGCGCAGCTTCACCTCGCCGTAATACATATCGAAATCGCCCTCCTCCAGGGCGGTTTTGTACTCGTCCCAGGTCAGCTCCCGCAGGTTGATCTTCAGGCCGATGCTCTCCATGTCCTCCGCAAAGCGGCGGCACATGCCGGTTTTGGCGCTGCTGTCGCTGCAGACGATCAGGTTCAGCACCGCGTCCTCGCCGGCGCTCATGTACTCCATCCAGCCGTCGCCGTCATAGTCTTTCAGGCCGGAATTTTCCAGAATCACACGGCAGGTCTCCAGATTGTATTTCAGGGTTTCGGCATAGGCGGTGGGATAGTCCTTGCAGGTGGGGTACATGGGCAGCGGGGTGCCCACGCCGTTGCCATGGAGCAGCGTGTCCTGGAAATACTCCCGGTCAAAGGCGTAGATCATGGCCATGCGGATGGTGTCGTAGCGGCCCAGGGGACTTTCCATATTGAACTGGATATAGTGGAGGTTGGTGGTGGGGAAGCTGCGGATCTCACTGGTGCGGGCATAGCCCAGGTTGGTATAGCTGGAGGGGTCGTTGGTGACCACGTCGATGATGCCGTCGTCAAAGGCGCTGATGATGCTCTCGGCGGAGGAGTACTCCTTGAGGTAGACCGTGTCGATGGGCAGGTTCTGATAATCGGGATAGCCCTCGTAGGCCACCAGGGCGGTATAGTCCTCGTTATAGGTATAGGGGCCGCTGCCCTGGGGGCGCTTCTCGTCCATCTCGCCGGACTTGATGATGGGGATGTTCAGCAGCTTGACAAACTGGCTGTCCCCAATGCCCAGGGTGACGGTGAACTTGTTGCCCTCGTAGCCGGAGCCCTGATAGCTGGAGAAGCGGCCACGGTACCGGTCGGAATTGATGGCCCGCTCCAGGGAATAGCGGATGTCCTTGCCGGTGAGGGGGGTGCCGTCATGGAAGGTGTGGCCCTCGTCGATGGTGAAGTACCAGGTCTTGGCGTCCTCGGTGCAGCTCCAATCCGTCAGCACGTTGGGGATGGCCTCAAAATCGTTGTCCACCTCCACCATGTTCTCATACACCAGGGAACAGACCAGCTGGTTGGAGCGGTTGGTGGCGATGAGGGGGTTGAAGGAATAGTTCATGTTGCAGTTGAGGGAAAACACATTGTCCGCGCCGGCGTTGCGGGTCACGTCCTTGCCCTGGGTGGATTCGGGGATTTGATCATAGGGGTCCTTGCTCTTGCTGCTGCAGGCGGCCAGGGACAGAGTCATGGCCAGGATCAGCAGCAGGGAGATCAGCTTTGCGATTTTCTTCATATTGCCTCCTCAGTCCAGCACGATGACAGCGCCCTGGCTGCCCCGGCGGCCTTTGGTATATCTGTGGGACCAGTATTTTTCATGGCTGCACATGGTGCACTCATGGGAAATGTCGATATGTTCCGGGCTCAGGCCCAGCTGGACCAGCCGGCGGGCATTGGCGGCGCGCAGGTCCACCAGGGTCTTGCCGTCGGGCCGGCGGGTGAACAGGCCCTCGGTATCCCCGGAGAGGTAGGCCTCGATGGCCCGGGGCACGTCATCATCCGTCTCAAAGCAGCAGGCGCCGATGGAGGGGCCGATGGCCGCGTGGACGCAGGCCGGTTCCGCCCCCAGGGTGCTCATCTGCTCCAGGGCGTTTTTCAGGATATCCGTCACCGAGCTGCGCCAGCCGCAGTGGATGGCGCCGGCTACGCCGTGCTCCCCATCCCACAGCAGTACGGGCACGCAGTCGGCCACCATGCAGAGGATGGGCAGGCCCTTTACCTTGGTGACAATGCCGTCCGCCTCATAGGGGACGGGGCCCATACATACATGCCGGTCTTTCTCCGTGACGATGCGGACAAGGTTGCCGTGGACCTGTTTGGTGACGGCCATACCGTCAATGCCCACGCCCATGAGGGCGCAGAGACGGCGGTAATTTTCCCGCACCGCCGCCGGGTCATCCCCCCGGTTGGCGCCCAGGTTCAGGGAAGCGAAGTCCCCCCGGCTGACGCCGCCATAGCGGGTGGTGAAGGCGTGGCGGGCGGTTATGATGTCGGAGCTCATGTAGACGAGCCCGTCTTGGTTGTGTTCTGTAAAACTCATGGGTTCTCCGGTTATTGTAATATGGTAAGAGGTGCCGCGTAAAATGGCTGGACTTCCACCTCATCAGTCAGCCTGTGGCTGACAGCTTCCCCTCAAGGGGAAGCCTACGGGTGCAGCATTGATGGCGCTTTCCATTTACTCGTTGCGGCCGCAGCACTCCTTATATTTCAGGCGGCGGCTGCCGTCGGCCTTCATTTTGCCGCAGGGGCAGGGGTCGTTCCGGCCGGGCTTGGGGGCCTTTTTCACCGGCTGCTTCTTCACCGGCGCGCCGCCCACGTTGGCGGCGGCGTTTTTGGCCACGGCCTTGCGCTCGATGGGCTGCTCCCGGCGGATCTGGACGGTGAACAGACGGCGCACCGTCTCCTCCCGGATGCCGTGGACCATGGCCTCGAACATATCGAAGCCCTCCTGCTTATAGGCGTCAATGGGCTTGACGGCGCCGTAGCCCCGCAGGCCGATGCCCCGCTTCAACTCGCTCATGGCGTCGATATGGTCCATCCAGTATTCGTCCACCACCCGGAGCATGATGACCCGCTCCAGCTCCCGCATCAGGGGCAGGCCGTTGGGGCCTTCCCCAAAGGCGGCCTCCCGGGCGGCATAGACCTTCTCCGCCAGGTCCTCCACCTTTTCGATGACCTGGTCGCACTTGGCGAAGCCGCCGAAGTCCTGAATCTTAAAGGTGCCGGGGCGCATGAACAGCTTTTCAAAGGGCTGGAGAGCGGCATCCAGCTGCTGCTGGCTTTCGGCGGCAGTGCCGCCCAGACCGTCGGTGACAGTAGAGGAGACGAACTCCCGCACCATGCTCATGATCTGGGGCTGAATATCCTCCCCGTCCAGCACCTTGCGGCGCTCACCATAGATGATGTTGCGCTGCTGGTTCATCACGTCGTCATATTCCAGGACGCTCTTACGGGTCTGGAAGTTGCGGCTCTCCACGGTTTTCTGGGCCTGCTCGATGGCGCCGGAGAGCATCTTGTGGTCCAGAGGCATGTCCTCCTCCACCTTCAGGGTGTCCATCATGGTCATGATCCGCTCGGAGCCGAAGAGACGCATTACGTCGTCGGTGAGGGCCAGGAAGAAGCGGCTTTCGCCGGGGTCGCCCTGACGGCCGGCGCGGCCACGGAGCTGGTTGTCGATACGGCGGGATTCATGCCGCTCGGTACCCAGGATAAAGAGGCCGCCGGCGGCACGGACCTTCTCGGCCTCGGCGTCGGTGACGGCCTTATGCTCCTGCAGCTTCTGTGCAAAAAGCGCGCGGGCGTTCAGCACGTCCTCATTCTCGGTGTCGCCGTAGCCAGTGGCCTCGCTGATGACCTCCTCGGTAAAGCCGGCCTTGCGCAGGTCGGTCTTGGCCAGAAACTCCGCGTTGCCGCCCAGCATGATATCGGTGCCGCGGCCGGCCATGTTGGTGGCAATAGTGACGGCGCCCAGCTTGCCGGCCTGGGCCACGATCTCCGCTTCCTTCTCGTGGTACTTGGCGTTGAGGACGGTGTGGGGGATGCCCCGCTTTTTCAGCAGGCCGGAGAGATACTCGCTCTTTTCAATGGAGACGGTGCCCACCAGGACGGGCTGGCCCTTCTCGTGGCAGGCCACGATCTGGTCGATAATGGCCCGGTTCTTGCCGGTTTCGTTTTTATAGACCACGTCCGGGTCGTCCAGGCGGATGACCGGCTTGTTGGTGGGAATCTCGATAATATCCAGGCGGTAGATGGCCTCAAACTCCTCGGCCTCGGTGACGGCGGTGCCGGTCATGCCGGAGAGCTTGTCATAAAGGCGGAAGTAGTTCTGGAAGGTAATGGTGGCCAGGGTCTTGTTCTCCTTCTGGACATCCACGTGTTCCTTGGCCTCGATGGCCTGGTGGAGGCCCTCGGAATAGCGGCGGCCCAGCATCAAACGGCCGGTGAATTCATCCACGATGATGATCTCCCCGTCCTTGACGATGTAGTCAATGTCCCGCTTCATGATGCCGTGGGCCTTCAGGGCCTGGTTGATGTGGTGGGAAAGGGTGGCATTCTCGATATCTGCCAGGTTCTCCAGACCAAAGGCCCGCTCGGCCTTGGCCACGCCCCGGGCGGTGAGGGTGGCGGTGCGGGCCTTCTCGTCCACCACATAGTCGGCATCCAGGTCCTCGGCCTCTTCCTCCTTCTCGTCCACGGAGGCATAGACCTGCTTTTTCAGGCGGCTGACAAAATCGTCGGCCTGGCGGTAGAGGTCGGTGCTCTCATCCCCCTGGCCGGAGATGATCAGCGGCGTCCGGGCTTCGTCGATGAGGATGGAGTCCACCTCGTCCACGATGGCAAAGGCGTGGCCCCGCTGGACCATGCTCTCTTTATACAGGGCCATGTTATCCCGCAGGTAGTCAAAGCCCATCTCGTTGTTGGTGCCGTAGGTAATGTCGCAGGCGTAAGCGGCGCGGCGCTCCTCATTGCTGAGCCCGTGGACGATCAGGCCCACACTGAGGCCCAGGAAGCGGTGCACCTTGCCCATCCACTCACTGTCGCGGCGGGCCAGGTAGTCATTGACGGTGACGATATGCACACCCTGGCCGGCCAGGGCGTTCAGGTAGGCGGGCAGCACCGCCACCAGGGTTTTGCCTTCGCCGGTCTTCATCTCGGCGATGCGGCCCTGGTGCAGGACGATGCCGCCGATCAGCTGCACCCGGAAGGGCTTCATGCCCAGCACACGCCAGGCCGCTTCCCGGGCGGTGGCAAAGGCTTCGGGCAGAATGTCATCCAGGGTCTCCCCCTGGGAAAGCCGCTCCTTGAACTGAGCGGTTTTGGCCTTCAATTCTTCATCGCTGAGGGCGGCATATTCCCCGCTCAGCGCTTCTATTTTATCCACAATGGGAGTTATCCTTTTCAGTTCCCGATCCGAATAGGAGCCGAAAATCTTTGTAAATATGCCCATGATAACGCGCCTTTCCAAAAGTTTTACGGGCCGAAGGGCCAGCCCATTATTAAGTCAGACTGTCAAAAACAATGCGTCATATACCGAAAACAGAGCAGCAGGGGTGCGCGAGGGGGGGAAGCCCCGCCTCGCGTTCCAATGATCCGCCGCAGAAAAGCCTTGAAAATCAAGGCTTTTTGGGCGAAGCAGCATTTTGCTGCGCAAAATGCTCGGCGGTTGAAGCGCAGTCAAAAAGTCCCCGTGGGACCTTTTTGACAAGCTGATACAGAGTGTATTGTAGCACAAAGTTATGAATAAAAAAAGTATTATCTTGTTCCCGGCGCCGCATCCTGGCGGCTTTTTCTCCGGGAGCTTCAACTGACCTTATTATTTTGATCTTAAACTGGCACTTGCGCAATGCCAGTTCGGGGTGTAGACTACGGGCACTCAGGAGGTGTTGTATCATGAAACACGATAAATTGATCAAACTGATTCTGGCGGCGCTGTTCGCCGCACTGACCTGCGTGGCCACCAGTGTGATCCACGTTCCCATCCCGGCCACCAACGGCTACATCAATCTGGGGGACGGCATGGTGCTGCTGGGGGCTTTCCTGCTGGGGCCGGTTTACGGCGCGGCGGCAGGCGGACTGGGCTCCATGCTGGCAGACCTTCTGCTGGGCTACGCGGCCTACGCCCCGGGTACCCTGATCATCAAGGCGGCCATGGGGCTTTGCGCCGGGCTGCTGTTCGGCGCGCTGCGCAGCAAGACCAAGGCGGCGGCGCTGGTGTCCGGCGTTGTGGGCGAGGCAATTATGGTGCTGGGCTACTTCGCCTATGAGAGTACGCTGCTGGGCTACGGTCTGGCCGCGGCGGCCAGCATCGGCGCCAACTGCATCCAGGGCCTGGGCGGTCTGATGGTCAGTGTGCTGGTGTACCACGCACTGTACGCGGTGCCCTCCGTAAAGAAGCTGGCCTACTGAGTAGAAAGGGCGGTGCAACATGTTTGAGGAAATCAAGCAGCAGGCCCGGGAGGCCCTGCTGGAGCTGCTGGATGCAGCCGGGCTGAAGGCCGGTGATCTGCTGGTGATCGGCTGCTCCTCCAGCGAGGTGGTGGGAGAGCGGATCGGCAAGGGTTCCAGCATGGAGGCGGCCCAGGCGGTCTTTGCAGGGGTGTACCCGGTACTGAAGGAGCGGGGCATCTATCTGGCGGCCCAATGCTGCGAACATCTGAACCGGGCGCTGATCCTGGAGCAGGAAGCAGCAGACAAATTCGGCTATGAGCCGGTGAACGTGCGGCCCTGGGCCCACGCCGGCGGCTCCTTCGCCACCACGGTGTGGGAGAATCTGGAGGCCCCCTGCGCCGTAGAGCACATCCGGGCCAGGGCCGGGATGGACATCGGCGACACCCTGATCGGCATGCACCTGAAAGAGGTGGCGGTGCCGGTGCGGCTGGGCGTGAAGAAGATCGGCCAGGCCAATCTGGTCTGCGCCAGGACCCGGCCCCGGTTCATCGGCGGCGAGCGGGCCCGGTATCAGGAGGACCTGAAATAAAACGGCATTTTGTTTCCCCAGCTCCAATAGGAGCCGGGGAAATTTTTTGGCAAAATTTGCGCCGGGAGCACATCTGGCCGTTGCCTTTGGCGGGGATTTATGATAGAGTGATTTTTTAGGAAAAGAGAGACGGAGGCCATGGACTGCCATGAACAAAATAGGCTTTGACAACGACAAATACCTGAAGCTGCAATCCCAGAACATCCGGGACAGAATCAGCAAATTCGGCGGGAAGCTGTACCTGGAATTCGGCGGAAAGCTGTTTGACGACTTCCACGCATCCCGGGTGGTGCCCGGCTTCAAGCCGGACAGCAAGGTGACCATGCTGCTGGAAATGAAGGACGAGGCGGAGATCGTTATCGCTATATCCGCCGACGACATCGAGCGCAACAAGCGCCGGGGGGACCTGGGCATCACCTACGATGAGGACACCCTGCGGCTGATCGACGCGTTCCGGGGGATCGGGCTGTACATCGGCAGCGTGGTGATCACCCATTACCGGGGCCAGGCCGTGGCCGACCAGTTCAAGAAGCGGCTGGAGATGCTGGGCATCCGGGTGTACAAGCACTATATCATCCCGGACTATCCCTCCAACGTGCCGCTGATCGTGTCGGAGGAGGGCTTCGGCAGGAACGACTATATCGAGACGGAGCGGAGCCTGGTGGTGGTGACGGCTCCCGGCCCCGGCAGCGGCAAGATGGCCACCTGCCTGAGCCAGCTGTATCACGAGCACAAGCGGGGCGTCAACGCGGGCTACGCCAAGTTTGAGACCTTCCCGGTGTGGAACCTGCCCCTGAAGCACCCGGTGAACCTGGCCTACGAGGCGGCCACGGCGGATCTGGACGATGTGAATATGATCGACCCCTTCCATCTGGAGGCCTATGGCCAGACCACCGTCAACTACAACCGGGATGTGGAGATTTTCCCGGTGCTGGAGGCCATTTTTAAGCGGATTTATGGGGACAGCCCCTACAAGAGCCCCACGGACATGGGCGTGAACATGCTGGGCTTCTGCATCAGCGACGACGCGGTCTGTGTGGAGGCCTCCAAGCAGGAGATTCTGCGGCGCTACTATGCGGCGGCCTGCGGCGTGCGCCGGGGCGACGCCGACCCCAACGAGGTGCGGAAGATTGAGCTGATCATGAACTCCCTGGGCTTGACGGCGGATGACCGGCCGGTGGTGGCGGCGGCGCTGAGCAAGGCGGAACAGACCGGGGCGCCGGCGGTAGCCCTGGAGCTGAACGACGGGCGCATCGTCACCGGCAAGACCTCTTCCCTGCTGGGCGCTTCCTCCGCCTGCCTGCTCAACGCGGTGAAGGCCCTGGCGGGTATCGACAAGAAGCTGCCCCTGATCGCGCCGGGGGTCATTGAGCCGATCCAGCACCTGAAGGTGGAGCATCTGGGCAACCACAACCCCCGGCTGCACACCGACGAGCTGCTGATCGCTCTGGCCATCTGCTCGGTCACCAACCCCATGGCCGGCTGCGCCATCGAACAGCTGGATAATCTCAAGGGCTGCGAGGCCCATTCCTCGGTAATTCTGTCCCACGTAGACGAGGACCTGTTCAAGAAGCTGGGCATCAACATCAGCTTTGAGCCAAGGTACCAGGCCAAAAAGCTGTTTCATAAGTGAGCAAAAAGGACATCAGCCCGCAAAGGCTGATGTCTTTTTTATTTTTTCAGGCTGCCGGGGCTGATGCCGAAGCTCTCCCGGAAGGCCCGGTGGAAGGCGGAATAGTCCCCAAAGCCGCTGTCGGCGGCGGCCTTGCCCACAGAGGCCCCCTCCCGGATGAGGCGGGCGGCGTGGAGCAGCCGCTTCTGGCGCACATAGGCGTGGACGGTGCTGCCGGTCTGGGCCTTAAAAAGGCGCATGAAATGGTACTTGCTGAGATAGGCCTGCTCCGCCAGCTGTTCCACGCTCAGCTCCTCGGTGAGATTCTCGTTGATATAGGAGAGCACCTGCTGAATTTTGGGGTCATACTGGCTCTCCCGGGGCTGGGTGGAAGAAGCGGTCATGCGGCTGATATGGATGAGCAGCTGGATGATAAAGGTCTCCCGCAGGGCGGGGGCGCCGACGCCCTCATCCCCGGCGCTGCCCTCATAGGCGCTGAGCACCCGCTGGATCTCCTGCCGCTGGGAGGCGGAGGGCGTCAACAGATGCTGGCCGGAGCGGTCCGCCTGATCAAAGCTGTCCATCAGGCGGGCCTCCGGCATGCTGCGGCCAAAGTACTTGCCATCCAGATAGATAATGATCCGCTCATAGGGGACGGACTGATCGATCACCGCCTTGTGGATGGTGTGGTGCTTCACCAGAAGCACGTCCCAGGGCTTCAGGGTATAGCTGCGGCCCTCCACAATATAGTCCACCCGGCCCGCCAGCAGCAGGACCACCTTGTCAAACTCATGAAAGTGGAAGTCCAGCTCCTGACCCGCCGTGTCCCGAAGGTGAAAATAATGATAGTTTTCCCGGAGATAGCCTGCGCGGCTGATGCTGCGTTCTTCGTTCATGGGGCATCCCTCCACTGTTCTTTCTAGTCTATCGCATTTTTTGCAATGTTTCAAGCACTGATTGCAATTTACATTGTAATTGCTTGCAAATATAATAGCAGGGAAATCTGGTATATCCTTTTGAGGAGGCGCACATCTATGAAATCCAATTCTTTTCTGAAGAATAACTGGTTCCTGATCTCCATGCTGGTGGGTATTGTGGCCGGCTGCATCGTGGGCTGGCTGTGGCCTGTGGTCACGGTTGACGGTGAGGTCGTCAGCGCCGGCGCCACCGTGCTGGAGCCGCTGGGAACCGTGTTTATCAACCTGATGTTCTGCGTGGTGGTGCCGATGGTATTCTGCTCCATCGCCTCCGCCATCGCCAACATGGGCGATATGCGCAGGGCCGGCAAGGTCCTGGGCACCACAGTGGCCACCTTCCTGGTCACTGCCGCCATCGCTTCCATCATTATGTACGTTGTGGTGCGGGTGTTCCCGCTGGTCACCGGCAGCTATGAGATCACCGAGGGCGAGGTTGGCACCGGGCTGGGCCTGGCCGACATGATCATCAACTTCTTCACCAAGCCGGACTTCATTGAGCTGTGGAGCCGCCGGGCCATCCTGCCCCTGATCGTGGCAGCGGTGATCTTCGGCTTCGGCGTACAGCTGGCCGGCGGCCCGGAGACCGCCACCGCCAAGCTGCTGGCAGACCTGTCCAACTGCATCATGAAAACCGTGAAGATCATCACCTACTACGCCCCCATCGGCTTCTTCGGCTTCTTCGCCTATCTGGTTGCCACCTACGGCCCCCAGCTCATCGGCGATTACAGCCGCACGCTGGTGATCTACTATGTGATGAGCTTCCTGTACCTGGCGGTGTTCTCCCCCATCTACGCCCGCTTCGGCGGCGGCAAGGGTGCGGCCAAGGTCATGTTCCAGCATCTGTTCAAGCCCGCAGCCGTCTCCTTCGGCACCTGCTCCTCTGTGGCCACCATCCCCACCAATATGGAAGTGGCTGAGGACACCGGCATCTCCAAGGACGTCACCGACATCGTGCTGCCCCTGGGCGCCACCATGCACATGGACGGCTCCGCCATGCTGGCCATCGTAAAGGTGGCTTTCCTGTTCGGCATCTTCGGGCTGGACTTCACCTCCGGCCAGGCAATTCTGGCCATCGTGGTTGCCGTGTTCGCCTCGGTTGCCATGTCCGGTATTCCCGGCGGCGGCGGCACCGGCGACCTGGTGCTCTGCACGGTGTTCTTCCCCGACCAGCTGGCCATCGCCTACCCCATCTCCATTGCCCTGGCAAACCTGATGGACCCCCCGGCCACCATGGTCAACGCCGCAGGCGACTATGTGGTGTCCTTCATCGTGTCCCGCTTTGTGGACGGCAAGGATTGGCTGCAGAAGAAGCTGGGCAAGGCCGAATAAAACTACATACGAGGCCCTTCAAAAGACCACCCTGTGCGGGGTGGTCTTTTTCATCTTGTCAAAAAAGTCCCTTTTACGTGCTGCGCCAGTGGGTTCTGCCGGTCAAAGGCTTCCCCTTGAGGGGAAGCTGGCGGCATAGCCGACTGATGAGGTGGTAAGTAAAAACTGGAAAAAACAGAAATTTCCGGCAAAAAACGCGGGGTTTCCACCTCATCCGCCCAGTGTGCGCACTGGGCACCTTCCCCTCCAGGGGAAGGCTTGAGAAAGCGTTTTCCTTCCTCGCAGCGTGGTTTTTTGACAGTCTCGATAAAAACACCCGTTGCAGGTGGTCTTTTTTGTTCGTCCGTCAGCTCAGTTTGTTGGAGAATCCGGGTCAATGGGGTCATATTCCTTGCTCTTGAAAAACAGGGCCCCCAGCACGCCGAAGAAAGCGGCGGGCAGAATCCAGCCGAAGCCCAGGCTGGAAAGGGGCAGCCGGTGCAGAAAGGCCATGGGCAGGCCAAAGCCCTCCGCCGCTTCCATCAGGCTCACCAGCAGGGCACCCAATGCCGCCATGCGGTGGATGCCCTTTTCCGGCAGCCACTTGCGGAAGAAGGCCAGCAGAATCAGCACCAGGGTGGGCGGGTAGACGATGCCCAGCACCGGCGCGGCAATGGCAATGATCTGATCCAGACCGAAGTTGGCAAACAAGGCGCTGCAGGCGCAGATAAGAATCACCAGGGTTTTATAACTGAGGCGGCCCCTGAAAAGCCCCTCAAAATAGGCTGCGGCTGCACTGGTGAGGCCCACGGCGGTGGTGACGCAGGCCAGACCCACCACCAGGGCGAAGATGGCAAGGCCCGTCCGGCCCAGCAGCCGGCCCACAATATTCAGAACCAGTGCGGAGCGGTTGATCCCCGGGTCATAGAAGGTGGAGGCGGTGGCGCCCAGATAGCTCAGGCCCATATACACCACCAGCAGGCCCAGGGCAGCCACCAGCCCTGCGCTGGCCACGATCTTTTTCCGGGCCTTTTCCCCGGTATAGCCCTTTTCTTCCGCGCTTTTGAGGACGATATAGCCAAAGACCAGGGTCGCCAGCACGTCCATGGTCTGGTAGCCGGAGATGATGCCCTCGCCGGGAACATTCTCCGCGGCGGCAACCGGGGCAACGGGACCCAGGGGCTTCACCACTCCCACCACGATCAGCGCCAGCAGGCCCACAAACAGGGCCGGGGTAAGGAATTTGCCCACGATGTCCACCACCGCCGACTCCTGAATACACAGGGCCAGCACCAGGCCGAAGTAAATCAGGGAAAAGACCACCGGGTTCACGCCCGGCAGCAGGGGCTGGATGGACAGCTCAAAGGTGGTGGCCCCCGTCCTGGGGATGGCCAGCATGGGGCCGATGCACAGGACGATGGCCGTCATCAAGATGTTGGCGGGAACAGGGCCCAGGTCGCTCATCAATTGCTCGGCGCCGCCCCGGTCCAGCAGGGCAAACAGCGCCGCCAGCGCCAGGCCGATATCGGCAATATAGTAGCACACAAAGCCCAGGATCCACTCCGGCCCGGACACCAGCCCCAGATAGGGCGGAAAAATCACGTTGCCGGCTCCGAAGAACATGGAAAACAACGCGAAACCAATCACAAAGATATCCTGTTTTCTGGCCTTTATAGCTTGTTCCTCCTGTCTCATAAAAAGCGTTCTGCCACACCAAAATACGTCAGTATAATTATAATTGGGATTTTTTGTCAAGTCAATATTGGTAAAATTGCCCAAAGGGTGGATTTTTAACCGCCGGAACGTTCCGGCAGCGCTGCATTTTCCCATGAATAAAGTGAGTGCTTATAGCGGCGGCGGGGACAACTTTCCCGCGGAAAAGGCTGAAATTGCAGGGAGAACGCTTTTAAGAAAAAGCGCTACCGTTCTGCGTTATTTTCATAAAAAAGTGAATATTTCCCCCGCAATAAACTGGAATATTTTTCCGAGTTTGTAAAGCAAAATTTTTTATGCGCCCTTATCCCCTGTCCCGGGTTCCAGGCCGTTTTTTCCCCTGCTTTCGCACAAGATGTAGTGTATTCTATCCTTAGCTTTAGGTGCAGACCACAAGATAAGGAGGCATTTATCATGCAGGCAACACGCACCCGGCCCGCGCTGCGGCGGGGCGGTATCGTTTATCTCAGCACGGAGGACATTGTTCCCAACCCGGTGCAGCCCAGAAAGCTCTTTGACGACGAGGGGCTGGAGGAACTGAGCCGGAGCATCAAGGATTACGGGATTCTCAACCCCCTGTCTGTCCGGCTTCGGGGCAGCCGCTATGAGCTGGTGGCAGGGGAACGGCGGCTGCGGGCAGCCCGGCTGGCGGGGCTGAAGGAGGTGCCCTGCATCCTGCTGGATGTGAATATGGAGGACGCCAGTCTCATTGCGCTGGTGGAGAATTTGCAGCGGCGGGACCTGGATTTCATCGAGGAAGCCAACGGCATCAACCAGCTGATCCGTATGTTCGGCATGAGCCAGGAGGAGGCGGCCCGGCGGATCGGCAAATCCCAGTCGGCGGTGGCCAACAAGCTGCGGCTGCTGCGGCTGCCCCAGGACGTGCTGGAGGCGCTGCGGCAAAACGGCCTGACCGAGCGGCATGGCCGGGCGCTGCTGCGGCTGCCGGACAGCGAGAGCCAGCGGGCCGCCCTGCTGTACATCATCGACAACGGGCTCACCGTGGCGGCCACCGACGCCTACATCGACGCGCTGCTGCAGGCGCCGGAGGAGCCGGAGGTGCCGGAAGCACCCAGGGCCGAAGGCCGCCGCACCTTCGTGCTGAAGGACGTGCGGGTGTTCCTCAACACCCTGTCCCGGAGCATCGACCTGATGAAGCAGGGCGGCATCGACGCAGGAGTCCGCCGGGAGGAGACGGAGGACCAGCTGATCCTCACCATCTCCATCCCCAAGGGAAAAACCGCAGAATAGGACAAGGTTCCTCCCTTATATACTACTTGTATATAGGGGAGGAACTGTTATGACCAGTTATTATTCTGAGCTGCGCTACAAAGAAGTGATCGATATTCACACGGGGCTGCGGCTGGGCTATGTGTGCGACCTGGAATTTGACGATACGGAGGGCCGGCTGGTAAGTCTGGTGACGCCGGGGCGGAGCAAGTTCTTCGGGCTACTGGGCCGGGAGGACGACTATGTGCTGCCCTGGGGCTGCATCGTGCGCATCGGCGGGGACATCATCCTGGTGGAGGCCAAGGGGGAATTGATGCGGCGGAAACGGCAGCACCGGCCGTTTTTTTAACCTTGCCGGGCGTATGATTATGGGGTATAATATAGAAATGAGCCTGTACCCATGAAAAAATAGCCTGCTTGAGGTGACTATGAAAAAGATCATTCTGCCGCTGCTGCTGATGTGCCTGCTGCTTTGCGCCTGCTCTAAGGAGCTGGAGCCCTGGGAGATGCCCCAGGTGGACGCGGCGCCCACGGCAGCACCCACTGCGGCCCCCAGCTTCAATGCCGGCTCCGGCCCGGAAAAATATGTCTGGAACGAGGCACTCAGCTTCAACATCGCCTCCCCCGGCGTCACCGGGGAGCGGATCCAGCAGGAGCTGAGCCACAGCAAGAGCCTGCAGCTGTTCGGGCAAAGCCTGCTGCCGGAGGCCATCTTTACCGAGAGCCACAGCCAGTATACGCCCCGCTATCTGCAAAAGGCCCAGCACGCGGTGCTGGTGGACAGCGAGGGAGCGCTGATGGAAAACGCCTATGTGGAGTATCTGTATCTGCCGAAAAACGGCAACGAAAAGCGGGGCATCACGGTGATGGCGGAGCTTTGCAGCCATGAGACCCTGCTGCAGATCCAGCAGCGGAGCCTGACGCCCCACACCGTTTTTGAGGCGGGGGTGGTCCCCGCGGTGTCCTCCTACTATCTGGATGACTTTCTGCTGTTCAAGGTGGGGGACGTCCGCTATGCCCAGGCCACGGTGCTGCCCGGCTCCTATTTCTCCCGGGTGGCCGCCATTGAGCGGGGTCTCGCGGAGGATGAGGAGCTGAGTCTGCCCAGGCAGGTGCTGCTGAGCTTCACCTGCGGGGAGGACATCAGCGACGAGGAATTCATCAGCGCCGTGTGCAAAATCTGGAAGTGCGGCAGCGGCATTGCACCGGAGGCCCCGGTGGAGACGCCCCGGCTGCCCCAGGTGGGCGAAAAGGGCGCGGCATAAACAAGGACCATAAGAGGAGCCATGCTTTATATATGGAAAACACAGAGATAAAGAAAGAGAGAGCCGTGCTGGCCGGGCTGGCCGCCGCCAGCATGGAGGAGAGCGAGCGCTCCAGCGAGGTATCCATGGAGGAGCTGGCCGCCCTGGTGGAGACCGCCGGCGGCGAGACCGTGGCCATGATGATGCAGAACCGGCCCACGCCGGACCCCCGCAGCTTTCTGGGGGACGGCAAGGTGCAGGAGCTGAAGGAACTGATCGAGGCCAACGAGTGCGATCTGGCAGTATTTGACAATGAGCTGTCCCCCTCCCAGATGCGGGTACTGGGGGAGGAGCTGGGGGTCAAGGTGCTGGACCGCAGCGGGTTGATCCTGGACATCTTTGCCCAGCGGGCCCAGACCCGGGAGGGCCAATTGCAGGTGGAGCTGGCTCAATACAAGTATCTGCTGCCCCGGCTGACCGGCATGTGGACCCATCTGGTGCGGCAGACCGCCAGCGGCGGCTCCTCCCCCATCGGCACCCGCGGCCCCGGTGAGACCCAGCTGGAGACCGACCGCCGGCACATCCGGCGGAAGATCCAGAAGCTGGAGGAGGAGCTGGCCGCAGTGCGGAAGGTACGCAGCACCCAGCGCCGCCGCCGGGAGAAGAACGCCATGCCGGTGGTGGCCCTGGTGGGCTACACCAATGCGGGCAAATCCACCCTTTTAAACTGCCTGACCGGGGCGGACATCCCCGCCAACAACCGGCTGTTCGACACGCTGGACACCACCACCCGCCGGCTGCGCATCGACGAGACCCAGGAGGTGCTGCTGTCGGACACGGTGGGCTTTATCCGCAAGCTGCCCACCCATCTGATCGAGGCCTTCAAGGCCACGCTGGAGGAGCTGCGCTTTGCCGATGTGCTGCTGCATGTGATCGACATCTCCAACCCGGAATGGGAGGCCCAGGCCCGGGTGGTGGAGGACCTGATCCGCCAGCTGGGGGCCGAGACCACCCCCTGCATCCGGGTGTTCAACAAGTGCGACGCTTATATCGGTATCCTTCCCCATGGGGAAGATGTGGTCTGCATCTCCGCCAAAAGCGGTGAGGGGGCGGCGGAGCTGGTGGCAAAGCTTTCCCAGATGCTGGACAAGGGGAAGAAGCGGGTGAAGCTGAAGATCCCCTACGCTGCTTCCGCCCTGGTGGACAGCCTGAACCGGGAGGCAGTGATCCATTCGTTGGAGTATACCGACGAGGGGATCGAGGCGGAGGTCACGGTGGCGCCGGCCCTGTTCGGCCGGGTGAAGGCCTACATCCCCGGCTACACCGAGCCGAAGGAGGACTGGGAATGAGCGAATATTTCATCCCCGCCGGGCCCGGCGAGGCGGAATTTACCGAAAAGCGCTCCCGCTTTCTGGGGCACATCCGCCATGTGGAGAGCGAGGAGGAGGCCAAGGCCTTCATTAATCAGATCAAAAAGGAACATTACGACGCCCGGCACAACTGCTGGTGCTACCTGCTGCGCGGCGGGGTGGAGCGCTACTCCGACGACGGGGAGCCCCAGGGCACGGCGGGCATCCCCATGCTGGAGGTCTTTCGCCGGGAGGGCGTGACGGACATGGTGTGCGTGGTGACCCGGTACTTCGGCGGGGTGCTGCTGGGGGCCGGCGGGCTGCTGCGGGCCTACACCAAGAGCGCCAAGGACGCCCTGGACGCCGCCGGGACTGCGGTGGTGCGGCCCTGGGTGGAGGCGGAAGTGCCCTGCTCCTACGCCATGGCGGAGCGGCTGAAAAACGAAGTGACCGCTATGGGCGGCCAGGTGGCCGGGATGGACTATGCCGCGGGGGTGACCATCCGGGCGCTGGTGCCTCAGGAGGGCTTTGAGGCTTTCAAGGCCCGGATCTTTGACGTGAGCAACGGCAGCGTCACCCCCCTGGCTGTGGGGGAAACCCACCAGGCGGTAAGAATCAAATAACATAACAGTTCCAGCCCCGGAGGGGCCGCAAAGGCGGCAGCTCCGGGGCTGGAAGTTCTCTCTGCCCAGACGGCAGAACACGCGGCGTTTTATCCCTTGAAATAAGCAAAGAAGCGGGCGCGGGCCTGGCGGCGATAGGTGCGGCTCATGGGGATGCTGCTGCCGTTATCCAGGTGAAACTCGTTATTGGACTGGGCGGTGATCCGGGCCAGGTTCACCCAATAGCCCTGATGGCAGCGGACAAAGGTGTCCTCCACGCCCAGAAGCAGTTCCTCCGGGTGCTGACTGGCAAGGTAATCCCCCTTGGCCGTGACCACGCGGCATTTGCGGCCGCAGCGCTCCACATACAGCACCTCCTCCAGAGGAATGACCGTGGTTTTGCCGCCGGTTTTGGCGGCGATGCTGGTGCGGCGGGGGCGGTTTTCCAGCATCCTTACCGCCTGCCTCAAAGCGTCCCTGGCCTGGCCTTCCCTCTGCTTTTTTGACAGGAAGTACCGGCGCTCCCTTTCACAGACTTCCCAGCTGCCGTCAAGATAGCCGGCAAGGAAAAGGATGCGGCAGCGGGGCACAAGCTGGTTCAGGCAGCGGGCGATATGCATCTCCCTGGAAAAAACAGCATCCCTTCCCACGCTGCCATTGAGAATGGCAATGTCCGGCGTATAGGTCCCGGCGGACACCGCCCGCAGCAGTGCCTGGGGTGAAAGGAAGCCCTCGATCTGCGCCCGCTGGGCAGAGAGTTCCCGCCCCACCAGCTCCGCAGCATAGCACAGATGCAGCGGTTCCTTATCGCAAATGGCAATTTTGAGCATAACCACTCCCCCTCTCCGGGCTGTTGTCTCAGGTGCGGATTTTGCATAAAAAAATGCGGATTTTGTCGAATCGGGTTTTCATCGGCGGTTTTTCATGTATATTGGTTTTACAAAGTCGAAGGTTATTTGCCCGGCTTTGATTTCTTTTATGAAAGAGCGTGGGAGAAAATGGCTTCGGAAAATGTTCATGTGAGCCTGTTGGTACCGACCGAACTGGACGCGGCGCTGCGGGCGCTGCACACAGGTCCTTACGCCGGTAAGAGCCTGGCGGATATCTACCGGCTGATGCTCTGGCGGGGCCTGGGGCGCACGGAAGAGCTGCTCAAAGAAAAGGCGGAAACAGGAGGTCTGAAAAAATGACAAACAACAACGCAAACCCTGTGAGCGCCAAGGCGCTGGGCAACGGGATCACCATATACCGGGCACAGCAGTACCCCGGGCTGTGGAAGGTCTGGGCACGGCTGAACCTGGATGTGCCGCTGGCAGAGTATCAGAACATCAATCAGCCGGAACTGGAATTCATTGAAAAAAGGCTGGAAGAAAAATACGCCCACATCAGCACGGAGCAGCTTTTGCTGCTGTGTGAAGATTGATTTGCCCGGTGAACAGCGGGCTGCCGCAGGAGAAGGGTTTATCCCGCCCGCCTGCATCCGTCTGTTTGTCCAACTTGTCTCCACTATGCCCGTATACGGGCATAGTGGAGATTTTTTATTGCTATCATGAGATGATAACAGCATTGACGGAAAGCATTATCTTCAGATAGCAGGGCAAACAATATGAACAAAAAATATTCGCAGATCCTTGTGGATCGAATCCTTCTCCTTTGCAGGCAGCGGGGGATCTCAATCTATCAGCTGAGCCTTATGAGCGGCGTCAGTCATTCCACACTGGACAACTTTGTGAACCGAAAGACCTTCAACCCCAGGATCCGAACCCTGCACAAGATCGCCATCGCCTTCGGCATGACGCTGGCAGAATTTCTGGATTTCCCGGAGCTGAACAGCCATTCCTTTGATGATGAGAAGGAGGACGAGGACTAGGCGGGGGCTTATTCCCCCGCCTGCTGGGCGATCCGCTGCTTCCAGCATTTGTGGCACATGGCCACATAGCTGTCATTGCCGCCCAGAAAGACCTGGTCCCCCTGGGTGATGATGCGGCCGGTGGCGTCAATGCGGGCATTGACGGTGGCCTTGCGGCCGCAGGCGCAGACGGTTTTTATTTCGGTGAGGGAATCGGCCAGCTCCATCAGCCGCTGGGCACCGGGGAAAAAGTGGGTGAGAAAATCCGTGCGCAGGCCGAAGCACAGCACGGGAATATCCTCCTCATCCACCAGCTGGCGCAGCTGGTCAATCTGGGCCGGGGTGAAGAACTGGGCCTCGTCGGCAATGATCACATCGTGGCCCGGCTGCTTTTGATATTCGGCAATAATATCCTGCTCCGGGGTGATGACCTGGGCCCGGGCCTCCAGGCCGATGCGGCTTTTGATCACGTCGGCCCCGTCCCGGGTGTCCACGCTGGGCTTGATGAGCCAGACGGACATGCCCAGCTCCATATAATTAAAGCGGGTGATCAGGGCCTGGGCGGTCTTGGAGGAGCCCATGGCTCCATATTTGAAATAGAGTTTAGCCATTGTTTTTACACCTTTCAATATGGGCGCGCACCCGCTCCATCACCATTTCCATGGCCACCTGGTTATGGCCGCCCTCGGGGATGATGATATCCGCATTGCGCTTGGAGGGCTCCACGAACTGTTCATGCATGGGCTTGACGGTGCTGAGGTACTGGTTCACCACGCTGTCCAGACTGCGGCCCCGGTCCCGCACGTCCCGGACGATGCGGCGGAGGATGCGCACGTCGGCGTCGGTATCCACATAGATTTTGATATCCATCTGCTGGCACAGCTCCCGGCTCTGGAAAATCAGGATGCCCTCCACGATGATCACCTTGGCGGGCTTGACCACAATGACCTTATCGGAGCGGTCATGAATGGTGTAGTCATACACCGGGCAGGTGACGCTGCGGCCGGCCTTCAGGTCCTTGACGGCCTGGATCAGCAGGTCGGTATCGAAGGAATCGGGATGGTCGTAATTGAGCCTGGAGCGCTCCTCATAGCTCATGTTATGGTGGGCCTTATAATAATTGTCGTGGTAGATGACGGACACGTCCCCGCCAAAGCGCTGCATCAGCTTTTTGGTGATGGTGGTCTTGCCGCTGCCGGTGCCGCCGGCGATACCGACGACCATGATATCGTCCATGGGTATACCCCCTATCTGTTTTTCGTCCTTATTCTAGCATATCCTTTCTATGGTTTCAATTTCTAATCGCCGCTAAATTTGACTTTTGGTTTTTTCTACACTATAATTTGTTCAAAAACAATACAATTCATGGAGGTATCGCCAATGTCAATCCCTACTCCCCATATTGCGGCGGCAAAAGAGCAGATCGCCAAGACCGTGCTGATGCCCGGCGACCCGCTGCGGGCCAAGTTCATCGCGGAAAACTTTCTCACGGACCCGGTGCTGGTGAATAACGTCCGGGGCGTCCAGGGCCACACCGGCACCTGGAAGGGCGTGCCGGTGACGGTGATGGCCTCGGGCATGGGCATCCCGGCCATCGGCATCTACAGCTGGGAGCTGTTCAACTTCTACGATGTGGACAACATCATCCGCGTCGGCTCCGCCGGGGCGCTGCGGGACGACCTGAAGCTGATGGATATCGTGGCCGGTCAGGGCGCCTGCACCAACTCCAACTACATCAACACCTTCGGCGTGAAGGGCAGCTTTGCCCCCATTGCCGACTTCACCCTGCTGAGCGCGGCGGTGGAGGCCGCCCGGGAGCACGGGGTGGATATGAAGGTGGGCAACATCCTCTCCTCTGATACCTTCTACGCCGCCGAGGGGCAGAACGGCAACGACCAGTGGAAGCGCATGGGCGTGATGGCCGTTGAGATGGAGGCCGCCGGCCTCTACTGCAACGCCGCCTACGCCGGAAAGCGGGCCCTGTGCATCTGCACCATATCCGACCATCTGTACCGGGAGGAATACCTGAGTTCGGACCAGCGGCAGACTTCCTTCACCCAGATGATGGAAATTGCCCTGGACACGGCGGTGAAGATGGCAGCCCTTTGAGAAATTCATAGTTTCATCATAAAAATGCCATTTTTTAGGCAAGTTTCTTCTTGATTTGGACATAGTCACCGTGCTATAATTCAGAATGTGTGGGCACCACACAATTGTTACTTTGCAAGAAAAATTTTATGGAGGAAAAAACATGAAAAAGATTCTCGCACTTGTTCTGGCCCTGTGCATGGTCTTCGCCCTGTGCGCCTGCGGCGCCAAGACCGAGGCTCCCGCTGCTGAGGCTCCCGCTGCTGAGGCTCCCGCTGCTGAGGCTCCCGCTGCTGAGGCTCCCGCTGCCGAGGCTCCCGCCAAGGTCCGTATCGGTATGGTTACCGACGTGGGCGGCGTCAATGACAAGTCCTTCAACCAGACTTCCTGGGAAGGCCTGCAGGCTCTGGACCCCGAAGTTTTCGAGGTCAACTACCTGGAGAGCAAGACCGACGCTGACTACCAGACCAACATCAACACCTTCATCGATGAAGAGTACGACCTGATCATCTGCGTGGGCTACATGCTGGCTGACGCCACCCGTGAGGCCGCCGAGGCCAATCCCGAGCAGCTCTTCGCCATCATCGACGACGCTTCCATCGATCTGCCCAACGTTGCCTGCCTGATGTTCGCTCAGGAGCAGGCTTCCTACCTGGTGGGCCTGGTTGCCGGCGCTGTCACCGAGAGCAAGACCGTCGGTTACGTTCAGGGCATGGTTTCTGACAGCATGAACCTGTTCGGCATCGGCTACATCTCCGGTGTTCTGGAGTCCTGCCCCGAAGCCACCGTTCTGCAGTACAACGCCAACAACTTCGGCGACATCGCCGGCGGCTCCACCGCTGCCAAGGACATGATCACCAAGGGCGCTGACGTGATCTACCACGCCGCCGGCGGCACCGGCATCGGTGTTATCAACGCCTGCGACGAGGAAGGCATCTGGGCCATCGGCGTTGACACCGACCAGTCCACCCTGGCTCCCGAGCACGTTCTGACCTCCGCCATGAAGCGCGTTGACGTTGCTTCTCAGGACATCGCCAAGGCTGTTGCCGAGGGCAACTTCACTGCCGGCATCCACATGTACGACCTGTCCAACGGCGGTGTTGACCTGGCTCCCACCCGGGACCACATCCCCGCTGACGTTCTGGAGACCGTCGAGGCTGCCAAGGCCGCTATCATCGCCGGTGAGAAGTCCGTTCCCACCTCCGTTGAAGATTGCCCCGCCTTCACCCTCAGCTGATTTCCAGCAAATCTGATTTCCTGCCGCCCCCTGAGCTTTGCTCAGGGGGCGGTTTTTTTGGATTTTCTGAAAGAAAATATAGAAAAAATAAGGCATGTATGTTAGAATGTTGTGTAATCTCTAAATTCTGCCGGCAAGACGCCGCGGTCTCTGCCGCCGCGCGGCGGCGCGTAATTTATATTATTTATATGATAAAGGAGCGATAGGCTATGATTCCCTACTATCAGATCAGAAGTCCGCTGTCTCAGATTACTGAGGAAAAAATGACCCGCTATATCGGCGCTCTTTCGGAGGTGCTGGGCGAAAACCTGGAAAAGGTTTCTCTGGAGCAGTATCTGGATGAGAATTTTGCACTGCTGTATGTGGCTTCCGGCGGCAGCGAGGGCTTTTTCCTGGAGGTATTTGAGCAGCTGAAGGCCCGCCACTGCTACATCCTCACCAGTGGGGAGAGCAATTCCCTGGCCGCCTCCATGGAGATCCTCAGCTTCCTGCGCAAGCACGGCGGCAGCGGGGAAATCCTCCACGGCGACACGGAGCAGGTAGCCGCCAGAATCCGAAGCCTGACCAATGCCCACCGGGCCCTGGCCAGCCTCCGGGGCAAGAAGCTGGGCTGCATCGGCGCTCCCTCGGACTGGCTTATCGCCTGCAACTACAGCCCGGACGCCATGATGGAGAAGCTGGGCCTGGGCTTTGTGAGCATCGAAATTGACGAGCTGCTCCGGGAGTATGAGAAAAAGGAGTACCCGGAGAATGAGTACACCCGGCTCTTTAAGAGCAAGGACTTTGACCCGGCGGAGATCGAAAAGGCCCTGTATGTCTACGGCGCCATGAAACGTCTGTGCGACAGGTATCAGCTCTGCGGCGTAACGGTGCGCTGCTTCGACCTGCTGGACACGATCCACACCACCGGCTGCCTGGCCCTGGCCATTCTGAACGCGGAAGGGATCTACGGCGGCTGCGAGGGCGATGTGCCTGCGCTGCTGTCCATGGCAGTTTTGGGCGCCATCACCGGAGAGCCCATGTTCCTCTGCAATCCCAGCCGCTTCGACACCAAGGCAGGCACCGCCCTGTTCGCCCACTGCACCATCCCGCCCACCATGCTCAAGGAATTCTGCCTCAATACCCACTTTGAGTCCGGCATCGGCGTGGCAGTGCAGGGCAAGTTTGCGGAGGACGACTGCACCATCTTCAAGTGCGAAGGGGACCTGTCCCGCTTCCACGCCCAGGAGGGCCACATCATCGATACGCCCTTCAGCGATATGCTCTGCCGCACCCAGATCAAGGTGCAGCTGGACGACTTCTCCTATTTCCTCACCCGGCCCATCAATAACCATCATATCATCTGCCGCGGCAGACACGCCGCGGACGCGGAAGCCTTCTTCCGGCTCCTGCAGGCGTAATTATCCTTTAAGGGGGCGTCAACTTGTCAAAAGAATTCGTGGACCTGAATACCCCCGTCATTGAAATGCGGGATATTGTCAAAAAATTCGGCGATTTCGTGGCCAATGACGGCATCAACCTTACTGTCCACAAAGGTGAAATCCATGCGATCCTGGGCGAAAACGGCGCAGGCAAATCCACGCTGATGAACCAGCTTTACGGCCTTCTCAAGCCCACCTCCGGCCAGATCCTGGTCAACGGCAAAGCCATTGAAATGAGCAATCCCCGGGATGCCATCAACGCGGGGATCGGCATGGTGCATCAGCACTTCATGCTGATCCAGCCCTTCACCGTCACAGAGAATATCGTGCTGGGCACCGAGCCGAGAAAGGGAATTACCCTGGATATGGCGGAGGCCCGGAAAAACGTGCAGGAGATTTCCGAGCGCTACGGCCTTTCCATCGACCCCGACGCGAAAATTGAAGACATCTCCGTGGGCATGCAGCAGCGTGTGGAGATTCTGAAGGCGCTGTACCGTGGGGCGGACATCCTGATTCTGGACGAGCCCACCTCCTCCCTCACCCCCCAGGAGATCGAGGATCTGATCGGCATCATGCGGAATCTGACCCGGGACGGGAAGAGCATCATCCTCATTACCCACAAGCTGAAGGAAATCAAGGAATCTGCCGATTTCTGCACCATCATCCGCCAGGGCAAGTACATCGCCACGGTGGACGTGGAACAGGTGGATGAGAACGAGCTGGCCAGCATGATGGTGGGCCGCAACGTCAGCTTTAAGGTGAATAAGCCGGACCAGACCCCGGGCGATGTGGTGCTGGATGTGAAGGATCTGCACTGCAAGGACTACCGGGATGTGGAGGTGGTCAAGGGGCTGAATCTGCAGGTGCGCCGCGGTGAGATCGTGGGCATTGCCGGTATCGACGGCAACGGCCAGACGGAGCTGGTGGAAGTGATCACCGGCTTGCGGAAGGGCACCTCCGGCCAGGTCCTGGTCAATGGCGTGGACGTGTTCAACAAGCCGCCCCGCTTTGGCTTTGACCACGGGGTATCCAGCATCCCCGCCGACCGGCAGAAGCACGGCCTGGTGCTGGACTTTACCATCGAGGACAACCTGATCCTGCAAAACTATGGGGAGGAGCCTTATTCCAGGCACGCCATCTTCAACCGGCCTGCCATTTTCTCCCACGCCACCGAATCCATCGAGAATTTTGATATCCGTCCCCGGAACAGCGAGAAGCGGACGGCGGGCACCCTCTCCGGCGGCAACCAGCAAAAGGTCATCATCGCCCGCGAGGTGCAGAACGACAAAGACCTGCTCATCGCCGTCAACCCCACCCGGGGTCTGGACGTGGGCGCCATCGAATATGTGCACGAGTACATCGTGGAGCAGCGCAACAAGGGCAAAGCCGTGCTGCTGGTCTCCTTCGAGCTGGACGAAATCATGAGTCTTTCTGACGTGATCGGCGTAATCTTTGACGGGCAGATCGTCAGCTCCATCCCCGGCAAGGAGGCCAATGAGAACGACCTGGGCCTGATGATGGCAGGAGGAAAAAAGAATGGATAAAAAGAAAAGTTTTCTGGTGATTCTGTCGGAAACCCGCTTCCTCCATATCCTGCTGTCCATTATTCTGGGCTTTGTGGTGGGCGCGTTCTTCCTGGTGATCATGGGCCTGTCCGTGGGCGACGCCTATGGCCGGCTGCTCTCCAGTGTCACCAGCGTGAAGGGATTTTCCTACGTGGTGGTTTACGCCATCCCCTATATCGTCACCGGCCTTTCCGTGGCCTTTTCCTTCAAAACCGGCGTGTTCAACATCGGCGCTGAGGGCCAGTTCGTCATGGGTTCCATGGCGGCCGCAGTGGTTGGTATTCTTCTGGGCGATCTGCCCAAGTTCGTGCTGATCCCCCTGTGCTTCCTGGCGGCCATGGCCGTGGGCGCGCTCTGGGGCATCATTGTGGCTCTGCTGAAAACCAAGCGGGGTATCAACGAAGTGCTGTCCATGATCATGTTCAACTGGATCGCCTTCTACCTCTCCAACTTCATTGCCGGCATCCCCGCCATTCACAGCGACGGTACTGCCGAAGCCACGAAAAACATATCCGCCAATGCCAGCACCCTGCTGAGCAAGGACTTTATCAGCCAGTACAAGCTGTGCCCCACTGCCAACTGGGGCATCCTGGTGGCCATCGTGCTGACGGTGGTGGTGTGGCTGATTATCGATAAGACCACCCTGGGCTACCGGCTGAAGGCCGTGGGCTTCAACAAGTCCGCCGCAGAATACGGCGGCATCAATGTCAACCGCTCCATTCTGACCGCTCTGGCCATCTCCGGCGCGCTGGCCGGACTGGGCGGCGCGCTGCAGCTGATGGGTATGGGAAGCCGCATCAGCGTGTTCTCCAGTCAGGAAGGCTTCGGCTTCGCCGGGATCGTTGTGGCCCTGATGGGCTGCTCCAACCCCTTCGGCGTGCTTGCCGCGGGCCTGTTCTACGGTGCGCTGATCTATGGCGGCAGCAAGCTGAATCTGGTGGGCGCTCCCACCCAGCTGGTGAACGTGATCGTGGGTACGGTGGTGCTGTTCATCGCGATTTCCGTTATCTTTGAACGTATCAAGTACATTCAGCCCCGGGGCAGACGCAAGGCTGCCGCTGTTCAGGAAGGAAAGGAGGAGAGCAAGTAAATGTCAGGCTTTATCAGTGAATTTGGCATTATCCTGTATGCCACGCTCATTTACACCCCGCCCCTTCTTTACGCAGCGCTGGGTTCCTGCTTCTCTGAGGTTTCCGGCGTTGTGAACATCGGTATTGAAGGTATGATGACCGCCGGCGCCTTTACCGGCACCGTGGTGGCCTACTTCACCGGCAATCCCTGGATCGGCTTTATCTGCGGCGGTCTGGCGGGCATGCTCTTCGGCGCCATCCACGCCCTGGCCACAGTGAGACTGGGGGCTGACCAGACCATTGCCGGCACCGCCATCAATATGCTGGGGCCGGGCATCGTCATCATGATTGCCAAGGTGCTTTTCAATTCCACCGACACCATTCCCCTGACCTCGGAACAGAAGATCCCCATGCTGTTTCGCGGCGTGTTTGACACCAGCACCGTCTTTGGCCGCTTTATGGACAATGTGTTTGCCAACTATGCCACCACCTATCTGGTGTTCCTGGCTGTGATCCTGGTGTGGTTCATCTTCTACAAGACCCGCTTCGGCCTGCGGCTGCGGGCCTGCGGCGAGCATCCCCAGGCCTGTGAGACCCTGGGCATCAACGTGATCGCCATGCGCTTCTGGTGCGTGTGTATCTCCGGCTTCCTGTCCGGTCTGGGCGGCGCCTGCGTGACCATGGCTACCTCCAACCAGTTCCGCCCCATCTCCATCGTGGGTCAGGGCTTCATCGCCATCGCGGCGGTGATCTTCGGCAAATTCCGGCCCCAGGGCGCGCTGCTGGGCTGCCTGCTGTTCGGCTTCTGCTCCGGCCTGAAGGTGGTTCTGGGCGGCTCCTCCGGCGTCAACATGCACCTGATCTCCATGATCCCCTATGTGGTAACGGTGATCGTGCTGGTGCTGTTCGTGGGCAAGTCCCATGTTCCTTCCGCCAACGGCAAGCCCTACATCAAGTCCAAATAATTTCCTTTCCTTCTGCATATAACAAAGCCGGAGCGGCTGCTCCGGCTTCGTTATGACAAACTTCCATTCTACAAAAACACAAGGAGTAAAACCATGAACAAGTATCTGGATATTTCCCCTGAAGTGAAGGCCGCCCTGGAAGCCGGCAAGCCCGTCGTGGCCCTGGAGAGCACCATCATCTCCCACGGTATGCCCTACCCCAAAAACGTGGAGACCGCGCTGCTGGTGGAGCAGACCTTGCGGGACAACGGCGCCGTGCCCGCCACCATCGCCGTCATCGGCGGGCGGCTGAAGGCCGGTCTCAGCAAGGAGGAAATTGAATATCTGGGCAAGACCGGCCGGGGCGTGGCCAAGGCCAGCCGCCGGGATCTGCCCGCGCTGGTGGCCCGGGGGGCCGACGGCGCCACCACCGTCACCACCACCATGATCATCGCCCACATGGCAGGCATCCAGGTCTTTGCCACCGGCGGCATCGGTGGCGTGCACCGGGGAGCCGAAACCACCATGGATATCTCCGCCGACCTGGAGGAGCTGGCCCAGACCCCTGTGATGGTGGTCTGCGCCGGGGCCAAGTCCATCCTGGATCTGGGGCTGACCCTGGAGTATCTGGAGACCAAGGGCGTGCCGGTGATCGGTTACGGCACGGAGGAGCTGCCCGCCTTCTACACCCGCAAGAGCGGCTTCGGCGTGGACTACCGGGTGGACAGCCCGGAGGAGCTGGCCGCCATGTTCGCCGCCCAGCGTGATCTGGGCTTCAAGGGCGGTATGCTGGTCACCAACCCCATCCCCGAGGAATACGCCATGCCCAAGGACGTGATCGACGCGGCCATCGAGCAGGCCCTGCGGGAGTGCAAAGAGCAGGGCGTCCACGGCAAGGAGACCACCCCCTTCCTGCTGGCCCGGGTGGTGGAGCTGACCGGCGGGGACAGTTTGGAGAGCAACATCCAGCTGGTGCTGAACAACGCCCGTGTGGCCGCCCGCACCGCCGCAGCATTGGCAAAGTAAAAAAGAGCAGATTGCACAAAACAGGCGCCGAAATTTCGGCGCCGGCTCCCGCAATGTATAGCCGGCGTGGACGCCTGCCCTGGCGGCGGGAAAGACGGTTTCGGTTTCGATCAAAATGGAGTATACCGGCACATCTACCGTCCCGGATTATTACGATGTGACCTATTCCATCGATGGAAATGAAAGCGTAGTTCGGATTTATAACGGCAACTGATATCACTTTGTTTGGAGGGCCTATTCCATGACAATCATTCATTCTGAGCAGTTAGTGCTGCGCCAGAAACTGCTCGATTTAATGCAGGAAGTGCTTTCCGAAAAAGCAGACTCTTTTTTTCTCTATGGATGCCTTGTTCCCGGCTATACATCCTTATTCTGTTTCTTTACTGTGGACGGCACGCCCCATGAGCTTTTTACCACCGTGGATAATCCGTTCTGCTCCTCAGACGAACAGGTAGAGCTTCAGTGCAAGGGGCAGGATATCCTGTCAACTTATTTTCACGAATTTATGACCTTCCGGGATGGTCAGGACTCACCCCCCTCTGAACTGTATTTTACCTATGACATGCAGACAAAAGAGCAGACTTTCCGCTTCGGTTACAAGCTGATTCTCAATTATGGCGTGGCCATAGCACGCTATCAGGCCTGGTTCGTTTCCCAAGGTTGGGAGCCGCTGCCAGAATGGAACAGCCCCTTGATCTGGCGGTTGAAAAACTGGCTGAAGCGGAACGATCCCTTTCAGTGGTACCCCAGCATTGCGTATGTGCTGGCAGACCCGCCCTGGGAAAAACCATACGTGAAGGAAATAGGTGAATAGTATCTCGATGTTTGATAGAGCGCCGGACGGCGCTCTATCTTTTTGTTGAAATGCAGGGGCTTTCGCTGTATAATAGAATGAATTTGTATGTTTGTATTGAGAAGGAGCAGCCATGGACAAGAACGACTGCCTTGTTTCCATCCTCTGTACGGCCTATAACCATGAGCAGTACATCCGTTCCGCGCTGGAGAGCTTTGTGAGCCAGAAAACCGACTTCGCCTTTGAGGTGCTGGTGAACGACGACGCCTCCTCCGACGGCACGGCGGCCATTATCCGGGAGTTTGAGGAGAAGTACCCGGAGATCATCCGCCCCTTTTACCAGGTGGAAAACCAATTTTCCAAGGGTATCGGCTATATCTACGAGAATATCTTCTACCCCCATGCCCGGGGGAAATACTTCGCCTTCTGCGAGGGGGACGACTACTGGACGGACGAGAGCAAGCTGCAGCGGCAGGCGGACTTTCTGGAGCGCCACCCGGACTACAGCGCCTGCGTGCACAACACCACGCTGCACTTCTGCAACGGCAGCCGCCCGGATGAGCTGCTGATCCCCAGCCGGGGCGACCATGAGGTGCTCTATGAGAACGTGATCCACGGGCCCATTGACGCATACCACACCAGTTCCCTGATGGCCCGGCGGGAGATCATCACCCAGACGCCGGACTTCTACCGGGCGGCCACGGCCCACGGCTTTGCCGACTATGCCTGGGCGCTGCTGCTGCGGCTCAGCGGTGGAATCTGGTTCATTGACAGGAGCATGTCGGTGTACCGGCTGTTCAGCAACCAAGCGGCCTGGACCAGCGGCGTGGACAGGCAATATGACAAGCTCAAGGGCTTTGTTCAGGGGAAGCTGGCGATGCTGCGGGCCTTTCTGCCCCACGCGCCGGCGGAAGTCCAGCCCCTGGTGGAGCAGGAAATTCTGGAGCGGGAGTTTGAGCTGATGTACATCGAGGGCCGGGACCGGGAGCAGCGGAAGGGCCCTTACCGGCAGATTCTCCGCCGCCAGAGCCGGGGCTACCGGCTGAAGAACTTTATCAAGAGCTATGTCCCCGGCCTGCAGCGGCTCTACCGCCGGCGGCAGGGCTACATCGATTGAAGCAAGGGAGAAGTCAGACATGGAAAAAAGCAGCTGCATGGTGTCCATCCTGTGCACGGCCTATAATCATGAGCAATACATTGCCCAGACCCTGGACAGCTTTCTGAGCCAGCAGACGGACTTCCCCTTTGAGATTCTGGTCAGCGACGACGCCTCCACCGACGGCACGGCGGAGATCATCCGGGACTATGCCCTGCGTTACCCCGGCGTTGTGCGGGCCTTTCTTATGAAGGAGAACATTTTCTCCAAGGGCGGCAACTTCTACACCGAATACTTCTTCCCCAACGCCAGGGGCAAGTACATCTGCATCTGCGAAGGGGACGACTACTGGTGCGACGACAGCCGGCTGCAGCGGCAGGTGGACTTTTTGGAGGGACACCCGGACTACAGCGCCTGCGTGCACAACACGCTGCTGCATTTTTGCGACGGCTCCGCCCCGGACAGGCCCCTGCTGAACCACGGAGAGGACAGGGACCTGCCCATGGAGCTGATCCTGGCCGGGGCGGCCAAGGCCTATCACACCAGCTCCTTCACCGCCCGGGCGGAGATCCTGAAAGACACCCAGGACTTTTACCATGTGGCCTACCGCTACGGCTTTACCGACCAGGCCAACGCCCTGTGGCTGCGGCTCAACGGGAAGATCCGGTATCTGGACCGGGTCATGTCCGTCTATCGGATCAACAGCAACGCCGCGGCCTGGAGTTCCGGGGTGGACCATCAGTACGACAAGCTGAAAAACTTCATCATCGGCAGCCGGGAGATGCTGAAAACCTTCCTGACCCATGTGCCGGAGGAATACCGGACTATGACGGAGCAGGCCATTCTGGAGCGGGAGTTTGAGCTGATGTACATCGAGGGCCGGGATAAGGAGCAGCGGAAAGGCCCCTACCGGCAGATCCTGCGCCGCCAGAGCCGCAGCTACCGAATCAAAAACTTTGTGAAATGTTACTTCCCCGCCTTGCAGCGGCTGTACCGCCGGGGCCGGGGTTATGGAGATATTTAATGGATAACAGCAGGCAAAAGGTCATATCCAACCTGATTTGGCGCTTTATGGAGCGCTGCGGCTCCCAGGTGATCTCCTTCGTGGTGTCGGTGGTGCTGGCAAGGCTGCTGGCGCCGGAGCTGTACGGCTCCATCGCGCTGGTGACGGTGATCACCTCGGTGCTGCAGGTGTTTGTGGACAGCGGCATGGCCAATGCCCTGATCCAGAAAAAGGACACCGACGACCTGGACTATTCCTCGGTGTTCTACTTCAATCTGGTCTTCTGCCTGATTCTCTACATCGGGCTGTTCTTCGCCGCGCCGCTGATCAGCCGGATCTACAAGGACATGAGTCTGGTGCCAGTGATCCGGGTACTGGGTCTGACGCTGGTGGTCTCCGGCGTGAAGAACGTGCAGCAGGCCTATGTTTCCAAGACCATGCAGTTTCGCCGCTTCTTCTTCGCCACCCTGGGGGGCACGATATTCTCCGCGGTGGTGGGCATCGGCATGGCCTACGGCGGCTACGGCGTCTGGGCGCTGGTAATGCAGCAGCTGCTGAACGCCGCGGTGAACACCGCCATTTTGTGGGTCACGGTGGGCTGGAAGCCGAAGCTGATGTTTTCTTTCCAGCGGCTGGCCGGGCTGATCTCCTTCGGGTGGAAGCTGCTGGTGTCCGCCCTGCTGGACACGGTGTACAACAAGCTGTACCAGCTGGTGGTGGGGGTGGTCTACTCCTCCGCCGATCTGGCCTACTACAACAAGGCCGATCAGCTGCCGGTGCTGGTGGTGGAGAACATCAACTCCTCCATTGACAGCGTGCTGCTGCCGGTGCTGTCCGCCCAGCAGGACAAGCGGGAGCAGGTGCGGGAGATGACCCGGCGGGCCATCAAAATGAGCACCTATGTGATGATGCCCATGATGGCGGGGCTGGCCGCCTGCGCCGAGCCGCTGGTGCGGCTGCTGCTGACGGAGAAATGGCTGCCCTGCGTGCCCTATATGCAGATTTTCTGCGTGTGTTACGCCTTCTACCCCCTGCACACCGCCAACCTCAACGCCATCAAGGCCATGGGCCGCAGCGATATGTTTCTGATCCTGGAGATCATCAAGAAGGCCGTGGGCTTCCTGGCCCTGGTGATCACCATGCGGATGGGCGTACTGTACATGGCGCTGAGCCGGGTCTTTACCGGCGTTCTGGCCCAGATCATCAACGCCTGGCCCAACAGCCGGCTGCTGAACTACCCCTATCTCCAGCAGCTGCGGGATATGCTGCCGGCCATCCTGCTGTCCACGGTGATGGGACTGCTGGTGTACACGCTGAACTTCCTGGGACTGGAAGATTTTGCCACCCTGGCCCTGCAGGTGCTGGCGGGGGTGGGAATCTATGTGCTGGGTTCCCTGCTCTTTAAGCTGGACAGCTTCCGTTATATTCTTTCGATTCTGAAAAATCTGCTGCACCGGGGCGGTGCGGCAAAGGAGTGAGTTTCCATGGCTGAGGTCAGGAAGGTGCTGGTGTTCCCCGCCGGGACGGAGATCGCCTTTGAGATCCATCATGCGCTGCGTTACAGCAAGTTTGTCAAGCTCTACGGCGCCACCAGTGTACCCTGCCATGCGGATTTTGTGTTTGAAAACTGCGTGGAGGGGCTGCCCTATGTGGACGAGCCGGGGCTGATTGACCGGCTCAACCAGGTGATCGACGAATTTGCAATCGACTATGTCTATCCCGCCCATGACAGCGCAGTGCTGACTCTGACCCGGGAACAGGCCCGCCTGCACGCCCAGGTGGTGACCTCGGCGCTGGAGACGGTGGAGATCTGCCGCTCCAAAAACCTGACCTATGACTATCTCCGGGGGGCGGAATATCTGCCCCGCTTCTATGCCGGCGTGGAGGAAATTGGGGAATACCCGGTGTTCATCAAGCCCTCGGTGGGCCAGGGCTCCGTAGGGGCCCGGCGCATCGACGACCGGGCCGCCCTGGAGGAGGCCCTGGCCGACGGGGTGGAATACGCCATCTGCGAGTATCTCCCCGGGCAGGAGTTCACCGTGGACTGCTTCACCGACCGGCATGGGGCGCTGCGCTATGTGGGGCCCCGCTCCCGGGATCGGATTCGCAGCGGCATCGCCGTGCGCAGCCACTTTCTGCCGGAGGACCGGCGGATCAACGAGATCGCGGAGGACCTGAACCGCCGCTTCCGCTTCAACGGCGCCTGGTTCTTCCAGCTGAAGGAAAACGGCCAGGGGCAGTTCCGGCTGATGGAGGTGGCCCCCCGCATTGCCGGCACCATGGGCGCCACCCGGAACCGGGGCGTCAATATGCCGCTGCTGACCCTCTACAACATGTGGGGCTATGACGTGGACATCATCGATAACGGCAACGACCTGCTGCTGGACCGGGCCTTTATCAGCCGCTTCCAATCGGGTATCCACTACGAGAACGTGTATGTGGACTACGACGACACCGTGGTGCTCCGGGGCCAGGTGAACCCGGAGCTGATGGCCTTCCTCTACCAGGCAAAAAATCAGGGCAAGAAGCTGTTCCTGATTTCCAAGCATGTGGGGGATCTGGATGAGGAGCTGGGGCGCTTCTGCATCCACCCCGGCCTGTTTGACCAAATCATCCGCCTTGAGCAGGGGGAGAGCAAGCTGCCCTACATCCAGGCCGATTCCATTTTTATCGACGACTCTTTTGCCGAGCGCCGGCGCATCCATGAAGGCTGCGGCGTGCCGGTTTTTGACCTGGACATGATCGAAAGCCTGATCGACTGGCGGGCCTGAAGGATAAGGAGGAAGCTATGAACAGTTTTTACAGTCCGGAAGAACTGAAAAGCCTGGGGCTGAAGGAATACGGCGAGAACGTGCTCATCAGCCGCAAGTGCAGCATCTACGGGGCGGAGAACATCCGCCTGGGCAGCCATGTCCGCATTGACGATTTCTGCGTGCTCAGCGGCAAGGTGGAGCTGGGCAACTATGTGCACATCGCGGCCAGCTGCCTGCTCTACGGCGGCAGCGCCGGCATCACCTTCGGGGACTACACCACCATTTCCTCCCGGGGGGCCGTCTACGCCATCAGCGACGATTACTCCGGCGAGCACATGACCAATCCCCTGCTGCCGGATAAGTACCGCGCCGTGATCAAGCAGCCGGTCTCCATCGGGAAGCACTGCATCATCGGCAGCGGCTGCACCATCCTCCCCGGCGTGGAGCTGGGCGAGGGCTGCTCCGTAGGTTCCATGAGTCTGGTGAACCGCAGTGCGGAGCCCTGGGGCGTGTATGTGGGCATCCCGGCCCGCCGGGTGAAGGAGCGCAGCCGGAAGCTGCTGGAATACTGCGCCGAGTTTGAAAGCCAGCTGTAAGCTGAAGGAGAAAGTATGAACGATATGATCAATGTGACCCGCTCTTCCCTGCCGGACTATGAGGAGTTCTGCCGGGAGATCGCGGATATTTGGGACAGCCACTGGCTCACCAACATGGGCACAAAGCACCAGCAGCTGGAGGCCGCTCTGGCCGAATTCTGGGGCGCGGAGAATGTAGCGCTGCTGACCAACGGGCACCTGGCCCTGGAGAACATCATCCAGGCCATGGAGCTGCAGGGCGAGATCATCACCTCTCCCTACACCTTTGCCTCCACCACCCACGCTATCGTCCGCTGCGGCTGCACGCCGGTGTTCTGCGACATTGAGCCGGAGACCTTCACCATGGACCCGGCAAAAATTGAGGCCCTGATTACGGACAAGACCGTGGCCATCCTGCCCATCCATGTCTACGGCAACCTCTGCGACACGGAGGCCATCGAGGCCATCGCCAAAAAGCACGGCCTGAAGGTGATTTATGACGGGGCCCACTCCTTCGGTGTGAAGAAAAACGGCGTCAGCTCCGCCTGCTTCGGGGACGCCACCATGTTCTCCTTCCACGCCACCAAGGTGTTCAACACCATCGAGGGCGGCGCCCTCTGCTTCAGGGACAAGGCTCTGAAGCAACGGATCAACGACCTGAAAAACTTCGGCATCCACGGGCCGGAGTCCGTGCCCTTCGTGGGGGGCAACGCCAAGATGAATGAGTTCTGCGCGGCCATGGGGCTTTGCAACCTGCGGCATCTGGACGAGTGGCTCCTGCAGCGCAAGGCGGTGGTGGAGCGCTACCGCCAGCATCTGGAGGGTGTGCCCAGCCTGAAACTGAACCGGGAGCAGCCGGGGGTGGAGTCCAACTATGCCTATTTCCCGGTGGTGTTCGACGGCTACAAGTATGACCGGGACCAGGTTTTTGCCCGTCTCAACGAAAACGGCATTGTGGCCCGGAAGTACTTCTACCCGGTGACCAACGCCTTCGCGTGTTACGCCGGCCGCCCCGGCTTTGACCCGGCGCTGACCCCGGTGGCCAGCTACATGGCGGCGCGGGTGCTGACCCTGCCCCTGTACCCGGAGCTGCCCCTTGCGGATGTGGATCGGATTTGCCGGCTGATCCTGGAATAATTTGGGAACAAAAGAATACCGCCGCCGGAGACCTTGTCTCCGGCGGCGGTATTTTGGGTTTGCTTATCTTTTCCTGTCCACCCTAAGTTCACTGCGGTGGCAGAAGTTTTTGTTGCCGCAGGTGGCGCAGCCACGGCCGCAGCCCCGCTTTTTGGCCTGGTTGGTTTTCAGCACCAGGTACCCCGCCGGCACGAAGCAGGCCAGAAGCAGCAGCGCGATATACAGGTATTCCATCGGTTCCTCCCCTTTTCCCGGATTCTTTTGCTTTTTTTCTGTCTCTATGTTACAATGTTTTCCAACAGTTTTTTGATGCACAGGCAACAGTGAGGACAGGATCATGACAAGAATTTTATTTGTGTGCCACGGCAATATTTGCAGAAGCCCCATGGCGGAGTTTGTGATGAAGGATATGGTGCGGCGGGCCGGGCTGGAGGACGAATTTCAGATCGCCTCCGCTGCCACCAGCAGCGAGGAAATCGGCAGCCCGGTGTATCCCCCGGCCCGGCGGAAGCTGTGGGAGCACGGAATCCGCTGCGACGGAAAGACCGCCCGGCGGATCAAAGCCGCGGATTATGAGGACTATGACCTGCTGATCGGCATGGATGAGGCCAATATGCGCAATATGTCACGCTGCTTCGGCGGGGACCCGGCGGGCAAGCTGCATCTGCTGCTGGGCTTCGCTGGGCGGGAGGACTCGGTGGCTGACCCCTGGTACACCGGGGATTTCGAGGCTACCTGGCAGGATGTGAATGAGGGCTGCCTGGCCCTGCTAAACCGGCTTTATCCAGAGGTCCGGCTGGACTTCTCCGGCTGCCAAAGCCGGTCGGAGCTGTACGACCTGATGGCGGAGCGGATGCTGTGGCAGGAGGGCTATGGCCGGAACCTGGACGCGCTGTACGATATCCTCACCGGTCTGCCCCATTACGGGCGCAGCTTTATCATCCGGCTGCCGGATGCTGACGCGCCGGTTTATGGCTATGCTGAACGCATCGTGGAAGTGTTTCATGCGGCGGGCGTACCGCTTGCGATAGAATAAAAAAATGAAGGGATTTCTCCCTCAGCTTGTCAAAAAAGACCATTTTACGGGCTGCACCGGTGGATTCTGCCGGTCAAAGGCTTCCCCTTGAGGGGAAGCTGGCGGCGCAGCCGACTGATGAGGTGGCAAGTAAAAACTGGGAAAAAGCAGAAATTTCCGTCAAAAAAAGCAGGATTTCCACCTCATCCGCCCAGTGTTCGCACTGGGCACCTTCCCCTCCAGGGGAAGGCTTGAGATAGCGTTCTTCTTCCTCGCACTATGTTTTTTGACAGTCTCAGAATAAAAAAATGAAGGGATTTCTCCCTTCATTTTTTCTTTTACTCCGTGGCGCCCATAATCTCCGACAGCTCTTTGGCGATGTTGTTGACCATGGTCTCCAGTTCGCTGATGCGGGGTTTCACTTTGTCCCCGGGCTGTTTTTCCGTGGCTTCCGCCGGCGCCGGCGACTCGGTACTCAGGCCACAGAGGAACTCCTGCCAGAGGCCGTTGAGGGTGTCAATATTCTCCTGCTGCTGACGCTTTAGCTTATCAAAGGCCCGCTCCACACAGGCAACGGCATATTCCTGCTGGTCCGTCGCGCCGGAGAGGATCTCCTCCCGCTGGCGCTGGGCGTCGGCCAGGATGCGGCCGGCCTGGACCTTGGCCTTGCCAATAATGTCCCTGGCGGCGGCCTGGGCGGTCAGCAGGGTGTCCCCGATCTCATCCCTGCGCTGGCTGAGCTCCCCCAGCCGGGCCTTCAGCGCCTGATTCTCCGCTTCCAGCGCTTCGGCCTGGGCGCGAATATCCTCCAACAGGGCATTGACCTTGTTGGCGTTATAGTATTTTTTCTTCACCACGTCAATATGGATGGCGTCGAAATATGCTTTATCCAGAGCCATAGTGTTCCCCTCTCGGCCATGTACGCATTCTTGTGTTTTTTATTATACCAGATTTCCCGCCCCAAGGCAACTTATTCTTTGAGGACGGGCTGGAGCTGCCGGCCCTGGAGCGCGGCCTGGACCGTCTCCTCCAGAAGGCTGAAATCCGCCTGGAGACTACGGGGCTTTTTGACCGGATCGTCCTGCCGGAAGGGGACGAAGTAAAAGTGCTTGCGGTTTAATAGCCGGGCGATGTTCTCCGCCGAGCCGGAAAGGCCGTCGTTGGTGGAGAGGGCAATGATCACCGGGCGGCCGTTGCGCAGGTGGGCCTTGGCGGCCATGGTGACGGCGGTGTCGGTAATGCCGTGGGAGAGCTTTGCCAGGGTGTTGCCGGTGCAGGGGGCGATCAGCAGGGCGTCCAGGGGTGTTTTGGGGCCCAGGGGCTCTGCCTCGGCGATGGTGGTGACCACCTTATGGCCGCTGAGCAGCATGAGGCGCTTGATATGCTGGGTGGCGGTGCCGAAGCGGGTGTCCGTCTCGGCGGCGTTCTCGCTCATGATGGGGATGAGATCATAGGTCTCGGCCAGCTTTTCCGCCGCCTGAAACAGCTTTTCATAGGTGCAGTAGGAGCCGCAGAGGGCAAGGCCCAGGCGCTTCTTGTTTTCCATGCTCATTCCTCCCTTTCACTTATGACCGAACGAATGGCGGCGCGCATCAGCTCCGCCGCCGTGTAGGGGGCCGTAATGCCCGGCAAGCCCGGGGCGGCCAGGGCGGTCAGGCCCAGGTCTGCCGCCTCCTGGGGGTCAAAACCGCCGGGGGGCGAGGCCAGCTCCAGCAGCAGGACATCCGGCCGCAGCCGGGCCAGGGACTCCGCCGGCAGCACCCGGTCAGGCACGGTGTTGACCACAAAGTCGAAGGTACCCAGCAAGGTTGGCAGGCCGGGGAAGTCTGTGGCCGTCAGCCCCAGGGCCTGGGCCATGGCCCGGTCCCCCTCCTTCCGGGCAGCCACGGTGACTTCGGCCCCCAGGGCCCGGAGCCGCAGGGCCAGAAGCTTCGCCACCCGGCCCCAGCCGGTGACCAGAACCCGGCTGCCCCAGAGACTGCGGGGGCTGGCGGACATCAGCTTTTCCACCGCGCCCTCGGCGGTGAGGGCGGCGTTGCCCACGGTGAAGCCCCGGCGCTGCATCAGGTCCGCCACCTGCAGGCCCTGATTCACCGCGCCCATGCACAGCTCCCGGCTCAGCTTGCCGCCGATGAGCAGCTGGCCCGGCCACAGGGCCGCCAGCAGCTCCTCCACCGGCAGAGGCTGGGCGGCAAAGGGGGCGTTGATGAGGCCGTTTTTCTCCGCCGGGGTGGGCAGCACCACGCAGTCCGCCCCGTAGAGACAGCCCTGCAGACAGCCGGCCTTGGGGATCTCAGCGGGCAGCTCCGCCTTTTCCAGGGCGAAGCTGTGTACTCTATGCCGGTCCTGCCAGAGCAGGGAACAGAGCAGAACCGACCGTTTATCGCCGCCAATGACAGCAAATTTCAAAAGCACCACCTCCAGATCATCATATTCTGTTGCGCTGTTGGCGGTGCTTGTGTTACAATGCTTGCATCCGTTAATGAATTAAGGAAAACAAGGTGATATGTTATGAGCAGAGCAGACGAAATTTTCATCCAGAATTGCCGGGACATTCTGGACAACGGCATCTGGGACACGGACAGGCCTGTCCGCCCCCGGTGGGAGGACGGCGAGAGTGCCCATACCATCAAGAAATTCGGCATTGTGAACCGCTACAATCTGGCGGAGGAGTTCCCCATCCTCACCATCCGGCGCACCTTCTGGAAGAGCGCCATTGACGAACTTTTGTGGATCTGGCAGGCCAAGAGCAACAACGTCAACGACCTGCGCACCCGGGTCTGGGACGCCTGGGCCGATGAGAACGGCTCCATCGGCAAGGCCTACGGCTACCAGCTGGGCATCAAGCACCACTATCCCGAGGGGGACATGGACCAGGTGGACAAGGTGCTGTGGGACTTAAAGCACAACCCGGCCTCCCGGCGGATCATGACCAATATCTACAACTTTGCCGACCTGTCGGAGATGGCGCTGTACCCCTGCGCCTACTCCATGACCTTCAACGTCACCGGCGACCGGCTCAACGCCATTTTGAACCAGCGCTCCCAGGACATGCTGGCGGCCAATAACTGGAACGTGGTGCAGTATGCGGTGCTGACCATGATGATGGCCCAGGTTTCCGGCCTGAAGCCGGGGGAGTTTGTCCATGTGATCGCCGACGCTCACATCTACGACCGGCATGTGCCCGCCATTGAGGAGATCATTGCCAATCCCCCCAAGCCAGCGCCCAAATTCTTCATTGACCCGGAGGTCACGGACTTTTACGCCTTCACCCGGGACAGCTTCCGCATCGAGGACTACGAATACACGGAATTCACCGGGAAGATCCCGGTGGCTCTTTGACGCCTATGGAAGCCATTGTTGCGGTATATTCCGACTGGGGCATCGGCAGCGGCGGCACCCAGCCGGTGGTTTTGAAGGCGGACCGGGTGCATTTTCGTGAGCTGACCATGGGGGCGGCGGTGATCGTGGGCCGCAAAACCCTGGAGGATTTCCCCGGCGGCAGGCCCCTGAGGGGGCGGCACAACATTGTGGTGTCCCGGCAGGAGCTCACCATCGAAGGGGCGGAGCTTGTCCACAGCACGGAGGAGGCCCTGGCCGCGGCGGCAAGGCAGGAGCGCTGCCTGGTGATCGGCGGGGCCAGCGTCTACCGGCAGTTCATGCCCTATGTGGACACGGTGCACATCACCAAGATCGACCTGGCCCCGAAGTCCGACAGCTTTTTCCCCAATCTGGACGCTGACCCCTGCTGGCAGCGGCTGGAGGAGGAACAGTGGCAGGAGGAGGACGGCCTGCGCTACTGCTTTGTGACCTATAAAAAGATTATTTGACCAGCAAGGTTCCCGGATAATAATGAGCCAGTATTTGGGTGTAATCGCTGCCCTGGGCAGCCATGAGATTCGCCCCGTGCTGGCTCATTCCTACGCCATGGCCGTGGCCGGTGACGGTGAACAGGAAGCTGGAGCCGGTATATTCCAGGGTAAAGGCGGTGGAGCGGAGAGAGAAGAGGCTCCGCAGCGCCGTGCCGGAAATCTCTGCCCCGCCCAGGCAGGCAGCGCTGACCCGGCCGCTTTCATCCCGGCTGATCTCCCCCACCCAGGTGCTTTCGTCGCCGGTGAAGTCGGCATAGGGATAGGCGTAGAGCACCGTGTCACGGAAGTCCAGGGGGCTCAGCTCCAGCTGGCTGATATAGCCGGGGACGGTGTCCGCCGTCTCGGGGCTGGAGACGCTGACCAGATAAGGCAGGGGGTTCCAGATGGCGCCGCAGTCCTCGGTAGCGCCGCAGGAGGAGGCGTGGAAGGCGGCAAAGACCGGCTCCCCCTCATAGCTGAGATACTCCCCCGCTGTGGCCGCCACGGCGGCGCTGACAGCGGCGTAGTGCTCGTCGTAGCTGTCGCCCCAGTTCTGGCGCAGGGTGTCCGGGCTGTGCCAGGCTTGGCAGCAGGCAAAGTCGGTGCAGACATCGGCATCACTGTGACGGCCTGTCCGGGCGCAGTACATGGCGTAGGTGCGGGCGGCCACGGCCTGTGCCTTCAGGGCCTCCGGCTCAAAGTAGGCTGGCATCTCCGCTGCCACCACCCCCACCAGGTATTCCTCCATGGCCACGTCATAGACCTCCCCACCGCACTTGACCAGCAGCCGCTCCGGCGCGGACAGGGCGGCAGGAGCGGCAGTCGGTGCCGGCGTTGAGGATGGACCGGGTACAGGCGAAGGCGAAGGGCTTGGCGCCGGGCTTGGTGTCAGGCTGGGCGCCGGAGTCGGGCTTGCCGCAGGCGCCGGGCTTGTCCCCGGTTCCGGCCGGGGCCTGTTCTCCCCGCCGCTGCGCCAGACCAGGCAAAAGGCCGTGACCGCGGTGATGAGCAGGGCCAGATAGGCGGCGAAAATGGTGCGTTTCACTGGTTTTCCTCCGTTTTCCCTTGACTGAACAGGTAAATGAGTATAGAATCGGTATAATATGTACAGCAGTACATCAATCCATAGTTATTGAAACGGGAAAGAAATTATGCAAAAAAAATCTTTGGAGATTTCCTGCTATGTCTGCGGAGCGGGGGCCTTCGGCGTTTTCTTCCGCTGGCTGCAGGATCAGATGGCCTTTGACGAGGCGGGGCTGGCAGAGAAAAGTGTTTTCAATTACCTGGTGCCCCTGATGGTTCTGGCGGCGGCGCTGCTCTTTAACCGCTTTATCGAACAGGCCAAGGCCGAAAAGCTCTACATACCCTCGGATTACTGCCAGGCGCTGAAAAACGAGGGCAGACTGTTTGCTATCGCCCGCTGGGCCTGCGGTCTGGTGATGGCGCTGGGCGGGGTGCTGCTGTTCGCCAGCTGCGAAACGGACAAGGATGCCAAGCTCATGTATATTCTGGCGGGGCTGGCCATCGCTTCCGGGCTTGCCTATCCCCTGCTGCTGGGCAGCGCCAACGACAAGTACGGCAAGCTGCGCCATCCCACCCTGGCCTGCATCGGCACGGTGCTGCCGGTGCTGCTGTTCGCCCTGTGGCTGGTGCTCTGCTACAAGCAGAACGCCCTGAACAGCGTGGTCTGGTCCTATCTGATCGAGATCGCCACCACCATTGTGGCGCTGCTGGCCTTTTTCCGGGCGGCGGGCTTCGCCTACGGCGCGGTAAAGACCTGGCCCACCCTGTTCAACATCATGCTGGGGGTAATGATGTGCATCATGTCCCTGGCCGACGAGCGGTACATGGGGATGCATATCATCATGCTGGGCGCGGCCTTGCAGCTTTTGATGTATGAATGGGTGCTGATTATGAATATGCAGAAGAAAGCACCCAAGCTGAAGGAAGAGCATCCGCCGGAGGACGGCTTTGAACGGCTGAGATAAATGGAAAGCCCCGGGAGGGAACGATATCGTTCCCTCCCGGGGTTTTTGTTTGCGTTATTCGATTTCGGTAATGGTCAGCTCCTCTCCGTCCACGGTGAAGCGGACGGTATGGCCGGCAAAGTCCAGGGCATAGAGGCGCTCTGCCTGATGCTGGTACCGGGGGCGGGGGTCGTTGGCCAGGATGCCGGTGAGGGCGGCCCGTTTCTCCGGCGGCAGCTTCTCCGCCGTGCCGGGGGCATAGCTCACACGGAGGGTGGCCCCGGGGTCGGGAGCGAAGCCGCAGGTAGCCTCCGGCTTGCAGTCGGCATAGGGAATGTAGGGCTTGATGTCAAAAATAGGGGTGCCGTCCATCAGGTCCGCGCCGCCCACCTTCAGCATCAGACCCTCCGGGCCCTCCTCCACCGCCAGCAGCTTCACGCAGCTGAGGCCCAGAGCGTTGGGCCGGAAGGGGGAACGGGTGGCAAAGACGCCCATGCGCACATTGCCCCCCAGCCGGGGCGGCCGCACCGTGGGCGACCAGTCCTGCCGCAGGTTTTCCGAGAACTGCCAGATGAGCCACAGATGGGAAAAGCCCTCGATGCCCCGCAGGGCCTCCGCCTTGCGGTACTCCGGCGCAAAGACCACATAGCTCTCCAGCTCCTCCACCACCCCGGCCTGCCGGGGGATGCCGAACTTGCCGGCAAAATCGCTGCGCATATGGGCGATGGGGCGAATCCGATGTTCGGTCATAGCAAAGTCTCCAGAAACTTCAGGGCATTCATGGCGATATAGTTCACCAGCATATGGAAAAAGATGCTGCCCCAGATGGAATTGGTGCGCTCATAGACCCGGCACAGCAGCAGGGATACCGGCACATACTGAATGAAGTACAGCCAGTAGACGGGGTCAACCAGGGCATAGGTCCAGACATGGTAAAAGCTGAAGGCCAGGGTAGCCACCAGGTAGGCGCCCCAGCGGCTGTAGCGCCGGAGGGTGCCGAAGATGCCGGCCCGGAACATACATTCCTCCACGATGGGGGCCATGAACACCGCCATGGCGGACATCTGGTTCCAGCCCCGGCCGGCCATATCCATGAGGCCGGCGTTATTGGGGTTTTCCCCGCTCCGGCCCAGGAGGAGCATCATGAGGGCGCCCACGGCCATATTGCCCAGGTACATGAGGACGTAATTTTTCAGAATTTCCAGCAGGCAGTAGCCCGGCCGGTCACAGAGGGGGTCAAAGTCCCGCCGGAGGAAGCGAAACAGCAGGCCCAGCATATACAGCAGGCCCACGGAGTAGCAGATCACATTGGCGGCCACGTCGTCCATGGCGCCCCGGTTGATCATCTGCTGCAGCAGCAGCGGCAACAGCCAAAGGTGCACCGGCAGGTAGGCCAGGGCGGCCACCGTCTCCCCTTTGGTGAGGCGGCTGGTAAAATTCACGGGGTTCTTGACCATCAGCTTCTTGCCTTTCTTTGCAGCTCGTAGAGCAGATTCATAGCCTCAATGGGGGTGAGGCTGTTCAAATCGGTGCTGAGCAGGGTCTTGCGCACCTGGTCAGCTCCCACGTCGGCCAGACTGATCTGGTCAGCGGCGGCGGCTTCGGCCTTGGGAACAGCCTTGGCACCGCTGTCCTCCAGCTCCTTCAGGTAGCCCTTGGCCTTGGCGATCACCGCCTCCGGCAGGCCGGCCAGCTTGGCCACCTCGATGCCGTAGCTGTCATCCGCGGCGCCGGGGACGATCTTGCGGAGGAACACCAGGTTGCCCCCCTGCTTCTTGGCGGTGATGTTATAGTTGCGCACCCCCTGCAGCTGGCCCTCCAGGGCGGAGAGTTCATGATAGTGGGTGGCGAACATGGTCTTGGCCCCCAGGCGGCGCTTATCGGCGCAGTATTCCAGCACGGCCCGGGCGATGGCCATGCCGTCAAAGGTGGAGGTGCCCCGGCCGATCTCGTCCAGCACCAGCAGCGACGCGGCGGTGGCGTGCCTGAGGATGGAGGCCATCTCGCTCATCTCCACCATGAAGGTGGACTGGCCGGAGGCCAGGTCGTCGGAGGCGCCGATACGGGTAAAGACCCGGTCCACAATGCCGATGGTGGCGCTTTTTGCAGGGACGAAGGAGCCGATCTGGGCCATGAGGACGATGAGGGCCGTCTGGCGCATATAGGTGGATTTACCGGCCATGTTGGGGCCGGTGACGATGGCCACCCGGTCGTCGCTGTCGTTGAGATAGGTGTCATTGGGGACAAAGAGCACGTTTTTCAGGGTCTGCTCCACCACCGGGTGGCGGCCCTCGATGATTTGCAGGGTGCGGGAGGCATCCACCTCGGGGCAGGTGTAGTTATTGCGGACGGCCACCTCCGCCAGGGAGCAGAGCACGTCCAGCCGGGCCACAGCCCCGGCGGTGGCCTGGATGCGGTCCACCTTGGCGGCCACGCTGCGGCGCAGCTCATCAAAATACTGAAACTCCAGCTCGTTGATCCGGTCCCGGGAAGTGAGGAGGGTGTTCTCCAGCTCCTTCAGCTCCTGGGTGAAGTAGCGCTCGTTGGACACCAGGGTCTGCTTGCGGATATAGTCCTCCGGCACGTTTTCCAGGCCGGCGGATTTGGGCACGTCGATATAATAGCCAAAGACCTTGTTGTAGCCCACCTTCAGCTTTTTGATGCCGGTGCGCTGCCGCTCCCGCTCCTCCAGCTCCCGCACCATCTGGGCGCCATTGTCCCGGATGTTGCGCAGGCGGTCCACTTCTTCGGAATAGCCCGGACGCAGGATGCCGCCCTCCCGGACGGAGAAGGGAGGATCGTCACAGATGGCCCGGTCGATCTCAAAGAGCATGTCCTCCAGCACGTCCATGCCGCAAATCTCCCGCAGCTCCATGCTGTGAAAGCCGGAGAGCAGCTGCCGCAGCCGGGGCAGCACCGCGGCGCAGTTGGCCAGGGATCGCAGGTCCCGGCCCCCGGCGGTGCCGTACACCGCCCTGCCCACCAGACGCTGCATATCGCTGATGTCCCGCAGGGCCAGCATCAGCTCCCCCCGGGTTACGTTGTCGTTATAAAGCTCCTGCACGGCGGTGAGCCGGCGCTTGATGGCCACGGCGGACAGCAGGGGCCGCTCGATCCAGGAGCGCAGCAGCCGGCCTCCCATGGGGGTTTTGGTCTTATCCAGCACCCACAGAAGGCTCCCCCGCTTTTCCCCGCTGCGGAGGGACTCCGTCAGCTCCAGGTTGCGGCGGGTGGTCCAGTCCAGCTCCATGTACCGGCCGCCGTAGAACACGTCCAGGCGGCTGATGTGGCTCAGGTCAAATTTCTGGGTGTCGGCCAGGTAGCCCAGCAGCGCCCCGGCGGCGCAGACGGCAGCGGGTTGATCCCCCAGGCCGCAGTCGTCCACGTCCTTGAAGCCGAACTGCTCACAGAGCCGGGCGGCGCAGGGCAGGAATTCAAAGCGGCCGCCGTCCTTTTCCAGCATGGCGTCCAGCTTCTTGGTGAGAAATTCCCCGATGGGGCCGCAGGCATCGGCCCCGGCGGAGAGCACCGCCTCCCGGGGAGAGAAGCGGGCCAGCTCGTTGATCACATGGGTCTGGGCATCATTTTCAAAGGCGGCGCAGCAGAATTCGCCGGTGGAAACGTCGCAGAAGGCCACGCCGCCGGTGTTCCCTTCCAGGTTCACGGCACAGATATAGTTGCTGCGCCCCTCCTCCAGCATGGAGCTTTCGGTGACGGTGCCGGGGGTGATAACCCGGATCACGTCCCGCTTGACGATGCCCTTGGCCAGGGCCGGGTCCTCCGTCTGCTCGCAGATGGCCACCTTGTAGCCCTTGGCGATGAGCCGGGCGATATAGCCCTCGGCGCTGTGGTAGGGAATGCCGCACATGGGGGTGCGCTCCTCCGGGTTCTCAATGGCCCGGTCCCGGGTGGTCAGGGCCAGGTCCAGCTCCCGGGAGGCCACCTTGGCGTCCTCATCGAACATCTCATAGAAATCGCCCAGGCGGAAAAACAGCAGACAGTCCTGATAGTTCTGCTTGATCTCGTTATATTGTCTTTTCATGGGAGTCAGCTCTGCCATGAAGTTCCCTCTTTTCTGTGTATATGGGTGGGGCGCAGCTTATGCGTCAACCACTTCGCCGTACAGGGCCCAGGTGTTGCTGGCGGTGATCTTCACATCCACAAAG
>CAMCCC010000016.1 GCA_945873205.1 uncultured bacterium
CACCTGGTAGCTGAGCTTCCCTTTGATGCGCACCGGGCGGATAATCACCTTCTGGTCAGAGAGCTTATCCGCCGGCTGGGAGAACACTGCTTTGTGCAGCCCCGGCAGGGCCGCGGCCAGTTCTTCACGGAGATTCGCCATATCAGCCACCAAAGAGGCGCTTGAGATTCAGCGCAGCCGCCTTCAGCTCGTTCTTGCTGTAGGAATTGTTTTCATCCGCCAGCACGGCTGCCACCGCCTCCTTGGCGGAAATGCCGCCGGAGACCATGGCATCCACCAGCATGGCCTCGGCAGAGACGGTATGCTCCACCTTGTTGAACACATAGCTCTCCGCCACCTCGATAACCACGGCGTACTCGCCCTTGTCATAGTTGCCCTTGGCCAGCAGCTGCTCCTTCACCTCCGCGGGGCTGCCCCGGAAGCACAGCTCGTGCAGCTTGGTCAGGTCGTTGCACAGGCACAGGCGGCAGTCCGCCCCGGCGTCAATGAAGAAATCCACCAGCTCCATGATGCGCTTGGGGGATTCATACAGGGCGAAGGTGCGGCTGTCCCCCCGGCGCAGCTTCTCCAGCAGCTTCCGCCGCTCTGCGTTTTCCCGGGGGAAAAAGCCGTAGAACACAAAGCTGCTGAGGTCAAAGCCGGAGATGCTCAGGGCCGTGACGGCAGCGCAGCAGCCGGGCACGCCCACCACACGGATGCCCGCCTCCACGGCGGCACGGATCAGCTCGTTGCCCGGGTCAGAGATGCAGGGGGTGCCGGCGTCGGTGATAACAGCCACGCTTTTGCCGGCAAGCATCTCATTGATGAAGTACTTGGCCTTGCCGTACTCATTGAACTTGTGGTTGGACACCAGCTTATTTTTGATGCCCAGCTTGTTGAGCAGCACCATGGAACGGCGGGTGTCCTCGGCGGCGATGATGTCCACCTCGCTGAGGATCTGGGTGCCCCGGGGGGACATATCCCGGGAATTGCCGATGGGGGTGGCAACGATATAAAGGCAGCCTTTGCTGTTTTCGTCCATTGTCATTCTCCTGTTATGATGGCTTTCAGTGTTTCCGCTATGGTCGCCATATCCTGCTCCGAATAGCGCTGGTCACAGGGCAGGGCCAGGATGTGGGCGGCGGTGGCTTCGCAGGTTTCGCAGACGCCCCGGGCCTGGGCCGGGATGGGCCAGATCACCGGGCAATAGATGTTCTGCCGGGCCAGGGCCTGCTGCACCGCGTCCCGGTTTTCCAGCAGGATGGGGTAATACAATCCAGCGGTGGTCCCGCTCTTGCAGAGGGGGCGCAGCTTGCCGGCGGCGGTCAGCTCTGCCAGGGCCTGCTCCAGCACGGCGGCATTGCGGCGGCGGGCGGCGAGCACCCTGGCAAAATCAATATTCTCCAGGTAGGCCCGGTTCTCCATGCTCATGGCCACCGGCTCCCCGCTTTCGTCCAGCATGGCCTCGGCCTCATGGAACTTGGCCAGGAAGTCCTGCTTCAATTCGGCATCCCCGTTTTCCAGGTAGAGGCCCTTTTCCTCCATGGCCTGCCGGCGCAGGGCGCCGAAGCGGCCATCCGCCCCGGCACGGGGCAGGACGGCGGCGGTTTTCAGGATGCCGCCCTCCGGCAGGGCGGCCCATTTGCGGATGCTGGCCACGGTATAGTCCGGCAGGAAGGGGGCCGGACGGCCCACAATGATATCCTGGGTGCGGTCCTCCAGCAGAACCACGCCGCTCTGCCGCAGCCGGGCCAGAAAGTCCGTGGTGAAGGGCTGGATGTCAAAATAGGGCATATACAGCAGCACCGTGCCGGGGGCCGCCTTGGAAAGCACATCGGCCTCGTCCCCGGTCAGATCCGGCTTCAGCTTATAAAAAGCCACCGGACAGCCGTTCAGGGTAAAGGGCAGGATCATGGACTCACAGCACAGGGCCGGCAGCAGGACGTTGGCTCCCCGGTGGAGCCGGGCCACCTGCTTCAAAGCGTCCCTTCCGCTACGGTAAAAGCGCCAGGCATAGATCTCCCGGCGGCGGGTGACGCCCTCAAAGCCCTGGCGGGACTGCCAATGATGTTCACTTCCGTATTCTCTCATTCCGAACTCCTCCTAATTTGGCCGCAAATGGCAGTTATCAGACAATTTTCCGGCACTCCATATAATAGCGCTTCTCCTCCGCCTCACCCATGGAGAAGGTTTTCCGGGGCAGCACGCCCCCGGCGATGATGGCGGGGAACAGGGAATTTTTATCCATGGCCTGCAGGGCCACGCCGCAGTTGCCGGGCCGGGCGGACAGTTCTTCCAGGGCGGCGGTGCCGTGGACATAGTCGATGCCGGTTTCCGGGTGTTCCGCCAGGTAGCGGTCCAGAAACTCCTGGAGTACATCCACCGGCAGCCGGTCCCCCCGGGCACTGAGCTTCAGGCCACGGCGGCAGCCGTCATGGAGAAAGACAACGTCCTCCCCTGCCTCGCAGGGCACGGCGGCGGTAAAGGCGGAGATCAGCTCCCCGGCGTCCACATGGAAAAGGACCCGATGGATGGGTTCAAAGTTCAAAGCCGGGCAGTGGAGATTCACCAGCTCCGCCAGGGCATAGCGGGCAGGATGGTGTTCCCGCTGGGCCGTGCTGAGGCTGGGTTTCAGCCGTTCCCAGCAGGTCTTGGCAGTAGCCAGGGAGTGGTTCCCGTCCCCCACCGCCAGATACAGGTCGCTACGGCGCTGCTGCTTTTCGATGATGGCAGTGACACGCTCCGCCAGGTCGCCGGTGACGGCGTAGCCCCGCAGGTGGCCGCCGCGGAGCATCAGCTCCAGGTCATAGAGCAGGGGCAGCTGCCCCCGCTGGGCGTAAAGCGGCTCGATCAGCTCCTGCTGCCGGTCGTCGCACAGTAGCATCACATGGGGGCTTTCCACCTGGGCCCCCTCCCGGATGCGCACCCGGGGCGGGATGCGGGAGGTGACGGTGCCCTCCGTGGCCCGGATCAGAGCCTTGCTCTCGGGGGTATAGTCATAGCAGTCCAGATCCACCATGCCCACCAGGCCGATGCGGGCGCCGGATTGGGTAATGCGCTCCACCAGCACATAGCCCTGGTGCACCTTCTCGGTCAGAACGCCCTCCTGCAGGTAGCTTTCAATATGCTGCTGGATGCTTTCAATCCGGTCAAAGCCGTCCTCCAGATAAACCTCGGGAAAGACGATATGTAAGGCGGAGGGTTTCTCTCCCACCAGTGCCGCCGCCCTTTCCCAATATTCCCGCTGGCTGGTGAACTGGTCGCAGGCCACCACGGGCCAGAGGGCGGCGGTCTCCCCGTCCCGGGGCAGCAGAATATCGGCAGGGCCAAAGCAGGTGTTCATGATCGGTTCTCCTTATCTCTCTGTGTGTCTCATAAACAAAGCCCAGGCGGCTCCTGGGCTTTGTTTTCATTTGTTTCTCATTTGTTCTTCTGATACAGGACCCACAGGCCTTTCAGCAACAGGTCGTCATCAAAGACAATCTCATGCCGGCAGCAGGAGACGATGCTTCTGGCCAGGCCCCCGGTGGCCACCACAGTGCAGGACTCCCCCAGCTCCGTCTCCATGCGGTCGATCATGCCGTCCAGCATGGCGGCGGTACCGAAAACCGCGCCGGAGCGCATGGCGTCGGTGGTGTTGCTGCCGATGGCTTTTTGCGGCTGACGGATGGCAATATCCGGCAGCAGGCTGGTGCCGGAGGACAGGGCCCCATAGGCCAGGTTCACACCGGGGATGATGGCCCCGCCGCGATAACAATGCTCCCGGTCCACCACCACCATGGTGGTGGCAGTGCCCATATCGATGACGATGACCGGCGCACCGTAATAGCTCATGGCGGCCACACTGCCGGCCACCAGGTCCCCCGCCAGAGTGGAGGGATCATCCAGGCGGATGTTCATGCCGGTTTTCATGCCGGGGCCCACTACCACGGCCTTCACGCCGGTAATGAGGGCGATGGCCTGGCGCAGAGCCTCGGTGACGGGGGGAACCACGGAGGAGATGATGGCCCCCTCAAAGCCCTTGCAGTCCACATGGTAAAATTCCAGCACCTGCTTGAGCTTGATGGCATATTCTGCGGCGGTCTCCCTGTCGCTGGTCTGGATGCGGACGATGTTGAGGATCTCGCCCTTTTCAATGCAGCCCAGGACAATATTGGTGTTGCCTACGTCTACTGCCAGGATCATATTCCATCCCCCCGGTGAAAGTCTTTTATTTTCATTGATTATATTGCATCAGAGCGGCAATGTCAATTGTTGATGCCATGGTGGGCGTTGGGGCTGCTCGCATCCAGGGCCCGGAACACATAGCCGTTGTTGATGCCCCAGATCAGCACCTGCTCCACGGCGTTGACGCTGTAATCCTTGATGTCATGCTGCAGCACCACGGAGGCCTTCCGCCCGGCGCAGCCGTTGATGATATTCTCGGCCACGGTGTCGGTATCGGTGGTCTCGCCGGCATCGCCGGAGGAGACATTCCAGTCAAAATACTGGTAGCCCAGGTCTGTCAGGGCGCCGGCCAGGCTGGTCATGATGCCGGGGTTGAAGTTGCTGACGGTGTTGGAGCTGCCGCCGGGGAAACGGCAGATTTTGGTATAGCTGCCGGTCTGATCACAGATCAGGTCCTGCACGGCGTTGAAGTCCTGGAAGAAGGCCTCCTCGCTGGAATAGATGCTGCGGTAGTTATGGGAATAGGTATGGACGCCCACAGCGTGGCCCTCGTTATAGGCCCGGCCAATCTGGTCATAATATTTGGGGTTGGCGCCGGTGACAAAGAAGGTGGCCTTGGCGTTGTATTTTGCCAGCACATCCAGCAGCCTGCCGGTATAGGGGCCGGGGCCGTCGTCAAAGGTAAGATAGATGGTCTTGCTGTCCGGGGTGACGGTGTCCGGGTTTCGGATGGGCAGGACATGGACGGTGCGCTGGGCACTGACGCTGTCGCCGGTGGGGCTTTCGATATAATAAGTGATTTCATAATCCCCCGCCCGGTAGGGGCAGACCTGGCCGGAGACCTGGACGAACCCAGTCATGTCGTTGCCCATTTTGTCCTGGGCATAATAGCCCGGGTCCTCAAAGGAGAGGCTGGCGTTCACATACAGCTCGCTGTCGCCGTAGAGGGTGATCTCCGGCTCGGTGTAGATATACAGGGGCTCCCGGACCATGGTGGTGGTATTGCCGGAGGAATCAGTGACGGTATAGACCTTACGGTTTTCCTCCTCATAGCTTTCCACCTTGTCGGTCAGGTCCCCGTCATAGTTGTCGGTGGCGGTATAGCCCTCCTCCTCATAGCCGGTGAACCAGCTGGCCTGATAGCCCTCCACATATTTCAGCTCCAGCACCGGGGCAACGGTGTCCACCACCTGCACCCGCCGCTCCGTGCTGTAATCCTGGAGCAGATAGCGGACGGTATACTTGACCGTATACTCCCCCAGGCGGGTATTGTCCAGGTCGCTGCTGACGTCCACATGCAGATGCTTCTTTCCCTCGCCGAAGAGCTTGCCGGTGGTGACGGCATAGATGCCCGGCTCCTGATAGGCTTCAAAGCACTCCAGATTCATCTCCTGGGGGGCGGTCATATAAAAGCGCACATGGCGTCCGTCGATCACCAGGGCGGCCAGGGTCACCGCGGCGATATAAACCAGCAGGATCACCAATATCACCAGGGCAGTTTTGCCCCCTATTCTCTTTTTGGGCTTATCCGTTGATTTCTTCATGACTATCTTCGCTATCTCTCTGTATTTCGATTGGTTTCTATGTTATGTAACCCTGCCCATTATACACCTTTTGCCGAGGAATGGAAGAGGCTTTTTCATTTTTAAGGATCAGGAAGGGCTTATATCCCCATGACGAAATCCGCTGGCAGTTTGTGACAGCTTTGTCACGGCTTTATGACTATTTTTTGTTGATATGTCGGAAAAATTCTGGTATATTCAAACTGTAGAAGAGTGTGCATAAGCGAAGGGGTAAGGGGTGTTTGCCTTCCCTCCACTAAAAAAACACAGCACATCTCTCCGGCAGCCAGCCGGAGGAAAGGAACGAAAATGAAAAACACAGAAAAGACAATGGACAAGATCGTGGCCCTGTGCAAGAACCGGGGATTTATTTTTGCCGGTTCCGAAATCTACGGCGGCCTGGCCAACACCTGGGACTACGGCCCCTTGGGCGTTGAGCTGAAGAACAACATCAAGAAGGCCTGGTGGAAGAAGTTCGTCCAGGAGAACCCCTACAACGTGGGTCTGGACGCGGCGATTCTCATGAACCCGCAGACCTGGGTGGCTTCCGGCCATCTCAGCGGCTTCTCCGACCCTCTGATGGACTGCCGCGAGTGCCATGAGCGCTTCCGTGCCGATAAACTGATCGAGGACTGGTGCAGCCAGACCGGCTTCACCCTGCCCAAGCCCATTGACGCCTTCTCCCAGGCGGAGATGAAGGATTTCGTGGAGGAGCACAACATCCCCTGCCCCACCTGCGGCAAGCACAACTTCACCGATATCCGTCAGTTCAACCTGATGTTCAAGACCTTCCAGGGCGTCACCGAGGATGCCAAGAACACCGTGTATCTCCGGCCGGAGACTGCCCAGGGCATCTTCACCAACTTTGTCAACGTCCAGCGCACCACCCGGCGCAAGCTGCCCTTCGGTATCGGCCAGATCGGCAAGAGCTTCCGCAACGAGATCACCCCGGGCAACTTTATTTTCCGCGTCCGTGAGTTTGAGCAGATGGAGCTGGAGTTCTTCTGCCAGCCCGGCACCGATCTGGAGTGGTTCGATTACTGGCGCAGCTTCTGCCACCAGTTTCTGCTGAACATCGGCCTGAAGGACGAGAACCTGCGTCTGCGGGACCATGACCCGGAGGAGCTTTGCTTCTACTCCAAGGCCACCACGGACTTTGAGTTCCTGTTCCCCTTCGGCTGGGGCGAGCTGTGGGGCGTGGCTGACCGCACCGACTATGACCTGACCCAGCACCAGACCGTCTCCGGCCAGGACCTGACCTATTACGATCAGGAGAAGAACGAGCACTACATTCCTTACGTCATCGAGCCCTCCCTGGGCGTGGAGCGCACGGTGCTCTCCGTCCTGTGCGATGCCTATGACGAGGAAGTGGTTGGCCAGGACAAGAAGGGCAACGACGACGTGCGTACCGTGCTGCATCTGCACCCGGCACTGGCCCCCTTCAAGTGCGCCATCCTGCCCCTGTCCAAGAAGGAAATCCTCACCGGTCCTGCTATGGAGCTTTACAATGAGCTGAGCAAGGACTTTATGTGCGACTATGACGAGACCGGCTCCATCGGCAAGCGCTACCGCCGTGAGGACGAGATCGGCACCCCCTTCTGCATCACCTTCGACTTCAACACCGTGGGCACCGAGACCGACGAGGCCGACCACTGCGTCACCATCCGTGAGCGGGACAGCATGGAGCAGGTGCGCATCCCCATCAGCGAAGTGAAGGCCTATATTGCCGAGCGCATCAAGTTCTGAACCAGCGCAGAATAATATAGAGAATCAGGTGAAAATACAATGAAGCATGGTTTTATCAAGGTTGCTGCCGCTTCCCCGGTGATCAAAGTGGCAGACGCCGACTATAATGCCGGCAAAATCATAGACTGTATCAAGGACGCCGCGGAAAAGGGCGTGAAGATCCTGGTGTTCCCGGAGCTGAGCCTCACCGGCTGCAGCTGCTATGACATCATCGGCCACCGGGTAATCCTGGAGGGCGCCAAGGAGGCCCTGCTGCGGGTGGTGGAGGCCACCCGGGGCGTGGATATGCTCTGCTTTGTGGGCCTGCCCGTCGCCGCCGGCTCCCGGCTCTACAGCTGCGCCGCCGCCGTATGCAACGGGGAGCTGCTGGGTCTGGTGCCCCGGACCTATGTGGACGGCAGCCACTTTGCCGTGCCCGATGAGGAAGCCGTGGAGGTCATCATCGGCGGGGAGAGCGTGACCCTCTTTACCGATATGCTCTTTGAAAACCAGCTGCTCCCCGGCCTGTCGGTTGCGGTGGAGCTGGGCGCCGATATGGACGCGGTGACCCCGCCGGCCCTGTGCCACGCTCTCTCCGGCGCCACCGTCATCGCCCAGATGGCCTCCTTCCCGGAGACCGTCAGCTCCACCCAGGAGGCAGAGCTGAACATCCGCTTCCTGTCCCGCCGGCTCCACTGCGGCATGGTGATGGCCGCCCCCGGCAAGGGGGAGAGCAGCACGGACAACGTGTTCTCCGGATTGTGCCTGGTGGCGGAAAACGGCGAGATTCTGGCCTCCGACGAGCGTGAGGACAGCCTGGCCGTCAGCGAGATCGACGTGGAGTATATGATGAATCTCCGCCGGGCCACCGGCGCTTTCGACGTGGGCGATTATCCCCACATCATCTGCCCCTGGGGCGTGAAGGAGGAAGTGACGGCACTGAGCCGGGTCTTCCCCATGCATCCCCATCTGCCCCGGACGGCGGAGGAGCTGCCCGGCTACTGCAAGCGGATGCTGGACATCCAGGTGTCCGGCCTTGTAAAGCGCATGGAGTACGCCCATCTGGACCACTGCGTGGTGGGCATCTCCGGCGGCGTGGACTCCACCCTGGCGGTGATGGTCTGCGCGGCGGCAGTGGCGAAAATGGGCCTGCCCAAGGAGAATGTGGTGGCCTGCACCCTGCCCTGCTTCGGCACCTCCTCCCGCACCAAGTCCAACGCCATCATTGTGGCCGAGCAGCTGGGCTGCGAGGTGCGGGTGATTGACATCGGCAAGGCCGTGTACCAGCACTTTGACGATATCGGCCACGCCCATGACGACTACTCCATCGCCTTTGAGAATGCCCAGGCCCGGGAACGCACCCAGGTGCTGATGGACATTGCCAACAAGGTCAACGGCCTGGATGTGGGCACCGAGGATCTCAGCGAGTTTGTGGACGGCTGGTGCACCTATAACGGCGACCACACCAGTATGTATGACGTGAATCTGGGCCTGACCAAGACCCAGGTGCGTGCCAACGTGCGCTTCATCGCCGACAACACCGAGGACAAGGTGCTGAAGGCCGCCCTGTACGACGTGCTGGATTGCCCCGTCACGCCGGAGCTGCTGCCCATCCACGACGACCAGATCGAGCAGAAGAGCGAGGACGCCGTAGGCTCCTACAGTCTCCAGGACTTCTTCACCCACATGATCATGATCCGGGGCTTCGCCCCCTCCAAGACCCTGCGGCTGGCCAAGCTGGCCTATGCCAATGAGTTTACCGATGAAGAGCTGATCCGCTGGCTCACCAGCTACTGCAAGCGCTACTTCTCCCAGCAGTTCAAGCGCTCCTGCCTGATGGACGGGCCTGCGGTGGAGGCCTTCACCGTGTCCCCCCGCACCGGCTTCCTGATTCCCTCCGACGCGGAGAACACCCTGTTTTTGAAGGATCTGGAGAAGCTGCAGTAATTCACGAGATACCCTAGCCGGGATAATATAACGAATTTTAGAAGGAGGTTCTGTTATGTTCAAAAGCGAGTATCTAAACCGTGTCTATGCCGAGGTGGAACGCAGAGATGCCCACGAGCCGGAATTTCTGCAGGCAGTGAAGGAGGTCTTTGAATCTCTGGAGCTGGTTGTGGATAAGCACCCCGAATGGGAAGCTGCCGGCCTGCTGGAGCGCTTTGTGGAGCCGGAACGTGTGATCGAGTTCCGCGTCCCCTGGGTGGACGACAGCGGCAAGACCCGGGTCAACCGGGGCTACCGCGTGCAGTACAACTCTGCCATCGGCCCCTACAAGGGGGGCCTGCGCTTCCATCCCAGCGTCAACCTGTCCGTCATCAAGTTCCTGGGCTTTGAGCAGATCCTGAAAAACTCCCTGACCACCCTGCCCATGGGCGGCGGTAAGGGCGGCTCCGACTTTGACCCCAAGGGCAAGAGCGACGCAGAGGTCATGCGCTTCTGCCAGAGCTTTATGACGGAGCTGTACCGCCACATCGGCCAGTTCACCGATACCCCCGCCGGCGACATCGGCGTTGGCGCCCGGGAGGTGGCTTACCTGTACGGCCAGTACAAGCGCATTGTTGACCGCTTCGAGGGCGGCGTCATCACCGGCAAGGGGCTGACCTTCGGCGGCTCCCTGGCCCGCACCCAGGCCACCGGCTACGGCCTGTGCTACTACGCGGCGGAGGCCCTGAAGCACCTGAAGGGTGACAGCTTCGAGGGCAAGACCGTGGTGGTCTCCGGCTCCGGCAATGTGGCCCAGTACGCTGCGGAAAAGTGCACCCAACTGGGCGGCAAGGTGGTGGCCATGTCCGACTCTCAGGGCTATGTGTACGACCCCAAGGGCATTGACCTGCCCAAGCTCTTTGAGATCAAGCAGAAGAGACGGGCCCGCATCAGCGTGTACGCCGACGAAGTGCCCGGCGCGGAGTATGTGGAAGGCTGCCGCAACATCTGGAACGTGAAGTGCGACATCGCCATGCCCTGCGCCAGCCAGAACGAGATGGACGAAAATGGTGCCAAAGCCCTGATTGCCAACGGCTGCATGGCCGTGTTCGAGGGCGCCAACATGCCCCTGACCCCGGAGGCCATCGCCGCTGTCCAGGGCAACGGCCTGCTGTACTCCCCCGGCAAGGCATCCAACGCCGGCGGCGTGGCTACCTCCGGGCTGGAGATGAGCCAGAACTCCATCCGCATGAGCTGGAGCTTTGAGGAAGTGGACGAGAAGCTGCAGGGCATCATGAAGAACATCTACAAGGCCTGCTATGACGCCTCCGTGGAATGCGGCCGTCCCGGCGACCTGATGGTGGGCGCCAATGTGGCCGGCTTCCTGAAGGTGGCCGAGGCCATGATGGCCCAGGGCATCGTGTAACACTACATAGGAGAAGTATTGGCCGGCCGGGGCAAAAGCCCCGGTCGGTTTTTTACATTCTTTGGCAGGAGGATTGTCCAGAAATTTTTCCGCTCCGGCGGTGTTTTTCCCTTGTATTTGAAACACAAAGGGTATATTCTGCGTCTTATATACAGATAGAATATTGATTGTATGGAAAGGATGAGAGGAATGAAAAAATACGCGCGCACCCTCACGGCCCTGATTGTGGCGCTGGCCCTGACCCTGAGTCTGGCGGGCTGCAGCATTGCCCTGAATGACATGCTGATCGTCAAACGGGCCTACAAACACATCACGGAGATGGACAGTCTCAGCTTCACCCTGACAGCGGACCTGGACGCGGTGGCCGGTTCCCTGCCGGTCAAAAGCTCCGTCGACGCGGACTGCCAGTATGTCATCGACCCCGGCACCCTGAAAGCCCAGGTGGAGCTGGACATGGGCAAGCTGGGGAAGATTTCCCTGCCCCTTTATGTTTTCTCCGGGGACGGCGCCCTGCAGGTTCTGGCCGGTCTGGGGCAGAGTGGCAGCACCGTATGGGTGAGCAACAGCTTTCCCCTTGCCGGCAGCGAGGAGCAGGATGAGGAGCTCGACAGGCTGACCGTGGAAGCGGTACTGAATATGCTGCAGGACGACCCGGAGGCCCTGTCCGTAGGTGAGAGCGAGAGCATCAACGGCCAGTCCTGCCGCCCCTTCATCCTGAAGGTACCCGGTGCAGTGCTGATGGAGGCCCTGGCTCTGCAGGCCCCGGAGGGCAGCAGCTTTGCCATTGACGACACTGTCGTCACCATATGGATTGCCGAGAAGGACGGGATGCCGGTGCGGCTCAGCGCGGACCTGGCCTCTCTGTTCCAGTACCTGCTGGATATTGCGGACGCTTCCTATCTGCCCAAGCTGAAGCTGAACAGCCTGCCGGTGACGGTGGATATCACCGGCTACAATAACGTGCAGAGCATCACCCTGCCCACCGCCTGACCGGCGGCTTTCATCTTCCAGACCGCAGCCCCGTCTGGTATTTTCCTCTTTACAAAGGGCAGACTAATGGTGTATCATGATGCGGATAATACATTACAGGAGAATGTGTATGGATTTTCTTGATATTGAACTGTTGGACTGCCCGGTGTGCAACGGCCCCGGCCTGCTGGAGGAGGAGAACGGCTGGTGTATGTATGTGATGTGCCTGGATTGCGGCAGTCAGACCGCGGAGATCGCTTTTCACTCCCGGGAGGAGCGGAAGGCCGCCGCGCAGAGCGCCGCCGACCTTTGGAACATGGGCAAGGTGGTCTCCCCCACCCCCGGTTCCTGATAAGAAACAATGCCTGTTGTTCTCCCTTGAGCAACAGGCATTCTTTACAAAAATCGATTCATTGAAAGGAGAACCCCATGGAAAAGTTCATCCCCTACGAGAAGCTGTCCAAGAAGGAACAGCGCAAACGTGACGCCCAGCGGCGGGGCAGCTGGCAGGGCATCAGCCCCGTGACCCGCAGGGCCGAAAACCCCAAAGCCTACAACAGAAGAAAGGCACAGAAATGGAAGGATGATTCCGCTTCTGTGCCTTTTTGTTTTATTTGAGATAGTACCGCCGCAGGCCAACGGAGTGTTTGCCGTACTCAATGGCCTGGGTGGGGCAGAGGTTGATGCAGGCCATGCAGTGGGTGCAGCTGCCGTGCCAGACCGGGCGGCCCTGTTCCAGGCTGATGTTATGCAGCAGGCAGCTCTCGGCGCATTTGCCGCAGGAGATGCAGCGGTCGGTGGCGTAAAACTTTTTATCGCCGATGCAGAACTTATAGAAGAAAGCGTTCACCGGGCCGCTGTACAGCTTGTCCAGCAGGCGGACCGGCGGCTCCGGGAAGTCCTGCCCGGCGGCGATCAGGGCCGCCGCCCGCTCCGCCTGCCTGCCGCCGATGCGGATCAGCTTTTCCGCCGTCTCCGGCGACGGAGCAGAGAACATAGCAATATAATTCTCCGGCATTTTGATCTGCATGACGCCGTGGAAATGGAAGCCCTTTTCGTCACAAAGGCTGCGGATGCCCTGGGCGGCGTTGCCGATCTCGCTGCCACAGTCCATGACGAACCAGGCCTCCCGGCTGCCGGTGAAAGATGCTTCGCGGATAAAGTCCCGGAAGATATGGGGGATCTGCCAGCCGTAGGTGGGGCAGACAAAGACCCAGGGCTTTTCCGAACGGAAGTCCCCGGTCCGGCCTTCCCGGATCAGTTCCGCCGCGGAGACCAGTTCATCCTCCAGCTTTTCCGCCAGAATCCGGGCCAGATGGCGGCTGTTGCCGGTGCCGGTGTAATAGAGTATCATGTTGTTTCCTCCTTGTTCTTTTCCGCTTCCCGGCGCAGCAGCGCATCCAGGGCCGGGCTCTGCTTTCGCAGGATGACGGGGCGGCCGGCACCGTCGATATAGCAGTGCTGGCTCGTGCCGGTGAACAGCAGCTCCCCGGTGTCCTGCTTGGTCATGGTGTAGCCCACGGTGAGCTTCACGCCGTTATAGTCCCGCACCCTGACGCGGATGCGGATCAGGTCGTTGAAGCTGCTGCTGTGCTTATACTGGCAGTCGATGCCGGTCACCGGGGAGATAAGCCCCTCCTGCTCCTGCCGGGCATAGCTGTAGCCCAGCTGCTCCAGGAAATGGACCCGGGCCTCCTCCATATACCGTATGTAATTGCTGTGATGGGTAATACCCATCTTGTCCGTCTCATAATAATTCACCCGGCGCAGATAATCTTCCAAAGTGCCTGCCTCTTTTCCTCTGTTTTTTCCAAGTATACCACAATTTTTTACTTTGTGCTATGCAGGGCGGGGATTTTGATGTAAAATAAAGCCCATATTTTACAGTAAGGAAGAATGTATATGAAAAAGCAAACGCTCACGGTATGGGAAGCAGCCTGCATCATCACGGGCTACGGCATCGGCGGCGGCGTGCTGGCCATGCCCTATCTGACGGCCAAAAACGGCATCATCGCCGCAGGGCTGATTCTGCTGGCGGCTTTCGCGGCCAGCTTTGTGCTGCACATGATGATCGCCGACGTGGCGGCCAAGTGCGGCAGCGGCTCCCAGATCGTGTCGGTATTCTCCCGCTTTCTCTTTCGGGGCCGGGCCAAGGCGCTGTTGACGGTGCTGTTTTTCGCGCTGATGGCGGTGGTGCTCTGCGCCAATCTGGCGGCCTACATCGCCGGAGCGGCAGAAGTTATGGAGGGGCTGCTGCCGGTGGGAAAGACGGTGGCCATGTTGATTTTCTATGTGCTGGCAGCATCGGTGGTGCTCTTTGGGCTGAAGGCGGTGGCCGTCAGTGAGAAGCTGATGGTGGCGGTCATTTTCGCCCTCATTGGGGTGCTGGCAGTTTGCTCCCTGGGCGCCCAGGCCCATCCTCTGCCCCTGGCCCCCGGCAGCGGCAAGGACATGCTGGCCTTTTTCGGTATGGCCATGCTCTCTTTCTCCGCTTTCTTCTCCATCCCCCAGGCGGTGGAAGGCCTGGGAGGCGATACGGGAAAGGTAAAAAAGGCCGTATTTCTGGGGCTGGGCAACAACTTCATTCTGATCCTGGTCATCACCCTCTGCGCCCTCTACGCCTCTGAGGAAGTGACGCCCGTGGCCATGGTGGGCTGGAGCGCAGGGATCGGCTCCTGGGCTGTGGTGGCCGGCTCCCTGTTCACGCTGCTTGCTATGCTCACCACCTATTGGAGCATCTCCCTGGCTCTGTCCTCCATTGTCCGGGAGCAGACCCGGCTGGGCGCCCGGCTGTGCTGGTGCCTGGCCACACTGCCCTCCCTGCTGCTGGCTTTGCTGCCCATAGGCGGCTTTCTGGACTTTCTGGAGATCGCCGGGGGTGCCATCGCCATCCTGGTGGCGGTAATGGTGGTGCCCACCTTTGGCAGGGCCGTGAAGGAAGTTCCCGGCAGTATGCTGGGCCGCTTTTCCGGCAAAGCCACCCAGGGACTCATCATCCTGGCCTACCTGCTGATGGCCGCAGGCAGTCTGATTTCCCTGTGAGGCAAGCCATGGGCAAGTGTACTTTGTTTGAAAACGCCCGGTTCCACACCGGCCGGCGGGAGACGGAGGTCTTTTCCTATATGCTGGTGGAGAAGGGACGGATCAAGGCGCTCAGCAACGAAAAGCCGGCCCCCCGGGAATACTGCCGCCGGGTGGATCTGGGCGGCGGCCACGCCTACCCCTGTCTCATTGATGGGCACACCCATCTGCTCTATACCATTGTGGCGGCGGCCATGGGCTTTGATGTCTGCACCCTTCAGGCCGGGCAGGTGGTGCCGGACACGCTGGCCGGTGTAGAGCAGCGGCTGCGGGCCTTCGCCGCCGGGAAGAAGCCGGGGGAGCTGGTGGTAGCCAACAACTACATCCCCAGCGCCATTGCGGAGCGGCGGCTGCCCAACCGGCAGGAGCTGGACCAATGGTGCGGCGGCCGGGCAGCGGTGGTCTATACCATTGACGGGCACGCCAGCGCCCTTTCCACCGCCATGCTGGAGAGAATGGGCATTGACCCCCAGGGCCACGATGGCATACTGGCCGGCGAGGCCCATGACCGGGCCCAGGGCCGGCTGACGGATATCATCGCCTCCGCCGTGACCCCCGGGGTTCTGGCCCGGGGTATCGCTGCGGTAGAGAACGCCTGCGCCCAATTTGGCATCTCCCATCTGGGGGCACTGGACGGCAACGGCGATTCGGAAAAAGATCCCACTACCGCCCTGCTGGTGCTGCTGGCCCGGCGGATGAAGATCCAGGTGCGCTTCTATCCCCAATACTTTGACGTGGGGCGGGCGGAGAGATTCCGCAAATACCAGCGCCGCCCCCGGATCGGCGGCTGCGGCGAGTGGGAAATGGACGGCGCCGCCGGCGCCCACAGCGCCGCTTTCAGCCTCCCCTATCGGGACACCGGCACCACCGCTCCCTGTTATTACACCCAGGAGCAGGTAAACCGCCAGGTGGCTCTGGCGGAGGCAAAGGGCTATCAGATCGCCAGCCATGCCATCGGGGACCGGGCCATTCTGCGGATCGGCAGCGCTCTGGCCAACACTGCCCCCGGCCGGCTTCACCGGCTGGAGCACGGGGAGTTCCCGGACCAGGACTGCCTGGAGCTGTACAAACGCGGCCGCTTCGCCGTGATGATGCAGCCGGGCTATGCCTGGATGGACAAGCACTTTCTCCATTCCTACGAGCAGTTTCTCCCGCCGGAAGTGATTGACCGGCTGTGCCTGAAAACGCTGGTGGAGGCCGGGGTCTGTGTCTGCGGCTCCAGCGATTCGCCGGTGCAGTCCCTGAACCCTTACCTGCAAATGGCCGGCATGGTGGACTTTTACCGTCCGGAAGAATCGGTCAGCCCCTATCAGGCCTTCCAATGCTACACGCTGAATGCCGCCCGGGCGCTGGAAGAACAGGAGGAAATCGGCAGTCTGGAGCCAGGCAAATGGGCCAATTTCTTCGTTGCCGATCAGGACCTGTTCACCCTGCGTCCGGAGCAGCTCCCGGATTTTCGTCCCCGGCAGAGCTACTATGGCGGCCGCCCCTGGAAGGAGCGGAAAGGCAGTCTGGGAGAGCTGGCGGCAATGCTTTGCAAAGTACCGCATAAAATATAGGGTTGTATATTAAATAATTAACCATTTGAGCGTTTTTGTCCTTGAATTCACATTCGGCTTATGTTATATTTTATGTGTTATATTTTAATCATAGGATATGCTCGGTGTAGCATTGCTTTGCCGGCATTTTTAAGGAGAGATTTTTTGTGAAGCGTCTTAAGGTATCCAACAATGTGATTCGCCGGCTGCCCAGGTATCTGCGCAAGCTGGATGAGCTTACCGATAACGGCATCAGCCGCATTTCCTCTTTTGAACTGGGCCAGCAGTTGGGGCTTACCCCCTCCCAGATCCGCCAGGATTTCAGCTGCTTTGGGGAATTTGGCCAGCAGGGTTACGGTTATAATGTGCCTGCCCTCCGGGCGCAGATCGCCACCATTCTGGGCATTGACCGGGGCTTCAGCGCGGTGCTGATCGGCGTTGGCAACATCGGTAAAGCCTTGATGGATAACTTCTGCTTCAGCGAATGGGGCTTCCGGCTGGACTGTGCCTTCGATATCAAGCCCGAACTGATCGGCACCCAGTTCAACGGCGTTCCCATCTACAGCATGGATGATCTGGTCAAGTACCTGCAGGAGCACCCGGTGGATGTGGCAGTGCTCACCGTCCCCAAGGAGGTGGCTGTGGCTGTCACCAACACCCTCACCGAGAACGGCGTGGAGGCCATCTGGAACTTCACCAATGTGGAGCTGACGGAGCCCAACAGCCCCACCCTGGTGGAAAATGTCCACTTCTCCGACAGCTTGCTGAGCCTCAGCTACTTCGTGTCTGAGCGCAAGGATGAGCGGGCCGCCAAGGCCGCCCGGGTGGAGAAGCAGTAACCGGCAGTTTCGATTAAAAACAGGCTGTGCCATCATTTGCGGCACGGCCTGTTTTTTAATGCAGCTCTTCCATCCGCATATTCACAGTCGGCGCACAGGCAGCCGCTTTTATCCTCCCCGGCGGAGGGCATAAAAAATCAAAGGCACGGCGCACACAGAATGTTTTCTGATGGCCGTGCCTCTAATTATGATCTTTCATGCTTATCCTCTTCTGGAGAATGACGCATAGTATTCTCTCAGACGTGGTGCGAACCGTTTCATTTTCCAGCTTGCTCCTTTCTCTCAATTGCTCTCGCTGCCCTCAACGGTGCAGGTAGCTTTCATACAGACCTTCCAGGAACTTCTCAACTTTCTTCATAGTGCTTACTCCTTTCCTCTCATTTGCGGCTTACGCCCGGATTTCCTTCGCGTTGCCCTTAACGGTGCAGGTAGCTCTCGTACAGGCCTTCCAGGAACTTCTCGATCTTCTTCATGGTGCTTACTCCTTTCTTTTTTCACAGGTGCTTTGGATATTGATTTTATTCAGGAAATGCTGCATAATGTTTCTTACGCAGGTTCCGCCTCTCCGGCCCTCCGCCAGCTGATGCTCAGCGGTGCAGGTAGCTTTCGTACAGGCCTTCCAGGAACTTTTCCACTTTCTTCATTGTTTTTTCCTCCCTTATGTTTTTTGTCCTTTCCCTTGGGACGATTGTATAGTAACACGCTTTTTTGCATTTGTGAAATACCGAATCCTTTGGGTTTATCATATCTTTTCCATATGGTAAGGAGTTTGTTATACATGGATTTGAGGAGTTTGAAATACTTTGTGGTGGTGGCCCAGGAGCTGAACATCACCCGGGCCGCCGAAAAGCTGAACATGAGCCAGCCCCCCTTGAGCAACCAGATTAAGGCCCTGGAAGAAGAGCTGGGGGTGACTCTGTTTGTCCGGGGCAAGCGGCACCTGCAGCTGACCGAGGCCGGCAGCCTGCTGCTGCGCCGGGCCAACCAGGTGCTGGAGCTGACGGATAAAACCAGGCAGGAGCTGCGGGAAATGCAGGATGGGCTCTCCGGCACCATCAGCATCGGCATGGTGGAGGGGCGGGCTCCCTTCCTGGTGTCCCGCTGGATTGCCGGCTTCCGGGAGGAGTTTCCCCTGGTGCAGTACAGCCTCTGGAACGGCAGCAGCGACGATGTGCTGGAGCGGCTCTACCGGGGTCTGGTGGACATTGCGGTGATTGCCGCCCCCTATGACACGGAGCATCTGGAGGGCTTTCCCGTGGGGCGGGAGCCCTGGGTGGCGCTCATCCCGGTGGGCCATCCTCTGGCCCGGCAGGAAGGGAACCGTATCCCCCTGGCAAGTCTGGTGGATCAGCCGCTGGTCGTGCCCAGCCGGCGCTCCCGGGTGGAGGCCATCCGCCAGTGGTTTCAGGAGATCGGCGCGGAGCCCCGGATTGTCTGCTCCACCTCCAACTATCTGGACGCGGTGGCCATGAGCGAGTTCGGCGTGGGCATCAGCATCTTCCCCCAGACCACCTACACCCCCAACGCCCTGCTGGTCAGCAAGGTCATCACCGGCAGCGAGCGGCAGGTGGAATATGTGCTGGTTCGCAGCAAGGAGCTGCGCCCCTCCCCGCTGGTGGAGGAGTTTATCAACTTCATCCGGGACGCCATGGAGGACGACCGCCGCCGGCCGGTGCATCAGCTGCTCTCCGAATATGAGTACATCCCCCCGGAGAATACCCCTTTCCTGTGAATAAACACAAAAAACGCCCCGGAGCTTTCGCTCCGGGGCGCACCCCCGCAAATGCCGTGCTGGCCCAATTATAACCTGCACAAAAGAGCAGGTGGGTCGCCTAAGTTCTGTTTCGCTGCTTCCAACGTCCAGCCTTTTGGGCCGGGAGGCCTGCAATCCGCAGATTCAAGTCGGCATCCCTTATAAGAGATGTGGGTTTAATGGGCCATGAAGCCTGAACAGGCAACACGCACACAGCAGGAATTATTTTTTCTTTTCCCTGGGGGCATTTTATTCTATGCGCCGGGGAAGCATTTGATAACAGGGAACTTTTGTCAGTCCTCGTCGTCAAAAAGGATGCGGGAGAAGTGCTCATACACATCCTGCAATTCATCCTCATCATCAATGGATTCAAACAGCTCCTCGCCGTTTTCATCCAGCACGGAGCGCAGGATGATAATACCGTAATCCGGGTCGTTTTCGTCCATATCCGCGGGGAGGAAGGCCACGAAGGTCTGGTTGTTGTAATCCATGGTATCCAGCACTTCCAGCTCGAACTCGGCCCCGTCGTCATCGATTATGGTGATAAAATCACTGCCAAACTCTTCGCTCATATTGATCTCCATTCTGCTTGCTTGATGGGTCTATTCTATACTAATTCCCCGGATAAATCAACAGTCTGCGAAATAAAAATTTGTAAACATCTTAGGAGCCCAGATCCTCCAGCAGGCGCAGCAGCTCCCGCCGGTTCTCCACCGGGATGCCCTTCTGCACCAGGGCCCTGTCGGTCCCCCGCAGATTGGCAATCTCTATATCCGTCACGCTGACCGGCGTCTTTTCCCGCCGCCCCTCATACACCGCCACAAAGCCGTCGCAGGGGCGCAGGAAAAATTCCGCGCTGTCCTCCCGGCCTTCAAAGCTGGCGTATACCTCCTCCGGCACCTCCTCCACCGCGGGTACAATGCTTCTGTAGGCCTTTACCCCGGTGTAGGCCGCTGTGGCCGCCAGGCAGCTCAGCAGGGCGGCCCTCAGTTTAAGGCCCATGGAATCTCCCCCTTGTTCGTATCCTTACGTTAGAAAGTATCTCTCGGCACCTGGGGAAATATACATTATTTTCTTGGCACGCTGGCTATACTATACAAGGGTACCCCCTAAAAAATTTACATTTTCTCTACCGCTGGAAGGGATCCTGTGGTATAATGTTCTGATGTATGGCATTAATTTGCGCCCTGTGCGTTGGAAAAGGAGGCGCTTCTATTTCGATGAGCAAAAAGAGCCCCGAAAATCAGGGGCCTGAAAAGAAGCCAGGCAAAAAGCTCCTGGCGGTAAAAAAGGCGGCAGACCTTACCGGCGACGTGATCACCGGGACCATTGGCGGCGCTCTGAAAGTGATCGGCACGGTTCTGCTGATCCTGCTGGTGGCAGGCATGATGTTTGCCTGCGTGTTCGCCTACTATGTAAAAACCTGCCTCATCCCCAGCTTTGACCTGTCCCTGGAGGACATGAAGCTGAACGAGTCCAGTACCTTATGGTATCAGGACGCAGGCGGCGAATGGCGGGAACTGGCCACCCTCTCCGGCAAGGAGGGCAAGCGGGTGTGGGTGGATTATGAAGAGCTGCCCTGGTATCTGGAAAAAGCCCTGGTCTCCATTGAGGACAAGCGCTTTTACGAGCACAAGGGCGTGGACTGGTACCGTACCGCCGGTGCCTTTGTCACCATGTTCGCCAAAATGGACACCAGCTACGGCGGCTCCACCATCACTCAGCAGCTGATCAAGAACCTGACCGGCAAAGACGATGTGACCATCCAGCGTAAGCTGACGGAGATCTTCGGCGCGCTGGAGCTGGAGAAGAAGTACGACAAGCAGGAGATTGTGGAATGGTATCTCAACGCGGTGTGCTTCGGCCAGGGCTGCTACGGCGTGCAGACCGCGGCCCAGACCTATTTCGGCAAGGACGCCAAGGACCTGACCATGGCCGAGGCCGCCGCCATTGTGGGCATCACCAATCTGCCCACCTATTACGACCCCTTCTATAACGAGCAGAACAACAAAGAACGGCAGGAGACCATCCTGCGGGAGATGTATGAACAGGGCTACATCAACTACCAGCAGTATAAGGACGCGGTAGCCGAGGAGCTGGTGTTCACCCGCACCCCCGGCGAGGAGGTCACCCAGAACATCTTCTCCTACTATACCGAGGTTGTCATTGACGATGTGATCAATGACCTGATGCAGCTCAAGGGCATCAGTAAGGAAACGGCCCAGACCCTGCTGTATAACGGCGGCTACAACGTGTATACCTGCCTGGACGTGAATGTGCAGAACACCATTGACGCTATCTATACGGATCTGGACGCCATTCCCAATACCTGGGGCAGCGAGCAGCAGCTGCAAAGCGGCATCGTTGTGATGGACCCCTATGACGGGCGGATCCTGGGTCTCTCCGGCGGCGTGGGGGAAAAGACGCGGAACTTCCCGCTGAACCGGGCCACCGGCACCAAGCGGCCCCCCGGCTCCTCCGTCAAGCCTTTGGCTTCCTACGGTCCGGCGATCGACCTGGGGCTCATCACCCCCGATACCACCGTGCTGGATTCCCCCGGCCTCACCCTGAAGGGTACCGACTGGTTCCCCGCCAATGACAGCAACCAGTATTTCGGCATGGTCTCCATCTACACCGCCCTGCAGTATTCTCTGAACACCGTGGCGGCCCAGATTGTGGATATTCTGCCGGAAGGCCCTGTCACTTCCTATAACTATCTGGTCAATCACCTGGGCTTCACCAGCCTGGTTCCCGATGACATGTCCTACGCTCCCATGGCTCTGGGGCAGTTTACCGACGGCTGCACCGTCCGGGAAATGGCCCAGGCCTACTGCTCCCTGGTCAATGACGGCGTCTTTACCTACAGCCGCACCTACTCCATGATCACCGACAGTGAGGGCAACATTGTGATCGACAATACCCCCCGGACCATCCAGGCCTTTGAGCCCAACACCGCCTACACCCTGACCTATATGATGCAGAACGCGGTGGAAAACGGTACCGGCCGGGAGGCCAACCTCTACTCCGTGCCTGTGGCCGGCAAGACCGGCACCTCCGGCCAGTATATGGACCGCTGGTTCGTGGGCTGCACGCCCTACTATGTGGCGGCGGTCTGGACCGGCTATGACCAGCAGGAGCGTATCAACGTCTCCGGCAACCCGGCGGCCCAGCTTTGGAAAAAGGTCATGTCCCCCCTCCACGACGGCCTGTCCTGGAAGTCCTTCACCCACCCCTATCTGGGCGATAACACCGGCGTCTTTGGCTTTGTGGACGAGGCGGAGGACGATTATCTGAACGATTTCATCACCACCGAGCCGGATAACAACGGCAGCATCGACTGGGGCGGCGGCAGCAACAGCTGGGGCGGCAGCAGCTCCGGCGGGGATGAATACGGCGGAGACTTTACCGGCGGCAACAGCGGCAACGGCGGCTGGGGCGGCAACGACAACTGGGGCGGCGGCAGCAGCTCCGGCGGCGACGATTTCCTCGGCGGCAACGGCGACAATATCTTTATCTGGTAGTATTTTAATTGGGTCTCAAAGGGGCTTCCGCCCCCTTTGAGACCCAATACAGAAGCTTTCGTGCAGGTTTACCATAATTTAGTCGTTGACATTTTTGGTTCAATATGTTACATTTTAATTACGGGCCTTGAGCCCAATGGAGGTGCTTCTATTGGCAAAAACACTGGAGTATAAGGGACATCCCTTCCAAAGAAAAGACAACATCATCTACTATGGCAGCTTCGCTGATAAGTACATCATCATGCTGCAGATCCTGGAGACCAAGAAGGTAGGCGATATGGACGTGGCTTCCAAGGTTTCCGTCCAGCTTCAGCTTACGGATGCCAGCATCAAGTCCAGAGACCGCATCGTCAAACGGGCGGAGAAGGATGGGCTTTATCCTGCAATGGATGTGGCTGTGGTCTGGTTGGATCGGGCTCTCGCCACCCGGTAAATCCGGGCAACGCAGAGACAGGTAGATAGATACAACCGAAAGACTGGCTGAAAGGCGGCAGGGTTCTGCCTCCTCTCACCAGGGAAAAGGAACTGTTTCAAATGCGCAAAAAAGTATTCAGAACCTTGCTTGCCGCCGCGCTGATGAGCGCCTGCTTCAGCCTCACCGCCTATGCGGAGAGCGCCGTTGTCACCGGCAGCGAGGTAAATCTCCGCTCCGGCCCCGGCACCAATTACCGGGTGATCGACTGTCTTACCCGGGGCAGCACCGTCACCGTGACAGACCGTTCCGGCGACACCTGGTATGCTGTGGATTATAACGGGCAGAGCGGCTTTATGGCCGCCGGTTATCTGGATATCTCCGAGGATGATTACGGCAGCGTGACCATCAGCAGCGATACCGGCAACGGATACATAAACGCCATGTATGTGCGTTTCCGCAGCGGCCCCTCCGGCAATTCCTCCATCCTGGGGGAATACAACCGGGGCAAGGCCGTCACCATCACCGGCTCTGCCGGGGATTGGACCGCCTGCGTCATTGACGGTCAGGCCGGGTACATCCATTCCCAGTACCTGAGTTCCGAGCCTCTCAGCGTGGACCCCTATGCCGGTTCCGTCTCGCTGGAGATTGACGGCTCTCTGGACAGTATCAGCTCTGACTTTGTGGGCGGGGACAGCTTTATTTCCTTGCCCGACGACACCCCTGCGCCGGTGCTGCCCGATGACGATGACGGGCTGCTCCCCCTGCCTACCGCCACCCCCGTCCCGGTGGTGACGCCGGCCCCTACGGCAGCACCTGTACCTACGGCAACACCATCGCCCACGGAAACGCCGCAGAGCGGCCAGGCAGGCTTTATCAACGCCGACTATGTGCGCTTCCGCACCGGCCCTTCCACCAGCTATCCCATCATTGACACCTATAACAAGGGCAAGGCCCTCACCGTCACCGGCACCTCCGGCGACTGGACGGCCTGTATTATCGACGGCGTCAACGGCTATGTGTTCACCCAGTATGTGACCTTGAGCACCCAGGCAGGCACGGAGCTTCCCGGTCTTGATCTCCCGGTATCCACGCCCCAGCCCACGGAAGCCCCTGTGGAGCCCAGTACCCAGACCCCGGGCTATATCACCGGCAACAACGTGCGTATGCGCGCCGGGGCCTCCACCAACTCTCAGATTCTCTGTGAGCTGTTTTACGGCAATGTGGTCACCATCACCGGCACCAGCGGCGACTGGACGGCAGTGATCTACGACGGCACCTCCGGTTACGTCTACTCCCAGTATGTGAAGGCCGGCAGCTTTGAAAACACCGTCCCCCCCGATGCCGGCGGCAGTACTGCGGGGCGGCAGGTGGCCGAGTATGCCCTGCAGTTCGTGGGCTATAACTACTGCTGGGGCGGCATGTCCCCGGAGACCGGCTTTGACTGCTCCGGCCTTGTGTACTATGTGTACCGGCAGTTTGGCTACACCCTGAACCGGGTGGCCTGCGACCAGGCCAACAACGGCGTCCATGTGGAGCCGGACCAGCTGCAGCCCGGTGACATTCTCTGCTTCTACTCCGGCAGCGATTACATCGGCCATGTGGGCATCTACATCGGGGACAACAAGTTTGTCCATGCCCAGAACTCCGCCACCGGCGTTGTGGTCTCCGCCCTGGAGGGCTATTACGCCAACCGCGGCTTTGAGGCCCGCCGGATCATCACCTGAAATAAACCCATATGAAAAAACCGCTTCGGAAATTCCGAAGCGGTTTTTTGTGACTGTCAAAGAATCCGCCAAAGCCTCCCCTGTGTAAGGGGAGGTGGCAAAAATCTCTGATTTTTGACGGAGGGGTTGTAAAGGAAACGTTCAATATTTGCAAGCTATAACTAAAAAGCTGGAACATTTCATAAAACAATCCCTCAGTCAGCTTCGCTGACAGCTCCCTTTACACAAGGGAGCCTTCTTGTGTAACCGGCTTTTTTCATAATCTTATCAGCTATAAATCCGATAGACCTTCAGCCCGGTTTCGGTGCTGAGGGGTTCCACCGGCTCCGCCTGGGCATCGGGGTCATAATACGCTCGCAGGTAGGCCAGGGTGCGCTCCACATCGTTGTCGATCAGCCGCACCTGCGCATTGCCGATCATATCCGGGTAGGGATTTTCAATGTCATAGGCTTCCAGCACATGCTCGATGCTGGGATGGTACAGGCTCCAGCCCCCCAGCAGCACGATTCGATCGGCAAAGCCAGCCGGGGCCGTTTCCAACGGGGTATACAGCTCATGATCAATGCTCCACACCTTGCAGAGATAGAGATGCTCCTCATCCGCCAGAATCTGCTCGATGGCAGCCTTCTTGGCGCTCTTGTCCTCCACATCGTACTGGTCGCTGCACTTGCACACATTTCTGTTGGTATACAGGCCCGCCGCCAGCGCCAGGGCGATCAGCAGCGCGCAGAATAGTTTGTCCTCCATGAGTTTCCTGTCATCCATCAGGAAGCTCATGGTCAGCATCAGGGCCAGCAGCAGGCCCATGTCCATCCGGTTGGCAAGATAGCGGTTCTGGTAAATCATCAGCAGATAGATCAGCCCAAAGAAGCCGAAGCTGAGTCCCAGGCCCAGCCAGTCCTGCCAGCGGTGCCGCCCACAGGCCAGCCACAGCATCAGCATCAGGGCAAAGCCCAGACCCGCCAGGGTTCCGGCCAGGCCGGGAATGGCCTTGTCCAGAAAGACGCCCAGGCATTCCCCGGGGCTTGGGTTTGGCACCACGCTGTCACGGGCAGCCAACACGGCCTTTATTTTCTCCAGGGAGAACTTTTCCGTGTCATAAAAGCTCCAGTTTTTCAGGAAATACACGGCGTTTTCGTCCATGTCCAGGCTGTCGTACACCGGCTGCATCTGCTCATAATCCGGCAGCGTGCTGTAATCCACCAATATGCTTCGGGTGTCGCTGTACTCTGTAAAATAGGCAAAGTCCCCTCTTGTCCAAAGAAAGCGGTCCAGGCCAAAAAGCAGCAGCACCAGCAAAAGCAGCAGGAGGAAGGGACGGACATAGCGCCAGACGCGGCCCAGCCTCTGTCCCGGCTTCTCGTCTCTGGTTTTCCGCAGCAGCTCCAGCAGAACCACCAGGCCCACCGGGGCCAGCAGTACCGCCACGCCGAAAAATTCCTCCACCCGCCACAGGTAGCCCAGCACCGCCATCGCAAGGCCCAGCATCAGGGGCAGCCGCTTTGGCTTCTCCAGCCCGTCTCCCATGGCATACAGCATCAGACAAAGGCCCCCTGCCGCCGCCACCGCGCAGGTCTTGGAGAAGCAGGGATAGAGATAGCTGTTCATCCCCACCGTCAGCAGGATCACCGCCGCCATGCTCCAGGCTCCCAGGGGCCGGAAGCGCATCAGCAGTACCCAGGTCATGGCCGTGAAGGCGGCAAGCATCAGGGAATACATGGAAATGGAATACCAGTTCAGCCCCTCCCCGCCGATGGTGTAAACCAGCTTCAGGAAGTAGCCCAGGACAATATTGATAAAGGGAATGTAGGCACTCTTCTCCCCCATCTGACCGTCCACAAATTTGCTCATCAGCACATCGTCGTTGGTCTCAAAGCGGGGGGTGAAGCAGCTCAGCAATACCAGCAGCAGCGCGGCATTCACCAAAAGCGCCGCCAACAGCCGCAGCCGTCCGTTTTTATGCCATTGTTCTCTGCATTTTGCAAGCGTCATTCTCTGTCCTCATTCCAGCACCCGGTAGATGCACAGCCCCGTCTCCGCGCTCAGCGGCTCCACCAGCTCCGCCCGGGCCTGGGGGTCATAGTTCTTGTTGATGTAGGCCATGGTCACCTCAATGTCATCCACCACCAGATAGGCCCTGTCACTGCCCACCACATCCTCGTAGGGATTAACGATGCCGTACTCCGCCATGGTGGCGGCAATATTGGGGTGCATCACGCACCAATCCCCCAGCAGGATGATCTTGTCCGAATACCCGGCGGGCACCGTCTCCAGCGGGGAATACAGGGTGTGGTTCACCCCGCCGATGCCGGTGAGGAACAGGTGCTCATCGGCAATCAGGGTCTCCATGGCCGCCTTCTGGGCGCTGTCATCCCCCAGGATATTTTCCGGGTAAAAATAGCAGTAGTCCCGGTTCTGCCGGTAGCCCCAGCCCAGGCACAGCAAAATCAGCAGGGCGCTGAACAGGCGCTCCCGCCCGGCCTTTTCCGGCGAGAGGAACCACAGCAGCGTCACCGCCAGGGCGAAGAAGAATCCCACATCCGTTCGATTCACCAAAAAGCGCCCCTGCCGGATCAGCAGCAGGTACAGGGCCCCAAAGGCCACAAAGGCCAGACCCGCTGTCACAAAGCTGCGCCAATCCCGCTTCCCGCAGCACAGCCACAGCAGCAGCACCGCCAGCAGGCCGTAGATGTGCCGCTGGATAAAGAAGCTGGGCAGGCAGGTGTTGAGAAAGGTTCCCAAGCACTCCCCCGGGCTGGGCGGGACACGCCGGGCGTTCCGGGCGTCAATGATGGTGTTCAGGGTCTCGGTGGTCCAGATTTTCGTGTCGTAAAAGCCGGACATATCGATGGTGTTCTGGTCAATATTCAGGGCATCATAAACATCCGGCATCTCGTCGTAGTTGGGCACGCCGTAATCCCCATGGACGCTGCGGGCCGCATTGTAGACCTTGTAGTCGTAATAGTCGCTGTGATTCCAGATGATTTCATTGGCGGCGTAAAGTCCCCCGGCCAGCGCCAGGGTCAGCAGAAAGGGTGCCAGAAATTTCACCCCAGCGCGGCCCTTGTTTCCCTCTGTGCTCCGCACATGGGCGCTCAGGCAGTACAGCCCCAAGGGCGCCATCAGCGCAGCGCAGGCCAGAAATTCCTTGTCCCGCAGCATCAGGCTCAGCAGCAGGGTGGCAGCCCCCAGCAGCAGCGGCAGCCACTTTTTCGCGCCGCTCCTTTCCTCAGCCCCCAGCAGCATCAGGCAGACGCCGCCCACCGTGGCGATGCCGGCGGTCTTGGTGTAGGTCATGATCAGATAGCTGTCCGCCCCGAAAAAGCACAGCAGCGCCAGGGAGCCCGCCGTGGCCGCCAGGGGGTTCAGCCGCCGGAACAGCAGATAGCTGACCGCCGTGAAGCTGACAAACAGCAGCACATACTGGAACAGGCCAAACACCGGCAGGGCGTTGCCGCTGGCATTGTAGAGAACGATCAGCAGCTTCGCCAGGAAATAGTTGATGTACACCACAAAGGGCGTCTTTATCGCGGTCTGCCCGTCCAGGAATTTCTGCACGGTCAGGTCGTCATTTTCCTCAAAGCGGACCTCAAAGCACAGCAAAAGCACCAATAGAAATACCAGATTCAGCCCTATGGCAAACAGGAGCCTTGCCCTGTCGCTTTTGTACCAGTCTTTCTTCAATCTCATCAAATTCTTTACTTTACGCTCTCCGCGAAGCGCAGGAAGGCGGCCTGACCGGCCTCATCCCGCTTAAAGACGCCGGCATCCTCCAGCACCTGCATGAACACCTGGCCCACTTCCTGCCGGAGCACCGCCTCGGCGTCCTCTTTGGAGAAGTCATGGCGGGTTTTCAGCTCCTCGGCCCAGGGAGCGTGCTTGGCGGTGGCCTCATCGGCATAGAGATCGCCGCCGCTGCGCAGCAGCTCTGCCAGCCGCGCCAGCTCGTCCTTCAGCCGGGCCGGCAATACCGCCAGACCCATCACCTCGATCAGGCCGATATTTTCCTTCTTAATGTGGTGAAGCTCAGCATGGGGATGGAACAGGCCCAGGGGGTGCTCCTGGGTAGTCAGATTGTTGCGCAGCACCAGGTCCATCTCAAAGTCCTCCCCCCGGCGGCGGGCAATGGGGGTGATGGTGTTATGGGGCTCCCCGTCCGTCTGGGCAAAGATGCTGACGCTCTCGTCGGTATAGCCCCGCCAGGCGGTGAGAATCTTGTCCGCCAGCTGGACGATTCTGCCGCTGTCGGCGCAGCGCAGCCGGATGACGGACATGGGCCAGCAGACGATACCGGCCTGCACATCCTCAAAGCCGGGGAATACCAGCTCCCGCTCCACCGGGGCCTTCTCCATGGCAAAGCGGTAGCGGCCGCCCTGGAAATGGTCATGGCTCAGGATAGAGCCGCCCACAATGGGCAGATCCGCGTTGCTACCCAGAAAGTAGTGGGGGAACTGGCGCACGAAGTCCAGCAGCCGCTGGAAGGTGGCCCGGTCGATCTTCATGGGCACATGCTGCTCGTTGAGGACGATGCAGTGCTCATTGTAATATACATAGGGGGAATACTGCAGGAAGTAGTTCTCCCCGTTCAGCTTCAGGGGGATGATGCGGTGGTTGGCCCGGCCGGGATAGTCCATCCGGCCCACATAGCCCTCCGCCTCCCGGCACAGCAGGCACTTGGGATAGCCCACGCTCTTCTGCAGCTTGGCGGCGGCGATGGCCCGGGGGTCCTTCTCCGGCTTGGACAGGTTGATGGTAATGTCCAGGTCGCCGTACGCGGTCTTCGCCACCCACTTCATGTCCTTGATGACCCGGTAGCTGCGGATATAATCGGTATAGCGGCTGAAATCGTAGTACCACTCGGTGGCCATCTGGGGGCTGATGCGGTACTGATCCCAGAACTTCTCGATCACCTGGGAAGGCCGGGGGGTCAAAAAGGCCATCAGCTTGGTGTCCATCAAATCCCGGCTGGTGACGCCGCCGGGGATCACGCCCCGGGCCTCCGCGTCGTCCAGCAGATCCTTCAGAATCTCCTCCAGCGGTGCCTCATATTCCGGCAGTTCCTCCGGCTCCTGATAGCTGTCCAGCCCCAGCACGGCCAGGATGCCGTTGCGGGCCCAGTACCGGTCCTCCGGCTCGATCAAGCCCCGGGTAATGCCATAGTTTATCAGCTGTGCAATGCGTTTGTTGATCATTTCTTTCACCGACCCTTTGCCTGTTTGATTGATAGGGAGATGCGGTGCTTTTTCTCGTCCACGTCCAGCACCACAACCTTCACAATATCCCCCACCGCCAGCACCTCGCTGGGGTGACGGATGAATTTATCACTGATCTGGGAGATGTGGACCAGCCCGTCCTGGTGGACGCCGATGTCCACAAACACCCCAAAGTCGATCACGTTGCGCACCGTGCCGGTCAGTTCCATGCCCGGCTTCAGGTCCTTGATTTCCAGCACGTCCTGCCGCAGCAGCACCGGGGGCAGCCCATCCCGGGGGTCCCGCCCCGGCTTGAGAAGCTCGGCGGCAATGTCCCGCAGGGTAGGCTCGCCCACGCCGCACTCCTCCGCAGCTTTCTTCACGCCGTAGGCCTCCAGCCGTTTGGGCAGCTCCCCGATTTTTCCGGCGGCCACCTCCGCCATGCTGTAGCCGCAGAGGGCAATCAGCTTCTCGGCAGCAGCATAGCTCTCCGGGTGGACGGCGGTGTTATCCAGCACCTGCTTGCTCTCCGGCACCCGCAGAAAGCCCGCGCACTGCTGGAAAGCCTTGGGCCCCAGCTTGGGCACCTTGGTGATGCTCCTGCGGCTGGTGAAGGGGCCGTTTTCCTCCCGGTAGGTCACGATGTTTTTGGCCGTGGTCTTGTTCAGCCCCGCCACCCGCTGCAGCAGGGAGGGGGACGCAGTGTTGATATCCACCCCCACAGCGTTGACGCAGTCCTCCACCACGCCGCTGAGGGTCTCCTCCAGCTTGGCCTGGGGCATGTCGTGCTGGTACTGGCCCACGCCGATGGCCATGGGGTCGATCTTCACCAGCTCCGCCAGCGGGTCCTGCAGGCGCCGGGCGATGGACACCGCCGAGCGCAGATTCACATCATAGTCCGGGAACTCCTCTGCCGCCAGCTTGGAGGCGGAATACACCGAGGCCCCCGCCTCGTTGACAATGGCGTAGGCCTGGCCGCCGCCCAGGCGGTGCAGCAGCTCCACGGTCATCTGCTCCGTCTCCCGGGAGGCGGTGCCGTTGCCGATGGCGATATGCTCTACGCCGTGCTTGCGGATCAAGCCGGTGAGGATGCGGATGGCCTCCTCCTTCTTCCCGGCGGAGAAGGTGGGATAGACCACCGCCGTATCCAGCACCTTGCCGGTGCCGTCCACCACGGCCACCTTGCAGCCGTTGCGGTAACCGGGGTCCAACCCCATGGTCACCTTGCCCTTCACCGGCGGTTGCATCAGCAGGGGCTTCAGGTTCAGGGCGAACATCTTAATGGCTCCCTCACAGGCGGCGTCGGTCAGGTTGTTCCGGGCCTCCCGCTCCAGGGAGGGGAAGAGCAGCCGGTCATAGGCGTCCTCCGCCGCGGCGCGGACAAAGGCCATGGCACTGCTGCCGGGGCGAACCACCGCCCGGCGCAGCCGCTGCAAAGCGGCCTCCCTGTCCACTTCTACAGAGACCTTCAGTACGCCCTCCTTCTCGCCCCGGTTGATGGCCAAAATCTGGTGGTCCTGCAGCCGGCTGAGGCTCTGGCTGAAATCGTAATACAGGCGGTAGACCGTGTCCTCTTCCGTGGCGGCCCTGGATTCCAGCCGGCCATTGGCTTCGATGAAAGAGCGCAGATGCTTGCGGATCTCCGCATCGTCGGAGATCATCTCCGCAATGATGTCCGAGGCCCCGGCCAGGGCCTCCTCCACCGTTGCCACACCCTTTTCCGGGTCAATGTAATCTTTCGCCAGTTCCTCCGGGCTGGGCAGCCCCGGCCCCTGGGCAAACAGCTGCAGGGCCAGGGGCTCCAGCCCCTTCTCCTTGGCCATGGTGGCCCGGGTGCGGCGCTTCTGCTTATAGGGGCGGTACAGGTCCTCCAGAGCCGCCAGGGTCTGGGTCTGGTCGATGGCGTCGGAAAGCTCCTCCGTCATCTTCCCCTGTTCCTCAATGGCTTTCTTCACCGTGTCCCGCCGCTCCTGCAAATTCCGCAGATATTCCAGCCGCTCCGCCAGGTTGCGCAGGCTGGTGTCGTCCATGGCGCCGTGCAGCTCCTTCCGATAGCGGGCGATGAAGGGGATGGTGTTGCCCTCGTCCAGCAGGGCGATCACGTTATCGATATGGCTCTGGGGCCTGTCCAGCTCCCGGGCCAGAATTTGGCTGATGCTTTCCAAGTGAATACTCCTTTTTATGGTGTTATCGTATTATTATAGCACGAAGTCGGCCCTATAGCAATCGCCAAATACCGAAAGCCGCACCCCCACCGGGTGCGGCTTTGTCCTTATTCGATCACCAGTTCCTTTTCCTGTCCTTCCAGCGTATACCGCACCCGGATTCCCTCGTCCGCCAGGACCCGGACATTCTCCGCCTGCCGGTTTTTCAGCATCTGCCGGTACTGCGCCATGGCCTCCGGCGTGTACTGTGCCATATCGTCGGAGCACAGCAGCATCCCGCCGAAAAGGCTGCAGCAGTCGGCCAGCAGCTTCTTTTGCTGTGGTGTCATCTTTACATTGTCCTCCCGCAGGAAGAACACGTCCGGGTCGCTGAGGAAGGCCCGGCCGTTGAGCTGGCGGCGGAAGACGCTGGTGAGGATGGCCTGCCGGGTGGAGACCCGCTCCCGGTGAATCAGCCGCATGTAGGGCTTGTCGTCCCAGTCCAGGCTCACGTCACAGCTGACCCGGCAGTAGTCCACCAGGCCGAAGGCCGGCATCAGCGGCACGCCGCAGCCCAGGATCAACTTCTCGCCGCAGCATTCCCGCAGCAGCTCCATGGCCCGGAGCATCCGGCCCGCCCGGCTCTCCTGTTCATTGCCGAAGGGGGCGGCGGCATAGAGGAAGTCCAGCTTCACCAGGTCGAAGCCCCACTGGTTCAGCACCTTGTCAAACACCCGGTGCAGATAGTCCCGCACCTCCGGCTTGTCAATATCCAAAGCATAAAAGCCACCCCAGTTGCAGCCGCAGTACCAGGGTTGCCCCTCCACCTGCAGCAGCCAGTCCGGGTGCTCCCGCATCAGCCGGGCGCCCTTCTGGCAGCCAAAGGGGGCCAGCCACAGCCCGGCCTTCAGCCCTTTTCCGTGGATTTCATCCACCAGAGGCTTCAGCCCATGGGGGAACTTGTCGTTGCAGTCCCAGTCCCCCACCCCCTGCTGCCAGCCGTCGTCGATCTGGAACAGGTCGCTGGGCTGCAGCACCTGGGCGCAGCCGGCCAGGTCGGATAAAACGCTCTCCTCGTCAATGTTCTCATAGCGGTTGTACCAGCTGGAATAGCCGGTGAGTTTTTCCTGCGTCCGTGGCTTAATGCCCATAGCAGCAAACCAGCCGTCAAACACCTGCTGCTCCGTCCCCTGGGCGCAGTAGAGCTGAAAGGCGGGATAGTCCCCACCGCAGGCCAGTCCCTTGCAGTCCCGCTCTATAGTCAGTCTGCCTGTATTGCTGTCGTAGCGGAAGATGGTGTAGCCAGGCCGCTCGTCCAAAGAGGCGAACAGCCGGAACGCCTCCCCCCGGCGGAAATAGCAATAGCTGAAGCCGTGGGTCAGCCCCCGCTTTTTGGGGTAGTCCATGAAGTGATAGTCCCCATAGCGGTCCAGGCCGAATTTGTTCACCAGGAACCGGGGCAGGGGCTTCCAGGGTAGAATCCGGTCCTCCGCCGTATACTCCGGGCAGAAGGTCCAGGTCTGGTAGCCGTTCATGAAGATCTTCTCCTCCCCGGCCAGGGGCAGCTCCACCACGCCGGATACGCTTTCCAGCTTCCCCTCCGGCAGGGGCACCTTGATCATATTCGCCCCCGGTTCCAGCTCCCGGCTGCCCCGAAGGGTCTCGCCGCCGGTAAGCCTGATTTCATAGTCCAGTCTCATGCTTTCACCTCAAATTCGATCTTTACGCTGTCCAGGCCAGGGGCGGAGATGGTCAGCGTCCCCTTGCCGCTCTCGCCAGTGGTTTTGATGTAGCAGCCGCCCATGCCGCCCTCGGCAGCGGCCCGGTCCGGCCCCGCCAGGGCGATAGGGCCGCTGAGGGAAAAATGCAGCGGCAGCTGGGCATAGCTTGCCACGTTGCCCCATTCATCCAGCAGCCGAATCCGCACCGCCGCCATGTCATAGCTGGCCCCTTCGGTGAGGCTGGTATGGCTCGCCCTCGCTTCGATTCGCAGCTGCTTGCCCGGGGCTTTGGTCTGGCTGGCAACCACCTGGCCGTCCTTCACCGCGTCAAAGCGCCAGCGGGTGGCCTCGCCGCCCCAGTTGCCCACATACTTGCCGTAGAGTTCCACGCCCTCCTGCATGCTCATGTGATAGCGCAGCATACACCAGAGCATCCGGGCCTTGTCCCCGGCGGGCATATTGGCCAATCCATGCTTCCCGGCGGACACCAGGCAGCGGCGCAGCAGCTCCGCCTTCTGCTCCGGGAAGCCCTCCTGGGTTTTCAGCAGTTCCCCAATGGTATCGTCAATCAGGATGGGATTATGGTTCAGTCCTTCCAGCTCCCCCTTCTGGAAGCCGGCAACAAAGGCGTCGTTCTTATACAGCCGCACTTCCTCGGCGTTGGTGAAGGCGTAGACCTTCCCCAGCTGCCCGGCGGGGTAATCCCCAATGTCCATGGGGCAGCCCAGCTCCAGCACCGGGGTCTCCTCCCCCTGGCTGGCATAGACCGCCGCCGCCAGCTTGGGATTGCGGAAGCTGTCCATCACCCCGTGGTAGCACACCCGGTCGCCGGAGCCAAAGTCCTTGTGGGTGGCATAGTCGAACATGCACCAGCCGAAGCAGCCGGCGTGCTCCCCGCCCCCCTGGGCCGCCGAGAGCACCCGGGCGTGGCGCAGGGCCTGTTCCTGCCGCTTCTCCCAGGGGTCGAAGCTCTTGGTGGGGAACATGTGGCCGTTGTGCTCCGAGATCAGCAGGGCCTTGCCCATGTCCGGCGTCACGTCCTTTTTTCTCTTGGCCCCCGGGGTCAGCCCGTTGTGGGAAAAGTCGTTGTAGGCGTAGACGTCCTCCAGCAGATGGCTCTTTTCCAGATAGCGCACCCCGGAGGTGGCCCGGCTGGGGTCCAGTTCATGGGCCAGAGCGTTGGCCCGGGTATAGAATGCATCGTCGTCCACGCTCTCATTGATCCGCACGCCCCAGAGGATGATGCTGGGGTGGTTCCGATATTGCAGCACCAGCTCCCGCAGGTTCTCCAGGGCCTGCTCCTTCCAGGCCCTGTCCCCGATGTGCTGCCAGCCCGGCAGCTCCGTGAACACCAGCAGGCCCAGCCGGTCACACGCATCGATAAAGTGCCGGCTCTGGGGATAGTGGGAGGTGCGCACCGCGTTGCATTGCAGCTCCTGCTTCAGAATCCGGGCGTCCTCCCGCTGCAGGCGCTCCGGCGCGGCATAGCCGATATAGGGATAGCTCTGGTGCCGGTTCAGCCCCCGGAGGAAAAGCTTCTCCCCATTGAGATAGAAGCCGTCGGCCCTGAATTCCGCCGTCCGGTAGCCGAAGGTGACTTCCTGCCGGTCCAGTATTTCTCCGCCCTTCAACAGTTCTGCCCGCAGGGTGTACAGCTTGGGCGCATCCACCGTCCAGGGCTGGGCCTCCGGGTCGGTGATCCGCTGCAGAGCGCTGCCCTCCGCCTCCACCAGCAGCTGCTCTCCGTCCAGGACGGAAAGGCGGATGGCATCGTATGTCCCGCAGACCTTCACCTGGGCCATCAGCGTGTCCGCCGCCGGGGTGGTGACGAACACATCCGTAATGTAGCTCTCCTCCCGCACATCCAGCCACACCTCCCGGTACAGGCCGCCATAGGTCAGGTAGTCGATGACGAAACCGAAGGGCGGGATGGCCGGGTTTTCTCTGGTGTCCAGCTTCACCGCCAGGTCGATTTCTCCGCCGAAGCGGGCATAGTCCGTGATCTCCAGCCGGAAGGCAGTATAGCCGCAGCGGTGGCTCCCCGCATGGATGCCGTTGATGTACACATCGGCCCCATGGGCCGCGCCGTCAAACTGCAAAAACAGCCGTTTCCCCCGCCAGCTTTCCGGGATGGCGAGCTTCCGCCGGTAGCCGCAGACCAGCTCGTAGTCCTCCGGCCCGGCGTAGTGCAGGGGCAGCTCCTTCACGTTGTGGGGCAGCCGCACCGGCTCCCCCGCCCCTTCCCCTTTGAGGAAGGCCTCGCTCCACTCCGGCGTAAATTCCCAATCATTGCAAAGGCTGATCATGGTAAACCCCTCCGTTTCTTGTGTCCAGTATACGGCAAAACCGCCCTGCCGTAAAGATACAAAAACCGGCCGCCCAGAAGGGCGGCCGGTGAGATTTGATATGAAGTTGCCATTCAGGCCAGAGCCTTGACGGCGGCCAGCAGCGCATCGACCCGGTCGGTCTTTTCCCAGGTGACGCCCAGCTCTTCCCGGCCCATGTGGCCATAGGCGGCCAGCTGCCGGTAGATGGGGCGGCGCAGGTCCAGATCACGGATGATGGCGCTGGGGCGCAGGTCAAAGACCTGCTGCACCGCGGCGGACAGGACGCCGTCGGAAACGGTGCCGGTGCCGAAGGTCTCCACCAGGACGGAGACAGGGGCGGCCACGCCGATGGCGTAGGCCAGCTCCACCTGGCAGCGGGTGGCAAGGCCGGCGGCCACCACGTTCTTGGCCACATAGCGGGCGGCGTAGGCAGCGGAGCGGTCCACCTTGGTGGGGTCCTTGCCGGAGAAGGCGCCGCCGCCATGGGGGGCGCTGCCGCCGTAGGTATCCACAATGATCTTACGGCCGGTGAGGCCGGAGTCCCCCTGGGGCCCGCCGATGACGAAGCGGCCGGTGGGGTTAATGAGGTACTTGGTCTTTTCATCCAGCAGTTCAGCGGGGATGGTGGGCTTGATGACCTGCTGGATCATGTCCTGCCGGATCTGCTCCAGGGTGGCTTCCGGGGCGTGCTGGGTGGAGATGACCACCGTGTCCACCCGGACGGGGTGGCGCTGCTCATCATACTCGATGGTGACCTGGGTCTTGCCGTCGGGCCGCAGGTAGGTCAGCAGGCCGGACTTGCGCACTTCGGTCAGCCGCTTTGCCAGCTTGTGGGACAGGGAGATGGCCATGGGCATCAGCTCCGGCGTCTCATCGCAGGCATAGCCGAACATCATGCCCTGGTCGCCGGCGCCGTTCTGCAGCTCGTCAACCTCCCCGGTCTTGTTCTCCAGGGCCTTGTCCACGCCCATGGCGATGTCGCCGCTCTGCTCGTCAATGTTGGTGATGATGCCGCAGGTGTCGCAGTCAAAGCCGTACTTGGCCCGGTCATAGCCGATCTCCCGGATGACCTGGCGGGTGATTTTGGGAATGTCCACATAGCAGCTGGTGCTGATCTCGCCCATGATGTGGACAAGGCCGGTAGAAACCGTGGTCTCGCAGGCCACGCGGCCCTGGGGGTCCTGCTCCATGATGGCGTCCAGCACCGCGTCGGAAATCTGGTCGCAGATCTTATCGGGATGCCCCTCGGTAACGGATTCGGAAGTAAAGAAATAGTGGCTCATAATTATTTTCATCCTTTCAGTTGTATTAACAAGTTGCCCCTATGGGGTACACACTGCCCCACCCTCAAAAGTCAGGCAAAAGGAAAACGCCCCGTTATCCAACGGAGCGCAGCTTCAGCAATGCCTCATCTTTCGTACTACCGCCGGATTTGGCACCTTGCGTATTGCAGGTTGCCGGGCTTCACAGGGCCGTTCCCTCCACCACTCTTGATAAGGTTTTTCAATTGTCTATTCCATTATATCAGCTTTCCTCCGGCTGTCAAGTCATTTTTGTTAAGAAAGCAGAGCAAGCAAATTTATTCATTTCCTGTTGACAAAACTGTTGCTACTGTATATACTGTGCATATACAGTAAACGGAGTGACAAGTCATGACCATTTTGATCGACAACCGCAGCGGCGTCCCCATCTATGACCAGATTTTCACCCAGATCAAGAGCCAGATCCTCAGCGGGGCGCTTTCAGAGAATGAGGCGCTGCCCTCCATCCGCAGTCTGGCTAAGGACCTGCGCATCAGTGTCATCACCACCAAGCGGGCCTATGACGAGCTGGAGGGGGCCGGTTTTATCTTCACCGTGCCGGGAAAGGGCAGCTTTGTGGCGGCCAAGGACACGGAGCTGATCCGGGAGGAGAATCTGCGCCAGATTGAGGAGCACATGAAACAGATACAGCTTCTGGCCAGGGCCTGCGGCCTGAGCCGGCAGGAGCTGGGAGAGATCTATGATGTATTGGAGGAAGAAGAATGAACAACGCCATCGAGATCAAAGGGCTTACCAAGCATTTCCCCGGCTTTGCCCTGGAGGGACTGAACCTTACGCTGCCCTCCGGCTGCATTCTGGGTCTGATCGGTGAAAACGGCGCCGGCAAGAGCACCACCATCAAGCTGCTGCTGGGTATGCTGACACCGGACGCCGGCACCGCCAGCGTGCTGGGGGCGGACATCGGCGGCGATCTGCGCCCGGTGAAGGAGGAGATCGGCGTGGTGCTGGATGAGCCGGGCCTGCCCCATATGCTGAAGGCCGGACAGATCGATAAAATCATGGGAAGCATCTATCAAAACTGGAGCAGCGGCGACTTCGCCGCTCTGCTGCGGCGGCTGGATCTGCCGGAGGATAAGCCCTACGGGGACTTCTCCCGCGGCATGAAGATGAAGATGGGCCTGGCCATCGCCCTGGCCCACAAGCCCCGGCTGCTGCTGCTGGATGAGGCCACCAGCGGGCTGGACCCGGTGGTACGGGACGATGTGACCGACCTGCTGCTGGACTTCACCCGGGACGAAGGCCACTCGATCCTGCTGTCCTCCCACATCGTGTCCGACCTGGAAAAGGTCTGCGATTACATCGCCTTTCTCCACAAGGGCAAGCTGATGCTGATGGAGGAAAAGGATGTGCTGATGAGCGAGTATGGGCTGCTGCAATGCTCCCTGACCGAAGCGGAGCAGATCGACCCCGCCGCCGTCATCGGCCGGCGGGACACTCCCTACGGCTGCCGGCTCATCGTCCGCCGGGACGCGGTTCCCGTGGGGACGGCGCTGGGCAGCGTCAGCATTGAGGAACTGTTTATTTTCATGGTCAAGGAGGAGCAGGTATGAAAGGGCTATTTTTGAAGGATTTCTATGTGGCCAAAAAGAATCTTCGCACGTTTCTTATTATGATTCTGGCCTTTTCCCTGGGTTCTCTGGCCGTCAGGGACAGCGGCAACTTTTTCCTCTGCTACGGCATTGTGATGATGCCGGGGATCACCATGAGTCTCATCTCCTATGACGAGCGCTATCACTGGGATACGTACGCCGGGGCCATGCCCCTCAACCGGGAGCAGATGGTGACGGAGAAGTATCTGCTGCATCTGGTCATGGTGTTGGTCTGGCTGCCGGTGCTGCTTGTGCTCCAGCATTTCCAGCAGGTGCCCGCTTTCGGCGGCGCCCCTCTGACGCTGCTGGTGGCCGGGCTGAATCTGGGTCTGCTGCTGCCGGGGATTCTGCTGCCCATTATCTTTGCTCTGGGCACCGAGAAAGGACGGGCCGGCTACTATGTGGTGCTGTTCGGCGGGATGATCCTGGCCACCGTGTCGGAAGAACTGACCAGTCTCACCGGCTATGTGCCGGAAGCTGTCGCGGGCATCCTGCTGTTCCTTCTGCCGGCAGCGGTTTACGGGCTGTCCTGGCGCATTGCCATCCGCCTGTACGAGAAGCGGAACCTGTAAGCCCCGCCGCATTTTCCCTATTGCAATATTGCACCGCTCCCAAAGGCGTGATATGATGTTACGGCAACATCTATCACTGCTTTGGGAGTTTTTATTATGAAAAGAAACAAGCTCTTGCCCATTTTGCTGGCGGTCCTGCTGCTGGCAGGCTATTTCTTCTTCGGCGGCGGGGACAGCTCCGCGCCGGTTCCGGAGAACGCTGAGCCCGCTGTCGCCGTCACGGCGGCGCCGGAGGCCCCGGTCACGGCAGCGGAAACGCAGCCGGAAAGCCTTGCCGAGGACGGCAGCTATACCACCAGGGAGGACCTGGCCCTCTATATCCACACCTACGGCCATCTTCCCGACAATTTCGTCACCAAGGAGGAGGCCCGCTCCGCCGGCTGGGAAGGCGGCGGCTTGGATGATGTACTGCCCGGTATGTGCATCGGCGGGGACCGTTTCGGCAACCGGGAGGGTCTCCTGCCGGAGGCCACGGGCCGCAGCTGGACCGAATGCGACGTCAACACCCTCCACGCCAAGTCCCGGGGTGCAGAGCGGATCGTCTTTTCCAACGACGGGCTGATCTACTACACTGACAACCATTACGACAGCTTTGAATTGCTCTACGACGGAAAGTAGAACAAATTGGTTTCCATAATTTGTAAAATCGACACGGTTCAACGGGCTCTCTTATCTTTTTCTCAGGGATTTTGTCGAAGCCGATAGAAGCCGGTTGAAGAAAAGAATATTATGTCAACAAATTTTCTTGGTAGTTCGACATATTTTTCTTGTTCCAAATGTGTCAACTATGGTAAATTTACTGCAACATCACGGTGTATATACTTTTTTTAAGTATTAAAAAACTCCGTACAATGCATAACGGGAGGATAAAATTATGGAAACCAAAACCCGCATTCTCATCGCCGACCCGAATCAGGACTTCTGCCGGCTTATCAGCGAAACTTTTGGCCGGGAAGCCGATCTTGAAGTGGTAGGCACAGCATCGGACGGCGTGGAAGCGCTCAGCCTGCTGGCGGAGCTGAAGCCGGACGTGCTGCTGATGGATCTGGTGCTGCCCAAGCTGGATGGCCTGGAGCTGCTGCGCCGCCTGCCGGAGACAGGGGCCAACAGCAGCATCATCGTCCTCTCCGGCTTTGTCAACAACCAGGTCATTCGTGACTGCTCCATCCGGGGCGTGGACTATTTCATGCCCAAGCCTTGTGATATCTCCGCCCTGCTGGCCCGCATCCGCCAGCTTCGGGGCGGCGGTGATGTGGGCAGTGTTCCCCCCTCCGGCGTGGACTGCCGTCAGCAGTCTGTGGCCCGGCGGCAGGAGGCAGACCTGGAGGCTGTTGTCACCGACATCATCCACGAGATTGGCGTGCCCGCCCACATCAAGGGCTACCAGTATCTCCGGGAGGCCATCATCCTCACCATCAAGGATATGGACATGATCAACGCCGTCACCAAGGTGCTGTACCCGGAGGTGGCCAAGAAGTTCAACACCACCCCGTCCCGGGTAGAGCGGGCCATCCGCCACGCCATTGAGGTGGCCTGGGACCGGGGTGACATTGAGACCCTGCAAAAATTCTTCGGCTACACGGTCAGCAATATCAAAGGAAAACCAACGAATTCCGAATTCATCGCCATGATCGCCGACTGCCTCAGCCTGCGCCGGAAGCAGGCAACCAGGTGAGGCGACAGCATTGAGGACAAAAACACCTCCGGTTTACCGGGCCCTGTGCCTGGGGGCCGGAAGTGTTTTTTATCTGTCGGCTGTTTTGCGGGGATTGATATTCCCCCGGGCGGGTCTGCTGGAAAGCATTGCCTGGCGTCTGTTCTTGACAAAAAAGCGGAACTACTCTAGAATAGTACGATAAATTTATCGGTTGCAAGGAGTAGTCATGGTCTTTTCCTCCCATGTTTTTATTTTTGCCTTTCTGCCGTTGGTGCTGCTGGGCTATTATCTGCTGCCCCGGGCAGTCTCCGGCCAGCGGCTTCGCCGGGCGCAGAACCTGTTTCTGATCGCCGCTTCCCTGTTTTTCTATGGGTATTTCAATGTAAGCTATCTGCTGCTGATCGCCGCCTCCATCCTGGTGAACTACGCCCTGGCCCGGGCCATACAGGACTGCCGGCAGCAGGGGCTTGTGAAGCTGTGCTTCATTCTGGGTGTGCTGTTCAATATTCTGCTGATCGGGTATTTCAAATACTACGATTTCTTCATTGAGAACATCAACTTCCTCTTCCACAGCAATTATGCCCTGAAGCATCTGCTGCTGCCCCTGGGCATCAGCTTTTTCACCTTCCAGCAGCTTTCCTTCCTGGTATCCGTATATAAGAAGGAAGAACAGGTGGAGGACTTCATCAACTACTGCGTGTTTGTGCTGTTCTTCCCCCAGCTGGTGGCTGGGCCTATCGTGCTCTACAGCGAGATGATCCCTCAGTTCCGGGATGAAAGCCGCTGCCGCTTTAACGGCGACAATATGGCCGGCGGCATCTTCATGTTCTGCATCGGGCTTTTTAAAAAAGTTGTGGTGGCGGACACGGTGGCCCTGTTTGTGGATAACGGTCTGGCCCAGAGCAGTCTTGGCCTGGTGGCCTCCTGGGCCGTTGTGCTGAGTTATGCCATGCAGATCTATTTTGACTTCAGCGGTTACTCGGACATGGCCATCGGACTTGGCAAAATGTTCAATATCGATATCCCCTACAACTTCCTTTCCCCTTACAAATCGGAGAGCTTTTCCGAGCTGTGGCGGCGCTGGCACATTACCCTGGGACGAGCGCTGAGTACCTATGTATACAAGCCTCTGGGCGGCAGCCGCAAGGGCGAGTTCAGGGCCTGCGTCAACACCTTTATCACCTTCTTCATCAGCGGCCTTTGGCATGGCGCCGCCTGGACCTATGTGCTCTGGGGCAGTATACAGGGTCTGCTGATCGCCCTGGAGCGGCCGCTGAGAAGCAAGCTGGCAAAGATCCCCCATCCGCTGCGGGTTTTCAGCACCTTTATCTTGTTTGCTCTGCTGGCCACCATCTTCCGCGCAGAGAACTTCAGCCAGCTGGGCATGGTTTTCAGCGGGCTGTTGAATTTCAGCAACATCAATATCGCCCAGATCTCCGCTCTGGTACTGGACAACTCCTTTGATTTTCCCACTGCGGTGGACATCATCTATTTGTTCGGTCTGCTGGCGGTGCTGCTGTTCGTTGTGCTTCGCTGCAAAAACTCTAAAGAAATGCTGGAAAGCTTCCGCTGCGACAGCAAAAGCCTGGCCTTCACGGTGTTCCTGTTTTGCTTCTCGGTGATCCATCTGTCCCGGGGGAGCATTTTTATCTACTTCAACTTCTGAGGATGGCGCTATGAACAACAAGAATCTCTCTTCGGCCCAGTGGCTCAGACGCTTCCTGGCCCTGGTGCTGGCGGTGCTGGCAATCCTGGCAGTGCTGGTTTATATCATCGACCCCTACTATCACTACCGGGCCTATGACCACAAGTATAAGATCGACAAGATCTTCTCCGTACCTGGGGTGGTGAAAAACTACGACTATGACACCATCATCATCGGTTCTTCCATGACGCAGAATTTTGATATGGACAGCTTCCGCCGGGAGCTGGGACAAAACCCCGTCAAGGCAACCCTGGGCGGGATCGACACCCCGGAGGTGGCGGCCCTTCTGAAGCTGGCCCAGGATGCCGGCCACGCAGAGAACTACTATCTTTGCATCGATGAAACCATGCTCTTCGGCGACGAGGGGGAACAGCGTTTCCCGGAATATCTGATGGACAACAACCCCTTCAACGACTACCGCTACTTCTGGGGCTATGAGGCGTGGATGCGCTTTATTCCCCTGGACCTGGCCCTTCTGGCGGCAGACAAGCTGGGCATTGCCCTGCCCCAACGCTTCCAGGATGCCCGCAGTGTGGACAAGATGGGCGAGTGGGCCTATCGTTACAGTTTCGGCAAGGAGCAGGTGCTGGACGCCTACGCCAACAGTGCAAACGGAGAGGGCATCCAGCTGGATGAGAACGCCGCTGTGGAGGACCCCATTGCCCAGTGTGACAAGTTTTTAAGCAGCATTGACCTGAGCCAAGGCAATGTGGTGCTGTATTTCCCGCCCTACTCCGCCCTGATGTGGTACAAAATGCAGCAGGAAGGAAGGCTGGACAATTATTTTGCCGCCAAGCGGTACTTTACAGCGCAGCTCAGCGCCTATGACAATGTGACCATTTATGATTTCCAGGGGGCGGACTTCACAACAGACCTGGACAATTATAAGGATGTCCGGCACCATTCCCCGGAAATCAACGACTTTATCGTCCACTGCTTCGCCACCGGCGAATATCGGATTGCCCCGGAGCAGGTTGTGGAGACAGAGGCCCGGATCCTGCAAAACATAGAAACGCTGCTGGCAGAGAACCCGGAAATTCCCACCCTGAGAAACTGAAACCGCATAAAGAACAAATTCCCCCTGCGCAAAGCCCTTTTGGGCTTCGCGCAGGGGGAATTTTAGAAGGAGAGGAGAAGTATCTAATCCATAAAGTCGGGGAGCAGGCGGATGATGCGATTCACGCAGCCATTCTCCCCCAGAGCGGCAGAGTCCAGACACAGGTCGTAGCCGGCAGCATCCCGCCACTCCTCGCCGGTATAGTAGCGGTAGTAGTTGGCCCGGCGCTTATCCTCCATGCGGATATAGCGGGTGATCTCGGCGCTGGTTTTGGTGAGCGAGTAGGAGGCTACCCGCTCATGGCGGGCTTCCAGGGGCGCGTGGATAAAGACCCGCAGCACGTTGGGCATATCCTGCAGCAGATAGTTGCCGCAGCGGCCCAGGATGATGCAGCTCTCCATGGCCGCCAGCTCTTTGATGATCTTGGCCTGGAAGCTGAACAGATTCCGGGTGGAGATATAGTCGTCGCTGTCGGGAGGCAGAATTTCTCCCGTGTAGACCTTCTCGGCGGTGGATAGCAGCTCCTTCAGACCGATGCGCTCATCCGCCGCGCCGAAAAGCCGTTCATGGATGCCGCTGACCTCCGAAGCCTTGCGCAGCAGGTCCCGGTCATAGTAGGGCACGCCCAGGGCTTCCGACAGTTTTCTGGTGATGTTGTGGCCGCCGCTGCCGGTTTCCCGGGCCACGGTGATGACAAATTTTTCCATTGTGGCAGGCTCCTTTCACGCGCCCAGATAGGCCTTGCGCACCCGGTCATCCTCCGCCAGGTCCGCGGCCTTGCCGCTCATGGCGATGGTGCCGGTCTCCAACACATAGGCCCGGTCGGAAACGGCCAGGGCCATTTTCGCGTTCTGCTCCACCAGCAGGATGGTGATGCCGCTGTCATGGAGCTGCTGGATGATGGCAAAAATCTCCTTCACCAGCAGAGGCGACAGGCCCATGGAGGGCTCATCCATCAACACAATGCGGGGATCGGTCATCAAGGCCCGGCCGGTGGCCAGCATCTGCTGCTCGCCGCCGGAGAGGGTGCCCGCCAGCTGCTTCCAGCGCTCCTTCAGGCGGGGGAAGTGAGCATAGACCTTTTCCAGGTTCTCGTTGATTTTATGCTGATCCTTCAGGATATAGGCCCCCATGCGCAGGTTTTCCTCCACGGTCATGCGGGCAAACACATGGCGTCCTTCCGGCACATGGGCCAGGCCCATGTTGATGATCTTATGGGGCGGCGCCTTCTGCAGGTCCTGCCCGTCCAGGGTCACAGAGCCGGAGGCAGCGGTGATCAGGCCGGAGATGGTGTGCAGGGTGGTGGTTTTGCCGGCGCCGTTGGCGCCGATAAGGGAGACCAGCTCCCCTTCTCCCACGCTGAGGGAGACGCCCTTCAGGGCATGGATGGCCCCGTAAAACACGTTCAGGTCTTTGACTTCAAGCATGGTCTTTCCCTCCTTATTCGCCCAGATAGGCGGCGATGACCCTGGGGTTGGAGGCAATCTCCGCCGGCAGGCCGGAAGCGATGGTCTGGCCGTAATCGATGACCTGGATGCGCTCACAGATGTTCATCACCAGGGACATATCGTGCTCAATGAGCAGGATGGCCACGCCGAAGCGCTCCCGGATGGTGTTGATGCAGGCGAGCAGCTCGGCGGTCTCGGTGGGGTTCATGCCCGCCGCCGGCTCATCCAGCAGCAGCAGCTTCATATCGGTAGCAAGGGCCCGGGCGATCTCCAGCTTCCGCTGGCGGCCGTAGGGCAGGCTGGCAGCCAGCTCGTTGGCCTTATCCGCCAGGCCGCAGATTTCCAGCAGCTCCATGGCCTTGTCGGTGATCCGCTTCTCCGTATCCCAATACTTTTTGGTACGGAAGCTGGCGTCGAACAGGTTATAGCGGATGTCCTTGGTAAAAGCGGCCTTCACGTTGTCGATCACCGTCATCTGCCGGAATAGACGGATGTTCTGGAAGGTGCGGGCCACACCGGCCTCCACAAACTGGTAGGTCTTTTTGCCGTTGAGGGGCTGGCCGTTGAGAATGACGGTGCCCTCCGTGGGCACATAGACGCCGGTGAGCAGGTTAAAGACGGTGGTCTTGCCGGCACCGTTGGGGCCGATGAGGCCCACCAGCTCGCCGGGGTAGATTTTGATATTGAAGTCATTGACGGCCTTCAGGCCGCCGAAGCTGATGCCCAGCTTTCTGGTTTCCAGCACGGGAATCCGTTCATCCATGGCTCTTGACCCCCTTCCGTTCCGCCCGGGCGGCAGCCTTGTGGGCCAGAGCGGCCCTGATATCGCCCCGGAGATTCACCAGGGAAAACTCATAGCTGCCGAAGATGCCCATGGGCCGGAACATAATGACCACGATCAGCATAATGGCGTAAACCAGCATGGGATACTGGAACACCGCCTGTAAGGAAGCAGGCAGAGCCGCCACCCAGGCGCCGTTCTTGATCTGATAGTTCACAACAAACATGATGACTGCCGCTACCACGGAGCCGGTGAGGGAGCCCATGCCCCCCAGCACCACCATGACCACCACGAAGGTGGAGTTGAGGATGCCGCCGTTGGTGAAGGCAAAGGAGGAGGTGGACAGGGTGGCGTTGGCGCAGCTGTACAGCGCTCCGGCCACACCGGCAAAGAAGGCGGAGTAGGCAAAGGTCAGCACCTTGTAATAGGAGGTGTTGATGCCGGAGGCGGAGGCGGCGATCTCGTCGTCCCGGATGGCCCGGATGGCCCGGCCGTACTTGGAGCGGATGAACATGAACATCAGCGTCACGCTGATGATGGTCACCAGAATGGCCGCCCACAGAAACTCCACCTTGCTCTTGGTGCCGAAGCCCAGGCCGTTTTTATACAGGGAGGCGGCGGCAGAGCCCTGGGCCAGACCGTCCTGGCCGCAGAAGGGCAGATTGTTGATGATGTTGATGATGATCATGCCGAAGCCCAGGGTGATGATGGCCAGATAGTCTCCCTTCAGCCGCAGAGCGGGAATACCCACCAGCAGGCCGATGAGAGCGGCCAGCAGCCCGGCGGCGATGACGCAGGCGAACAGCACCAGAATAAAGACCGCGCCGGATTTGTCCTCATAGACGCCGGCACGCTGGCAGGCCAGGCTCAGAAGCGCCGCCGTATAGGCCCCCACGGCCATGAAGCCGCAGTGGCCCAGAGACAGTTGGCCCAGAAAACCCAGCACCAGGTTCAGAGAGGCCGCCAGAATCATCAGGTAGCAGCACTGCCACAGGCAGGGAGCCAGCACCAGCTTGAAGCTGCCCTGACTTCCCACCGCCGCGGTGATGAGCTGGAAGGCGGTAAACAGCACGATGATCACAAGGGTATTGAGCAGATAGCCCTGCCCGGTTTTGTTCAGCTTTTTCATACCTTCTCACCTACATTCTTGCCCATAATACCAGCGGGCTTCAGTACCAGCACGACGATGAGGATCAGGAACACAAAGGTGTCCGCCATGCTGGAGGAGATGTAGCTGGTGGTGAACGACTCCACCAGACCAATGACGATGCCGCCCAGAACAGCGCCGGGGATGATGCCGATGCCGCCCAGAACAGCGGAGACAAAGGCCTTCAGGCCCAGCAGGGAGCCCATGGTGGTATAGATGCGGGGGTACTGGGCCATATACATCAGCGCCGCCACAGCAGCCAGGCCCGAGCCGATGGCGAAGGTCAGCAGGATGGTATGGTTGACATTGATGCCCATGAGGGTGGCCGCCGCCTTGTCCTCGGACACGCAGCGCATGGCCCGTCCCAGCCGGGTTTTCTGGGTGAACTCATAGAGCAGCACCATGACCACCGCGCTGATGATGATGGTGAGAATGGTGGTATATTCCAGGGTGACGCTGCCGATCTGCACGCCGCCGGCGGCAAAGATCTGGCTGGCTACCTTGGGGTTAGGCCCGATGGCCGGGATGGCCTGGGCCAGATTTTCCAGAAAAAGACTCATGGCGATGGCGGTAATCAGAGCGGTCATATTGCTGCCCTTTTTCCGCACCGGCCGGTAGGCGATCAGCTCGGTTCCCATGCCCACCAGGGCACAGACCACAATGGCCGCCGCCACCGCCGCCCAGGCCGGCAGGCCCAGGGCCAGCGCCAGGGGAACGGTAAAGATCATTGTATAGCCGCCCACCATGATGAAGTCACCGTGGGCGAAGTTGATGAGGCGTATGATGCCGTAAACCATCGTGTAACCCAAGGCTACCAGGGCATAGACGCTGCCCAGCCTTATTCCGACAATCAGGGTCTGAATAAAGGTGCTCAAGAACTCTCTCTCCTCTCTCTCCGCCGGAAACACCGGCGGCTTTCCCGGGCCGCTCCGGGTGGGAAACGCGTGCCAAAGCACAGCACAGAAAAACCGTAGGGGCGGCCATTGGCCGTCCGCCTGTTATGAATGATGCAATACTGCCAGTCAGAGGCTTCCCCTTGAGGGGAAGCTGGCAGCCGCAGGCTGACTGATGAGGTGGCAAG
>CAMCCC010000017.1 GCA_945873205.1 uncultured bacterium
TGGCGCCGGTGCGGCGGAAGTCCTCGATGAAGTACTCGGACTCCTCAAAGGTGATACCGATGGCGGCAAAGACCACGGCGAAGGTCTCGTTATCGCCCAGAACTCTCGCCTGACGGGCGATCTGGGCGGCCAGGGCCGCGTGGGGCAGGCCGGAGCCGGAGAAGATGGGCAGCTTCTGGCCACGAACCAGAGTGTTCAGGCCGTCAATGGTGGAAACGCCGGTCTGGATGAACTCGGCGGGGTAAGCGCGGGCAGCGGGGTTCATGGGCAGGCCGTTGATGTCCATATGGGCCTCGGCCAGAATGTCGGGGCCGCCGTCGATGGGCTGGCCCATGCCGTTGAAGACGCGGCCCAGCATATCCTCGGAAACAGCCAGCTGCTGGGGGTGGCCCAGGAAGCGGGCCTTGGACTGGGCCAGGTTGATGCCCTGGGCAGACTCGAACAGCTGAACAACCGCCCGGTCGCCCTCTACTTCCAGAACCTTGCAGCGACGGACTTCGCCGCTGGGAAGCTCGATCTCGCCCAGCTCGTCATAGGTGACGCCTTCCACATGCTCAACCACCATCAGAGGGCTGGCGATTTCTTTTATGGTCTTATACTCTTTAATCATGCGTCCTCACCTCCGGCAATCACGTTTGCGATCTCTTCCTTCATCTGCGCGTCGATGGCGTCATAGTCGGCGGAGAAGGTAGCGGCGTCGGCCATCTTGGCGCGGCCGATCTTTTCTCTGGCGTCGATGGCGAAGAGGCCGTTCATGTCGGCACCCTTCTCCAGGGCCTCGCGGCAGAGGACGTCATAGTGGAGGATCAGGTCCAGCAGGCGGAACTGCTTGGCGTAGGAGGAGTAAGCGTCCTCGTCCACGAAAGCGTTCTGCTGCAGGAAGTCCTCACGGATCATCTTGGCAGTCTCCATGGTGAGACGGTCAGCGGGAGAAAGGGCGTCCTGGCCAACCAGGCGGACGATCTCCTGCAGCTCGCTCTCCTCCTGGAGGATGTGCATGGCCTTGTCGCGGTTGGCCATGTAGCTGTCACCGAACTGCTCGGTGTACCAGGGAGCCAGGGAGTCCAGATACAGGGAGTAGGAGGTCAGCCAGTTGATGGCCGGGAAGTGACGGGCGTAGGCCAGGCTGGAGTCCAGCGCCCAGAAGACCTTGACGATACGCATGGTGGCCTGGGAGACAGGCTCGGAAATGTCGCCGCCCGGAGGGGAAACAGCGCCGATGGCGGTGACAGAGCCCTGGCGGGAATCGCCGCCCATGCACTCCACCACGCCGGCACGTTCGTAGAACTGGGCCAGACGGGAGGCCAGGTAGGCGGGGTAGCCCTCTTCGCCGGGCATCTCTTCCAGACGGCCGGACATCTCACGCAGAGCCTCGGCCCAGCGGGAGGTTGAGTCAGCCAGAACGGCCACGTCGTAGCCCATGTCACGGAAGTACTCGGCGATGGTGATGCCGGTGTAAATGGAAGCCTCACGGGCTGCCACAGGCATATCGGAGGTGTTGGCGATCAGCACGGTGCGCTTCATCAGAGGCTCGCCGTTGCGGGGGTCGTTCAGTTCGGGGAACTCCATCAAAACGTCGGTCATCTCATTGCCGCGCTCGCCGCAGCCGATGTAGATAACGATATCCACGTCGGACCACTTGGCCAGCTGGTGCTGCACCACAGTCTTGCCGGAACCGAAGGGGCCGGGGACTGCGGCGGTGCCGCCCTTGGCGATGGGGAACATGGTATCGATAATGCGCTGGCCGGAGTTCATGGGCCGGCGGGGGACGTACTTCTTCTGATAGGGTCTTGCGATACGGACGGGCCAACGCTGAATCATGGTGAGCTTATGCTCCACGCCCTTGGCGTCCTTCACCACGGCCACCACGTCTTCCACAACGTGCTCGCCGCTCTCCACGCTGACTACCTCGCCGGAGATGCCGTTGGGGACCATGATCTTATGCAGGATGGCGCTGGTCTCCTGGACGGTGCCCAGCACGTCGCCGGGGTTGACCTTGTCGCCGGGCTTTGCCACGGGGACGAAGTCCCACTTCTTCTCACGGTTCAGGGCAGGAACGTCGATGCCTCTGGAGATGCAGTCGCCGGACTGGGCGCGCATCTCGGGCAGGGGGCGCTGGATGCCGTCATAGATGTTATCCAGCATGCCGGGGCCAAGCTCCACGGACATGGGCATGCCGGTGGTGACGACCTCAGCGCCGGGGCCAAGGCCGGAGGTCTCTTCGTAGACCTGGATGGAAGCCTTGTCGCCGGTCATATTAAGGATCTCGCCGATCAGCCGCTGAGAGCCCACACGCACAACGTCGGATACGTTGGCGTCTGCCAGGCCCTCGGCCACGACAAGCGGTCCTGAAACTTTAGTAATAGTTCCGCTCATGGTTCTACCTACCTTTTACAAGTTTGTTGGCTGCTGACGGATCAGTCGCCAAGAATGTTGGTGCCCACGGCACGCTCGACAGCTGCCTTCAGGGCAGACTGTCCAAGTCCGATGGAGCCCTCACGGCCGGGGATCAGGATGATGGCCGGGGTGGGGCTGTCCTTGAATTTGTTGATCTCTGCGCTCAGCTCCGCGGCCAGGCCCTCCTCAATGTAGATGATGGCATATTCGTCGCTGCCTCTGGTGAGGCTTTTCAGAATCTGCCCGGCCTCCGCCGCATCCGCCGCGGGATAGGTCTCCAGGCCCAGGGCCTTGAAACCCATGACGGTGTCTCTGCCGCCGATAACAGCGATTTTAAGCATACATATCACGCAGCCTTTCCCGGATGACCTGGGGAGCAATGCCCGCAAGCCGGCCCGTAAGAATCATTCTGATGGCGGTGATCTCCCCTTCAACCGCGGCCATATAGGCGATGACCGGCTCACAGCCGTAGCTGACGAGCTTGGCGCCCTTGAGATAGGCGTTCACCGCGTTGTCGCAGGCCAGCTCAAAGGCGGTCATGCTGCCGCCGGAGAGGCACTCAGCCCCCAGAACGCCGGCCTTCTCCAGCACGGTGTGGGCATAGAGGGCGGCAAGGCTGTCCTTATCGCCGGCAGCGGCCAGGCGCTCCACGCCCACATTGCCGCCGGGCACCAGAACCTCGGAAAGGAAGTCCTGATTTTTGCCCATGCGCAGGGTGCGCACCACGCTTCTCAGGTTGCTGCTGTCGATCAGCAGGGCCACATAGCCCTTGAGGAAGCGGCTGTCCAGCTGTTTGGCCAGGGTCTCCAGCTCGGCAAAGTAAGCCTTATCCAGCACAAAGTCGGAGAGCTGGGGGTTGGAGGTACGGGCCAGGACGGACTTGGCCTCCGCCATGGCGGCGGCCAGGGTCTCGGGCAGCTGGGCCCGCTTATCCTCGTTATAAATCTCCAGAAGCTTTGCGCCGGGGATGCGGCCGGAATCACTGAGCAGGCGCTTGGGGTCCTGCCCCATGGCCTCGGCCTTCAGGATGACCTTGGCGTTGTGATAGTCATAGCGCAGCTTGAACAGGTCCACCAGACGGCTCTCCGGGCAGAACCGGCCCAGCTCGTCAAAGATCTGTGCCCGGTGCTTTTCCAGGCTCTCCTCGATCTGGGCAGCGTCCATCTGGGACAGGTCCTCATAGCCGCAGTCGGTCAGGAGCTTGGCCGCGTCCTCAAAGGTGGCGGCGTCCAGCATGCGCTCCGCCTTTTCCCGGCTGAGCAGCTTGGGCTCTCTGGCGCGAAGCATGGCCGATATGCAGAGATACGCTTCTTTTTTGTTAGCCAATTTTTTCCCTCCCTGCATGGGGATTATTCAAACAGAACTTTAGCAAGCTGCGCGGACATATCGCCCCGGCACAGCTCCACCAACAGCTCTATGGTGCAGTTCGCTTCGATGCTTCCCCGCCTGAGGAGGAGACCGCCGGCAAAATCGCCGGTGGCGGCGGACAGGCTCAGCTTGCCGGCCGGCAGCAGAGAATTCGCCTTCTCCACCACGGCGGCGCCCACAGCGGCCTTGTCTCTGGCGTTGAGGACGATCTCCTCATCACCGGTGACAGCGGCCTGGGCGGCCAGCTTTCCCAGCAGCGCCACATACTGTTCCTCCGGCAGCGCCGTCAGCATGGCGCAGGCCTTATCAAAGCTCTTGGACACCATTTCCTGCTTCAGAGCCAGGATGGATTTCTTGGCTTCCATCTGGTTAATACGCTCCACGCTGTCTATGTTGTCCTGGCAGGCCTTGACGCCCTGACGGATCTTCTCGCCGTAGCGCTCCTTGGCCTGGGCCTCATAGCGCTGGCGGATCTCAGCGCACTGCAGCTCACTCTGAGCAAGTATCGCGTCGGCCTGAGCCTTGGCATCAGCCTGGATATGCGCGATGATTTTTTCAGTGCCTTTCATTGATGATCTCCAATCTGATAATTATTTTGAGGTTTGGTTTGGAAAAAGAATCTGTCTATCAGATGAAGAGCAGCATCATCATGGATGCCAGCAGAGAAAGGATGGCGTAGAACTCAACGGTGATGCAGAGGATCATGCCCTTTGCCCAGTGATCCGGGTTCTTGGCCAGCAGGTTGACGGAAGCGGCAGCCACTTTGCCCTGGGCAATAGCGGAGACCAGACCACCGATACCGATGGGCAGGCAGGCGGCGAAGTAACGGCAGCCGTCGACAAAGCTCAGGTTCAGGGCAGAGCCGTCCAGCAGACCCATCTGCATGATGGCCACGAAGAACACCACCAGGCCGTACAGGCCCTGGGTACCGGGAACCACCTGCAGGATCATGCACTTACCGAACTTGCTGGGGTCCTCAGAAACCAGACCGGCACCGGCTTCACCGGCGATACCGGTACCAACACCGGAGCCTGCGCCGGCAAGGCAAGCTGCCAGACCTGCGCCCAGAAGGCCAATTGCCAGGCCAGAATGTGCAAACAAAAATTCCATTTTAATTTCCTCCTGTTTTTTATTCTGCTACGTTGTAATATTTTGTGGTAACTTCCAGGGGTTTGAAGGGCCGGCCGCCGTCCTCGTAGAACTTGCCGAAGTACTCCAGGCACTGCAGACGCAGGTCATGGACGTAGCAGCCCAGCAGGTTCAGGGCGAAGTTCAGCGTGTGGCCGATCAGAAACACCGGGATAAACAGCCAGAAGCTGTTGGCAATGGCACCGATGGTGTTGAACACCGTGGCGATGACAGAGCCGGCCAGCATCAGGGCCATGATACGGGAGTAAGACAAAATATCGCCGAACCAGCCGGTGGCGGTATTGTACAGGGTGGTGAAGATGCTCAGCAGCTTGCCCAGGCCCTTGGCACTGCGGCTGCCGCCGTAGAACACCATCACAAGGCCGATGACCAGCACCACCGGCACGCCGGAGACATTGCCGATCTTCAGCGCAAAGAGGATGATACCCACCAGGGTGACCCACAGGGCGCCCTCTTCCCAGATGGCGTCCGCCAACTGGCCCCGCTTGGTCTTCTTCACAAAGTTGATGACCATGCCGGTGTTCAGGTGCACCAGACCCAGAACCATGGCGCCGATGAGCACCATCATGCTGTCGGTCATGGGGCTGAACAGGGCGGGGAGTTCACCCCAGCCGCTGGGCTTGCCCAGGATCTGGCCGATCTTCACCAGGGCATCACCGAAGAAGCCGCCGGTCAGCGCCCCGCACACAAAGGTGGAGATGCCGCCCCAGAGCAGCAGCTGGCAGAAGGAAAGGCTGCCTTTTCTGGGCTTGATCTTCTTCATGGCCACCAGGGCCGCGATGACCATCAGCAGGCCGTAGCCCATATCCGCCATCATCAGGCCGTAGAACAGGATGAAGAAGGGGGCCATCAGCGGGTTGGGGTCCAGACTGCCGTAGGCAGGCAGGCTGTACATCTCGGTGACCATATTCAGGCCGTTGGTTACTTTGTTGTTCTTGAGTTTGACAGGAACCTCCGGGTACTCTTCCTCGGTGGGCGTAAGGGTCTCATAGGCGCAGCCGAAGTCGTCAAAGACCTTGATCAGCTCCTGCTCCTTCTCCTCGGGAATCCAGCCCTCCATGACCACGGTGGACGCGGTCCCGTAGAGCTTTTCGTCGGCCTCGGCCAGAGCGATCTTGGTGCTCACCCGGTCGGCGGCCAGTTTCAGTTCGTCACGGCGGACCGCCTCGGCCACGATGCTCTGGGCGCAGGCTTCCTTCTCGGAGGCCAGCTCCTTCAGCGCTTCTTCGGCGGCACTGAGGCACTCCCTTGCCGTTCCCTTCATGCTGCCCAGGGAGGAGGCGGTGAAGCCAAAGCCCCTGAGACACTCCTGCATGGCGGGGATCGTTTCTTTCATTGTGACAAGCAGCACATAACGGTCCCGCTTGTCCTCGTTGACCTGAAAAAGCTCGCTCTCCTCGTCAACCTGGCTCAGGGCAGCCTGCACATCGGCCAGCTCCATCTTCACCGGGATGGTGCCCATGAGTACGCCGCAGCGCTCCGTCCCCTCGGTGTTCAGGGGCAGGTCCAGCCCCAGCCAGGGCTGGAGGCTGTCAATAATGCCGCGCTGGCGGCTCTCCTCGGCGCTGATGCGCTTGATGCGTGCGTCATAGCCCTCGATGGCCCCGGCAAACTTCAAAGCGCCGCTGAGGCCGGTATCGTCAAGGAATACCAGATCCTCCAGCTCAGGCTTTGCCGAAAGCAGCTTGCCCTTTTTGGGGGCATATGTATCCAGCAGAGCGATGGCGTGGTTGAGACTGGTGAGCTGAGACTTGAGCGTTGCCACATCGCTGCTCTCCCGGCTGAGGATGCTTTCCACGTCGGAGCCCTGAATCTGGTCCTCCAACTCCGAAAACTCCACACAGCCGTGGCGGATCAGTTCACGCAGCAGCTCGTCCTTCCGGGAACGGACAGCCATGAGCCGGAGCTTTTTCATTTTTAAAATGGCCATCAGCTATTCACTATCCTTTCCACTACGAGACTTGCTGCCTGATCCAGTCTGGCTTCGGCTCTGGCACGCAGAGCAGCCTTCTGATTCTCCAGCTCCCCTGCCAGCACCTGAGCGTCACCCTTGGCTTTCTCCTTTGCCTGGCGGTTGAGTTCCGCCAGCTCCTCCTCCGCCTTGGAGCAGGCTGCTTCCACCGCGGCTTTGCCTGCGGCTTCGGCGTCAGAGAGCAGCTGCTTTGCTTTGGCCTCCGCCGCCGCAACCGCGGCTTTTGCGTCGGTCTCCGCCTGGGCAATGCTTGTTATCGCTTCAAATGACATTGGCACACCCCCTCTTTATTTTGGATTGAGCAATAATAGTTCTATGCCTGGACTTGCCATTAACGGTATTTTAATGATACCTCACAAAGTAACTTGTTTCAAGGCAAAACTTCCCTTTTCCTTGACAAAATTACTACACTCCCGTTAATTTCACGACAATTTCCCCTTTCCTTACACCGGGCATGCTCCACTGCCGCGGTGGGGAAAGCGGGCCGGGAGCCGGAAGGCCGTCATACGGTGTCGGTTCCCTTATATTAGGTTATTATAGTCTCTCGTTAGTTATTTGTCAAACCCGGCTGCAAAATCAGAGTAAAATTTTTAACCGTTTTTTCGTGGTATTTTTCGTCGTTATGACCATGACGGACTGGCAACTTCGATGCATTTTTTCCGGCAATGGGGCAAAAAAACAAAATCCTCCGGACTGCTTACAGAACAGTCCGGAGGATTTTTGTACCAAAAATTATTTATGCCTGTTTGTTCTCCCCGCCGGCCTTGGGTTTATTATTGTAATAACGGCGGCGGCGGTTATTGCTGCGGCGGGGGGCGCCCTCCCGGTTCTGCCCCTCCTTGGGGCCGGACTTGGGAGCGTTTTCCGTTTTCTGGTTATGGGCGGGCTTGGCCTCCACCTTCACCACCTTGGGATTGGGTTTATTGCCCCGGCTGTGGCCATGAGCCTTGGGCTGGGGATGGGCGGGCTTGGCCTCCTGCTTCGGCTCCGCCGCAGGGGCCGGGTTCTGGGACTTGGGCTTCTTCTGGCGGTTGCGGCGGCGGTTGTTGCTGCGGCTCTTATTCTCCCGCCGCTCCTGGGCAGGCTCCTGAACGCGAACCGGCTCCACGCTGGGGATCACCCATTTATCCTCCGGCTGTTCCTGCTCCTCCTCCGGCTCCGGCACATAGTTGAGCACATGGGGCGGCTTCTCCCCGTCCTTGGGCCGGCCGCCGGGGACGGCGCACAGCTCATTGGACTTGTAAAGGCGCAGCGAATCATCGCTGTCATCATCCAGCTTTACCTTCACGGTCTGGCGCAGCAGGTTCACCTGCACGGCGGTGCCATAGCCGTCCTTGGTCTCCACAAAGGCCCCCTGCTTGGGAACCTTTTTGATCAGCTCCTCATAGGCCTCCTGCTCATAGCGCAGGCAGCACATCAGCCGGCCGCAGCTGCCGGAGATTTTGGCGGGGTTGAGGGACAGGGACTGCACCTTGGCCATCTTGGTGGACACCGGCTGGAAATCATCCAGAAACTGGCTGCAGCAATAGGGGCGGCCGCAGATGCCGATGCCGCCGATCATCTTGGCCTCGTCCCGCACGCCGATCTGCCGCAGCTCGATCCGGTTGCGGAAGATGCCGGCCAGGTCCTTCACCAGCTCACGGAAGTCCACCCGCCCGTCGGAGGTGAAGAAGAACATGGTCTTATTCCCCTCAAAGTTGCACTCCACATCCACCAGGCGCATATCCAGACCATGCTCGGCAATCTTCTGCTGGCAGATCTCGAAGGCCTCCTTCTCCCGGCGTTTGTTCAGCTCCGCTACCCGGAGGTCATCCGCCGTGGCGATGCGCACCACATTGCGCAGGGGCTGGATGACGGAGGTGTCCATCACCATGTGGTTGCCCCGGCAGCAATCCACGATCTCAAGACCCTTGGAGGTCTCCACAATGACTTTTTTCCCGGCCTCGATCTTCAGGCCGTTGGGGGAAAAATAATAGCTCTTTCCCCGGTTTTTGAATCTAACGCTAACTACTTCAATCAATGACTTATCCTCTGTTTCCGCTGCCGGCAATGGAGTCCACAGCCAGCAGACCAAATATATGTTTGGGGCCGACGTTCACCCGGAGAAAAGCGGCGCAGCGGTCCATCAGGGCGCAGAGCCGGCGCAGCTGGCGGTGGCTGAGGCCCAGGCAGTCCCGCCGGGCGCAGAGCATCTCCCCCAGCTGTTCCTGGACGCAGTCCACAAAAGTGGCGGCGGCGCGGCCGTCCAGCCCCTCGTTGGCGGCGCACCAGCTGTACAGCCGTGCCCGGTCCCCGGCGGCGACGGCCTTGATATAGGCCGCGGCCAGTTGGGCCATGGCCTGATCCGGCGCAGCCTGGGCGCCGGTGAGATTCAGCTCCACACAGCGGGAGCGCACCGTGGGCAGAAGCTGGCTGGCATTGGTGGTGCACAGCAGGAAGAGGGCGCCCAGGGGCGGCTCCTCCAGCAGCTTCAGGGCGGCGTTCTGGGCGGGGATGTTCATGGTCTCCGCCTCCCGGATGATATACACCTTCCGGGACGCCTCATTGGGCATGACGCAGGCATCGGCGGAGAGCTGACGGATCTGGTCCACGCCGATCTCCCGCTTGGGCCGGCCCTTCTCATCCTCCAGGCGGGCAATGGTGATCACATCCGGGTGAATATTCTCCGCCACCTTATGGCAGGCGCGGCACTGATGACAGGGCTTTTTCCCCCCGCCGGTGCAGACCGCGGCAGCGGCCAGTTCCCCGGCCTGGGAGAGCGCCGCCTGCATATCCGGGGCTGAGATGAGATAAGCGTGAGAGAGGCGGCCAGGGTCCGCGATCTTCAATTCAGCCACTGGGACACCTCCGCGCACAACATTCTACATCATATTATTTTACCTTTTTCTTCTCAACTAGTCAACCACCTTTCGTTATATGGTCTGATTAATAAATTTCCACTTTACCTGAAAAGCCGGGAATGATATAATTTGCTGGAACAAAAATGGAAGAGAAATCGTCGCTTCAGTAACGGGAGGAGGGTTTCCTGTGACAACGATTCAGAAAAGGGCCCTGGCAGGGCTTTTGAGCCTGCTGCTCTGCCTGGGTATTTGCGGGCTTATCCCCACAGAGGCCAGTGCCGAGGGGGAAATCGGCAAGGTGCTGACCACGCTGTCCAATGTGCCGGTGGCCATGGACGGGGTCTACAGCATCACGGCGGCCACCAGTACGGAGGGCTGCTATCTTGCCAGCTACGGCTGGTTTGACAGCAGCGGCAGCCCGGCCGACGGCGTTTTTGAGGCCGGGACCTACCGGGTGGAGATCACGGTAAACGCGGCAGAGGGCTATTATTTTGCTGACGGGGTGGCGGTCTACCTGAACAATTCTTCGGTGGACTATGTGATGAATGACAGCAGCAGCCTGACCCTCTATCGGAATTACGACGCCCAGCTGTGGGCCCCCAGCATCTATAAGCACCCCACTACGGAGAACGTGAAGGAGGGAGAGTTGGCCTCCTTTGTGGCCATGGCCACCTATACCGACACCTATGAGTGGACGGCCACCAGCCCGGACGGCAAGACCACCTGTAAGTGTGATGATCTGCCGGACCTGTTCCCCGGTGTCTCCATCGGCGGGGACGGCAAGGAGAAGATGAACATACGGAACGTACCGGCGGAGATGGACGGCTGGACGGTGAAATGCACCTTCTCCGGCCCCGGCGGCTCGGCGGTGTCCAACGCGGCCAGCATCAAGGTGAAGGTAGCGGAGACCCCCAAGCCCACGGCCACGCCCAAGCCTTCCGCCACGCCCAAGCCTACTGAAACGCCGGCAGCCACGGCAAAGCCGGACACTGAGGACGAGCACGTCCACGAATTTTCCGAAGCCTGGAGCAAGGACGCGGACAAGCACTGGCATGAATGTGCCTGCGGTGAGAAAACCCAGGAAGCGCCCCACAGCATGGAGTGGACCGTGGTGACGGAAGCCACCAAGAAGGTTCCGGGCACGGAGCAGGGCGTCTGTTCCGTCTGCGGCTACACCGAGACCAGAAGCCTTGCCTATGAAAAGGACGAGGATGGCGAGATCGGCTTCATGCGCTATGTGTTCATCGGCATCATTGTCCTGATTGTGGTGATCGTGATCGGTCTGGTCATCAGCGGCATCGCCGAGAGCCGGCGGCGCAAGCGGCGCAGAGAGGCCCGGCGGCGCCGGGAGCAGCGGGACCGCTACGACGACCGGTATTAAAAATAAAGCACTTCCCCGGCGCGGTTACCATCGGCAACCGCGCCGCTTTTTCATCGCGCTTTGCCATGAAGGAGTGAACTGGCGTGAAAAAGTATCCTGTCTCCAAATTCTACAATGGGGTATTCGGTCTGGGTCTTTTAATAGTGCTGGGATATGAAACCCTTGTGATATTCACATTAATGGGTGACTTCCTGGACTATATTCTTCTTGCGATTGGCGCTGTGGGTATTCTTTCTGGCCTTTATAAAATATTCTTTGACCTGCCCACAGCCAGGTTCTCCTTTTCCGATGAGGGCATCACCATGTATGTGGGCTTTCGAAAGTACGAGACCCGGTGGTCGGAATTTGCCTATGCCGGGATAATTGGCATCAACGTAGAGGCCATCAAAAGCATCTATACCTCAGACCTGTTCTGGGTCTATTTCTCCAAGTCTTTTCTGACCGATAGGGAGAAGCAGCGTTTTCTGTCCAAGACCAGGAAGGATCAAACGCGGATCGCCTACTTCCAGTACAGCAAGCCGATGTTCGACCAGGTGCTGGAACAGGTCCCCGAAGAACTGCGCAAGCAGCTGCTCTGGGATGAAGAACACATCATCGGCCAGATGAATTTCTGGGAAAAGGTCTACAACAAATAAGCCGGTGGGGACCATCCCATAAGTCCCGATGAAAAAGGAGTGAATGGGCATGAAAAAGTATCCTGTTTCAAAATTCTATATTGGAGTATTAGGTTCTGGACTTGCCCTTCTGATACTATCTGAAGCAATTTCAATATGGGCTGTAGAAGAAAGCGTACGCATGGAACCAAGTTATTATATTGTACAGGCGATTTTTATTATAGGTATTTTTCTTACCCTTTACATCATTTTCTTTGATCTGCCTACTGCCAAGTTTTCTTTTTCCGATGAGGGCATCACCATGTATGTAGGCTTCAAGAAGTATGAGACCCGGTGGTCAGAATTTGTCTATGCCGGTATTCTTGGCATCAATGTGGAGGCCATCAAAAGCATCTATACCTCAGACCTATTCTGGGTCTATTTCTCCAAGTCATTTCTGACCGATAAGGAGAAGATGCGTTTTCTGTCCAAGACCAGGAAGGATCAAACGCGGATCGCCTACTTCCAGTACAGCAAGCCGATGTTCGACCAGGTGCTGGAACAGGTCCCCGAAGAACTGCGCAAGCAGCTGCTCTGGGATGAAGAACACATCATCGGACAGATGAATTTCTGGGAGAAGGTCTACAACAAATAAGCCGGTGGGACCGTAGGCGCGGCCTGGCAACGCGGACGTGCGATGCACGCCCCTACAGCAGTCCTATCGTTTCCCGCCCCCTTGGCTCCCTCTGACGAGGGAGGCATGAGATAGGCTTCCCCTTGAGGGGAAGCTGGCGGCGCAGCCGACTGATGAGGTGGCAAGTAAAAGCCGGGGAAAAGCCGAGATTTCCGACAAAAAAGCAGGATTTCCACCTCATCCGCCCAGTGTGCGCACTGAGCACCTTCCCCTCAAGGGGAAGGCTTGAAAAAGCGTTTCTCTTCCTCGCACTATGGTTTTTTAACAGTATAAAACCGCCGCCGGATAACCGGCGGCGGTTGATTTCATATGGGTTTTTCTTACTTGGCGTAATCCACGGCCTTGGTCTCGCGGAAAACGTGGACCTTGATCTGGCCGGGATAGGTCAGCTCTTCCTCGATCTTCTTGGCAATATCCCGGGCCAGCAGGACCATCTGATCCTCGCTGACATCCTCGGGCTTGACCATGATGCGGATCTCGCGGCCGGCCTGGATAGCATAGGAGCTGGCGATGCCGGGGAAGCTCTTGGAGACCTCCTCCAGCTTCTCCAGACGCTTGACGTAGTTCTCGATATTCTCACGCCGGGCGCCGGGACGGGAAGCGGAGATGGCGTCCGCCGCCTGCACCAGACAGGCTTCCACGGTGTGGGGCTCCACATCGCCGTGGTGGGCCTCGATGGCGTGAATGACGGCCTCAGACTCCTTGTACTTTCTGGCGATATCCACGCCGATGGTGACGTGGCTGCCCTCTACCTCGTGGTCAATGGACTTGCCCAGGTCGTGCAGCAGACCGGCCCGCTTGGCCACGTTCACATCCACGCCCAGCTCGGAGGCCAGCAGCCCCGCAATGTGGGACACTTCGATGGAGTGGTTCAGCACGTTCTGGCCGTAGCTGGTGCGGTATCTCATGCGGCCCAGCAGCTTGATGATCTCCGGGTTCAGGCCATGGATATTGGTCTCGAACACGGCCCGCTCACCCTCGGCCTTGATGACGGCGTTGACCTCTTTCTGGGCCTTGGCTACCATTTCCTCAATGCGGGCGGGGTGGATGCGGCCGTCCTGAATCAGCTTCTCCAAAGCCAGACGGGCCACCTCGCGGCGGACAGGGTCAAAGCTGGAGACGGTGATGGCTTCGGGGGTATCGTCGATAATCAGGTCGCAGCCGGTAAGGGTCTCGATGCTGCGGATATTGCGGCCTTCACGGCCAATGATGCGGCCCTTCATCTCGTCGTTGGGGAGGGGTACGACGGAGACGGTGATCTCGCTGGCGTGATCAGCGGCGCAGCGCTGAATGGCGGTGGCGATGATCTCCCGGGCGCGGGCATCTGCTTCTTCCTTGTACTGGGTCTCGATCTCCTTGACCTTCAGGGCCATCTCGTGGGTCACATCGTCCCGGATGTTGGCGATCAGGTAGGCCTTGGCTTCCTCAATGGTGAAGCCGGAGATTTTCTCCAGCATTTCCAGCTGGCTCTTCTTGACCAGAGCGACCTCCTGCTGCTGCGCCTCTACTGCGGCGATCTTGTTGCTGAGGGTGTCGTTCTTCTTCTCAACAGAATCCAGCTTTCGGTCCAGGTTTTCTTCCTTCTGCTGCAGGCGGCGCTCCTGCTTCTGCAGCTCGGCGCGGCGCTCCTTCACTTCCCGCTCGTACTCAGAGCGGCTTTTGTGTATTTCTTCCTTTGCCTCTACGAGAGCCTCTCTCTTCTTGCTCTCTGCGCTTTTTATAGACTCATTGATGATGCGCTTGGCCTCTTCCTCGGCGCTGGCGATCTCCCGCTCAGCCACCTTCTTACGGTAGTTGATACCAAGCAGAAAACATACAATTGCGGCAACCGCAATAATAACGATCCATAAAGGGGTTGGCATAGTAAGTAAACACACCTCCATTCTTTCAGAATTTTGCGGTGGTTCATTTAGATGTATAAATCTAAGGAAGACGGCCCATAAAACGCGGCCGTCGGATTTGAAAAGAAATATGATGCGGCGCTCCCCAGCACCGCACAATATTGCCGCAACTATTTTAGCCTCTTCCCGGTATTATGTCAAGCATATTGCTTCATTTTCCTTTAATAATTTCCCATGGCAAGAAAACAGCGGCGGGAAACGTTCATTTCCCGCCGCAATCATTCCCGGCCGTCAGATGCGGTAAAGGCTTACCTGGTCGCCGCAGACGGCGGCGGCCACCCGGTCCCCGGGGCCGATCTTCCCCTCCAGCAGCTGCTCCGCCGCCACGTCCTCAATGCAGTGCTGCACCGTCCGGCGCAGAGGGCGGGCGCCGAACTTGTCATCATGGCCCCGGCTGGCCAGCCAGCGGGCGGTGTCCTCCGGCACCAGCAGGGTGATGCCCAGAGCCTGGAAGCGTTCCTTCACCTGCTCCAGCAGGGTCTGGGTGATGGCGCACAGATGCTCCTCACTGAGCCGGTGAAAAACAATGGTCTCGTCCACCCGGTTAAGAAACTCCGGCCGGAAGGTGGCGCGCAGCTCCGCCATCACCTTCTGGTTCATGTCCTCCTCGCCCCGCTGCTGGCTGTCGGCAAAGCCCAGGGCAGGCCGGTTCTCCGTGATGGTCTTGGCGCCGATGTTGGAGGTCATGACAATGACGGTGTTGCTGAAATCCACCCGGCGGCCGGTGGCGTCGGTCAGGTGGCCGTCGTCCATGATCTGCAAAAGGATGCTCCACACATCCTCGTGGGCCTTTTCGATCTCGTCAAAGAGCACCACGCTCCAGGGCTTGCGGCGCACCTTCTCCGTCAGCTGTCCCCCGTCCTCATAGCCCACATAGCCCGGGGGCGAGCCAATCAGCCGGCTCACCGAGTGCTTCTCCATGTACTCGGACATGTCCAGGCGGATCATGGCGTTTTCATCGCCGTAGACCGTGGCAGCCAGGGCCCGGCACAGCTCCGTCTTGCCCACGCCGGTGGGGCCCAGGAACAGGAAACTGCCCACCGGGCGGCGGGGGTCCTTCAGGCCCACCCGGCTGCGGCGGATGGCCCGGGCCACGGCGCCCACCGCCTCGTCCTGGCCGATGATGCGCTGCTTCAGCTGCTCCTCCAGGCCCTGGAGCCGCTGGCTCTCGCCCTCATCCAGAGAGCGGAGGGGGATTTCCGTCCACAGAGATACCACCTGGGCCACGTCCGCCGCGGTGACCTGCCGGCCTCCCTCCACATGGACGGCGGCTGCCGCCTCATCCAGCAGGTCGATGGCCTTATCCGGCAGAAAGCGGTCATTGATATAGCGCACGGACAGCTCATAGGCCGCCGACAGGGCCTCCTCGTCCAGGCTGACCCGATGGTGCTTTTCCAGGGCGGGGCGCAGGCTCTGGAGCATTTCCATGGTCTGCTCCCGGCCCGGCTCCGTCACCTTCACCGGCTGGAAGCGCCGCTCCAGGGCCGCGTCCTTCTCGATATGCCGGCGGTATTCCTCCGGGGTGGTGGCGCCGATGATCTGCACCTCGCCCCGGCCCAGGGCAGGCTTGAGGATGTTGGCGGCGTCAATGGCCCCCTCGGCGCTGCCGGCGCCAATGATGGTGTGCAGCTCATCAATGAACAAAATCACGTCCCCGGCCCGCTTCACATCCCGGAGGACGGACTTGACCCGCTCCTCAAAATCGCCCCGGTACTTGGTGCCGGCCAGCAGGGCCGGGATGTCCAGGGAGACGATGCGCTTGTCCCGCAGCTCCGCCGGGGCCTGACCCCGGCTGACGCAAAGGGCCAGGCCCTCGGCCACGGCGGTTTTGCCCACCCCCGGCTCCCCCACCAGGACGGGGTTATTTTTGCTGCGGCGGGAGAGGATCTGGATGGCCCGGCGGATCTCGTTGCCCCGGCCTACCACCGGGTCGATCCTCCCGGCGGCGGCCATCTCCGTCAGGTCCCGGCTGTACTGATCCAGCATTTTGGTGTCCGCCCGGCGGATGGTGCCGCGGGCGGTGCCGGTCTGGGCGCGGTTATTGGAGCCTGGGTTGCCAAAAACGGCCATGATATCGGTATAAATGTCGTTCAGGTCCGCCCCCGCCTCCCGAAGGGAGGCCGCCGCGCCGCAGTCGTTCTGCCGCAGCAGGCCCAGCAGCAGATGCTCCGTGCCGATGTATCCCTGCTGCAGCTGTCTTGCCTCCTGGGCTGCCTGCTCCACCGCCTGCCGGGCCCGGGGCGTAAGCCCCTGTTCCGGCCGGCCGGGGCTGCCGGAGCCGTTGGAGCGCAGCACAATGCGCCAGAGCTGGGCCTTGTCGATGCCGTGGCGCAGCAAAATCCGGGCCCCCAGACCGTCGCTCTCCATCATGATACCCAGCAGCAGATGCTCCGTGCCGATATAGCCGTGGCCCATCTCCCCGGCAGCCAGCCGGGCGTTCTCGATGGCCAGTTCCGCCCGCTGGGTGAATTTTTCATTGCTTTTCATAAGGCGTACCCCCTTATTCCGATGCATCGTTATCTTTTATTATCCACAGTTTGCCCCGCTGAAACCGTTGAATCCCGGGGCCGCCTGAAAAATTATCGCCAGCTTTGACTGAAAATATTGCGGTGTTAAAATTTTATAATTGATTTTTACATAAGATGTGTTACAATGATGCCAACGATGGCCTAAGTGGTCAAATAACATAGGAGGTAACATCATGGCTTTTGTTATTACCGATGAGTGCCTGTCCTGCGGTTCCTGCGCAGCTCAGTGCCCTGCTGAAGCAATCGACATGGGCGATCTGCACTATGAGATCGATGCCGAGAAGTGCCTGGAGTGTGGCGCCTGCGCCGCTCAGTGCCCTGCTGAGGCAATTGTTCAGGAGTAATCTTCTAAACAAACATAGAATGAAGGGCGATGAAAATCGCCCTTCATTCTTTATATCCTATTGGGAGAAAGGCGGCGTGCCATGCCGGAATTTACAGCGCTTTGGGAGAAGGGCCCGGTGTTTGCCCAGGCGGAGCATTTCCGTCTGAGCACGGACTGCGTGCTGCTGGCGGATTTTGTGAATCTCAGCGGTGTCCGGCGGGGAATTGACCTGGGCTGCGCCTCGGGGGCCATCGCCCTGCTGCTGCTCTGCCGCAGCGAAAAGCTGCACATGACCGGGCTGGAAATTGTGGAGGATGCAGCGGCCCTGGCCCGGGAAAACATGGAGAGAAACGGCCTTACAGAACGGAGCCGGATGCTCTGGGGCGATCTCCGCCGGCACCGGGAGCTGTTTCCAAGCGGCAGCTTTGACCTGGTGGTGGCAAACCCGCCCTACTTTCCGGTGGAACGGGGCTTTCTGTCCCCGGAGGCGGGGCGCCGGGACGCCCGGGGCGAGACCCAATGCACCCTGGAGGACGTCTGCGACGCGGCGGCCTTTCTCTGCCGCACCGGGGGCAGCTTCTGTCTGGTGCATAAGCCGGAGCGGCTGTCAGAATTGTTCTGCGCCATGAGCCGTCGGGGCCTGGAGCCCAAGCGGCTGCGCCTGGTCTGCCACCGGGCGGACAGCGCCCCCAGCCTGGTTCTGGTGGAAGGCCGGCGGGGCGGCAGACCCGGGTTGAAGGTGCTGCCCGCGCTGCTCCTGCAAAACCCGGACGGCACCGAAACGGAGGAAGTGCTGCGGATTTACCACAAAAAATAATACCAAAGCCGCACCCGGATGGGTGCGGCTTTGGTATTCCTCGTTGTCAAATCCTTGTCATATTTTTCTGCTCAGCATGGCAATGCAGTCCTGGCAGACGCAGCGGCCCTTGTAACTGACAAGGTCGCGCACACTGTCGCAAAAAACGCAAGCATCCTGATACTTACGAAGAATAATGCTGTCACCCTCGACGTAGACCTCAAGGGTATCCTTCTCCGCAATATCGAGGGTTCGCCGCATCTCTATGGGAAGGACGATGCGACCCAGCTCGTCAACCTTGCGCACTATTCCAGTGGACTTCATTATTCCTCACTCCCCCCAATTGTAATATGACTGTAGCAACATTATATCGATTTCTTGCTGTAAATCAATAAGTGGCAGACGATTCACAAAAATTTAACATTACCAATTATTGACAGAAAGTTCCATTTTTTACCAAAAACAGCGGTTTTTGCATACAATGTGCCTTTAATCGGCGTATTTATTGTCAGAGGTGCTGCATGATGGGCCGGCTTGCTTTCTGCTGGAGAGGAGGAAGGCAGCAGGGCCAAATTCTCTTTTTAAGATAGAAAATCTGTTGCAATTATCCTGCCTCTGTTGTATAATCCAGACAAAGAGAACAGAAAAAGGTGATTTTGATGTATGACCGTATCGGCGAGCTGATCGCCCGGCGGCGCAAGGAGTTGGGGATGAACCAGGCCCAACTGGCCGCCTGCATGAACAAAATGGGCTTTTCCCTTTCCAACCAGGCCGTCTCCAAATGGGAAAACGGCTCCACCCTGCCCAATGCCAGGCAGTTTCTGGCCCTGTGCGACGCACTGGGGGTGGACGATATCCGGGGCGTTTTCTCCGGCCGGGGCGAGGGGCTGCTCTCCGGGCTGGACCGGGAGGGCCGGAAGCTGGTGATGGATTACGCCCAGCTGCTGCGGGACAGTGGCCGTTACAGTCAGGAGCCGCCGCTGCGCAGTCTGCCGCTGTACTCCCTGGCCGTCTCTGCCGGGACCGGCCAGTTTCTGGACGGGGAGGATTATGAGATGGTGGAGGTAGGCCGGGAGGTGCCCGAGGGGGCCAATTTCGGCGTCCGGGTGGCCGGGGACAGTATGGAGCCCCAGTTCCATGACGGCCAGGTGATCTGGGTCCGCCAGCAGCGGAGCCTGATGACCGGGGAGATCGGCATCTTCCTCTACGACGGCAACGCCTATCTGAAGCAGCTGGTGGCCCACGAGGAGGCCCTGGCTCTGCACTCCCTGAACCCCAAGTACGGCGACATTGTCATCTCCCCCGAGCTGCCGCTGCGGGTGCTGGGCAAGGTGATGAGCAAGTAATGGCTGCAGTTTCCTGGCCCGGGCAGCTTTATATTTTTTGCTTGACAGGGCGGCGGATTTTGGTTTTAATAAGTGCTTAGAACAATAGGCAAAGGGGAATCGCGCCATGAGAAACCTTATCGATATAACCGACCTCTCTGTGGAGGAGATTGACCAGCTCATCGCCACGGCGGAGGATATCATCGCAAACCCGGCAAAGTACAGCCACGCCTGCGACGGCAAGCAGCTGGCCACCCTGTTTTTCGAGCCCTCCACCCGCACCCGGCTCAGCTTTGAGTCGGCTATGCTGTCCCTGGGCGGCAGCGTGCTGGGCTTTTCCGAAGCCAACTCCAGCTCCAGCGCCAAGGGTGAGACCGTGGGCGACACGGTGCATGCCGTCAGCTGCTACGCGGACATCATCGCCATGCGCCACCCCAAGGAGGGCGCGCCCTTTGCCGCCGCCCAGGTGGCGGAGGTGCCCATCATCAACGCCGGCGACGGCGGCCACAACCACCCCACCCAGACCCTCACCGACCTTCTCACCATCCACCGGGAGAAGGGCCGGCTGGACAACTTCACTGTGGGCTTCTGCGGCGACCTGAAATTCGGCCGCACGGTTCACTCCCTGGTCAACGCCCTGAGCCGGTATGAGAACATCCGCTTTGTACTCATCTCCCCCCAGGAGCTGAAGCTGCCCCGCTATGTGAAGGAGGAGGCCCTGAAGAGCAAGGGCATCCCCTACACCCAGACCACGGATCTGGAATCCGTACTCCCCCAGCTGGACATCCTCTATATGACCAGGGTGCAGCGGGAGCGCTTCTTCAATGAGGAAGAATATCTGCGGCTGAAGGACAGCTATGTGCTGACGCCGGAGAAGCTGGAGAAAGTCAAGCCGGATCTGTCCATCCTTCACCCCCTGCCCCGGGTCAATGAGATCGACGTGGCGGTGGACAAGGACCCCAGGGCGGCCTATTGGCGGCAGGTGAAGAACGGCAAGATGATACGCATGGCGCTGATTATGAAGCTGCTGGGCGTGGAAGTGTGACAGGAGGCAGGAAGCATGAACATTGACAGTATTCAGAACGGCGTGGTCCTGGACCACATTCAGGCCGGCAAGAGCATGGAGATTTATAAACACCTGCATCTGGATCAGCTGGATTGCTCGGTGGCCATCATCAAGAACGCCCGCAGCGGCCATATGGAGCGGAAGGACATCATCAAGATCGACTCCCCGGTGGAGCTGGACCTGGACGTACTGGGCTACATTGACCCCAACATCACCGTCAACATCATCCGGGACGGCCAGCTGGTAGAGAAGAAGCATCTGGAGCTGCCGGAAAAGCTGGTGAACATTCTCCGCTGCAAGAACCCCCGGTGCATCACCGTCTCAGAGCCCCAGCTGGACGCCATCTTCAAGCTCAGTAACCGGGACAGACGCATCTACCGCTGCGCCTACTGCGACACGGAATACATAAGAAAGTAAAAACAAAAATCAGGCTGTTTGCAGAGCAAACAGCCTGATTTTTTCTTATCCAATCTATTTTTCATCCAGCCATTCACAGGCGGCCAGGGCGGCAGCCGTGCCGTCGGCGGCGGCGGTGGTCAGCTGGCGGATGGCCTTGCTGCGGCAGTCCCCTGCCACGAAAACACCGGGGGTCCGGGTCAGGCACTGCTCCCCGGAGACAGCGTAGCCCCGGCTGTCCAGCTCCACGAAATTACTGAAAGCCCCCAGGTCCGGCTCATGCCCCACGGCCACAAACAACCCGGTCACCGGCAGTTCCCGGCTCTCGCCGCCGGTTTCCACGGTGATGCCGCGAAGCTGCTCCTCGCCCAGCACTCCGGTGATGCGGGTGTCCAGCATGAATTCCACATTTCTCCGCTGCCTGAGGGCTTCCACCAGCCGGGCCTCGCCCCGGAAGCTGTCCCGCCGGTGGATCAGCGTGACCTTGCGGCACTTCTCGCTGAGCAGCAACGCGTCCTGCAAAGCGCTGTTGCCGCCGCCGGCCACGGCCACATCCTGGTCCTTATAAAAGGCCCCGTCGCACACGGCGCAGAAGCAGACGCCGCTGCCCACCAGTTCTTCCTCTCCGGGCAGACCCAAAGATTTGGGCCGGGCGCCGGTGGCGATAATGACAGCCTTGCCCTGGAATTCAACCCCGGAAAGGCAGTGGACGGTCTTTACATCGCCCGCCTGGGAGAGGGAGGCCACTTCCTCCAGCTCCACTTCCGCCCCCTGCTCCATGGCCTGTTCCAGCAGCTTGTCCCCCAGCTCCGTGCCGGAGATGGAAAGGAAGCCGGGAAAATTTTCCACCTTGGGGGACCAGGTGATCTGCCCGCCGAAGGCGTTCTTCTCGATAACCAGGACGGACTTCCCCGCCCGGCGGCCGTAGGTGGCGGCGGTAAGCCCGGCAGGGCCGCCGCCAATGATGATGATATCGTACATGGTTCTGCTCCGATCTGATTTTACGTTACTTAAATAAAATGCCCGGGAAACCGGGCATTTTATTCATGATTCCTTTGGTTTTTTCAGCTTACATACTGCTTGATGGCGCCGGCGCCGGCGTACTTTTCGAAATTCACGCCGTCGGTGACGATCAGGGTGGGGGCCTGCTTCACGCCGTACTGCTTTGCCAGCTCTGCGTTCTCCTCGGCCATCAGTTTCTCGTACCGGAAGCCGGCCTTATCCATGTAGCTGCAGGCAATGCGGCAGTTGGGGCAGGTGGGGGTGGCGAAGAGGATGGCCCGCTTCTCCCCTTTCACGGCTCCGGCAGGAGCGGCGGCCCGGGCCTCGCAGTTGGCGGTGGCCACGCCCTCGGCCAGGGGGCCCTCATGCTGGAGGTGGGAGTTCTCGATCACATACTCCTTGCGCTCCTTGTACTCCTGGGTCTTGCCCACGTTCCAGTTCTGCACCGGGCGGTAGTAGCCGGTGATGCGGCTGTAGACCTCGGCGCTCTCGCCGCACTCGGGGCAGGTGAACTGCTCGCCGGTGAGGTAGCCATGGTTCTTACAGACGGAGTAGGTGGGAGAGAGTGTGTAATAGGGCAGCTTGTAGTTCTCGGCGATCTTCCGCACCAGGTTGGCCGCCGCCTCCCAGCTGGGCAGCTTCTCGCCCAGGAAGGCGTGGAACACGGTGCCGGAGGTATAGCGGGTCTGGAGATCGTCCTGAATGTCCAGAGCCTCGAAAATGTCCTCCGTGTAGCCCACAGGCAGGTGGGAGCTGTTGGTGTAGTAGGGGGTGCCGCCGGGCTCGGCCGCGGTGATGATGTCGGGATAGAGCTCCACATCGTGCTTGGCCAGGCGGTAGGAGGTGGACTCTGCCGGGGTGGCCTCCAGGTTGTACAGATCGCCGTACATCTCCTGGTAATCGCTGAGCCGCTCCCGCATATGATCCAGCACCTGCTTGGTGAAGTTCTGGCACTTGGCGGTGGTCATGTCGGCACGGATCCACTTGGCGTTGAGGCCGGCTTCGTTCATGCCCACCAGGCCGATGGTGGAGAAGTGGTTGTCAAAGCTGCCCAGATAGTGCTTGGTGTAGGGGTAGAGGCCGGCGTCCAGCAGCTTGGTGATAACGGTGCGCTTGACCTTCAGGGAGCGGGCGGCCAGATCCATCAGCTTGTCCAGGCGGGCGTAGAAGTCCTGCTCGTCCTTGGCCAGGTAGGCCAGGCGGGGCATATTCAGCGTCACCACACCCACGGAGCCGGTGGATTCGCCGGAGCCGAAGTAGCCGCCGGACTTCTTGCGCAGCTCACGCAGGTCCAGGCGCAGGCGGCAGCACATGGAGCGGACGTCCGAAGGCTCCATGTCGGAGTTGATGTAGTTGGAGAAGTAGGGAGTGCCGTACTTGGCGGTCATCTCGAAAAGCAGCTTGTTGTTCTCCGTGGGGGACCAGTCAAAGTCCCGGGTGATGGAGTAGGTGGGGATGGGGTACTGGAAGCCGCGGCCATTGGCGTCGCCCTCGATCATGATGTCGATAAAGGCCTTGTTGACCATGTCCATCTCGGCCTTGCAGTCGCCATAGGTGAAGTCCATCTCCTTGCCGCCCACGATGGCGGGCAGATCCTTCAGGTCGGCGGGAACGGTCCAGTCCAGAGTGATGTTGGAGAAGGGCGCCTGGGTGCCCCAGCGGGAGGGAGTGTTCACGCCGAAGATGAAGCTCTGGATGCACTGCTTCACTTCCTTGTAGCTCAGGTTATCCACCTTGACGAAGGGGGCCAGATAGGTGTCAAAGGAGGAGAAGGCCTGAGCGCCGGCCCACTCGTTCTGCATGATGCCCAGGAAGTTGACCATCTGGTTGCAGAGGGTGGACAGGTGGCTGGCGGGGGAGGAGTTGATCTTGCCGGGGATGCCCAGTCCCTGCTGGATCAGCTGCTTCAGGCTCCAGCCGGCGCAGTAGCCGGTGAGCATGGACAGGTCGTGCAGGTGCAGGTCGCAGTTGCGGTGGGCATTGGCGATCTCCTGGTCGTACACCTCGCTGAGCCAGTAGTTGGCGGTGATGGCGCCGGAGTTGGAGAGGATCAGGCCGCCCACGGAATAGGTGACGGTGGAGTTCTCCTTCACGCGCCAGTCCTCAATATTCAGGTACTTGTCCACCGTCTCCTTATAGTCCAGGTAGGAGGACTTGGTGTTGCGCAGCTTCTCCCGCTGCTTGCGGTAAAGGATGTAGGCCTTGGCCACGGTCTCGTAGCCGCCCCGGGAGAGGACGGTCTCCACGCTGTCCTGCACGTCCTCCACGGCCACCTTGCCGTCCTTGATCTTGGGCAGGAAGTCGGCAGAGACCTTCAGGGCCAGAAAGTCGATGACGCTGTCGTTATATTCGGTATTGGTGGCTTCAAAAGCCTTCTTGATGGCGGCGGCGATCTTGTTGATGTCAAACTCAACAATCTTTCCGTCCCGCTTTACAACCTGATACATATCCATATCCTCCTGTTTGTATCTGTTATACGCCTCTGACCTGGACTGTGGGCACCCAGGGCCTCACAGCCTCCGCCAGGGCATGCATTTCCTTTTCATCAAAAGCGCCCAGCCCGCTGATATTCAGCACATGGCCGGAATCCTTGAATTGCTGGAGATAATACTCCTTGGCGCCGCCGATCCACTTTGCCGCTTCCACCAGGCTCTCCTCCGTATGGAGACCCTTGACCACGGTGGTACGGAATTCATAATCCACCGCGCCGGAGAGCAGAAAGTCCTTGGAGCGCTCAATGGCTGCCATATCCGGCGCATCCACGCCGATGGTCTTCGGATAAAGCGCCGGGGCGTTCTTGATGTCCATGGCCACCCGATCCACCAGGCCGTCCTTCACCAGGTCCATCAGCAGCTCCGGGAAGGAACCGTTGGTGTCCAGCTTGATCTGATAGCCCAGGGCCTTCACCTTGGCCAGGAAGCTGCCGATATCCTTATGCAGCAGCGGCTCACCCCCGGTGATGGCCACCCCGTCCAGCACACCCACACGCTTTTTCAGAAAGGCCAGCACCTGCTCCTCATCCGTGTCCTGGGCCAGCTGCTCCGGCAGGACCAGAGGGGCGTTATGGCAGAAGGGACAGCGGAAGTTGCAGCCGCCGGTAAACACCGTGCAGGCCACCCGGCCGGGATAATCCAGCAATGTTAATTTTTGCAGACCGGAAATAAGCATAGTTACACCTCTTTTTATGTGCTTCATTATATTACCGCCGAATGTGTTCTCTGTCAAGGGTCAATCACAAGATATAGAAAGAAAGACAGACTTGTAACCATTTGAACCACAAAATATAGTGCCGGACTGCGCATGACGCAATCCGGCACCGAGGGATATTGTACTTCATGGCGGCGGATATTGCAAGAGCAAAAGCACGCTTTTGCAAATCTCGTCGATTTTCCCAAAAAGGGCGGAACTTTTTTGAGCTCTATTTTACGTGGTAAATATTGCCATCATTTTTTGGCGGCGGCTTCAGCCAGCTTGCGTTCCCGGCGCTCCAGCACTTCCTGGCTCTTGGGCTGGATATCCCCGGCTTTGGTCAGGGCCCACTTGGTCATGGAGGGGCCCACCAGCTCATAGATCAGCACAGCGAAGAGCACGATATTGCGGATCAGGGTGCCGTCCTCCGGCAGGGTGGAGGCAGTGACACACATGCCCAGGGCCACGCCGGCCTGGGGCAGCAGGGTGATGCCCAGATAGTCCACCACATTTTTATTGCAGCCGGCCAGCTTGGCGGACTCTCTGGCCCCCAGATACTTGCCCAGAGAGCGGGAGAGAATGTAGACCAGACCAATGATGACGGAGCTGAACTGCTGGAACACCCCCAGCTCCAGCTCGGCGCCGGAGATGACGAAGAACAGCACCAGCAGCGGGGCCGTCCAGCGGTCGGAATTGGCCATGATCTCCTCGGACAGGGGGCAGAGATTGCAGAACACACAGCCCAGCATCATGCACACCAGCAGCGAGGAGAAGCCCACCGTCACCGGCCCGATCTTAATGCTCATCATGGCCAGAGCCACGGTGAGGAACACAAAGCTGATGGTCATGGCCAGGCGGTTGGTGTTGGAATTAAACAGCTTTTCGATCTGGGTCAGGCCGAAGCCGGCCAGGGTGCCCAGCAGAAGGGAGCCCAAAATCTCGATAATGGGGTTAATGACAATGGTGAACACATCCACCACGCCGGAGCCCAGGGCCTTGGCAATCCCGAAGGACACGGCAAAAAGCACCAGGCCCACCGCGTCGTCCAGAGCCACAATGGGCAGCAGCAGATCCGTCAGGGGACCTTTCGCCTTATACTGGCGCACCACCATCAGCGTGGCGGCAGGAGCGGTGGCAGCGGCGATGGCGCCCAGGGTGATGGCGGCGGGAACCGTAAGCGCCTCCGGCTTCATGAAGTGGAAGGCAAGCAGGGCCGCATCCACCAGCAGCGTTGCCACCACGGCCTGAATCACGCCAATAATAAAGGCCTGGCGGCCGGTCTCCTTCAGTTGAGACAGACGAAACTCATTGCCGATGGAAAAGGCGATAAAGCCCAGAGCCACATCCGAGATCAGGCCAATATTCTCCAGCTGGTCATAGCTGGCAAAGCCAATGCCGGGGATATGCAGCGCCCCGATGCAGCAGGGGCCGATGAGCACACCGGCCACCAGATAAGCCGTCACATCCGGCAGGTGCAGCCGCTTGACGGCACGGGTCATCATCAGTCCTGCGAACATGGCAATGGCAAGAGAAAGTAAACTGGTCATAAGGAAATCTCCTCCTTCTTTTCAACTCGCTGATTATAGGCCGAAAGCAGCCGCATTTCAACCCAAAAAAGCAACAAAATACAGCCCTTGATGAAAAAATTTTCTGAGCGGCTTGACAGCAGCGCCAAGCTGTGCTATCATTCAATTAACATTTAAGTTAAATGTTAAAGGAGTTGAGGCAAATGGGACTGCAAGACACGCTGCGGGCTCTGGCGGACCCGATCCGGCGGGAGATCCTTACCCTGCTGAAGCGGGGGCGGCTCTCCGCCGGGGAGATTTGCGAGCACTTCCCTGTTACGGCGGCGGCCATCTCCCGGCACCTGTCGGTGCTGCGGGAGGCGGACCTGATCCGGGACCAGCGGGAAGGCAAATTCATTTATTATGAACTGAACACGTCGGTGCTGGAGGAGATCATGCTCTGGCTGACAGACCTGAAAGGAGAAGAAACGGATGAAAGAACATAAGGGAAAGCTGATCCTCACCAGCCTGCTGGTGCTGCTGCCGCTGGTAGCGGGGCTTCTGCTTTGGAACCGGCTGCCGGAGCAGCTGCCCATGCATTGGAACGCCGCCGGCGAGATTAACGGCTGGGGCAGCCGTTGGATGGTTGTGTGCGCCGAGCCGCTGTTTTTGCTGCTGATCCACTGGGTCTGCGTTGTGGCCTGTTTTATCGACCCGAAGAACAAAGGGCAGAATCGGAAGGCCCTGGGCCTGGTGCTGTGGATCTGCCCGGCAGTTTCCCTGCTGGCGGGGTTTATGAGCCTCTCGGCGGCACTGGGTATGGGGCTGCGGATCGAGAAGCTGGTGCTGATCTTCCTTGGCTTGTTGTTCATCGTAATCGGCAATTACCTGCCCAAGTGCAAGCAGAACTACACCATTGGCATCCGGGTGATGTGGGCCCTGGATGACGAGGAGAACTGGACCGCCACCCACCGTTTTGCCTCCCGGCTCTGGGTGGGCTGCGGCGTGGTGATCCTGCTGCTGGCCTTCCTGCCCTGGGCGGCAGCAGGCCTGTGGATCAGCCTGGGGCTGGTTCTGGCAGCAAGCCTGGCCTCGGTGCTGTACTCGTATGTTTATTATAGAAAGAAACACGGATAAAAATCGCAAAAAGCCGCCGGGACACCCCGGCGGCTTTTGTATGCGTTATTAGGTTTTGGCTCAGGCGGCCTTCTTGCTCTCCACGCTGCGGATCACAAACAGGGTACCCACGGTGAGGACAGCGCCGATCACCAGGCAGATGATGGCGTTCTGGACGAAACCGGCCACGATGTAGGTCACGAAACTGACGGCAGCCACGGTGATGGCGTAGGGCAGCTGGGTGGAGACGTGCTTCAGGTGATCCACCTGGGCACCGGCGGAAGCCATGATGGTGGTATCGGAAATGGGAGAGCAGTGGTCGCCGCAGACAGCGCCGGCGCAGCAGGCGGAGATGCCGATGATCAGCAGGCTGCTGGAGGCGGGGAAGATAGCGGTAACGATGGGGATCAGGATGCCGAAGGTGCCCCAGGAGGTGCCGGAGGCGAAAGCCAGGATGCAGGCCACCACGAAGATCACGGCGGGCAGCATGCTGTACAGGCCGGCGGAAGCGCCCATCATCAGGTCATGGACAAACTCGGCGGCGCCCAGGGTGCTGGTCATGGTCTTCAGGGAGACGGCCATGGTGAGGATGGTGATGGGGGGAACCATAGCGATGAAGCCCTTGGGCACGCAGGCCATGGCTTCCTTGAAGCTGAGGACGCGGCGGGCGCACAGGTAGATCACGGTGAGGATCAGGGCGATGATGCCGCCCCAGGGCAGACCCACAAAGGCGTCGGTGTTGCCGAAGGCGCCGATAAAGTCGCCGGCGCAGTCGGTGCCGCCCCAGGCGTCAACGCCGAAGAAGCCGCCAACATAGATCATACCGATGGTGCAGGCAATAATCAGGGTAACAACGGGCAGAATAAGATCAATGACCTTGCCCTTGGGATTGACGTTTTCGTCCTCACTGTTCTCCAGGCCGCCCAGATGGCCGTTGAGCTGCGCGGACATCTCATGCATACGCATGGGGCCGTAGTCGAACTTCATCAGGGTCAGGGCGATGATGAACACGAAGGTCAGCAGGGAGTAGAAGTTGTAGGGGATGGCGCGGATGAACAGCTCGATGCCGGAGAAGCCGGCGTCCAGATCGGCGGCGACGCCGGAGACGGCGGCAGCCCAGGAGGAGATGGGAGCGATCATGCAGACGGGGGCGGCGGTGGCGTCGATGATGAAAGCCAGCTTGGCGCGGGAGATCTTGTGGCTGTCGGTAACGGGACGCATGACGGAGCCCACGGTCAGGCAGTTGAAGTAGTCGTCAATAAAGATCAGGATGCCCAGAGCGAAGGTGGCCAGAGCGGCGCCCACCCGGGTCTTGATGTTCTTCTCTGCCCAGCGGCCGAAAGCGGCGGAGCCGCCGGAGGCGTTGACCAGAGCAACGATGATACCCAGGATAACCAGGAACAGGAAGATACCGGCATTATCCGCAATGGCGGCGATGAAGCCGTCGTTCAGGGCGGTATCCAGGGTGGCGACGGGGGCGAAGTTTGCGCAGAACAGAGCGCCTACCAGCACGCCGATGAACAGGGAGGAGTAAGCCTCCTTGGTGATGAGGGCCAGAACGATGGCCAGAATGGGGGGCACCAGCGCCCAGAAAGTACCGTACATTTTGATGTACCTCCAATAAAAAAAGTCATGAACAAAGCCGGTGCTGTTCATGACGCAAACATTGTGACCAGACAGCTCTCCGCTTTCGCGACAGTCCGCCGGATCTTATCCGGCAGCCCAGCGATACCTGCCCAGGAAAACAGATACCCTTCGGCGATGACCCCTTTCACTCCGCGGTTCCTGCCGCAGCAAGGGAGATACTCTTGACCAACGCGCCTCTATCCTTTGTTCATTTGTCGTGCTCATTATATAACACGGACACTTTTTGTCAACAGGCAACTTGGGCTTTGGGAATTTTTCATGATTTGTGACGGATGAAAATGTGGAAAACTATGTGGTAACTGTGGATTATGTACAGAATATGAACAGCTTTTTTGTGCTTGACAAGGGCTTATTTCCAGATATTGGCTTTGAAAGGTTCGGCTTCGGTCATTTTTTGTGGCTTTTTGTGGGTGGAGCCGGCCTGGTCCTTGGCTGTTTTGCCTATGGAAAGGCCCTGCCGGAAAGGCGGCCCGGGCTCCGTCTGCTGACGGCTGGCCTGGCCCTGGCTCTGGAACTGGGCCGGGCCGGGCTGCTGCTGAGCCGCGGCCTGTACGACCTGGGGCGGCTGCCGCTGCATCTGTGCAGTCTGTCCATCTATCTCTGCTTCTTCCACGCCCTGACCGATCGGCCGGGGCTGGGGCAGTTTCTTTACGCCTTCACGCTGCCGGGAGCGGCCCTCGCCCTGCTGTTCCCCGACTGGGCGGGGCAGCCTCTTTTTGGCTTTATTACCGTCAGTTCCTTCCTGCTGCATTTTCTGCTGGTGCTCTACCCGCTGATGCAGGCAGCCGCCGGGGAAATCCGGCCGGAGCTGCGCCGGCTGCCGGGCTGTATCGGGTGGATGCTGCTGTTGGCGCTGCCGGTGTATTTTCTCAACAAGCTGTGGAACACCAATTATATGTTCCTGAATCTCCCGCCGGCTGGCAGTCCCCTGGCGCTGTTTGCCTTTCTGGGGAATCCCGGTTATCTGCTGGGCTACATTCCCCTGGCGCTGGGGGTGTGGGCACTGCTGTACGGCAGGGAGTTTGCCGGGCTTTTTGGCAAAAATTAAGCGTATTGTAAGGAAAATTAAGGAAAAAGAGGAACTCCCTGCCTTTGCTTTCGTCTATAATAGCATCCATGTTTTGGTAAAGAGGGAGAACAGGAAACATGATGCGTTATCTGGTATTTTACGCCGTGGATATGCTGCTGTGGTCTGCGGTGCTGATTCTGGTGCTTGTGCTGGTATCCCGCATCAGCGGGCACCGGCCCACCAAAGCCCAGGCCGTCTGGAAGCTGCTGCTGGCACTGTATCTGGCGGCGGTTTACAATGTGGCGGGAGCGCCGGAGCTGCCCTACATCTATCCCCGGCTGAACATCAATCTCATCCCCTTTTGGGACATTACCAGCGGCGTGCAGGCCTATCTCATCAATTCCGGGCTGAACATCCTGCTGTTTGTGCCCCTGGGCTTTATCCTGCCCCTGCTGTGGAAGGAGTTTCGCAGCCGCCGGGCCATGTGCCTCACCGGCTTTCTGATGAGTCTGGGTATCGAGCTGGCCCAGCTGCTGAATTACCGCATCAGCGATGTGGATGACCTGATCATGAATACCCTGGGTGCCTTTCTGGGCTATGAGCTGCTGATGCTCCTCAGCCGGCGGAAAAAGAATCTGCTGATCCGGGAACAGGCTGACGGACGGAAGATGTTTCTGGCCATCCTGGGCGTCGTGGTGGCCGTGATGTTTGCCCTGCGGCCCTATATCACCCGGGCAGTATCCAACATAATGTTCTGAAAAAGAAAAAATTGGGCTTGACTTTGGCGCTCAGGTGCATTATAATAACTAAGCTGCAAAGTTAATATTCTGTTTCTTGAGCAAATACGGAGATGTCGCGTAGTTGGTCGAGCGCGCACGATTGGAAATCGTGTAAGGGTCAAAAGCTCTTCGAGAGTTCGAATCTCTCCATCTCCGCCAAAAATAAAAGCCTGCCTTTCGGCAGGTTTTTATTTTTCTATCTATGCGGGATGGAGAGATTCGAATCAAAATCGAACACCCCGGTGCGCCAGGAGATACGCCAGCCCAAAGGCTTCCCCTCGAGGGGAAGCTGGCGGCGCAGCCGACTGATGAGGTGGCCGGCAGCCGCCGGAAATACTTCCGTCAAAAACGCTGGATTTCCACCTCATCCGCCCAGTGTGCGCACTGGGCACCTTCCCCTCAAAGGGGAAGGCTTGAGAAGACGTCCTCTTTCCCTGCCCCATTGTTTTTTGACAGTCTAAAAAGAACAGTCCACCATCCGGCAGGCTGTTCTTTTTCTATGCAGGATGGAGAAATTCCCTTTCTCTTACTTGGTCTTGACGTACTCGTTCATGGGCTTGACCATGTACTCGTTGTAGGGGAACTGGTCGGTGGTGACATAGCCGGCGGGAGCGTCGATCAGCTGGGGGATGCGGTTGACCAGGGTAGCGCAGGTCAGCTCCACGGTGGCGGGCTGATTGACAATGCAGGTGGTCTCCGGCTCGCCGTAGAGGGTCCAGATGTTGGTGTCGATCTCGTCCTTGTTGTAGATTTTTCCCACGCACTCGGTCTCGAAGGTGATGCCTTCTTCCGTCTCGGTGGTAACCACGGCCCGCATACCGGTGGCATAGCCGGCCTTGACCACCATGCCCAGGGTCCCGGACTTCAGGTCTTCCTTGTCCACGCAGGGGATGCATTTCTGGGTCTGGGACTTTACATGCAGGCCCATCTTGCTGCACAGCCAGCCGTTCTGGTTCCACATGTAGGAGGGCACATACTGGCCGCTCTCCACCAGTTCCTTCATCTGGTCAGAGGGGGTATCGTTGTAGCAGCCGATGGTCTTGTTGAACTCCTCGATGCTGAGACCGGCGCCGTGGCCCTCCGCCAGAGCGATGCCGTAGTCCTCCACGTTGTAGGAGCTGCTGCCGAAAATCTTGGTGATCTTATGGGAGGAGCCGCACAGGTTGGTAACCATGGTGCCCCAGTACAGGTCGCAGTAGCCCACTCCGGTGAGGGTGCAGTTGCCTTCCTTAGCCAGCTTGTCCAGCTTGGCGGTGAGGGCGGGCGAGGAGTTCCAGGGGTAAAGGGCTTCCTCACAGGTGCTGATGGCGTTGATGCCCAGCTTCGCGCAGATGGTGAAGATTTCCTCAATTTCCGCCACGGTGCTGCGGGTAGCCACAATGCAGACGTCCGGCTTCAGCTCCGCCAGGATCTTCTCTGCGTCGGCAGAGGGCTGTACGGTGACGCCCACAAAGGGGTAGTCATTGCCGATGATCTCTGACACATCCTTCCCGATATGGCCGGGATTGCGGCAGAGAGCCGCCACCAGTTCGCCGTCATGCTCCAGCACATACCGCATCAGCCAGCGGCTCATCTTACCGCAGCCATACTGTGCAACCTTAACTTTCCGTTCCATACTATAAGCCTCCTAAGTAAGTTATATTTTTAACGACCTTCTGAGGCTATTATAGGCATTGTTGTTGCTGCAAAGTCAAGGCAGATTCTGTTGGGGAAATTAACCAAAAAACCGCACCGGAATTTGTGTCTTATAGAACATCTGCCGCCGGTCAAACTCCAGCATGGGGAAGTCGATCATCACCTCGCAGAGATAGTCCCCGGCCACCTGGCAGCGGTGCTCCCCCACATAGGCCAGCAGGCGCTCCACATTCTCCGCCTCCTGGGAAAAATCCTCCGAACACAGGCACACATAGGACCCGGCGGGCAGCAGCTCGCAGCCGGGCACCTCCTCATCCACGAACAGGAAAACCTCATTGGAGTAGAGCCGGCCGGAGAGCAGGTGTTCCTTGCGGATGATGGTGCCGATGTTGGAGAAGTAGGACATGGGCAGGCGGCTGCTGGCCAGCTGGCCCTTCAGCTGCCGCAGCATATACTCGTAGCCGCTTTCGTCCTGGTCGAAGTAGTTCATCTGGCAGCTGTAGCTGTAGATCCGCCGCTGGGGCATATATTCCAGGAAAATCTCCCCGTTTTTCGGCATGGCCTCCACTTTTTTATAGTTTTCCAGGGTACGCATGATGGCCGCCCGGGAGCGGGACAGCTCGGCGATGCGCTGCTCCACCTGGCTGGCCTGCTCCAGCAGCAGACTTACCAGGGCCTGGGCGTCGCTGTTGTTCAGGGCGGCGCGGATCTGCCGCAGGGTCATGCCGTAGACCTTCATGGTCTGGATCATGTCCAGCCGGGCGGACTGGGTGATGTGATAATAGCGGTAACCGGTGACCGGGTCGGTGTACCGGGGCTTCATCAGCCCCTCCCGGTCATAGAGGCGCAGCGTCTGCTCCGAAACGTGATTCAGTTCCGCCATCTGTCCGATGGTGAGTTTTTCCAAATCCATCAAACTCTCCCCCTAGTATAAAGTTTTTCCCATTATAGCACAGGCAGTACCCCGGTGAAAAGTGCCGAAACGCAAGTTTTTCCTTGCGCCCCGGGGTGGATGGTGTTATCTTATACTGGCTGTGTCAATTGGGAGGAAAGCCATGAAGTATCTGAAACAATTTTTCCTTATTATCGTGATCTCTTTTTTTGGGGAACTGCTCCATTGGGTAATCCCCTTGCCGATACCGGCCAGCATCTATGGAATTATCCTGCTGTTCACCGCCCTGGTGACCGGCCTTGTACCTCTGGCGGCGGTAAAGGAGACCGGGAAGTTTCTGGTGGAGATCATGCCGGTGATGTTCATCCCGGCGGCGGTAGGCCTGGTGGATTCCTGGCCCCTGCTGCGGGAAAGCTGGCTGCCCTATCTGCTGGTGACCTTTGTCACCACGGTGGCCGTCATGGGCGTGACCGGGCTTGTGACCCAGGCCGTCATCCGGGCCGGAAAGGAGAAGCACCATGATTGATGATTTTTTCTCAGAAGCCGTATACCTGGGCGTGTTTATCTCTCTGGGAAGCTACTTCCTGGGAATGTACATCAAAAAAAGGCTGAAACTGGCCATCTTCAATCCCCTGCTGCTGGCCATTGTTTTCACCATTGTGTTTCTGCTGGCGGCCCGTATGCCCTATGCCGTCTATTATCAGGGTGCCAAATACATCAGCTACCTGCTGACGCCGGCCACCGTCTGCCTGGCCATCCCGCTGTATGAGCAAATTGAGCCGCTGAAAGGGAACCTGAAAGCCATCGCGGCAGGCATCTTTACCGGAGTCCTCACCAGCCTGGCGTGCGTACTGCTGCTGGCGCTGCTCTTCGGCTTTGATCATCAGGAATATGTGACCCTCCTGCCCAAATCCATCACCACTGCCATCGGCATGGGTGTGTCGGAGGAGTTGGGCGGCCATGTGGCGGTGACGGTGGCAGTAATCATCATCACCGGCATTATGGGCAATATGCTTGCCGAGCCGGTCTGCCGGCTTTTCCGTATTACGGAGCCGGTGGCCAAGGGCATCGCCATCGGCTCCGCCTCCCACGCCATCGGCACCACCAAGGCCATGGAGATGGGCCAACTGGAAGGGGCCATGAGCAGTCTGTCCATCGCTCTGTCCGGCATCCTGACGGTGTTCGCGGCCATGCTCTTCTCCCGCTTTCTTTGAGACAACGAAAAATCGCCCTGGCCATCCGGCCAGGGCGATTTTACATTTCTGCTTTCTTCAATCAGACCTTCGCGCCGCTGATATACACCGCCTTGCGCTGAAGCGTTTCATCACAGACCACAAAGTCTGCCAGCTTACCGGTTTCAATGGAGCCGATCTCGCTGTCCCGGCCCAGCTGGCGGGCGGGGGTGATGGTGGCGGCATTGATGGCCTCGGCCACAGGGATGCCGAAGGCAATGGCGTTCAGCATGCAGCTGTAGAGGTTGGAGGCGGAGCCGGCGATGGTGCCGTCGGCCAGGCGGGCGATGCAGTCCTTCAGGAACACCGTCTGGCCCCCCAGCTCATACTCGCCGTCCGGCATACCGCAGCAGCGCAGCGCATCGGACACCAGGCAGATGCGGCCGGGGAACAGCTTGAAGGCCATGCGCACCACGCTGGGGTGAACGTGAAGTCCGTCACAGATCAGCTCCGCCGTGACGCACTCCCGCTCAGCGGCAGCGCCGATGACGCCGGGCTTGCGGTGGTGGATGGGCGGCATGGCGTTGAACAGGTGGGTCAGATGCCGGGCGCCGTTCTGGAACACGGCGGCAGCCTGCTCATAAGTAGCGTCGGTATGGGCCACGGACACGGTGCACAGTTCGGATGCCCTGGCGGCAAACTCTGCCGCACCGGGCAGCTCCGGCGCCACGTCCACAATGCGCACCAGGCCCTCGCAGCCCTCGTACAGCTTCTCAAAGGCCTCAAAATCCGGGTCCTTCAGGTAAGCGCCGTTCTGGGCGCCTTTCTTTTTCTCGGAGAAGAAGGGCCCCTCCATCTGGATGCCCATAAGCCGGGCATGGCCGGGCGCGTCCTCCCGCCGGTAGTCCACGGCGGTGGCAAAGGCAGCGGCCAGGGTCTCATAGGGCAGGGTCATGGAAGCGGGGGCAAAGGAGGTAACGCCGTTTTCCGCCAGGTATCTGCCCATGGTGCGCAGCCCCTCCAGATTACCGTCGGAAAAATCAGCACCGGAGTTGCCGTGGTTATGGACATCCACCAGGCCGGGGATCACATAAGCGCCCTGCAAATCCTCTCCCGGTTCTTCCACGGCACCGGAGAACACCTGCGTGAAGCGGCCCTCCTTCACCCGGAAGCCCCCGGGCACAAAATCCAGCCCATTAAAAATCAACGCGTTTTTAAACAGCATAGAAATTCCCCTCCTATTTGTCTTTGGCATTATTTTACCACAGGAGCCAGGCCGCCGCAAGGAGAAAGCCTTTCGATTATTCGTAAAAACACCCCCGCCTTCCGGCGGGGGTGTTTGCGAACACAATATCACTTGACGGCTTCCAGCAGATAGACCTGGACATTCTTGGTGAAGCCGTTGCACTCGGCTGTCAGTGTGACGCCGCCGGACTTGGCCTTGATGATGGCCACCTCACAGGCATTGTCACCGGTGGAGGTGACGGTGCAGTACTCGCCGCTCTCATCCGAGACAGACCAGTTGACCTTGGCGCCCACCAAAGTGGCGGGCAGGACCTGGGCGGTAAGGGGTATGTTGGCGTCACCCTCGCGCATGGTGAACTCCTCCAGCTCCTTCTCGTAGAACATGACGCGGATGCCCTCAACCGTGGGGGTGGGGGTGGGTGCGGGCGTAGGCGGCGTGTCTATGATGGGGATGTAGTCCGTAGCGGCGGGGGGCGGCGTGATGGTGGCGTTGCCCCGCTTCTCCGTGCCTTCCAGGCTGGTGGACACCATGACGATCACCGCAAGGATCACCGCCACGACAAGTATAAGACCAAAAATCATCTGCCACTTTGTGTTCGTTTCGGCACGCTCATAGGACGCGGTCCCTCTGACCGTGCCTGGCGTAGTGCCGGGAGTGCGCCCGCTCTGGGTCACCCTTCTGGTGCCGCAGTTGGGGCAGCGACTGCGCATGGAAGAAAATGTCTCGCCGCAGCGGCGGCATTTTACTTCAGGAATCATGCTCATACAAGTTCCTCCGTTCTCAAGAACAAATAGGGTAAATGCTTAAACTCACCCAAGTTTAAGCATCGTGCTACCTATAAATAATACATCTTCTTTTGCATTTCGTCAAGACTTCTCATGCCCAAGAGGGCGATTTTCAGGGGTTTTGCGGCTCTGATTCCCCACTTATTCCCCAATTTGCCCGTTTTTTCCCTGGGATTTGCCAAAAAGCCGTCGACAATTATCCACCTGTGAGGGGCAGGGCAGCTTTTGTTTCTCATTATAGCAAGATGCGATTGAAAATCAAGCGGGATAATGTTAAAATACCAGCATATGATGGCAGAAAAATGGGTAAAGGGTGAGAGTTTTGGAAAAAAGCATAACCAGAATCGTGCTTACAGGCGGCCCCGCCGCCGGAAAAACCACGCTGATCAGCCGGATACTGAAGGAGTTCAAGCCGGAGGACGGCTGGAAGGTGATCACCATCCCGGAGACCGCTACGGACCTGATCTCCGGCTTCGGCATCGGGCCTTTCCCCAACTGCGTGAGCATGGAGGAGTTCCAGTATTTCGTCATTGAAGACCAGCTGCACAAGGAAAAGCTGGCGCTGAAGGCGGCGCAGATGGTGCCCTATGACAAGATCCTGATTGTCTACGACCGGGCGCTGCTGGACGACAAGGCCTACATCACCGACCAGCAGTTCCAGGAGACGCTGGCCTACTTCGGCAAAACGGAGGAGGAGGTTCTCTCCGGCTATGACGCGGTGCTGCATCTGGTGACCTGCGCCAAGGGGGCGGAGTACGCCTATAACTTCGGCAATGCCGCCCGCTATGAAAGCGTGGAGGAAGCCCGGCGGATGGACGACCGGACCCTGCGGGCCTGGAGTGCCCACCCCCGGCTCTATGTGATTGACAATTCCGTGGATTTTGAAGAAAAGATCAACCGGGCCATCGCCCAGATTTACCGCATCGTGGGGCAGAGCGCCCCGGCCGCGGCCAAGCGGAAGTACCTCATCCATATGCCGGACTGCGCAAAGCTGCAGGAGCGTTACGGCGCGGTCCCGGTGGAGATGATGCAGACCTACCTCAACTCCAACAGCCCAAGCATTGAGCGGCGTATCCGCCAGCAGAAAAACGGCGGGGGCTACCTGTACTTCTACACGGAAAAGCGCATCGCCGAGGACGGGACCCGCTGGGTCACGGAAAAGCCCATCTCGGAAAAGGAATATGTGGCCTACCTGATGGAGAGCGACCTGAGCCTTCATGGGGTGCGGAAGGTGAAATACCGCTTTGGCTATCAAAACAGCCGTCTGGAAATCGACGTGTACCCCTTTGACCGGGACAAAGCCGTTCTGTTCGTCTACGGCGGCGGAGAAACGCCGGCGCTGCCGGAGGAGATCCGCCTGATCAAAGAGGTGACCGGCCTGGCAGATTATAAAAACCGTCAGCTGGCGGCGTCTCAAATTCTGTAAACCAAATTATCGTTACAAAAATTGCACAAAAATGGGCGCTAAATTTGTTCGCACAGCCGAAAATATTTTTCGGCTGTGCGTTTTTTTGTTCCTTTTTATCCTATCAATCTTCTTTCTGCCGGTATTTTCTCCAATTAATCGTATGTTGCAGATTCCTACAGAAGTTTACAAAAGAAAGTCGTTGTCACGGGATTATGTTGACTTTATAATGAACCCAGCGTTAATTATGTCAACACTAATATGTAAAGCATATTATTTTTGGTGAGAACAGGGGACCCGAGAGGCAAATGAGGAACAAGCGCCACAATTTCATATCTTCCGCGGCAATGGCTTTGGCCCTTGTCGTTGTTTTTGCCTGGGCCTCCCCTGCGGCATACGCAGGCCACACCGGCCATGACGGTTGGGCAGCGGTGAGCACCGGCAGCAGAAAGGCTCTGGACAGCGGCAGCTATTACCTGAAGGGCGACCTGAACAGCGACCTTGTGATCAAGGGCCAGGTGGAGCTGTGCCTCAACGGCCATACCCTCAGCGGCAGCGGCAAGGGCAGCGTCATCACCGTCAGTGAGGGCGCCCAGCTCAGTCTCCACGACTGCGGCAAGGGCGGCTGCATCACCGGCGGCAAAGCCACCGAGGGCGGCGGCATCTATGTTGCAAAGGGTGCCGGGCTCAGCCTGGAGGGCGGAGCAATCTGCGGCAACGAGGCCAACCGTGGCGGCGGCATCTGCGCGGCCGATGGGGCCAGCGTGACCATTTCCGGCGGGGAAATCCGTGACAACAGCGCCAAGAGCGGCGGCGGCGTCTACCTCCGCTGCGAAGCCAGCATCCAGGGCGGCAGCATCAGCGGCAACAGCGCGGAGTATAACGGGGCCGGCCTTTACGCCGAGATGGCGGAGGGCGGAAGCATCGCCCTTGACCACTGCACCATAGAAAGCAACATCTGCCAGGGCCACGGCGGCGGCATCTACCTGAAAAACTGCCAGGCCACGGCGGCGGACTGCCGCATTGCGGACAACAAGGGGATCGACGCCCACGCCAGCGGCGGCGGCGTTTATATCGATGAGTACGCCGGCTTCACCATGACCGGCGACACCCTGATCAGCGGCAACAGCGCCGCCAATCAGGGCGGCGGCGTCTGCGTCAGCAACGCTCCGGCAGCCGGCTTTGCCATGGAGGGCGGGGAGATCAGCAGCAACAGCGCCACCAGCGGCGGCGGCATCGCCACCACCGGCGTGGGCAGCTTTGAAATCGCCGGGGGCAAAATCGCCCGGAACAGCGCCGATGGCGACGGCGGCGGCCTTTATATCAGCTTCGGCTTCACCCGGGACGCGGAAAAGCGCATCGCCAACTGTGACATTGACGGCAACACCGCCGGCAGCTACGGCGGCGGCGTGTTCATTCAGGGCAACAGCTTCATCAACGTGGAGCTGTCCAGCGACAGTATCCGCCGCAACAGTGCCATGGACGGCGGCGGTGTATACGTCAACCAGATGGATGGGCTGAGCCTGTCCGGGCGGCTGCACATCAACGGCAACCAGTGCAGCGGCCGTGGCGCCAACCTCTACCTTCACAGCTCCGAAACCATGTATGTGGCCGGGCTGGAGCAGGGCAGCGACATTGGCCTCAGCATCGAATACACCGATAAAAACACCTTCACCAAGGACGCGGCGGCCAACGCGGAAATGCTCAAGGACTGCTTCAAGAGCAACGTAACCGATTTCGGCGTCAGCATCGGGGCGGACAAGGAGCTGCAGTTTGCCCTTTCCTGCCGGGTGGACTTTGACGCCAAGGGCGGCAAGCTGGACAAAACCTATCAGATGTTCACCACCGGCGACCCCCTGGGCACTCTGCCCATCCCCAAAAAGGACGGCTACACCTTCACCTACTGGGACTACAACGGGAAAAAGGTCAGCCCGGAGGACCCGGTGACCTTTGATAAGACCCTGACGGCCAACTATGAATTCAACCACTACACCATCAATTACGACCCCAACGGCGGCAGCGGCAGCATGCCCAGCCAGAAGTGCCGCTACACTGTGCCCTTCAATCTGGCCAAATGCAGCTTCCAAAATGGGGACCTGGTCTTTGCCGGGTGGAGCCTTACTCCCGATGGCGAGGTCAAATATGCCGACGGCGGCAGCGCCTGCAGTCTGTGCAAGGAAGCTGACGGCAGCGTGACCCTGTACGCCCAGTGGAAGCAGGCCCCGGCCAGCGCCATCCGCATGGCCGGCAGTGTGAAGCTGGCCCTGGGCGAGAGCAAGCTGCTCTCCGTAACGGCGGAGCCTGCGGGCGCGGATATCAGCGACATTGTCTGGAGCTGCGATAAAGAAAAGATTCTCAGCGTGGACCAGCAGGGCAACGTAAGCGCCCTGGCCGCCGGCACCGCCACCGTCACCGCCAGCACCCCCGCCGGGGCCAGCGCCAGCTGCACCGTGGAAGTGGGCCGCCGGGCCGCAGGCAAGGAGGACTTCGTTTTCTCTCAGGAGCGGAGCTTCCCCTATGACGGCCAGGCCAAGAGTCCCGCGCTGCTCTCCTTCCCCGAGGGGATGGACCTGAGCATCCGCTACCTGGACAGCGACGGCAGCCCTGTGGAAGGTGTCCCCTCCCTGCCCGGCAGCTACAGCATCTGCATTGACGTGGCAGAGGATAAGCGCTTTGAGGCGGTGCAGGGCATCACCGACAGCGCCTGGACCTTCACCATAGAGCAGGGCAGCCAGCAGCCCCTGCGCATCACCGGGCAGCCGGACAGCATCTGCTTCGGCCAGGCCTTTACCCTGGGCACCGAGGGCGGCTCCGGCGACAGAGCGGTCACCTGGACGCTGAGCGCCGGAGATGCCGCCGTAGTCAACAGCGAGACCGGCGATGTCTACGTCACCGGCGTTGGCGATTTTACCGTCACTGCCACCAAGCTGGGCGGCAGCGGCTTTGACGAGGTTTCCGCCAGCGCCAGCTTCACCGCCGGCAAGCGGCAGCTTACTCTGGAAAGCCAGCCCACCGTGGTAACGGAGAAGATTTACGACGGCACCACCCTCTCTCAGGTGCTGGACATGGGACGGATCACCGGCTTCCGGCCGGAGGATGAGGGCAGCGTGCCCATCCAGGCCACCGCCCGCTTTGAGAACAAAAACGCCGGGCTGGGCAAGGCCGTGGTCGTCAGCTATTCCCTGGACGATCTGACGGAGTACTACGAAGCGCCGCAGACCACCTATGTCTACGGCGGGGCCATCTACCCCCTGGCCGTCAGCCTCACCTGGAACTACAGCGAGCCTTTGACCTACAACTGCGGCCAGCAGCAGGTCAGCGCCTATGTAAACAATGTCCTTGACGGGGACAGTGTGAGCTGCACCGCCTATGAAGGCGCCAGCGGCACGGACGCCGGGTATTACCAGGCCTATGTCACCGCCCTGGATAACCCCAACTACACCCTGACCGGGGCCGAGGGCAACGAGCTGCTCTGGAGCATCAGTCCCCGGACCGTCACCGTGAAGGCAGCCGAGCAGCACAAGGTATACGGTGAGGAGGACCCGGCCCTCTATACCATCAGCATGGATGAGGAGCCCCCGGTGCTGACCGGTGTGCTGACCCGTGACTATGGCGAGGACGTGGGCGCCTATTATGTCCGCCAGGGCAGCCTGGCCCTGACCGACGGCCCCGGCTTTGTTGCCTCCAACTATGTGCTGGAATTCATCGATGGCCTGCTGACGGTGGACATGGCCGGCAACGACATCTACGCCTTCCGCTGCGACGACGTGCCCTACGGCGGTCAGCCCGCTCCCAGCGCGCAAGCGGCCTTCGGCCAGGTGAGCTTCAGCTACAGCCAGGACCCTGAGGGCTGGTTCGGCCCCTGGGATGCCGACAACGCCCCGGGCGTCTGGTATGTGAAAGCCAGCGTGGAGGGGACCCATAACTACAGCGGCGCGGAAGCCGTCACCAGCTTCACCGTTTTGAACGAGCAGCTGCAGGCCTTTGTGGAGCCGGAAGCCCTCTATCTCAGCGCCGGCGGGGACATGGAGAGCAGGCTCGCCGCTGCGCTGCCCCAGGACCTGGGCATCATCAACAACCGCGGCCTGGTGAGCCAGTACAGGGCCCAGGTCTGGTGGGACCTCAGCAGCACAGGCTATGACCCCTTTGTGCAGGGCGCCCAGGTGCTGACCGTCAGAGGTACGGCGGTGCTGCCGGAGGAGATCGGCAATGACAATGCGCTTCCGCTGGAAGTGAGCATCCGGGTCTATCTTGACCCCAGCGTGACCCTGCCGGCGGAGGAGCCTGCCGGCCCTTCCCTGCCCCCGGTTGACGAATACCTCGGCTTATCTTGATTCTTTTCCTTTTCTCCTTAAATAAATAAAAAACACTAAGCTCCTGGGCAAAACCCAGGAGCTTAGTGTTTTTCAGCCTGTAGACAAAGAGCCGGCAGCGTATCGAAATGCATGGGGAGAGCGCAGAGAGGGGATGGGAGTCCCCTTTCTGCGTTCAATCTATGTTTTCAAGGCGTCGAACTTTGTCGACGCCTTGAAAACACTAAGCTCCTGGGCAAAACCCAGGAGCTTAGTGTTTTTTCGGTATGTCTCAGAATTTCATCAGCGGGGCGGAGCCGTCGTCCTTCATTTTGGTGATGGAACGGATCTGGGCCTCATAGGAATAGCTGTCACTGACCTTGACGGTGAAGCTATCCCCCACCTTCTTGCCCAGCACCTGCTGGCCGAAGGGGGATTCCTTGCTGATCAGCCCCCTTCGGGGGTCGCAGCGGACGGTGGTGACCACCTGGATGATCTGGGTCTCATCGTCCTCCGGCATGTAGATCTCCACCTTGTCAAACAATCCCACCTCATCCTGGGCGGAGCTGCTGTCAATGATCCGGGCGGATTTGATCATGCCCTCCAGATAGCGGATGCGGCTGCGGTTTTTGTACTGGGCCTGCTTGGCGGCCTTATACTCAAAGTTCTCGCTGAGATCGCCGAAGGCCCGGGTGCGCTTGACCTCCTCGATCAGCTCCGGCATCAGCTCCAGCCGCCGGTAGTCCAGCTCCTCCTGCATCTTTTTGATATCTTCTCTGGTCAGTTCGTCGTGCATAGTACAGCCTCTCTGTCAAATATCAATGTTAATGGTGTTCAGGCCGTTTTTATCAAATTCGGCCAGGTATTCCTCCATGCGGTCCTGCAGCTCGGTGAAATCCTCCGGGTCCGTGGTCTCCAGGCCCAGGTCCCGGCGGGCCAGCTCCTCCGCCAGAATGTTGTAGAACACCGCATCCTCATAATCGGCGATGGCCTCGTGGATGCCGCCCTCCTCATAGGCCCGGGAGGGGAAGATATGGCCCTGCCAGCTTTCCACCAGGGCGCGCATCCCATGGCTGGGGCAGAGGGCAAACAGCTTCTCCTGCAGCAGGTCATAGTCCTCGAAGCGGTCGTCCCCACGGGTGGAATTCAAAATCCAGTTGCCGATATAGATCATGTCAAGCAAGCGCCTGAACTCTCTCTCGCTGAGCTCAATATTCATTCCGTCGCCTCCTTCAGATGAACAGTTACTTATTATACTCTTATTATAGCAAAGAACAAGGTGTAATGCTAACAAAAATACGGTTGAAAACGGAAATTATCCTTGTATTAAGCGGCGCTTTGCGGTATATTAAAGTGTCGACACTTGAATGGAGAGCATCAATGGATAACAGACCGATTGGAATTTTTGATTCCGGCCTGGGCGGACTCACGGCGGTCATGGCCCTGAGGCGGCTCATGCCGGAGGAAAATATCGTTTATTTTGCCGACAGTGCCCGGGTTCCCTACGGGGAGAAAAGCCGGGAGGAGCTGCTGGTCATGGCCCGGCAGGATCTGGACCTGCTAGCCTCCTTCTCCGCCAAGGCCATCATCGCCGCCTGCGGCACCGTGTCCAGCAATGCGGCCCACATTCTGGAGGGCTATCCCCTGCCGGTCTGCGGCGTACTGAAGCCGGGCATCGAAGCCATGGCCCGGGTTCCGGGCACGGCCCCTCTGGGTATCATCGCCACAGCGGCCAGCATCCGGGCCGGTGCCTTCCGCCGGGCCCTGGCGGAAAAGGCCCCCGACCGGGAGATCATCGATCTGCCCTGCCCGGACTTTGTCCCCCTGATTGAAAGCGGGCATACCAGCCCCCGGGACCCGGCCCTGCGCCGGGCCGTGGAGGAAGCGCTGGCCCCGGTAAAGGCTGCGGGGGTGGGAGCGCTGCTGCTGGGCTGCACCCATTACGGCATCATCGCCGATACCATCCGGGGCTATCTGGGCCCGGAGGTGGCGCTGGTCAGCGCCTCGGACTGCGTAGCGGAAAAGACCTGTCAGAAGCTGAAAGACCTGGGCCTCACCGGCGGCAGCGGGGAGACCCGGTATTACACCAGCGGCGACGCCGCCGCCTTCTCTGCCGCGGCCTCGGCCCTGCTGGGGCAGGAAATTCAGGCGGAGCATCTGCCGCCCATGGAAATTTAAGAAATAAGGAAGAATACACGCAATGATGAAAGATGTGGTCATATCCATCCGGGCCACCCAGGCCTGCGGCATGGATGACGAGGACCTGGTGGAATTCACCACCGACGGGCTGTACACCTTTGACGGTGAGGTGGGCTGCCTGACCTATATGGAGACGGAAGTCACCGGCCTGGAGGGCACCCGCACCAGCGTCATGGTGATGCCGGACCAGGTGGTAGTAGACCGGGACGGCCTGATCACCAGCCGGATGAGTTTCAAGGAGGGGGAGCGCAGCTCCTTCCTCTATGACACGCCCTATGGTTCCGCCACCATGAACATCAACACCCGGCGCATCCACCGCCAGGTGGGCGAGCACGGCGGCAATGTGGAGATCGATTATGTGGTGGATATGGAACACGCCGTGGTCACCCGCAACAAGTTCCAACTGAATATTACAGAACAAAACATGACAGGAGAGCAGTGCCATGCCTAACATGATACAAAACGCCAAAGACAGCATCAGCCAGATTTTGAACGCCGCCTACCAGAAGGCCGCCGAAAAAGGAGAACTTCCCACCGGCGCCGCCCTCAGCGGTACCGTGGAAATCCCCAAGGACAGCGCCAACGGCGACTTTGCCGCCAACCATGCCATGGCCGGGGCCAAGGCCCTGCACATGGCCCCCCGGAAGATTGCCGAAGCCCTGATCGCCAACGCCGATCTGGCCGATAGCTGGTTTGCCTCCGTGGAGGTGGCCGGCCCCGGCTTCATCAACTTCCGTCTGGCGGACAGGTGGTATGCCGACGTGCTGCAGGCCGTCACCCAGGAGGGCGCCGACTATGGCCGCAGCGATATCGGCCACGGCCAGAAGGTGATGGTGGAATTCGTCTCCGCCAACCCCACCGGCCCCATGCATATGGGCAACGCCCGTGGCGGCGTGCTGGGGGACGCTCTGGCCAGCGTGCTGGATCGGGCCGGCTATCAGGTCTGGCGGGAGTTCTATGTAAACGACGCCGGCAACCAGATCGAGAAGTTCGCCAACTCCATCGACGCCCGCTACCAGCAGCTTCTGCTGGGGGAGGATCAGGTGGCCTTCCCGGAGGACGGCTATCATGGGGACGACATCAAGGACCTGGCCAAGCTGTTCTATGAAGCCAATGGGGACAAGTACCTCACCATCCCCGTGGCGGAGCGGCACCAGGCCATGGCGGAATTTGGCCTGCAGCGGAACATCCCTAAAATGCAGGAGGATCTGCGCCGCTACGGCATTGAGTACGACCAGTGGTTCTTTGAATCCGAGCTGCACGAGAGCGGCTATGTGGCCGAATCCGTCCAGAAGCTGACGGACCGGGGCTACACCTATGAGAAGGACGGGGCTCTCTGGCTCAAGACCTCCCAGATCCTTGCCGAGCAGCTGCTGAAAGCCGGCAAGAAGCAGGAGGAGATCGACAAGCTGGAGCTGAAGGACGACGTGCTGCGCCGGGCCAACGGCTTTTACACCTACTTTGCTGCCGACATCGCCTATCATCGCAACAAGCTGGAGAAGCGTGGCTTTGACAAGGCCATCAACGTCTGGGGCGCCGATCATCACGGTCATGTGGCCCGGCTGAAGGGCGCCATGGACGCCCTGGGCCTGGACGGGGAGCACCGGCTGGACATCGTGCTGATGCAGCTGGTGAAGCTGACCCGCAACGGAGAGGTGGTGCGTATGTCCAAGCGCACCGGCAAGGCCATCTCCCTTACCGACCTGCTGGATGAGATCCCGGTGGATGCCGCCCGGTACTTCTTCAACTCCCGGCCCGAGTCCCCGGTGGAATTTGACCTGGAGCTGGCCATCCGCCAGGACAGCGAGAACCCGGTGTACTACGTTCAGTACGCCCACGCCCGCATCTGCACCCTGCTGTCCGCCCTGGCCGCCGAGGGGCACACCGTCCCCGCCAGTGCCGACGCTTCCCTGCTCTCCACGGCGGAGGAGAAGGAGCTGATCAAGCAGCTGGCCGCCCTGCCGGAGGAGATTCGCCTGGCCGCCCGGGACTATGACCCCAGCCGCATCAACCGCTACGTCACGGAGCTGGCCGCCCGCTTCCACCGCTTCTACACCGTCTGCCGCATCAAGGGCGCGGAAAGCGATGTGCAGGCCGCCCGCCTGCTGCTGGCCGACTGTGTCCGCCGGGTCATCGCCGTGTCCCTGGGCATCATCGGCGTCACCGCCCCGGAGAAGATGTAAACGGAAACCGTTTTAAGATGTAAACAAAACCATTTTATACTACACAACAAAAAGCTGACTGGTCATCCAGTCAGCTTTTTGTTGTATGGCGTTGTATCATTCCCATTCGTTGTTGGGCATCATATTTAACGGATTTTGCTTCATAAATTTGATACCTCATT
>CAMCCC010000018.1 GCA_945873205.1 uncultured bacterium
CCGCCCAGTGTGCGCACTGGGCACCTTCCCCTCCAGGGGAAGGCTTGAGAAAGCGGTTTCTTTCCGTGATGTGTTGTTCTTTGTCAGCCTCAGCACTCAGTCAGCCTGTAGCTGACTGAGTGCCCCGCTCTACCAACTTGAACTATTTCACCAGAAGGTGTAAACGGAACGATGCGAGCTTCTTTTGACGCTCTGACGTTAAAGATCGCTGGCCTGCATGACCTCCACAAGCTCGGTGGTGACCTTGTCGCCGCCGTCAGCGAAGGAGATGATGGCAGCGCCCTTCACAGGCGTGCCGCTGGTATCCAGGGAGAAGGTGCCGGTAACACATTCGTAGACGGCGCTGGTATCGGCCAGGGCGTCGCGGACGGCAGAGGCATCGGCGGTGCCGGCGGCCTCAATGGCGGCCTTGTACATGTACACGCAGTCATAACCGGTGGCGCTGAAGGCGCTGGGGGTGGAGCCGAACTTGGCCTCGTAGGCGGAGACGAAGGAAGTCACCTTTTCGGCGGTGTCGCCGGGGTAGTAGTGGTTGGTCCAGTAGATGCCGTTGAAGGCGGACAGGTCAGCACCCTCTACCACATAGTCGGGAACGCCGTCGTAACCGTCAGCGCCCATGATGATGCCGTCATAACCGGCAGCGCGGGCCTGAGGGACGATGTAGGGGCCGATCACGTCATAGTAGAAGGGAGCGTAGACCAGATCCACGCCGGCAGTGACCATGGCGGCGAACTGGTTGGTGAAGTCCTGCACGTCCATGGAAGCGGTGGACTCTGCTGCGGCTACCTCAACACCATAGCCGGCGCAGGCAGCGGAGAAGGAGTCATACAGGCCCTTGGAGTACACGTCTGCCGCGCAGTAGACAACGCCCACCTTCTCGCAGCCGGACTTCTTGGCATAGGCGGCGGCGATGGCGCCCTGGAAGCTGTCGGCATAGCAGGCACGGAAGATGTAGTCATCCTCGGTGGTCAGGGAGTCGGCGGTGGCAGTGGGAGAGATGAGGCAAACCTCTTCCTCATTGGCCGCATCCGTGATGGCGGAGGTGCAGCCGGAGGTGGCGGAGCCGATCACCAGGCCCACGCCCTGGGCCACCAGGGAGTTAAAAGCGTTAAGGCACTCGGTGGGGTCGCCCTGGTCGTCGGTGGTGATGATCTCCACCTGACGGCCCAGGATGCCGCCGGCGGCGTTGATTTCCTCCACGGCCAGCTCAATGCCGGTGGTGATGCCAATGCCGTAGGCTGCCAGGCCGCCGGTGTTGGGGGAGATGGAACCGATCACAATGGGTTCACTGCTGTCGGATGCTGCCGGTGCATCAGCGGCAGGGGCTGGGGCTTCGCTCTTGGAGCCGCCGCAGGCAGCCAGACTGAGAATCAGACTCAGAACCAGCAGAATACTGAGATACTTTTTCATTTTCTTTCCTCCTAATGATTTCTTCATCGCCCGCTTCCCTGGCGCTGCCGCCGGAAAAGCAGAAGGGCGCGAGGTATCTCCTACCTCGCGCCCTTGCGATGATGTGGATGATTATAGCCACGGTGATCCCATTTGTCAATTCCTTCAAGTCTTCAAAATTTTCAAGGATACATTACGAATCGTAATGTCTGTCAATTTGGAGATTATTCACAGCTGGAAGCAACGTATTTATTGCATTTTGCCTATAAAATGACCGCTTTCCACAAGGGAAGCGGTCATTTTATGGGCAGTTCGCCAGCAATTTTGCTCATGGTCTTTTTGACCAAATCACAGCTTTTCCAGGAGATAATCGGTGTACTCCCGGCAGGTGGCACCATCTCTGTGGCCGGTCATTTGCAGGCGGCCCTCAGCGGCGCAGGCCGCCATGGCGGCGGCGAGCCGGTCCGCCTTTTCCGGCAGGGCAATATGGCGCAGCAGCATTTCGGCGGCCTTCAGGATGCTGGAGGGATTGGCATAGTCCCCTTCCCCATTCTCGATCTTCCGGGGGGCGGAGCCGTGGATGGCCTCAAACATGGCGTAGCGGCTGCCCAGGTTGGCACTGCCGGCGGTGCCTACGCCGCCCTGGATCTGGGCGGCCTCGTCGGTGATGATGTCACCGTAGAGGTTGGGCAGCAGGAACACCTGGAACTGACTGCGGATCTTCTCATTGACCAGGTTGGCGGTCATGATGTCGATATACCAGTCCTCGGCGGTGATTTCCGGATAGTCCGCCGCCACCTCGTGGCAGATGCGGGAGAACATGCCGTCGGTTTTTTTCATGATGTTGGCCTTGGTGACGATGGCCACATTGGTCTTGCCGTTGGCTCTGGCATAGTCAAAGGCAGCCCTGGCGATGCGGCGGGTGCCGGCGTCGGTGGTGACCTTGAAGTCCATGCTCAGCTTGCCGGGGGCTTCGATGCCCCGGCTGCCCAGGGCGTACTCCCCCTCGGTGTTCTCCCGGAAGAACATCCAGTCAATGCCCTCCTGGGGCAGCTGCACCGGGCGGACGTTGGCAAAGAGATCCAGCTCCCGGCGGAGGGTCACGTTGGCGCTTTCCAGCGTGCCGCCCTTGGGGGTGGTGGTGGGGCCTTTCAGCAGCACGTCGCAGGCCTTGATGTCGGAGAGCACCTCCGGCGGCACAGCACAGCCCTGGGCCAGCCGGTTTTCCAGGGTCAGGCCCGGGATCTCCCGCAGCTGGATCTTGCCGCAGGCCAGCTCCTCCGCCAGCAGCTTTTCCAGCACCCGGCGGGCCTGGGTCACGATGATGGGGCCGATGCCGTCGCCGCCGATGACGCCGATGACGATCTTCTCCATGGCGGCAAAGTCCTTGGCCGGAGCGGCGCTCTCCATCCGCTGCTGCCGCAGCAGCTGCTCCTGCAGCAGGGCCTTGAAGTGTTCTGCCGCGCTTTCGATAAAGGCATCATATGTTTCCATGGTTCTCTCCTCTTATTCCTCCACCCGGGCCATGCTGTCCCGGGCATTGATGTTGTGGCGCTGGGTGAGCTGCCGGGCCGCTTCCCCGTCGTGGCGGGAAAGGGCCTCGTAAATGGCCTCGTGTTCTGTCAGGGACTCCACCGCCCGGCTGTGCCGGCTGACGGAGGCCTTGCGGAACTTGGTCATCTTTTTGTGCAGGGTGCTGAGGGTCTCGTAAAAGGCCTTGCTGCCGCTGCTTTCATACAGCAGCTGGTGGAAGCGGGAATCCAGGTCCTTGATCTGGTCGGCATGGTCGCTGCCGGGCTTCTCGATGTAAAAGCGCTGGAGATCCAAGGTCTCCCGCATCTGCTGCAATTGCTGCTGGCTGATGCAGGCGGCAGCCCGCTGGGCCGCCAGCCCCTCGATCTGGATGCGCATTTCGTACATATCCAGCATATCCTCTTTGGAGATGCCCACCACCACCGCGCCGCGGCCGCTGTCGCTGAGAATATTCTCCTGTTCCAGGCGGCGCAGGGCCTCCCGGATGGGGGTGCGGCTGACGCCCAGCTCGGCGGAAAGGCGCATCTCGCTGAGCACCTCGCCACGCTGGTATTTGCCGGTGAGAATATCCCGCTCCAGCTGCTCAAAGATCTGGTCGGCAATGGATATGGTTTTGTGTTCTCTCATTTTCGTTTCCTCCTCAGCCCTGGGGCTTCAGCACGCCGCCGCTGAGCGCAAAGATTTTCTCCTCCAGCTCCTCGGTGGACATGACAGCGGTGCGGCCGGATTCATACTCCCGGTCCACCCACTCCTTCAGCTGCTCCACCAGGGGGCTGTGCTTATCCAGCATCCGCTCTCCCCGGAGGCAGTAGTTCTGGTTGACCCAATAGGCGATGCCCGCCAGGCCGGAGGTCTTGCTGACGGCCACCTTGGCGGGCCGGTTCAGCAGCTTCTCGGTGTTGAAAATATTGTAGATCTCCTCGTCCTTCAACAGTCCGTCTGCATGGATGCCGGCCCGGGTCTCGTTGAACTTCCGGCCCACAAAGGGGGTCATGGGCGGGATAGAATAGCCGATCTCCCGGCGGAAATAGTCCGCGATCTCGGTGATGACGGTGGGGTCCATGCCGTCCAGGGAGCCCCGGAGGGAAGCATACTCGAACACCATGGCCTCCAGGGGCACGTTGCCGGTGCGCTCCCCGATGCCCAGCAGGGAGCAGTTGACCCCGCTGGCCCCGTAGAGCCAGGCGGTGGAGGCGTTGGCCACCGCCTTATAGAAATCGTTATGGCCGTGCCACTCCAGATACTGGCTTTGCACATCGGAATACTGCTGCAAACCGTAGATGATGCCGGGCACGCTGCGGGGCAGAGCCACCTCCGGGTAGGGCACACCGTAGCCCATGGTGTCGCAGGCCCGGATGCGCACGGGAATCCCCGCCTCCCGGGACAGCTTCATCAGCTCATTGACAAAGGGCACCACAAAGCCGTAGAAATCCGCCCGGGTAATGTCCTCCAGATGGCAGCGGGGCATAACCCCCGCCTCAAAGGCGTCCTTCACCGTGGCCAGATAGTGCTCCATGGCCTGGCGGCGGGTCATCTTCAGCTTTTTGAAAATGTGGTAATCGCTGCAGGAGACCAGAATGCCGGTCTCCCGCACACCCAGCTCCTTCACCAGACGGAAGTCCTCCCGGCTGGCCCGGATCCAGGTGGTGATCTCCGGGAAATTCAGGTCCAGCGCCATGCAGCGCTCAATGGCCTCCCGGTCCTTCTTACTATAGATAAAGAACTCCGTCTGCCGGATGCGGCCGTAGGGGCCGCCCAGGCGGCTCATCATCTGGTACAGGGCCACGATCTGATCCGGGGTGTAGGGGTTCACCGACTGCTGCCCATCCCGGAAGGAGGTATCGGTGATCCAGATTTCCTCCGGCATGGACATGGGAACCCGCCGGTGGTTGAAGGCGATCTTAGGCACTTCCTCATAATTGTACACATCCCGGTAGAGGATGGGTTCCTTTACATCCTGAAGGGAATAGCGGTAATCATTCTCTTCCAGAAGATTGGTCTTGGCGGATATCTCCAGCATGGCGGTCTCCTTTCCGCGGCACTCGGCTGCCTGTTGGTGTGGCTGTGTTTATGTGCGTCTGTATGATTGTATACATATATACCATGTTTTCCTTCTCTGTCCAGTCGTATTTTTCAAATAAGGTTTTTTTCTTTCGCGGTGCCCTTTCATGCAATTCGCACAAAGGCAGAAGGCGCGCAAATGCATAAAGCGATTTATATTCATCTTTTCTTTGAATATGCAGGGCTTGTGTGAATATTATTTTATTTTCTTTCATATATGATGACTAAATATTCATTTTTCTCTTGACAAGGCCGGTGAGAGTCAGTATAATCTGCCCATAACAAAAAACAAAACACATGGAGGAAACCCATCATGAATAAAGCCGATATCAAAAAAGTCGTTCTCGCCTACTCCGGCGGTCTGGATACATCCATCATCATCCCCTGGCTGAAGGAGAATTACAACAACTGCGAGGTCATCGCCGTATCCGGCAACGTGGGTCAGGCCGACGAGCTGGAGGGGCTGGAGGAGAAGGCCATCAAGACCGGCGCTTCCAAGCTCTATGTGCTGGACCTGACGGAGGAATATGTGGATGACTTTATCATCCCCACCATGAAGGCCGGCGCCGTGTATGAGGATTACCTGCTGGGCACCAGCACCGCCCGCCCCTGCATCGCCAAGGGCCTGGTGGACATCGCCATCAAGGAAGGGGCCGACGCCATTGTCCACGGCTGCACCGGCAAGGGCAACGATCAGGTCCGTTTCGAGCTGGCCATCAAGCACTTTGCCCCCAATATGCCCATCATCGCCCCCTGGCGTGAGTGGAGCATCAAGTCCCGGGAGGAGGAGATTGAATACGCCGAGGCCCACAACGTGCCTTTGAAGATCAACCGGGAGACCAACTACTCCAAGGACAAGAACCTGTGGCACCTGTCCCATGAGGGGCTGGACCTGGAGGACACCGGCAACGAGCCCCAGTACGAAAAGCCCGGCTTCCTGGAAATGGGCGTCTCTCCCCTGCAGGCCCCGGATGTGCCCACCTATGTGACCCTGGACTTTGAACAGGGCGTGCCCGTAGCGCTGGACGGCGAGACGCTCAGCGCCAAGGAGATCATCCTGAAGCTCAACGAGCTGGGCGGCGCCAACGGCATCGGCATCATCGACATTGTGGAGAACCGTCTGGTGGGCATGAAGTGCCGCGGCGTGTACGAGACCCCCGGCGGCACCATCCTCTACAAGGCCCACAGCGTGCTGGAGAGCATCTGCCTGGATAAGATGACCCTCCATGAGAAGCATAAGCTGTCCATCACCTTTGCGGAGCTGGTATACAACGGCCAGTGGTTCACCCCCCTGCGGGAGGCCCTCAGCGCCTTTGTTGACAAGACCCAGGAGAAGGTCACCGGCACGGTGAAGCTGAAGCTCTACAAAGGCAACATCATCAACGCCGGCGTCTGGAGCCCCTACTCCCTCTACAGCGAGGAGATCGCCACCTTCGGTGAAAGCGACTACGACCAGAAGGATTCCGCCGGCTTCATCAACCTCTACGGCCTGCCCATTAAGGTTCAGGCTCTGGTAGACGGCAAGAAATAAGATTTTTTAGAGTTCTGTCAAGTAAAGGATCAGTGCTATGGCAAAAATGTGGGCCGGGCTCAACGCCGGCGTAACCGATCAGATCGCGGATGACTTCAATTCCTCCATTGGCTTTGACAGCCGTATGTACAAACAGGATATCACCGGCAGCATTGCCCACGCGGAAATGCTCTCCGCCTGCGGCATCATCAGCCAGCCGGAGAAGGCGCAGCTGGTGGAAGGGCTGCTGTCCATCCTGGAGGATCTGGAGAGCGGCGCGCTGCCCATCGACCCGGGCAGCGAGGATATTCACATGTTCGTGGAGCAGGAGCTGACAAAGCGCATCGGCGACACGGGCAAGAAGCTGCACACCGCCAGAAGCCGCAACGACCAGGTGGCCCTGGACCTGAGACTTTACCTGAGAGACGAGGCCGTGGAATTAAAGGCTCTGCTGAAGGAGCTGATCGCCGCCCTGCACGATCAGGCGGCGGCCCATAAATCCAGCATCATGCCCGGCTACACCCATTTGCAGCGGGCCCAGCCCATCAGCTTCGGCCACCATCTGCTGGCCTACTGCATGATGCTGCTGCGGGACGCGGGCCGCATCGACGACGCGCTGAGACGCATGGACGTGTCCCCTATCGGCTGCTGCGCCCTGGCAGGCACCACCTATGAAACCGACCGGGTGATGGAGGCCAAAGCCCTGGGCTTCTCCGCCATCGCCCTGAACAGCCTGGACGGGGTCTCTGACCGGGACTACTGTCTGGAACTGATGAGCGTCCTTTCTATCCTGATGATGCACCTGTCCCGGCTCTCGGAAGAGCTGATTCTCTGGTGCAGCTGGGAATTCAAGTTTATCACCCTGTCCGACAGCTATACCACCGGCTCCTCCATCATGCCCCAGAAAAAGAACCCGGACATGGCGGAGCTGATCAGAGGCAAGACCGGCCGGGTCTACGGCGACCTGATGGGCCTGCTGACCACTCTGAAGGGGCTGCCCCTGGCCTACAACAAGGATATGCAGGAGGACAAGGAATGTGTCTTTGACGCAATGGACACGGTGAAAGCCTGTCTGAAAGTGGCGGCCCCCATGATCAGAACCATGACGGTGCATGAGGACAATATGCTTGCCGCCGCCCAGAAGGGCTTCATCAACGCCACTGACCTGGCGGATTATCTGGTGAAGAAGGGCCTGCCCTTCCGCAGCGCCTACAAGATTGCCGGGCAGATCGTGGCAAAATGCATGGCAGACGGCCAGGTGCTGGAGACTCTGCCGCTGGAAAGCTATCAGGCTTTCAGTCCCCTCTTTGAGGCGGATCTTTACAGCTGCATCGATCTTCGCGCCTGTGTTGAAAAGCGCGTCTCCCAGGGCGGCACCTCACTCCGCTCTGTGGAGATGCAGCTAAGTTGGGTTGAGGAACAATTGGAGAACTTCTAAGGAGGAAGAAAAATGAAAATGAAAAAGAAATTGGCTTTGGTTCTGGCTGTTGTCATGATGATTTCCCTGCTGACCGCCTGCGGCGGCAAGGGCACCAGCCTGAAAGACATTCAGAAGGCCGGCAAGCTGGTCATCGCCACTAGCCCCGACTTCCCGCCCTTTGAATCCCTGGGAGCGGACGGCAGCGTGGAAGGCATTGAGATCGACCTGCTGAACATCATCTGCGACAAGCTGGGTGTGGAGCTGGCCATCGAGCAGATGGACTTTGACTCCGTGCTGCCCGGCGTGCAGGCCGGCAAGTTCGACGTGGGCGTCTCCGGCATCACCGTCACCGAGCAGCGCCAGAAGAACGTGCTCTTTACCGATCCCTACTGCCTGGCGGCCCAGGCCATTGTGGTCACTGCCGACAGCCCCATCACCTGCAAGGCTGATCTGGAGGGCAAGACCGTCTCCGTCCAGACCGGCACCACCGCCGAGAGCTTCTGCATGGAAGCCGGCTACAACGTCAGCTCCTTCGCCTCCAACAGCGACGCCCAGGCCGCTCTTGTGGCCGGGAAGGTGGACGCCTGGGTCATCGATGACCTGACCGCCGCCGACATGGTAAAGAGCTACAACAAGGATAAGGGCGAAGCCCTCATCATCCTGCCCGAGGCCATGACCACCGAGCCCTACGCCTTCGCCTTCGCCTTCGGCAGCGAGGACCTGGTAAAGGAGATCAACGGCATCCTGGCAGAACTTGTGGCCGACGGCACCGTGGCCGCCATCTTTGAAGCCCACGACGCCCCCTACACCGCACCCTGAGCAAAACAAGGAAAAGCGGGATAAAGCCAGATTTATCCCGCTTTTTTAGCATGGAGGGAACCTGCAAGTGACAGCTTGGTTGAACAAACTATACGAGACATTCATAGAGACCGGGTATTACACCCTGCTCTTTCAGGGCCTGGGCAACACCCTGGTCATCACCCTGGGAGCCCTGGCCATCGGCGTGGTCATCGGCGTTTTGATCGCGGTGATCAAGTACTTTGCCGAGGACAGCCCGGCGCTGAAGCCGCTGGCCCTGCTCTGTGACCTGTACACCACTGCCATCCGTGGCATCCCGGTGGTGGTGCTGCTGCTGATTTTTTATTTCATCATTCTCTCCTCCGCTAACGGCATCACCGTGGGCATCCTGACCTTCGGCATCAACTCCGGCGCCTACATGGCGGAGCTGATCCGCAGCGGCATCAACGCCGTGGACAAGGGCCAGATGGAGGCCGCCCGCAGCCTGGGCATGAGCCGGCTGCTGTCCACCCGGACCATCATCCTGCCCCAGGCCCTGCGGTATATCCTGCCCGCCATCGGCAACGAGCTGATCGCCCTGCTGAAGGAGACGGCAGTGGCCGGCTATGTGGCGGTGGTGGACCTGACCCGGGCGGGCAACCTGATCCGCAACAACACTTATGACGCGGTGAACCCGCTGATGATCGTGGCCCTCAGCTACCTGGCCATGGTGATTTTTCTCACCTATGTTCTGAGAGGCTTTGAGCGCCGGCTCAACAAAGACAAACATTAACACGAAGGAGAAGCCCCCATGTCATTGAAAGGCAGAAGTTTTTTGACCCTGCTGGATTTCACCCCGGCGGAAATTGCAGAGCTGCTGGCCCTGGCCGCCAGGCTGAAGGCGGAGAAGAAGGCCGGTATCCCCCACCGGCTGTTTGAGGGCAAGAATATTGCCCTGATCTTTGAAAAGACCAGCACCCGCACCCGCTGCAGCTTTGAGGTGGCGGCGGCGGACCTGGGGATGCACCCGGTGTATCTGGACCCCAAGGCCTCCCAGATCGGCAAGAAAGAGAGCATTGAGGACACAGCCAAGGTGCTGGGCCGGATGTTCGACGGCATCGAGTACCGGGGCTTCGGTCAGGAGCGGGTGGAGCTGCTGGCAAAATACGCCGGCGTGCCGGTTTGGAACGGACTGACCAACGAGTACCACCCCACCCAGATCCTGGCGGATTTTCTCACCATACAGGAGCATTTCGGCTCCCTCCAGGGCAAGAAGCTGGTATACATGGGGGACGCCCGCTACAACATGGGCAACTCTCTCATGATCGGCTGCGCCAAGATGGGCATGGACTTTGTGGCCTGCGCCCCGGAGAAGTATTTCCCGGACAAGGCTCTCATTGAAAAGTGCCGGGCCATCGCCAAGGGGAGCGGGGCCAGCCTGTCCTTTGAGACGGACCCCATGCAGGCAGTGCCCGGCGCTCATGTGATCTACACCGATGTGTGGGTCTCCATGGGGGAGCCGGAGGAAGTCTGGGCAGAGCGGATCCACGACCTGCTGCCCTATCAAGTGAATCAGGCCCTGATGGATCAGGCCGGGCCCCAGTGCCGCTTCATGCACTGTCTGCCCGCCTTCCACGACCTGGAGACGGAGACAGGGCTGGCGGTCTATGAAAAGTTTGGTCTGGACGCCCTGGAGGTGACGGACCAGGTGTTCCGCGGCAGCGCCTCCATCGTCTTTGACGAGGCGGAAAACCGGATGCACACCATCAAGGCCGTCATGGCGGCCACCCTGTAAGCAAGAAGGACGCCCGCCCGGCGGGATTTCCTGCCGGGCGGCGTTTTTTTGTCAAGTTGTAGAAAAACTTTTTCTGGTATTTTTTGTTAATTATGCGTTTTTCCAAAAGATAAAAAAAGACTTGCAAACCGCCGGAGCATCCACTATAATCCCCTGCAAAGAAGATTTTTAAGCTTCGGTACAGAGAGACCGGCAAAATCGCTTATATGGCTGGGGCGGTGCGAACCGTCTCCCTGTTTGTGTGCCTTGCCGGGAGCGGCAGGGCATTTTTGCTGCCCTTTTAAGGAGGAAGCCTATGGAAAAAGCCTATCTTGTATTGAGCAACGGCATGGTCTTTGAGGGCCGGCCCATCGGCGCCCCGGGCGACAGCATCGGCGAGCTGGTGTTCACCACCGGGGTGGAGGGCTATCTGGAAACCCTCACCGACCCCAGCTATGCCGGGCAGATCATCATGCAGACCTTTCCCCTCATCGGCAACTACGGGGTGATCGAGGCGGATTTTGAGGGACAATGCTTCGCCAAGGGCTATGTGGTGCGGGAGCTGTGCGACGCCCCCTCCAACTTCCGCAGCCAGTATGAACTGGACAGGTTCCTGAAAGACCGGGGCATTTGCGGCATCTGCGGGGTGGACACCCGGCAGATCACCCGCATCATCCGGGAAGAAGGCGTCATGAACGCCGGCATCTTCTCCGCCCCGCCCTCCGATCTGGGCGCCATCGCCGCCTATTCCTGCGCCGGGGCGGTAGCCCAGGTGAGCCACCGGGAGCCGAAGGTCTTTCTCCCGGAGGGAGAGGAGAAGTTCCGGGTGGCCCTCATCGATTACGGGGCCAAGCAGAACATCATCCGCAGTCTCTGTAAGCGGGGCTGCAGGGTGATCCGCTTGCCCTATGACGTATCCGCCCGGGACGTGATGAGTCTGGACGTGGACGGCATCATGCTCTCCAACGGCCCCGGCGACCCGGCGGAAAACAACTACGCCATCCAGCAGATCCGCATCCTCATGGGCCGTGTGCCCATCTTCGGCATCTGCCTGGGCCACCAGCTGACGGCCCTGGCCATGGGCGGGGAGACCATGAAGCTGAAATACGGCCACCGGGGCGGCAACCAGCCGGTGACACGCCTCAGCGACGGCCGCTGCTTCATCACCAGCCAGAACCACGGCTACGCCGTGGTGTCGGAGAGCATGAAGGGCAAGGCGGAGCTGAGCTTCATCAATGCCAACGACGGCAGCTGCGAAGGCCTGGACTACCCGGACAAACGCTGCTTCACGGTGCAGTTTCACCCGGAGGCCGCCTGCGGCCCCCACGACACCGAATTTTTGTTTGACCGCTTTATGGCCATGATGGGAGGAAAGAGCCATGCCTAAGGATAAAAGCATACACAAGGTGCTGGTGATCGGCTCCGGCCCCATCGTCATCGGTCAGGCGGCGGAGTTTGACTACGCCGGCGCCCAGGCCTGCCGGGTGCTGCGGCAGGAGGGGATTCAGACCGTGCTGGTCAACTCCAACCCCGCCACCATCATGACCGACAAGCACCTGGCCGACCAGATCTATCTGGAGCCCCTCACCGCCAGGACCGTCCGCCGCATCATTGAGAAGGAACGGCCCGACGGCCTGCTGGCCGGGCTGGGTGGCCAGACCGGCCTGACCATCGCCATGCAGCTGACCCGGGACGGCACCCTGGAGCGCTACGGTGTGCGGCTCCTGGGCTCTGACATTGAGGCCATTGACCGGGCCGAGGACCGGGAGCTGTTCCGCAATACCCTGCAGGCCATGGGCCAGCCGGTCATCCCCTCCGATACGGCGGAAACGCTGGAAGATGCCCTTGCCATCGCGCAGCGCATCGGCTACCCGGTGATCGTCCGCCCCGCCTTTACCCTGGGGGGCACCGGCGGCGGCATCGCCCAGAACGAAGCTGCCCTGAAAGAGATCGCTCAGAGCGGCCTGGACCAGTCCCCCATTCATCAGATTCTGGTGGAGCGCTGCATCTCCGGCTGGAAGGAGATCGAGTTTGAGACCCTGCGGGACAGCGCCGGCAACGTGATCGCCGTCTGCTCCATGGAGAACTTTGACCCGGTGGGCATCCACACCGGGGACTCCATCGTGGTGGCCCCGGCCCTGACTTTGTCGGACAAGGAGTACCAGATGCTCCGCTCCGCCGCCCTGGATATCATCTCGGAGCTTGGCATCGTGGGCGGCTGCAACTGCCAGTTCGCCCTGAACCCGGACTCCTTTGAGTACGCCGTCATCGAGGTGAACCCCCGGGTGTCCCGCTCCTCGGCCCTGGCCTCCAAGGCCACCGGCTACCCCATCGCCAAGATCAGCACCCGCATCGCCCTGGGCTACACCCTGCCGGAGATCAAAAACGAGATCACCGGCAAGACCTGCGCCTGCTTTGAGCCCACCCTGGACTACGTGGTGGTGAAGCTGCCCAAGTGGCCCTTTGATAAGTTTGCCGGCTCCAGCCGGGAGCTGGGCACCCAGATGAAGGCCACCGGCGAGGTGATGGCCATCGCCCCCAGCTTTGAGATGGCCCTGATGAAGGCCGTCCGCGGGGCGGAGATCGGGCTGGATACCCTGAACGCCCCGCCCCTCAGTACCGCTTCCGTGATGGAGCGGCTCCATGAGCAGAACGACCGGCGGCTGTTCACCATCTTTGAAGCGCTGAAAGCCGGCGTCAGCGTGGAGGAAATCCACGCCATCACCCGCATTGACCGCTGGTTCCTCCATAAAATTGCCGCCATGGCTCAGTTTGAATTGAGCATCACCGGCAAGGCCCTCAGCGAGGAAGAATACAAAAAGGCCAAGACTCTGGGCTACCCAGATGCCGCCCTTCAACGCATCACCGGCATGGCGGAGCTGCCCGGCCTGAACATGAGCTACAAAATGGTGGACACCTGCGCCGCCGAGTTTGACGCCGAGACCCCCTACTTCTACTCCTCCTTCGATGAAACCTGCGAGTCCACCGCCTTCCCCCGCAGCGGGCGGCCGGTGGTGATGGTGCTGGGCTCCGGCCCCATCCGCATCGGTCAGGGCATCGAGTTTGACTACAGCAGCGTTCACTGCGTCTGGACCCTGCGGGAGCTGGGCTATGACGTGGTCATTGTCAACAACAACCCGGAGACCGTCTCCACCGACTATGACACCGCCGACCGGCTGTACTTCGAGCCCCTGTGCCCCGAGGATGTGGGCAATATTCTCCGGGTGGAGCAGCCCATCGGCGTGGTGGTGGCCTTCGGCGGCCAGACCGCAATCAAGCTTACCAAGTATCTGGACAGCCTGGGCGTCAACATTCTGGGCACCTCTGCCGACAGCATCGACATGGCGGAGGACCGGGCCCGCTTTGACGCCATTCTGGAGCGCTTCTGCATCCGCCGGCCCAAGGGGCGGGGCGTCAACACCCTGGAGGAGGCCCTGGAAGCGGCGGAAGCCCTGGGCTACCCGGTGCTGCTGCGCCCCTCCTACGTGATCGGCGGCCAGAACATGACCATCTCCCGCTCCCGGAGCCAGACGGAGAAGTATATGCGCAGCATCCTCTCCGGCGGCATTGAGAACCCGGTACTGGTGGACAAATACATGCCCGGCACCGAACTGGAGGTGGATGTGATCTCCGACGGGGAGAATGTGCTGATCCCCGGCATCATGGAGCACATCGAGCGGGCCGGCGTCCACAGCGGGGACTCCATCGCCGTCTATCCCCCCTACAATCTCAGCGACAAGTTCCTGCAGCGGATTTGCGAGTGCTCGGAAAAGCTGGCCCTGGCCATCGGCACCAGGGGGCTGGTGAACATCCAGTACCTGATTTTTGAGGACGAGCTGTATGTGATCGAGGTGAACCCCCGGGCTTCCCGCACCGTTCCCTACATCAGCAAGGTGACCAATGTGCCCATGGTGGACCTGGCCTCTCGCATCATGCTGGGGGAGAAGCTGCCGGACCTGGGCTACGGCACCGGATTGTACCGCACGCCTCCTTACTACGCCGTGAAGGTGCCGGTGTTCTCCTTCGAGAAGCTGGGAGACGCCAACTCCATCCTGGGGCCGGAGATGAAATCCACCGGCGAGGTGCTGGGGCTGGGCAAGACCCTGGCGGAAGCCATGTTCAAGGGCCTCACCGCCTCCGGCATGAAGCTGCCCGCCCCCCATGAGCTGCCCGGCAGCGGCGTCCTCATCAGCGTGGAGGACAGCGACTATCACGAGGTCAGCGCCCTGGCCCGGCAGATGAGCGAGCTGGGGCTGAAGCTCTATGCCACCGCCGGCACCGCCAAGGCCATCGCCGCCATGGGCGTGGCGGTCACTTCCCTGCCCAACGCCACCGAGAGCGACCAGATCCACTGCCTGATGGAAAGCGGCCAGCTGCGCTATATCGTGTACACCGGCGCCGTCAAGGACGCCACCATGGGCGACTACATTGCCCTGCACCGCCGGGCCATGCAGCTGGGCATCCCCTGCCTCACCTCCCTGGACACCGCCCAGGCCCTGGCGGACATCATTGCCAGCCGCTTCACCGAGGAGAACACGGAGCTGGTGGACATCAACGCCATGCGGCTCTGGCGGCGGCGCATCCATTTCACCAAGATGCAGGGCTGCGGCGACGACTATATCTTCATCGAGAACTTTGACAACAGCATCAGCTGCCCGGAGTCCCTCTGCGTCAACCTCTGCCGCTCCCATTACGGCATCGGCGGCGACGGCATCGTCCTTATGGAGCACAGCAGCGTGGCGGATGTGAAGATGCGCAGCTTCAACAAGGACGGCAGCGAAAGTCCCATCGCCGGCAACAACATTCGCTGCGTGGCCAAGTACGTCTATGACAAGGGCTATGTCCGCAGCGAGAATATGAGCATTGAGACCGGCAGCGGCGTGAAACGGCTGAAGCTGTTTTTGCGGGATGGCCGGGTCAGCTCCGTAACGGTGGATATGGGCAAGCCCAACTTCGACCCCAAAGCCCTGCCCGCTGTGGCGGAAAAGCCCATCATCCACTACCCCCTGCGGGTGGGCGGCAAAAAGTGCCCGGTGACCTGCCTGTCTGTGGGCAACCCCCACTGCGTGGTGTTCTATGACGGCATCGACAGCCTGGATCTGAAGGCCATCGGCCCCCTGTTTGAGTTTGCCCCGGAGTTCCCGGAGCGGATCAACACGGAGTTTGTCCGGGTGGTGGACCGGCATACCCTCCGCATGCGGGTGTGGGAGCGTGGCAACGGCGAGACCCTGGCCTGCGGCACCGGCGCCTGCGCCGCGGTTGCCGCCGCCGTGGAGAACGGCTATTGCGATGCGGGCAGCGATGTGAAGGTCACCCTTCTGGGAGGCGACCTGATCGTCAACTACACCCCGGAGAAGGTCACCCTCACCGGCAATGCCAAGCTGGTCTTTGAGGGCAGCTTTGAATACTGAGAAAATTTTCATAATAAGAAACAGGAGCCGCGGCGTGATCGCCGCGGCTCCTGTTTCTTGCTTTCTATGCGTAAAAGTCCAAAAATCTCCTGGTTTCCTCCTGCTCCGGGGCATAGAGCAGCTTCTCCTTTTCCCCCTGCTCCAGCAGCTGCCCGGCACAGAAAAACAGGGCCTCATCCGCCACCCGGCGGGCCTGCTGCAAACTGTGGGTCACCAGCACCAGGGCGCAGCCGCTCTCCCGGCAGTAGTCCAGGATCAGTCCCTCGGCCAGGGTGCTGCTCTCCATATCCATGGCGGCGGTGGGTTCATCCAGGATCACCAGGTCAAAGCGGCCCATCATCAGCCGGGCCAAGGCCATCCGGGCCGTCTCCCCGCCGGAGAGACGGTCTGCCCGTTCCCCGGCCAGGTGGGCAATCTGTAAGCGCTCCATCAGCTGCTCCGCCCGGGCCCTGTCACGGCCGCCCAGCAGAACATTGGCCCGGACGCTCATGCGGAAGGCGTAGTTCTTCTGGGGCATATAGCCCACGGTCAGCCCCGGTTCCAGCTTATTTCCCGCCCGGTCTGCCGGAATGACGCCGGCCAGCACCCGGGCAAAGGTGGACTTGCCGCTGCCGTTAGCGCCAATCACGCCGTAGATTTTCCCCTGCTCCAATTCAACACCGGGAAAATCCAGTACTTTTCTGTCCCCATAGGTTTTGGTAAAGGCCTGAATTTTCATCGGCTCAGCCTCCTTTGCAGCAGGGAGATCGCCACATTCACCAGCAGCGACACCGACAGCAGAATCAGCCCCAGGGCGATGCCCAGGGAGAAGTTGCCCCGGTTGGTGTACTGCATGATGGCGGTGGTCATCACATTGGTCTTCCAGGCGATGGCGCCTCCCACCATGGACACCGCCCCCACCTCCGCGATGCTGCGGGCAAAGGCCAGCAGATAGGCGGAGAAAATCTGGTACACGCACTCGTTGGTCAGCAACAGCAGGGTTCGCACATGCCCCAGGCCCAGGCCCCTGGCCGTCTCCCGGACGGCAGGAGCCAGACCGGAGACGTAGCTCTCCATATTGCCGATGACAATGGGGGTGATCAGCACCACCTGGGCCATCACCATGATCTCCACCGTGAACAGCAGCTTATACTGCCGGAAAGGCCCCACGCCGGAAAACAGCATATAAAACAGCAATCCGCAGACCACCGGCGGCAGCCCCATCAAGGTGCGGTTCAGCACCAGAAGCGCCCCCCGGCCACGGAAGCGGCAGGAGCCCAGCCAGATGCCTATGGGCACGCCGATCAGCAGGGCGATCAGGGAGCTGGCCAGGCTCATCCGTGCCGTGACGGACAGGATGTTGCACAGCTCCGCATCGGCAGAGAGGATCAGTTGTATGGCTTTGTTGACGGCGCTGTGCATGGCTTAGCCCCTTTCATAGAATTCCCCATGGGAGGAACACTCCCATGGGGATGATTGTAGTGGATTCTGGCGGTAAAATCAAGCGATCTGGCCGTTATTGGCGACGAAGGTCAGGAAGGTGGCCTTGTCGGTGAGGATGTAGCCGCCCATCTGCTCGGCCATCACCAGGCAGGCGCCCATGCCGGCATTGGCGGAAGTGTACCACTCGGTGTAATCGGCAAAGGACTCGGCCTCAGCGGTGATGCCCAGATCCTCAGGCCAGAGGGACAGCTCCTTGGTGTGGGTGCCGGAACCGTCGCCACGGGAGATAAAGACGAACTTGCCCTCGGCAATGGCGGCGAAAGCGTCCTTCACGGTGGCGCAGGCGGCAGCACCGGCAGGGTCGGCAGAGGGACCGCAGAGCACGAAGTAGTTGTAGATGAAGGAGACACGCTCGGCCTCAAAGCCGTCCACGACACGGGCGAAGCCCTCTTCCACAAAGCTGGTTTCCTGGGACTTGGAGTGGACCAGGATCAGGTCGGCATTGCCGTACTTGGCAGCGGCGATGGCCTTGCCGGTACCGGCGGACTGCACCTCCACCTCATAGCCGTACTCGCTCTGGAACACGGGCAGCAGGTAGTCCAGCAGGCCGGAGTCCTTCACGGAAGTGGTAGTGGACAGGCGGATGGTCTTGGTCTCCTCGGTGGCGGCGGCGATCTCACCGTCGTAGACAGGGGCGTCATCCTTCACGTAGAACAGGTGCTCGCCATAGTCCTCCATGCCGAAATCGGCGGCCATGTCCAGTGCGGTCTGGCTCAGCAGCCAGTGGATCAGGGCGTCGGCGCCGGCGGTGTTCACGGCAACATCAGAAACGGCATTGCCGTCGGCATCGGTGAAGGGTGCGTCGGGGTTCACAGCGATAACAGTGTAGGTGTTGAGCATGCTGTCGTCGGCCTCATAGAGGATCTTGGTGTCAACGGCAGCGGCAGGCTCCTCTGCGGGGGCTTCCGTCTCCACAGTAGCGGGAGCCTCGGTGGCAGCGGGGGCCTGGGTGGCGGCAGGCGCGTTGGAAGCGCCGCAGGCGCAGAGGCCCAGGACCATCACCAGGGCCAGCAGGAACGAAAGTGTTTTTTTCATGTTCTTCCTCCATAATGATAAAAAAATGACCAGCCGATTCCCAGACCATGTTCTTTCACACAGCTTAAGCGTGTTACAGAAATTTCCGGAAAGAGGCTCGTCCACCGCTTTTCAAAAATACCAAGTATCGTGATACGGCCCGGAAGTCAGGCCGGCTGATTTACAAATTGTATTATAGCACAGCTAACGCCCGGTTTCAACTCTTTTCCGCTTTTCAATCCGGGGAAAAAGGTGTATAGTGTTTTCAACACGAAATCAAAGGGAGGAATCGGGCATGAGCAAGCAAAGCCCTTCCATGGATCAGTGGCTGCAGGAGGCCAAGCAGCATGAAAGCGCCCCCAGGGTGGGCATGTATCTGAGTCATAACGGCGTGGTGCGGCAGAGCGCCAGGGCCCGGGTCCGCCAGGGGGATGAGACGGCCGCCCCGGTCACCGGGATGCTGTTTTCTTACGATCAGACCAGGGTGGACGCCGCCATTGCCGACGCCTATCAGCTGCCCGGCATTTATTACATCCGGGTCTGGCTCAACGAAGGGGAACTGACGGTGGGGGATGACATCATGTATGTGCTTATCGGCGGCGACATCCGCCCTCATGTGGTGGAGGCCCTGCAATATCTGGTGGGCCGCATCAAAAGCGAGTGTGTCAGTGAGACGGAAATCAGCTGAAAAAAGACTGCTGCGAATCTTTTGCAGCAGCTTTTTCAATTTTCGGGAAACCTTACTTCTTGTAGCCTGCAGCGAAGTCCACCACATTCCGCAGCTCCCGGCCAGCCAGACAGGCCCGCAGGTTCTCCAGCTGCCACAGTGGGTTGTCCTTCACCGGCATCAAAACCGATCCGTCTTTCATGGATAATTCCTCCTGGCTTTTCATTTACCTTTTCTCCGTATAACAGCACTCCCTGATGCAGCGCTTTCCTTCTCTCATTTGTTCCTCCATTGCAGCAATGAAAAGATTCCGGAACCACAGCAGGAATTCCTCCGGGGAGGGACTGCTGCCGTTGAATGGGACTGTCTTTTTCAGCGCTTGTGCACTGGGATTCTGACTGCTGCAAAATGCCTGTATCGCCTGGCTGATTCCGGAACGGATTTCTGCTTCCGGAACACCGTGCAGCTTTGCCAGCGCAGAAATATTCTCCGCCGCTCTGTTCAGTTCCCTCTTTGTAACAGGCAGCTCACCAGCTGCCATCCTCTCAATAACCTTGTCGGACACGACACGTTCTCTCATAAATATGTGCTCCTTTGATCTTGTTTGATTTTTTTCGGGCGTATCATACAGCAAGGGGTTTGTCGAAATCTCAAAATAGCTGTCGATAGCAAAAAAAGATGACATTTTTCTTCGACCCGGACGGATTGCCCCTGGAACTGCATGAATCAGCGGATACCCCTTTTTCTTTGCCGGCCGGCGAATCCTTTTCACGGAAAAACGCCTTCCCGTTTTGCCAAACAGGTCAGGCGTTTTCTGTTATTTATGCTCATGTTTGTCCGCCAATCATGGACAGCACTGCCGCTTCTGTGGGAACACTCTCGATACCGCCGTACTTTTCTGTGGATAAGCTGGCCGCTGTACATGCGAACGTGGTGATTTCGCGCAGCTCTTCCCAGCCCAATTCTGCCAGGGGCTTCCCTTTGCGGAGTATCTGTGCCATGGCGCTTCCGCCAAAAATGTCCCCCGCGCCGGTGGTGTCTACCGTGCAGACAGAAGGGCTTTTCACCATTCCCGCACCGTTTCTGTTTGCGAAGTAGCAGCCCTCTTTCCCGCAAGTCACAAATACCAGCTGTGCCCCACAGGTATCCAGAATGATTTCCGCCCCCTGCTCCGGCGCAGCGCTCCACAGAAACGCAACTTCCTCCTGGCTGATTTTAACGATATCGGCCTGATGCAGCCCCCAGAGCATCTGCTGCCGTGCTTCCTGGTGGTTTCTCCAGAGGGGCAACCGTAAATTGGGGTTAAAGCTGATCTGCTTTCCCCGCTCCTTTGCATAAGAAACGGCGTTCCTTGTGCAGCTTTGGGCCGGCTCATCTGTCAGTGACAGGGTGCCAAAATGAAACACCCTGGCCTCATCGATCAAATGCAGCGCCAGTTCTTCATAGCGCAGTTGGGTGTCCGCCCCCGGCTTTCGCGCAAAGGAAAACGAGCGCTCCCCGTCCTCATCGTGCGTGACAAAGGCAAGGGTAGTAAAGACATTCTCATCCCGGACAATACCTGCGGAACAGATGTTTGCCTTCTCCAGCGTATCTGTCAGAAGCTGGCCAAACATATCGGTCCCTACTTTCCCCAGCAGCGCCGTTTGAAACCCGAAGCCGGCAAGGGCGGCCAAAAAATTGGCCGGTGCTCCACCCGGATGGGCCGCCATTGTGGGATACCCGGAAGCATCCGTTCCCGTTGTTGTGAAGTCAATCAGCAGTTCGCCCAGAGCAACAACATCCATTTTATTTTCTCCTTTTCCGCTGCGGGATACTCGCTGCGCAGCCATCCGGTCGGTGCAGTCTCCGTCATTTTTCCCTGGTAAATAATGTGTGATGAACATCTATGCCGGTTTTATTTTATGAATTGATTGTAGCATACCGTCAGATTTTCGGTCAAGTTCATGTATTCCATGGAAACTGCCCAATGGTTTCCCCAGGGGAACTATGCCACAATATAGTATGTACTTTTCAAGAATGGGAAACAGTGTTATTATAATGCCAGGAAATCCAGGCAGGGAGGAAATATACATGAATGAGAAAGCAAAGAAATATGGGGATTTGTTCCGCAAGGTAAAAATCGCCACCGCCGCCACGGTGGATGCCATCCGCCGTCTGCACCCCTGAGCGCCATGGAACTTCTGCGGGAAATCCTGTCCCTGTATGTGGACCGGGCGGGCTGGTTCGGGGAGCTGCTGCTGGCCCATATCGGTCTGGCGCTGACCGCCATCGCCCTGGCCGGGTCTCTGGGGTTGCTGATCGGCATCGGCATCGCCCAGTACCCCCGTATCGCTCCGCCGGTCATCGGCGTGTGCAATGTGCTCTACACCATCCCCGCCATCTCCCTGCTGGGCATCCTGATCCCCTTCAGCGGCATCGGCAACAAAACCGCCGTCATTGCCCTGACCATCTACGGCATCATGCCCATAGTGCGCAACACCTATGTGGGGCTCACCTCCCTGGACCCGGATATTCTGGAGGCCGCCGAGGGCATGGGCAGCACCCAGCTCCAATCCCTCCTGCGGGTAAAGCTGCCCATGGCCGCCGGTGTCATTCTGGCGGGGGTACGGAACATGGTGGTCATGACCATCTCCGTGGCAGGCATCGCCTCCTTTGTGGGCGCCGGCGGCCTTGGGGTGGCCATCTACCGGGGCATCACCATTTATAACCCGGCCATGACGGCGGCAGGCAGTATTCTCATTGCGCTGCTGGCCATCGTCTGCGATTTGGGGCTGGGCACACTGGAGCGTTATTTCAAAAAGAAAGGAACTTGATTTACTATGAAAGCATGCAAAAGACTTTTGGCCGCTGTGTTAATTCTGGCTCTGGCCCTGGCCCTCACTGCCTGCGCTGGAGGAAAAACAGAATCTGACTCTGGGCCGGTACGCATCGCCACGAAGCCCATGACGGAACAGTACATTCTCGGTGAGATGCTGGGCCTTCTCATTGAGCAGGCCGGCTACACCGTGGAGATCACCAAGGGCGTTGGCGGCGGTACCAACAACATCCATCCCGCCATGAAGAGCGGCGAGTTCGACCTCTACCCGGAGTATACCTCCAGCGGCTGGGTGCTGGTGCTGAACCACCAGGCCGAGGGCGTGGATGACGGCGAGATGTTTGCCCAGCTCAAGCAGGAGTATCAGGAGCAGTTCAATATGACCTGGGTGGGCATGTATGGCTTCAACAACACATACACCATTGCCGTCCGCGGCGATGTGGCAGCGGAATATGGCCTGCAAAACACCAGCGATCTGGCGGCGGTGGCCGGGGAACTGACCTTCGGCGGCAACCCAGACTATATTGAGCGTCAGGACGGCTTCGGCGCCCTCTGCCAGACCTATGGACTGGACTTCGGTAATGTGGTGGACATCGATATCGGTTTGAAGTATCAGGCCCTGAGCAACGGCGACATTGATGTGACCAACGCCTTCACCACCGATGCCCAGCTGGCCAACCCGGACACGAAGCTGGTGACGCTGGCGGATGACAAGCACCTGCAGGTGAACTACTTCTGCTCTACCGTGGTGCGGCAGGACGCGCTGGAAAAATTTCCCGGTCTGGAGGAGGTCCTCATGCAGATGGACGGCCTGCTCTCCGACCAGGAGATGGCTTCTCTCAACTACAAGGTGGAAGTGGAAGGGCTGGACGAGCTGGACGTGGCCCGGGACTTCCTGACGCAAAAGGGGCTGCTGGAGGCATAAGGGATGGAACCCATTATTCGGTTTGAACAGGTTTCCAAGTCCTTTGGCGACCAGGCCGTACTGCGGGACTTTTCCCTGGATGTGTTCCCCGGCGAGTTTCTGACCATCATCGGCCGCTCCGGCTGCGGCAAAACCACCGCCCTGAAGCTGGTCAACGGGTTGATTTCCCCGGACAGCGGGCGAATCCTGGTCCAGGGAAAGGACGTTGCCGAATCAGACCCGGTGGCCCTGCGCCGCCGCATCGGCTACGTCATCCAGAGCATAGGCCTGTTCCCCCACATGACGGTGGAGAAGAACATCGCCTATGTCCCCTCCATCTCCGGCATGGCCGGATGGAAGGGGCAGGACCGGCGGGAAAAGGTTTCCGCCCTGCTGACCCAGGTGGGGCTGGACCCTGCCCTGGCAAGCCGTTATCCCCGCGCCCTCTCCGGCGGCCAGCGCCAGCGTGTGGGCATTGCCCGCGCCCTGGCGGCCGGGCCGGAAATCCTGCTGATGGACGAACCCTTTGGCGCAGTGGATGAGATCACGCGGGGCCAGCTTCAGGAGGAGATTCAGACAATTCACCGGGAAAACGGCATCACTATTCTCTTTGTCACCCATGACATCGACGAGGCCCTGAAGCTGGGCACCCGAGTGCTGGTGCTGGATCAGGGGCAGATTCAGCAGTGCGATGCCCCAACCGCGGTGCTGCGGCAACCTGCTACGAAGTTTGTAGCGGATTTGGTGAATCAGCAGCGCCGAAGCTGTGTATACACAGACGATTGTTCCATTTAGCGTCGATCTTCACCGGACAATCTATTTTCGGAAAAACGGTTTTCCCAAATTTCAGAACTTTTAAAAAGGAAAAAGGGAGCTGTAGCAAAATGGAAAGTTCTGCTACAGCTCCCTTTTCTATGCGTTAGCCTTTCACGCCTTAAATTCAGAAAATTATACCCTGGCTTTCTTCATGGGAGAAGTAGTGATACTAAGAAGGAGCAGGATCATGGTGGCGATACCGGTGCCGCAAAGGAACTTCCAGCCGCCCTCAAAGCCAGCGGAGGAGGACAGGAAGATACTCATAACAGGTGCGTACAAGGCTTGCCCCAGATAAACGCCGGTCATAAGTGTAGCTGAGATAGCACTGAACTCCTTGGGGCCGAAGACAGACTGACCCACAATGCTGGGAATACTGGCACTGAGAGGATATGCAAGAGCGCCAAACACCACCGTGAGAATCATGATGGTTGTGGTGGGAGTAGATCCATAGACGATGAGCAGAACCATACAGATGGAGAAAGCAATGCAGGTGCATGCTGAGAAGACCGCAGGGCCAAGCTTGTTAAATGCGGCGCCAACGCCCAGCATCACAAAACCGGCAATGATGGTGTATATGGCGTTCCAGTTTGCAGCTTGGGTAGCAGTCTGCCGCTATGAGGGCTGGTGGCCAGGGAGGCCGCTATACGATCAAGGTCAGAGGAAAAGAAAGCTATCTTTTCTTTGAGAGAAGTCCTAATCAAATGGGTAACAACATCGGACGGTGGTTTGTAGAACGCCGTAAGGGATTTTCTGTTCACGAAAGCTGTTTTCGTATTTTATTGCTTCATGGATCACAATTTTCTCAATCATGTTATTCAGCAGTTCTGCGGTCAGTTCCGTAGGCTCTGAATACTGTTTGACCACCACAATCCATTTCTTTGCATCATCCACCGTCTGTCTGCTCTCTGTCAAGGCTTCTTTGAGCATCTTGATTTTATCATCCAGTTCAATCTGCTCCAGCTGATACTTCTGAGACAGCATATTGAAGTTGCACTCGGTAGGTATGTCTGGATTGAACAGAAGCATAAAATCACAAGTGTGGCCTAATTTAGGCCACACTTGTGATTTATTCTGCGCCCAGAGCTTTATATACTGCATCTTCAGCGCTTGAATAGAATATTATACTAAGCTTGAATAGAATATTATACTAATTTTCAATTAAAGCAAGACGATATCCAAGAGCGAGCAGTAATACTGTGAATGGTAGAAGCGGTCAAAGAAGAAATCGTATCGCAGAGGCGATCTACGACTTTGTCAAGAGAGGCAAAGACCTCGTTGCGAAACCCCAACTTGCGTATTTCTTTCCAGATCTGTTCAATTGGGTTCATTTCCGGAGTATATGGCGGAATAAAGAACAAACGGACATTTTCTGGGACATGGAGTGAGCCTGCTTTATGCCAGGCAGCTCCATCGCAGCAGAGAAGAATAAGGTCGTCTGGAAACTGCTTTGAGAGCGCCTCAAGAAAGATGTTCATACAGACAGTATTGCAGTAGGGCATGATCAAAAAGAAGGAATCTCCTGTAAGCGGTTCTACGGCACCATATACATACCTGTACTCACGGATATGATGGCATGGCACAGATGGCCGGATATCTTTCTTACACCAGCAGTATTTAGGCTTATGAATCCGCCCAAAACCAGCCTCATCTTGAAACATGAGACGCACATTCTTTCCTGTTGAAAACTTTATCCGTTGGACTTCATTGTTAATTTTTTTGAGGTCTCAATGACCTCTTCACTTGCTCTCTTCGGGTGTTTGCTCCGCGGCATTACTTTCCGCCAACCGTGCCGATGAAGTACGCGGTACACTTGAGCGCAACCAATGCTGTGCCCTACTTCTTTCTCGTATGTAACCTTTATCTCGTGGGTGTCCAGAACTCGCCCTTGCTCTGCCATTTCCCGGAACTGTTCAAGAAACCGCGCCTCTTCTTCTATGCTCATGTTTCGTCGGTTTCCCTGATAGTGCTTTTCAGATACTGCCTCTAGCCCTTCCTCGAAATATTTCCGAATGAGGTTGCTGACGTGAGAACGGTGAAATCCTGTGATTCGTGCTATTTCTTCTAATCCTTTTCCCTCGCAGCGCAACTCTAAAACCTGCAAGCGCTTGTCTGTTTGCTTATCTCGATTTTGTTTTCGGACTTTTTTGATCTCTTCATACTGTCCTTCGCTAAACTTGTACTTCATTTTCATCACCATGTCCATTTTATCATGGTAATGTCCTCTTGTCTACTTTCTATAGGAAATTAGTATCAGTCATGGTGTTTCGCGGGGGAAAGTGGATGCATAGTCTGGAGGCGGCAGCATCCTGACTTTGGGGTCCTGAATGTCCCACCCGTTTTGCAGCGCCCTGGCCGCTAAGCTGGGTCCGGGCCGTGAAGCTTAAAAAACCAGCGCGCCCATTTGTAGGGCGCGCCGGTTTTTTAAGCTGTTTTATTTGGGCAGCGCGGCAGTAGAGTCCGGTTCCGCAGGCCAGGTGTTTTCAAAGCAGTAGCCAAGATATGTATTCAGCATTTCGATATGGGGGGCGTTGTAGGGAACAAACATGATATAGCGTTCTGCCCCGGCGTCGGCCTTGTCCCGCCCTGCCACATAGCGGCTTTGGGTCATGTCCACACCGGTGAAGCAGGCCTTCCCATCAGGGTCTGCACCCAGAATCAGATACTCCTCCAGCGCCGCAAAAAGTGTGGGGGACAGGACAGTCTCCAGATCCGCCATGGGCACATCCTCCGCATAATATGCATACACCGTCTCCGTAGTGACAACAAAATCCAGCTCCTGAGTGGCCATATAGGCGATAATCTTCCCGTTGCTGGCGGCGCTGTATTCCCTGGCGATACCGTCCAGGCCGATATACAGGCTGTCATCGAAAATAACGCGCTGCCCCTTTCCCAACTCCAGCACGGCGGCAAACTCCCGCTCCAGCTCTCCGGCAGGGAAGAGGTTATAGTCATCGTTGGTAAAAAAGCCCTCCAGCACAGTCTCCTTATGAGCCTGCACAATAGCGTCACCCACATAGCCGCAAAACATCAGTACCACCAGGGTCAGCAGCAGCCATTTCCAATAGTAGGTGAAGATATAGCCGATTTTCCCACCAAAAGTCATGGTGCGCAGCTTGGCTGACTCCGTATCGCGCCACAATTTTACCTTCTGCCGGAAGGTCAGTCCATAGCCTCCGATCATTCCGCAAGCTGCTCCTTTCCCTCTTCCTCCGGGTCCCGGACATATTTCAGGAAAACGCCGGTAATGAAATAGGAGGAGAAAAAGATATAAAGCCCGATCCAGAAGAAAAACAGACCGCTTACATAATAGATCAGCACGCAGACCAGGGCCGTCATCACGAAAAAAGTGATGGTTACATGCAGATTGCCCATGGCCATGATAAAGCTGTCATGGATGAGCTTTTTCAGACCAAAATCAAAGGTAGCCAGCACCGGATAGACATACATGGTGCAGGAGAGGAAGATGAGGGCGGCGCAGCCGCAAAAGCCCATCAGACCGATTCCCAGAGAGCCGCCCTTAGTCAGGTAGAAGTTCCACGCCGCCCACAGATCCAGGGCGAAGAAGGCAAGCCCGCCAAGCTGGATGAGCCAGAGGAGAGTGCCCCGGCCGAAATGGGCCTTGAAGGAGGTGAAAAAGCTTTTCAGAATCTTGCCCTCCCGGTCATTCACCTGGTGCAGCGAAAAATCATAAAACGCTGTGGTGGCCGCACCGATGGTGAAAACGGGCAGGCTCACCAGGGCCCACAGGATACTCATGCAGGCCACATCCGTGATTTTGCCAACGAAATTCCAGAATTTGTTCTCGGGGTTAAAGAGTTGGTACATGGGGTTCTCCTGTCAGGGAATTACTCGAGAATATTGGTGGTGATATAGTCAACACCCATTTTGACCAGGGCTTCCCCGTCCTCCTTGGCGTTGACGGTCCAGCAATTGACTTCCAGCCCGGCGGCGTGAACCTGATCCACGATTTCCTTGGTCAGACTGGTATAACGGATATCCAGGCCCAGATTGTACTTTGTCAGCGCGTCAAGAGAGTCCTCTCCCCACTGATCCAGCAGGTACTGGGCAGACTGCTCCGGATAGCGCCGGCGCAGATACACCAGGTTCTTCAGCTGGAAGGAAATGAAGGTCACATGCTCCAGATAGCCCAGCTTGTCAATGGCAGCAACCATCCTATAGATATCGCTGGCTTTGAACTGGTTTTTCAGCTCAAGGACACAGTGCTTCTCATACTTTTTGCAGATCCCGATGTATTCTTCCAGGGTGGGAATGAGAAGGTCGATGCGGCCCCGCTTCCCGTCAATATCGGTGAGCTGAAGCTTACGCAGGGTTTCAAAGCTGCTGTTTTCAATGATGAGGCTGTCCACCCCTACGCGGGCCGTATTATCGTCATGAAAAATGACAAACTGCCCATCGGCGGTGCGGTGCACATCCGTCTCGATGCCGTAATAACTCTCCCGGTTGCCAGCTGCCACAAAGGCCGCACAGGTGTTCTCCTTCTCCAGTCCGCTCAGCCCCCGGTGAGCAATCATCTTCACTTGACCCTTATCAATTTTAATTGTATTCATCACACGCACTCCTTTTTATTGCAAAAAGCGACTTTATCGTATCTTGCAGTATAGCATTGCGGCCTTCCCATTGCAATCATTGCCGCTCCGTAAGGTTCAAAATTTCAAACTTTTGGTGAAAATGAGCAAATTATCTCATGCTTTTTTTCCCTTTCCTACAGAATTTTGAGCGACTTTCAAATCAAAATCAATTTTTGTGCAAATTTGCGTAATATTTATGCGAACGCTTGTAAATGGTGCTATGAAATGGTATACTTTAACCAACAAGACAGCCTCGCTGCTGTAAAGCAACAACCCATCACGAACAAAATGGAGGAACGACAAATGAAAAAAGTTTTGGCACTTGCTCTCGCGCTGTGCATGGTTTTCTCTCTGTGCGCATGCAGCGGCTCCACCGGAAGCACCGCGGCACCGGCTGAACCTGCAGCCCCCGCCGAGGCGCCGGTTGAAGCAGCACCCGCATCCATGTATGAAGTCACCGAGCCCATCACCATCATCTGGTGGCATGCACTGGAGGATCAGTACTCCGATCTGGTCAATGAGGTCGTCAGCGGCTTCAATGCCTCTCAGGATCTGGTTACTGTCGAGGCCCAGTACATCGGCGCTTATAAAGACGTGAACGAGGCCCTGGTAGCTGCCCACGCGGCCGGCACCGGCCTGCCCGCAGTCTGCGTTGCCAACACCGACTATGTTGCATCCTATGGCGCTGGCGGTGTGTTCGAGAATCTGGACCCCTATATCGCAGCTACCGGTTACGATGTGGACGACTTCTCCACCGGTCTGCTCACCAGCTCTCAGTTTGAGGGCAAGCAGGTTGCTCTGCCCTTCCTGCACTCCACCCAGGTCATCTATTATAACAAGACCATGGCTGACGAGAACAATATCACCGTCCCCACCAAGATTGAGGACTTCCCCGCCTTCCTGGAAGCCGGCGCTGCCGCCTGCAACGGCTACGGCACTGTGGTTCCCGGCTGGGACCAGTGGTACTTCGAGACCCTGTACCTGAACGAGGGCGTGAAGATCATCACCGATGAAAACACCTGCGATCTGGACAGCGATACCGCAGTGGGCGTGACCAACATGATCAAGGGCTGGTGCAATGACGGCCTGGCCTACCTGGCCACCGGCACCGACGCTTCCGCTACCATGCGTCAGAAGTTCTACGACGGAGAGACCTTCTCCGTCATGCACACCTCCTCCCTGTACAACAACTATGTCAGCAAGTGCGACTTTGAGGTCGGCATGGCATGGTACCCTGCTGCCTCCACCGGCAACATGTTCTCCGAGGTGGGCGGCTGCGTGCTGGGCATCCCCGCTGGCAATGATCAGGCTACCAAGAACGCTGCATGGCTCTTCCTGCAGTACCTCTGCGGCAAGGAAGTCAACATGAAGTGGGCTGAAGGCACCGGCTACCTGCCCACCCGTAACTCCGTGCTTACCACCGACGAAGGCGTGGCCTTCCTGGAGGAAAAGCCCGCTTTCCAGTGCATCTTCGATAATCTGAACCTGATTAACCCCCGCATCCAGAACGCTGCCTGGAGCGAGCTGGCCACCACCTGGAAGAACTACATGGACGTGATGATCAACCAGAACGGTGTTGTTGAGGATGAGACCAAAGACATGGTCGTTGAGATCAACGAGATCCTGGAGGATCACGCCTGATTTCCTGCCAGCAGGAGAAGAGAGCAATCTCTGAATAAGCACGAACAAACCTCAAGCCTTGCCTAAGGGCAGGGCTTGGGGTAGTCCCACATATCGGAGAGAAAGGATTTTACTATGACCGATGTCACCGCAAAAGCTGCTGTGGCCGAGGCTCCGGCAAAGCAGAAGAAGCCTTTGCTCACCCAAAGGCAGAAGTCCAAGTTCATCGACTTCCTCTTTGTTCTGCCTGCCCTGGCCCTGCTGGCGGTTTTTACTTACTATCCGGTGGCAAAGCTGTTTCAGATCAGCTTTACCGACTGGAACCTGCTTAAGCCCGAATGGAATTTTGTCGGACTGAAAAACTGGAAGTGGCTCTTCGTGGGCTCCGGCGCCAAATATCTCTGGAACTCCCTGAAGGTGACCTTCCTGTACTCCTTGGGCGAAATCTTTGCTACCATGGTGGGCGGCATGATCTTCGCCCTGATCTTCAAGCGCATGACCCGCTCCTTCAGCGCTATGCGCGCCATCCTGTTTGTGCCCAAGTACGTGGCCATGTCCTCCTGCGCTGTGGTGTTCCTCTGGATCCTCAATACCGACTACGGCGTGCTTAACTATCTGCTCAAGCTGATCGGATTGCAGCCGGTGGACTGGCTGAACCAGGAATCCACCGCCCTGCTGTCTGTGCTGATGACCACATGCTGGCGTGTGTTCGGCTACGGCATGATGATCTATCTGTCGGCAATGATGGGCATTTCGCCCCAGTATTATGAGGCGGCATCCCTGGACGGCGCCAACAGCCGGCAGCAGTTCTTCAAGATCACCCTGCCCCTGCTGTCTCCCACCACACTGTTCCTGCTGGTGACCACCTTCCTCAGTTCCATGAAGGTGTTCCAGTCTGTGGATATCCTGACCCAGGGCGGCCCTGCCCGCTCCACCGAGGTGTTCGTCTATCTGATCTACCGTTACGCTATGGTAGACTTCAGAATGGACCGCGCCGCCACTTCCGCCGTTATGTTCTTCGTGATCCTGCTGTGCATCACCGTGGCTACCATGAAGTACTCCAATAACGCGGTCAACTATGACGCATAAGAAAGGGGGAAGAACAATGAATCCTGAAACTGCTATCCGCAAAAAGCATCACAGCGCCGGATACCATCTCCAGACTGTGGTTGCCGTCATCATCACCATCATTATGGTCTTCCCTCTGTACTGGATGCTGGCTACCTCCGTGAAGTCCGCAGAGGAGGTGCAGCGGGTTATCCCCACGCTGTTCCCCCACAGCTTCCATCCGGAGAACTATTTTAACGTTCTGACCCGCGCAAACTTCCTGAAGTACTACTGGAACACCATTGTTATGACTGCCGGTATCCTGATCCTTCAGGTTGGCACCGGCACCCTGGCTGCCTACGGCTTCGCCTGCGGCAACTTCAGGGGCCGCAACGTGATGTTCTACCTGGTGCTGGGCGCACTGATGATCCCCCTCCAGGTGACCTTTATCCCCATCTATATCATGTGCGCCAACTGGGGCCTGGCAGATACCTTCCTGGGCCTGATCCTGCCGGAGGCTGTTTCCGCCTACTACATCTTCATGATGCGAAACTCCTTCCTGGCCATTGACCAGAGCTATATCGACGCCGGACGGATCGACGGACTGGGCCGCTTCGGCATCATCTGGAATGTTCTTGTCCCCATGAGCAAGGCCACCATTTTCACCGTCACACTGGTGACCTTCTCCAACGGCTGGAACGCCTACTTCTGGCCCAAAATCATCGCCAAGAACGAGGTGCGCCGGGTGCTGACCGTGGGTCTTGCCCAGCTGAAAAACACCTTCGCCGGACAGGCAGTGTCCAACTACCATGAGATCATGGCAGGCGCTGTGCTGGCCGTGCTCCCGCTGATCATCCTGTTCCTGATCTTCCAGAAATACATGATGACCGGCTATTCCAAGGCAGCAATGAAGTAAACCGGCAAATCCGGAAACCGGAAACAAAGGCGCACCGCCGTCAGGCGGTGCGCCTTCTGTGTCTCTGTTCAATCAGCCGCCAGCGCCGATTACTGCGCCGTGAAAGGCGGAGCCGAAATGCCCGGGAACATCAGTGACAATATAGTCCATGTCCTTCAGCCGCAGCAGCCCGTTGCCCGACTCGGCATGGATCTGCTCGCCGGAAAACAGTAACACCCGCTTTTCCGCTTGCCGTGCCGCCGTGCGGATGACAGGCATTCGCTCCAGCTCATGGAAGGCAATACTCCCGCTCTCCGTCAGGGAATCGCAGCTGAAAAAGGCCAGACTATAGTAGAATAGTCCTGCCAGCTCCGCTGCCTGGCTGCCGGAGAGACTGTCCCGCCCCGTTGCAAGCTGACCGCCAGTGCAATAGAGATGGGCGGCATGGCCGCACAGAATGTCGGCAGCGGCAATGCTGTCCGTCACCACGGTGAGATCCTGGATCTGGCTGGCCGCCCTGGCCAGGGACAGGCTGCATTGGCCCGCACCGATAAAAACAACACTGTGGGGCTTGATCAGGGCCGCGGCGGCGTTGCCAATTGGGTCGCCGGGCAGCTCCGGGCTGCCGCAGGCCACGGCAGGCGCCATGCGGGTGACTGCCATTGCCTTGCCGTGGCTTCTCACGATCAGCCCACGGCGGGCCAACTCAGCCAGATCCCGGCGTATGGTGGCCGAGCTTGCATAGATCTGGGCCTCCAGTTCTCTTACAGAGATGCTGCGCTTGCTCTCGATCAGCCGCAGCATTTTTTGAAGACGTTCTTCTGACATCGCTTCCCCTTTCCTGCTGTGCCTATAACTGCACCCGGCGGACGATGGCTCTAGAAGCCAGCGTATGCTTACCGTCATCGGTAATCAGGTATTGAAATACGTCGATATGGGCGATGTTGTATGGCCGGGTCAGCCCGATCTTTGTGCTGTCAAACAGCAGCACTGCACTTTGCGTCTGTTCTATCGCTGCTCTGCGCAGAGAAGCCGCACTCTCTATGGTTTCGGCGGCAAAGCCCTGGGGCGTTACTGCCACGGGGGAGAAAAAGGCCATATCAAAATTGAAGCGGCGCAGGGCCTGCTCCGCTGCCGGCCCGAAGAAGCCCCGGGAGGCCGGGGACATCTCTCCGCCGATCAGACGAACCTGCACAGGGCCGCCTTGAAAACGCCTGGCCACCGGCAGACTGTTGGTAACCACAACAATATCCCGCATGCTCCGCAGCCCGTTGGCCATTTGCAGCACGGTGGAGGAGGAATCCAGAAACACCGTACTGCCGCTGCGCACAAGCTGGAGCGCATTGCGGGCGATGGCTGCTTTGGCGTGGGCATTCACGGTGGAACGGAAGTTGACCGGCGTGTCCACAATTGTCTCAGAAACGGGGACTACCCCGTTTTTGCTCATGGCTACCATGCCGCGCTGGTTCAATTCGGCCAGGTCGCGCCGAATGGTAGAGACGCTGACATCAAATTTTTCCGCAAGCTCCTGGGTCGTTGTGTATCCTTTTTCCCTTACCGTACCCAATATATCCAACAGTCGCTGCTCTCGCACGTCCACACCTCCCGCAAATGCTTGAGTTTCATTGTAACAGAAACCGGAAGCTTTTTCAACCAGACCTTACTATCAGAAAGGAATCTGTTCTATGCAAATCATTTCTCCCGATTTGCCCCAGTTCAAGGCAAATCTCCACAGTCACTCCAAGCTCTCCGACGGCTGTCTGACGCCGGAGGCTATGGCTGAGGCCTATAAGGCCCAGGGTTATTCCATCCTCGCCATCACGGATCATGAAGCGCCTTATGACCACAGCCAGCTCAGTACGCCGGATTTTCTGATGCTCACCGGATATGAGGCCTATATCCGCCCCTCTGCCAGCTGTCAGCTGGATCCCTATGGGCCGGAGATTCACCTCAACCTGCTGGCCAGGGAGCCGCACAACACCTGTTTTGTGGCCTATGATCCCGACTTCTGCAAATATATGCCCCATGAGTTGGCCGAATCCAGGGCCCAGGTCGGCAACATTGGGCCCCGGCAGTATGACAGGGAGTATATCCAGCGCTTCATCCGTGAGGCCGTGCAGGCCGGTTATCTGGTCACCTACAACCACCCCAACTGGTCCATGGAGGAGCCGGAGGAAATCCTGCATTATGATGGCTTTTTCAGCCTGGAGCTTTTCAACACCGGCTCCATGGTGATCAATGGGCATGAGTCGAACCTGGGCCTGTATGACCGGCTGCTGCGCCACGGCAAATTCCCCTATGTGCACGGCGCGGATGACAACCACAACAAGCGGCCCTTCGGCGACCCGCTCTGTGACTCCTTCGGTGCCTGGACCATGATCATGGCCCCGGAGCTGAGCTATCCCGCCATCATCCACGCGTTGGAAAAAGGAGATTTTTATGCCAGCACCGGCCCGACCATCCGGGAGCTGCGCTTTGAGGGCAGCCATGTGGTTCTGAACTGCTCCGAAGCCCGGCGCGTCACCATGCATTTAAGCCCCAAGCGGGCCCAGAACATCTGCGGCCACGCAGGCGAGAGGGTGACCTCCGCCGCGTTTGATATTCCCGCCAGTGCACCTTACGTGTACTTCTCCGTGTTCGCCCCGGATGAGACGGAGGCGCACACCCGTGCCTTTACCCGGCAGGAGCTGGGGATCTGAGGGCCGCAAACGAGGATGAAAACCACGAAAAAACAGCTTCTGGCCGCGGCGGCACTGTGTCTCTGCCTGCTGTGCGGCTGCGGCAGCGCGGCGGTGCCCCCCGTCCTGGGGGCTGAGCCTGGCGAAAATGCTGCGGGAAACGAACTCACCCTTACCCAGACCCCGTCTGTCTCCAGCGAGAAGTATGCGGGCAAGGATGATTTTGCCGTCTTTCTCTCCCAGGCTGAGAAAAAATACCTGATTCCCGGTCTGAATCAGGCCGCTATCCCCCAGGGTATGAGCCATTGCGGGAGCACCGGACGGATATACATCTCCGCCTACTACAAGGCGGAAGCTGTCCCCTCTGTGATCATGGCCCTTGACGCCGGGAACGGGGACTTTGTGGCCGAATACCGCCTTTACAATGGAGATGGCAGCCCCTTTTCCAGCCATGTGGGCGGGCTTGCTGCGGTCGGGGAAAAGCTTTACGTCTCCGCCAGACTGGATCAGGACGGAAGCTACAGCATCGCCGTCATCCCCTTGGACAGCCTTCCTGCCACAGGCAGCCATGGGATAACGATTGAGGAAACGGTGGCGCTGCCGGTATCTCCCTCTTTTCTCAACTGCTCTCAGGGCATTCTGTGGGTGGGAAACTTCCACCATCCTTCTGCGAACTATGGCCTGTCCACCGGCATGAATTTTACCACCGAAACAGCAGACGGCGACTACGGCTGCTATATCCTGGGTTATGAGCTGGAGGACGGACAGACCCTTTCCGCCGGGCCGGAGGGCTTTCCCGTCCCGGATTATGTGCTGGTGGCCCCGGATAGAATCCAGGGCATGGTTTTCTGTGACGACGGCACGGTGCTGCTGAGCCAGTCCTACGGGCGAAAGAACAACTCCACCCTGCTGCGCTATGACTTGAACCTGGATTTGCCGGATTTGGCCGTCCCGGTAGGCAGCCAGGAGGTCCCGGCTTACCTGCTTGACAGCAGCACACTGCGGGAGAGCATCACCGCCATGCCCATGACGGAGGCACTGACTCTGGGCAGCGATGGCAGCATCCTGGTTTTGTTCGAGTCCGGAGCCATGGCTTATCAGGACGGGAAGTACCGCACGGACCATGTGTGGCGCCTTCAGCTTTCCCATTAGCTGGGGAAAGCTTCCATCAAGAAAGCCTGATTCTTATAAGAATCAGGCTCTTGCGAGAACAACACACTTGTTGATTCTTTCCCCGGCATGCACGCTAACAGAACAGACACGAAAATTGCGAAACACTGAAAACAATTACACTTTCAAAGTCTTTGGAAAGAATTGAGGAGAGTGCATTTCGTAATTGTCCGGCAATAAGCGAGATAGTATTCGGGGATAAACTTTCATATATCGGTGCCCGTGCGTTTCAAACCACGGAAAAGAAGGGCTATCTCAAGACGCTTACAATTCCGGGAAGTGTTAAACATATCGGCGATCAGGCGTTCGATGGCTTCGTGATTGAAGAACTCATCCTCCTGGAAGGTATTGAAAGCATCGGGGAAAATGCGTTCTCTGGATTCGCTGGGGCAGTTGAACTACCAGTTTCTCTTTCAAACTACTCGAAAAATGCATTTGGACCTAATGCATTTTTGTCGAACAACCCGACCTTAAAGAAAAAGCTGAATGAAAATAAGGCAGTTATGGAAGAAAAACGCGTTACTCAGCAGAAAACAATGCATTTTTATTCGGGGAAAGAAGAATGCTGACCCAAACAGAGCAAAACTACGAGGAAGAAATGGAGAGACTTGAGTCTCTTAAGAAGAAAAAAGAAGAAGTTACTGCTGACCGGGAAAGCTTCATCTCAAATGCGGGTTTGACGGAGAAAAGGATAATAAAACAAATCGAATGCACTCGAAATGTAATAGAAGTTTATAAAGATCAACTTGCTCATTTGTCTGTATTTGCGTTTTCTCAGAAAAAAGAAATCTCAGCGCGCATACAGAAAGAAGAGGAGATACTCCGGAACACGATAAACGAGCTTGATGCGCACAGAGAAAAGACTGCTTCCGACATGAATTCATTTTTGAAAAGGAATGAAGAAATTGAAGAAGAAATGAGAGAATGCATTGAGAAATGCGATGGACTTTCGAAGGGGATCAAGGGGCTGGAAGCCAGTATTAAGGCTTTTGAAGCCAGTGAAAAAGAATTTACTGATCTGGTGGACTCAATCGCCGCTCAGGAAAAACTGATCTCAATGAATATGGATACGCTGAGGATAAGAAACGACTCCTACAAGAAGGGACTTGCCAAATGAACTGTCTGAGCACCACGGAAACACAGACCATACGTGCAGGACATACCCGTGTATGCTAAAAAGCGATTGCAAAGTGGTTCGACCTATCTTTCTTGATTCCAGTCATGTATACTAAGACCATCAGGAAAAACAAAAACAGAACGCGGAGGAATTCAAAATGGCAAAACTCACGTACCTTACAGCAGACTGCCTGAAGTATTCAAACGTTCGCACAGTCGTTCTGATGACAAACAATGCAACCGAGGAAGGCGTTCTGGAGTTCGACTGGATGCGTTATGACTTAAAAAACGGTGCTGTTACGAGGGGAACCGGAAATGGCCTTATATCCGACTGGCGTGATCCGGACGCTTGTACACCGACACCGAAGGAATATATTTCATCGGTTGCTCAGTGATATTTCTAGTTCCAAATATGATCGCTCAAAAGAATCCGTCTCAATTCGCAAAGCGTGAGCTGGTTCTTTACCCTGCCGCTTTTATTTTCTTTCTGCTGTAACATCTTTTCCGTTGGGAGGTTCTACTGCTCCCTCCGCTGTGACAGGTACCACCATCCACCAAAGGGGTATAGAACGCCCTTTGGTGGATGGTATTTTTAATTGCAATTATGATGACTGCTCTCTCAGCGTGTAGAGCAAGCTGCTCTTTCCTCCGGACTTCCTGTAACGCTGCTCTGTTTCAAGCAGGCCAGCTTTTCGTAGATCACTCAGAGCCCGTCTTACTGTTGACTGGGACAGGTTAAGATCCTTTGCAATCGTGGGAATTGCTGGCCAGCAAACACCGTCCTTGTTCGCTCTGTCGCTCAGGTAGATATAAACAGAGATCGCTCGGTGCGGAAGGTCTGAACCGTATAGGAATGCAAATCTACGCATTTCCCAATCCCTCCTGTTTCGCAACCCGGTTTGCCGGAGCAGTCGTGCGCACAACTTTGCTGCCAGTCGGGCGTACGCCTTTTCCCTTCTCTTCGTTTGCTTGATGCATCTCACGCCCATGGCTCTGGTTTCCGTTCCCAGTAGTCTTGATTCCTTCAGTCCTATCGTGGCTGGCCATACATTCATCCACACTTTCCTTGAGTAGATCCAGTTTATATTTACAAATGATGGCGTTCAGCAATTCCTTCTTCTCCGCGTATTGGACCACGCGATTCCCTCGCTCCGGAACGGTATAGGGCTTGTCCTCGTCAAAGGTAATCCCCCACTTGAAAAAGAGCTTGAGATGAACACGCATTGGATGGGTGCCCGTTTTCATGACAATGAAATCCCCCTTTGGCAGACTCTTCAGCTCATCCGGAGTCATCAGCGGGCGCTCCATCATTTGCAGTGACTGCGTTGCATTCCCTTTCCCTTTGGAAACTGCCCCGGACAACACTGTCCGGTTCCCCAGAGCTTCGGATAGTGTGTCTGCGGTGGAGCTGTTCGGCGCAAACCCACCGAAGATCGTTACCTGGGTATTATCGATGATGATCTCAGCACCTTCTTTCCCATAATTCTTGTCCAGCTGGGCGAAGCTCTGCACGATGGGTACAATCTGCAGCCGGCGAGACCGGGCAGCCGAGAACATCATCTCGGCGGATTCTATTTTCGGCAGAGTACCAAACTCATCGCAGAAGAAGACGCAGCGGTTTTTGAGTTTTCCTCCGTTTTCATCAGCCACTGCCAGGATCTCACGATAGAGCTGCTGGATAATGAGGGAAATCATAAAAAAAGTATTCGGATTCTCTTCCGGCATGATGATGAAAATAGCGGACTTCTCCGCGCAGAACTTTTCAGCGTCGATCTCCGTGTCAAAGCAAAGGAGCTGCTCCAACTCCGAATCCAGAAATGCGTTCAGGCGAGACAGCGCAGTAGACATGACCGAAGCCATAGCCTGCTCCGAAGTGTTTAACGCCGCACCTGCAAACCACTTCGCCTTATGCGCATCGGGAAGCAAGGCCATCAGCTGCTGGAACTGGTTTTTCCCCTTCTCTTTCGCCGGAGCCAGCAACTCCTGGATGATTTTGTATACAGAAACGATGTGCCTCTTCTCCGGCTCACAGAATTCAGAAACCAGAAGGATTGTTGCTGTCAGCAAACCTTCCGCAGCATCATAGAAATACGCATTCTGACCCATATTGCCGGAATCCGTCCCTGACTGGATAATCGTCTTGGCAATGATCTTCGCATACTTCTCGGCTTTCGCCTTATAGAGCAGCACATCCGAATGCTCTTTGTAAAGATCCATATACTTATTGACAAGATGCAGAAGGTTGTTGCCGTGAGAGCGCGTTGGGTTTCGCAGATCGATCACCGAAACATTGTAGCCATAGCCTGCCGCGATGTTGCCATAGTTACGCATTACATCGCCCTTGGTATCTGTGGAGAGGAAAGACATCCCGGAAGCACAGGCATACTCAATGCAGGGGTACAACCAGAACGCAGTCTTGCCGACACCGGCAGCACCGATCATCAGCACGTGAACATCTCCCGGATCAATGAGTGCGGTTGTGTTTCCTTCGCAGCCAACCACGATTCCCTGGGGCAGTGCGTGGTTCTTCGTATCGGAGGGCTTTGTGCCCTGTGCGGCCTGTTTGCGCCACTTTTCCGGTGTGAATGGCACACGTACATAGGTGTTGCGTATCTCCGCCCTTGTAGCCCAACGTGCGGTACCGTGCTGGCCATCACCAACCGTCTTGGATTTAATCCCATCCAGATTCTGCACCTGGGACGCCGCCGTGATGATACCCAGCACGGCAAAGAAAAAGACACCAGCCATAATTAAAGGCCAATACTCTGGCACGGTTCCATCGCCTCACTTTCAGACTTCAGACATAACAAATCCTCGTTCCAGTCCTTCTGATTGGGAACGAGGATTTGCGACTTTATGCCCATGGTAAAAAGTTTATTGTCTATTCTCCTGGCAGCACTTTGACCCGGCTCATCGCTGTCAAAGCAAATGCACACCTGAGAGATATTTCTGTTGTCTTCCAGCATCTGAAAAAGCACACGATCCGAAACAGAGCAGGCAGCGGCATAGCTGTTTTCCCTCCAGTCCTCTGGATGCAAAGAAAGATACGACATCAAATCAATGGGGGCCTCAAACAGATACAGCGCAGAGCTGCTCCCATACCAATGGAAGCTGTATGCCGGATTACTGTTTGGCGCATTCCCCTTGAACGTACTCTCATGGCCTGTTCCTCTGAGATTTGCATGCCGTGGTCTTCCTTCCCGGTCATAGCCTACGAATACAACATTGTGATACTTTGCAGACTCATAGATCATGCCATGGTGCGCAAAGGCTTCCACCACACTACGGTCAATTCCACGCTGCTTTGTCAGATAAGCAAAAACTCTACGCATATTATCGTTCCGTTCAGGAAGCACCAGTTCTGGGTAGTCCTGTTCCTGTTCTGGCCGCTTGCAGAGTTTTTCCATGCTGCCGCCAGTAAGATAAAGAACTGCATCGGAATACTCCATGTTGTAAAACCGTTTCATGAAATCGATCGCATCTCCTCCTTCCCGATCATACTGGTGAAACCAAAGGTTCCCTCGTAGTGTAACTTTGGCAGAGCCATCCCGCCATTCATATTCCTTGCCTGAACGTTTGACCGTTTCTCCCTGAGATTCCAGCAACGAAACAATGTCTACCGGTGTCAGCTTCGCTCTGTCCAGCTTGGTGATATCTCCAACGTGCTGCATCTGGGGAAACCGCAGTTTGGTTACGGCAATCGGGAAGGCTTCTATCTCACTGGCCCAGACCGGCTCAATGCCATTCCGAACTGCCGCCAACGGAAACCCGCCGATGCCATCGAACAGACTTCCCATCGTGATTTTTCTTTCCAGCTCTGCAGGCTTGTTCTCTTCTTTTCTCATTTTTTCACTCCTTTTCAAAAAAACTTTTTCTCTCGCCCCTTGCTTTCCGCCCAATTGGGAGAGGCGGGGAACATTTTTTGCGTTTTTCTTGTTTATTTACAAAAAGTTCACAATTTGGGCGTGAAAAAAGGGCGATTTCTGCGAAAAATTCTCGCAAAAATCGCCCTCAATCGGAAGCGTGCGGGTTCAAGTCCTCCCTGGCAGGAAAAACATCTCTCGGTTCCACATCAAAAAAAGGGCAGCAAAAAACCCCGAAACCGTTGAAGTTTCGGGGTTTTTTGGGTGGATATCTTTTTCGGATCCACAACATGGTGCGCGAGGCGGGACTTGAACCCGCACGCCCGGAGTGAGCACTAGAACCTGAATCCCCAAACGCGGTATTAGCCCCCTGTTACCGGGCCTAATGCGTTTTACCCCATCCCGAAAAATCCTTGGTATTTCAGGCAGTTCCACACCGTGCGACAAATCAAGACAAACTCCAATTTTATTCGTTTTTTGAAAGTGTTAGAAATGTGTTAGAAAAGCCTGTTTGCAGGTTCGCCTTTCACTTCATATAGATGGCAGCGACCGCTTCCCTTCTCCCCCACTTAACCGAGTATGGAGAAGTTCAACATATCCGACCACAATTTCATACTGCAATCCAGGGTTGCTTGCTACAACAAGGAACCCTGGATTGTCATTCCCAAAAGCCGCCCTAATCACACATTCGTGTTTAGAGCGGCTTTTGCGTTTCACGGTGAAACGGATTTTAATCAGCGAGTAAGATGGACACGAAAGTGAAAACGCAGGAGTTAATTTGGACAAATCATTAATAACACGCGCTTCCTCTTGACAAAATTGTGTTTTTGTGTAAAATAGAGCCATCGATTAATGCCAAGAGGAGTATACGCCATGAAATTTAACGCTGGAACCTTCGGAGACATCGAGATCAACATGGACATCGTGATTAGCGCGCTCAGAGCCATTGAAAAGGCCGTTTCTGAGGATGTCCCAAATGAGTTGCGGGAAAACAACCTTGAAACGAACAATCGAATTGGAGGACTTCGCGGCGATTGGATCAACCAAAATCTCCGCCAGTTCACTGTGAATGCCGGCGGAATATTGCATCCGTTCACTCGATATGGATGGCGCGGCAGAATGATTGTTGATCGAGAGAACAAGATTTCTTACAGCATTGCCACAAGAGCGAATCTCAGTCAGATACCCCGGAAGCTGCGAAGAACACCTCACTTTTTGCAGACCGTTCTAATGAAGGAAAATGGAGATCTGCATGGCCGGTATGAGCAAACCACAATGTTTGATATGAGCCAATTTGATCAAGAGGTTTATGAGCAGGATTATGATTGCATTTTCTATGGCGCAATTGATCCTAACGAGGGTTACAAGCATTGCGTGATTTGTTATGAAGCGGCACATGATGAAGTGACCAGCACCAGCCTGGTTCTTCTTGATCCCAATTTCAACACCGTAAATGAGATGGATCTAGGCGAGTACCGTAAGCCTGACTTTTCCAAGCTTACTATTGATGATGTGCCTGAAGATTATAGCACAGCTGAGCACAACGAGGCAACCCGAAATCTTTCTAAGTTGAAGCAGACGCTTCCGAAAGTCAAGGAGCAAGATCAAGCCAAAGAGAGTTAATACGAAAGTGTGAGGGAGACTACTGTAATGAGTGGAAAGAGATTCCAAGGGGAACGATTAAAAAGTGCTCGTCAACTGCGGGGGCTGACCCTAACAGCCCTCGCTGAGCAGACGGGTATTTCTAAACAGTCTATTTCCCAATACGAAAGTGGTGAAACGCGACCAGAGCATGAACGTGGATTTAGGTTGGCATCAGCACTGAATGTGCCGTATGATTTTTTTCTTAGCGAGGACACATACAAAACGGAAACTCCCACAACGTACTTCCGCTCCCTCGCATCCTCTACAAAACTAGCGCGCAGCAAGGAGAGCATAAAGTTAGAATATGTTGCTAAGATTTACGAAGCATTAGAGCAGTATATAGATTTTCCGTTGCTCAATTTGCCTGCAGTTAATTATTCTGGCGGATATAATGTTTATGATGACAGCGATTGCGAGAAAATGTATGCCGAACTTGAGGAAATAGCTTTGATGGTTCGGAAGCATTGGCAATTAGGTCTTGAGCCTATTAGAGACCTTCAATATCTTCTGGAATCGAATGGGATTGTTGTAACAGGCTTTGAGACAGATACCGAGAGCATCGACGCATTTAGCCAACGTACAAGGATTTGTGGCGAACAAATTTGCTTTATAGCCGTAGATCAAGGACGTAAGCCTGAGGGACGAATTCGTTTTGACTTAGCTCATGAACTCGCTCATCTGCTTATACATCCTTGGAGCGACAATCTTGATTTGCTTAGTCGGGAAGAGTTCAAAACGAGAGAATTTGAGGCTAACGTTTTTGCGAGCGCCTTTTTGCTTCCAAGAGAAAGCTTTGGGAAAGACGTTCAGGCATATCCTACTGATTTGCAGTATTATCTTTGGATGAAGAAAAAGTGGCGGTCTTCTATTCAGTCGATGATCTATCGGGCAAATCAGCTGCATTATATATCGAATAGCCAATTTCAATATTTGATGCGTCAAGTATCAAAAAACGGATGGCGCAAAAAAGAACCCGATGATACGCCATATTTTTTAGGAGAGAATATTTTCCAAGGAGCAATTGATTTGCTGTTAAGTGAGCATATTCTCACAGTAAATGGTTTACTCAATTTGTTTGGTGATTATGGCGTCGGTCTTTATCCTGGAGAGATAGAAGAGCTTCTTCATCTAAGCAAGGGGACTCTAGAGCCAGAAGGAACTGCCCAAATAGTATCGTTACGAAGAGAGCAATAATAAAAAGAGCAGAAATATAATCAGAAAAGGGGCCTTTTATAATGAGGCTCCTTTTCCTAATAGCTCAACGAATAATTATGAATGTAGCTGAAAGTTGCCACGCACTTGTAGTTAATGTCTACTGAATAATGGAAAAGGCCTTGTATCTCAAGACATAGAAGTCCATAGGTGGTATAATAAGTGCAAGGGAAACAGCAAAAATCAGGCAAAAACCTTGCACTTGGAGGGCAGCCATGTATCGTTACAGCAACGGCCAGATCAGTCTGGCGGATTTCAAGCAGCCGGTTGGCATGAATCTGAAAGAAAGCAACCGTTGGGTCAGGAAAGCCCAGACGATCACCTGGCTGGAGATTGAAAAACGGTACGCCGCGCTGTTTACCAACCGCAAAGGCAATGTGGCCAAGCCTTTGCGCCTTGCGCTGGGCGCCTGCATCATCCAAGCGGAGTATGGCTACTCCGACGAGGAGACTGCACTTCAGATTCAGGAGAACCCGTACCTGCAGTACTTCTGTGGGTATCCCGGCTATGATGATGAAAAGCTGCCTTTTGATCCGTCGCTGATGGTATACTTCCGCAAGCGGCTGACGCCGGAGGTACTGGGTGAGATCAACGAAATGATTCTGCGGGATGCAAAAGCTCGTCAATCAAAAGAAGTCGAAGACAAGGATGACGATAACTCTGATGATGGATCTGGAACTGGTGGAAACAGCGGCACTATGATCGTGGACGCCACCTGTGCGCCCTCCAATATCCGGTATCCCCAGGACGTTTCCCTGCTCAACGAGGCCAGAGAGAACGCCGAGAAGCTCCTGGACGTGCTCCATGACCCGGCAGAAGGAAAGAAGCCCCGCACCTACCGCAAGTGCGCCCGGAAAGACTACTTGAAGTACACAAGATGCCGCAAACACACCGCAAAAATGACCTGCAAAGCCATTGGAAAGCAGCTGAGCTATCTCAAGCGGGATCTGGAAGCGATTGA
>CAMCCC010000019.1 GCA_945873205.1 uncultured bacterium
TGCGCACTGGGCACCTTCCCCTCCAGGGGAAGGCTTGAGATAGCGTTCTCCTTCCCAGTGGTATGTTTTTTGACCGTCTCACAGCCCCGCTTCCGCCAAGCCGGCGGAGCGGGGGCTGTTTTTGTTTGTGAAAGTTTTGTGACGCTTCTTGCGGCGAGGGAACGGCTGGTGTAATATAGAAGCATAAAGAACCGAACAACACAAACAGGAGGAAACGCCATGAAGATCACATTTCTCGGAGCCGCCCATGAGGTCACCGGCAGCTGCACCTATATCCAGGTGGGGGACAAGAAGGGCATTGTGGACTGCGGCATGGAACAGGGGAGGGACCTGTTTGAAAACGAGAGCCTGCCCGTCCCTGCCGGGGAGCTGGATTTCGCCCTGCTGACCCACGCCCATATCGACCATTCCGGCCATCTGCCCCTGCTGTATAAGCAGGGCTTCCGGGGCTCGGTCTACGCCACCGCCGCCACCTGCTCCCTGTGCGACATCATGCTGCGTGACAGCGCCAACATCCAGATGTCCGAGGCGGAGTGGAAAAGCCGCAAGTCCCTGCGAAACGGCGGGCCGGAGGTAGAGCCCCTGTACGACCTGGAGGACGTGGCCGGGCTGATGAGCCATATGATCCCCTGTCCCTACGGCAAGGTGGTCCAGGTGAACGACTGCGTCACCGTCCGCTTCACCGATGTGGGCCACCTGCTGGGCTCCGCCGCCATCGAGGTCTGGCTGACGGAAAACGGCCAGACCCGGAAGATCTGCTTCAGCGGTGACCTGGGCAATCTGAATCAGCCCATTCTCCGGGACCCCCAGCCGGTGAAGGACGCCCAGTATCTGGTGATCGAATCCACCTATGGCGACCGGAACCACAGTAAAGAGCGGGTGGACTACGTCTCCGCCCTGGCCAGCCGCATCCAGGCCACCCTGGACAAGGGCGGCAACCTGGTGATCCCCTCCTTTGCCGTGGGCCGCACCCAGGAGATGCTGTACTTCATCCGGGAGATCAAGGAGCGGGGCCTGGTCACCGGCCACGGGGATTTCCCGGTCTATGTGGACAGCCCCCTGGCCGTGGAGGCCACCACCGTCTTTCTCCAGTGCGACACCCAGTTCGTGGATGAGAATATGCAGAAGCTGATCCGCTCCGGCATTAACCCCATCGTGTTCCCCGGTCTGGAGGTATCTGTCAGCCAGGAGGAGTCCAAGGCCATCAACGAGGACAAGACCCCCAAGGTCATCCTCTCCGCCAGCGGCATGTGCGATGCCGGCCGTATCCGCCACCACCTGAAGCACAACCTGTGGCGCAGCGAGTGCTGCGTCCTGTTCGTGGGCTATCAGTCCGAGGGCACCCTGGGCCGCAGTCTGGTGGACGGGGCGAAAAAAGTGAAGCTGTTTAACGAGGAGATCCAGGTCAACGCCGCCATCGATGTGCTGCCCGGCGTCAGCGGCCACGCGGATAAGGACGGGCTGATCGCCTGGCTCCAGGCCTTTGCGCAGAAGCCGGAGCTGGTCTTTGTCAACCACGGCGACCCGGAGGCTGCCGATGCTTTCGTCGCCTGCCTCAATGACCAGCTGGGCTACCGGGCTGCCGCCCCCTACAGCGGCTCCCGCTTTGATTTGCTTTCCGGACAGTGGGAGCGGATCGCCGAGCCGAAACCCATCAAAAAGGCCGGACCCAAGGCCCGCACCGTCAGCAAGGCCTTTGAACGGCTGCTGGCGGCGGCGGAGCGGCTGCTCAATATCAGCAAGACCCTGGAGGGCCGGCCCAACCGGGTGCTGGAGGGCTTTGCCAGGGATATCGACAGGCTGTCGGATAAGATGGAAAAATGAGGCACGGCCTCGGTTTTTCGTTGACATAACTTTGAAGCTGTGTTACCATAACAACAAAAGCTTGTAGTGTAACAGGAGGCATTCCCATGGCAAAAACCATGTTTGATCCGGTCCATGTGCTTGGCAAGCGCATCGTCGGCATGTCCCAGCAGGGCGTGTGTGAGTTCGCGTCCAAGCTGTGCGGCTGCATCGAGGCCCAGGTGGGCAGCCAGAGCTACCGGGGCGGCATTTTCCCGGAAAATATCAGCGTGGATGAGGAAGGCAATGTCGGCATCGGCCCCGCCGCCGACAGCGACTGGCAGGGACAGGAGCTGGATTTCCTGGCGCCGGAGCTGTATTGGCGGGGCCAGCCCTCCGCCGCGTCGGACGTGTATTCCGTGGGTATGCTGATGTACTATGCCCTCTCCGGCGGCAAGCTGCCTTATGAGGGGGAGTGTCAGGATGCGCAGCTGCGCCGCATGGGCGGGGAGGATCTGCCGGCCCCCAAGGGCACCGGTCGCCGCCTGAAGGAGATCATGGAAAAGGCCCTCCGCTTCCAGAGCGCCCAGCGCTTCCAAAGTCTGGGGGAGATGCAGGCCGCTTTGGACAGCTGCATCAAAAATCTCTACCTCAACGGCGAGCCTTCTGCCGAGGCCATTTTCAAGAAAAATGACGACGATCTCAGCGAGATCGAGCGGATGATGGTGGGCATCATTGAAAAGGGGGACGAGGCCCCGGAGGAAAGCGGCGGCGACGGCGAGGACGTGAAGGTCTACGCCCCTTCCACCCCCATTGCCGACGCCAAGGCCGCTGCCCGGGCCCAGGCCCAGGACCCGGCCCAGATCATTGCCCAAAAGCTGAAGGAGCAGGGCAGTCCTGCCGTGCCCAAGCTGCGGGAGGAGAAAAACCCGGAGCTGGCGCCCATCAGTCCCCTGCGCCATGAGGTCAAGACCCCGCCGGTGCAGTATACAAGGAATGTGGAGCGGGAGAAGAAAATCGCCGAGGATGTGAAAAAGCGCCGCCGCCGTCCGTTGGCGGTGATCCTGGTGCTGTGCGCGCTGCTGATCGTGGTGGCCATCGTCTTTAATGCCATGCTGAAGGATATCCAGCAGATCCGGGGCAAGGCTACCCCAACCCCGGCGCCGACGGATATCTACCTCAGCACCATGGCCCCGGAGCCCACCACCGATCCCAACGACCCCTACGGCCTCTTCATCGAGAAGCCGGAGAAGCCGGAGGCCTCTGCTGCCCCGGAGGAGAGCCCCGCACCCCGGGAGCACGGCTATGAGCTGGTGGTGGCGGACGTGAGCTGGACCGAGGCGGCCCAGCGCTGCCAGGAGATGGGCGGCCGGCTGGTCACCATCAACGACGAGGAAGAGTTCAACACCGTCATTGCCCTGGCGGAGGAGCAGGGGGTGCCCCGGCTCTGGATCGGCTGCCACCGGGTGAACGGTCAGCTGGTGTGGGAAGACGGTACCACTGGCTATGAAGTCTGGGCCAAGGGCGAGCCCACCTATGTGGACATCAACGACCAGGTGGCCGAGGACTACGTTATGCTGTGGGACAATAACGGCTGGGGCTATAACGACAACCGCAACGACCCCATTGCCGACTACCCCCAGTGGTACTCCGGCACCGTGGGCTTCGTGTGCGAATACGGCGAGTAACAGGAATCCGGGCCGCTCAGTACAGAGCGGCCCGGCGGAGAGTATAAACGGAGAACGACAGTGAACATCAGAGCTTTTGTACCGGCGGATATCGACGCCGCCAACCAGGTGTGGAATGAAGTGGTGGAAGCCGGCGTGGCTTTCCCCCAGCTGGAGAAGCTGGACCGGGAGAGCGGCCTGGCCTTTTTCCAGTCCCAGAGCTTTACCGGCGTCTGCGAGGAGGACGGGGAAATCCTGGGCCTTTACATCCTGCACCCCAACAACGTGGGCCGCTGCGGCCATATTTGCAACGCCAGCTATGCCGTTGCCTCCCGGGCAAGGGGGCGGGGCCTGGGGGAGGCCCTGGTGCGCCACTGTCTGGACAAGGCCAAAGAGCTGGGCTTCGGGATCTTGCAGTTCAACGCTGTGGTCAGCAGCAATACCCCGGCCCTGAACCTGTACCGCAAGCTGGGCTTCACCCAACTGGGTACCATTCCCGGCGGCTTCCTCATGAAGGACGGAAGTTATCAGGATATTATCCCCCACTACAAGAAACTCTGATAAAAAACGAAAGGAAAAGGATGGTGCGATATGCGCAAAACCTATCGGCTCCTGGCGTGCCTGCTGCTGTGCGCTCTGCTGCTGCCCGGCAGTCTGGCCTGGGCCACCGGGGACAGTGCCGATCCCGGCAGCGACGCGGGATCATCCCTGGCCAGCCCCACAGACCCCAACAGCATCCTTGACGGCACCGTCCTCACCTCCAAAATTCAGAAGGTTCTGGATGAGCAGAGCATTGACCCCAAGCAGATCAGCGTGGGCTATTACTACTCCGCCACCGGGGACAGCTGGTACTTTAACGGCGATAAATGGTTCTATCCTGCCAGCATGTACAAGGTGCCCCTGGTGATGCTGCTGGCGGAGAAGGTACATAATGGGGAGCTGAGCCAGGACAGCCAGGTCTATGACGGCGTCGTGGCCGACATTGAGGAGCACATCCTCACCTATTCCAACAACGACTGGGCCCATGCCATCCGCAAGTATCTGGGCGGCGACGACAAATGGCGGGAGGACGCCAAAAAATACGCCCAGCTGAAGGAAGAAGATTACGACCCGGACTACCTGGAGTATTGCTATTTCAGCAACCGCTACATGACCCAGGTCATGACCACCCTGTACACCCAGAGAGAGCGCTTCCCCAACGTGGTGGAGTGCCTGCTGAATGCCCAGCCGGAGGGCTATTATCGGCAGACCCTGGGAGAGCAGTATGAGATCGCCCAGAAATACGGCAGCTTTGAGGACAGCCGGGGCGTGAAGTTCAACCACTGCACCGCCATTATCTACACCCCCAACCCCATTGTGGTCACGGTGATGACCAGCAATGTGAGCCGGTATGAGACGGTCATTGCCCAGATCGGTAAGATCCTGGCAGACTACAGCCTCCAGCTGGACCCCCAGGTGGAGGATCACAAGCAGGCCCTGGAGCAGGCGGCTCTGGAGGAAGAGCAGCGCCGGCAGGAGGAAGAAGCGGAGGCCCAGCGCCAGCGGGAGGAACAGCAGCGCCTGGCTCAGGAGGCCGAAGCCCAGCGTCAGGCCCAGGCAAAGAAGGATGCTGCCGCCCAGAAACGGAAAGAGATCGCAAGCTACGCCGTGAAGATCGCCGCGGCCCTGGCGGTCCTGGCGGTACTGGTGCTGCTGGTACTGTTCCAGCTGCGGCGTCTCCGGGCCCAGCGGGAGGAAGACCGCCGGTACCAGGTTCAGCGCCGCCGCTATGATTCCGATGCCTACGACGACGCACCCTACGACGAGCCTTACGAGGAAGCCTATGAGGAGCGGCCCCCTGTCCGCAGGGTCCCCCGTTATGAGGAGCCGGAGGATGATGCGCCGGCCTGTGAGCGATATGAGGAGCCGGAGGATGCGCCGGCCTACGAACGGTATGAGGAGCCGGATGACGCGCCGGCCTATGAGCGGTATGAGGAGCCTTACAAGGCGCCGGAGCGCCGCAGCCAGCGCGCCCCTGATCGCCGGGGCGGGCAGTCCGGCCGTCGCGGGGGCTATACACCAAAACACTAAAGCGAAACACAAGAGGTTGGAATGAAACGATTTGTATGCATACTGCTGGTGCTGTGCCTGGTTCTGGGGCTCAGCGCCTGCGGCGGATTCAAATACGGCGTCAATGAAGTCCAGGTGCTGATGGAGCAGGACTACTCCCTGGCTTTCCGCAACAACGACCCGGTCTACCTGTATGTGACCGCCGCCATCAGTGTTCTGGCTGCCCAGGGCAAGGTGGATGAGCTGAGCCTGAAATGGCTGGGCAGTGCCGACGCCATCAAGTTCGCCAAGCAGGCCGACGCTCTGGATGCCCTGCCTCCGGCGGAGAAGCGTGTGTTCACCGTAGGCATGGACATCAACTCCTTCCCCCTGGCCTACATCTCCAACGGTGAGTTCTGGGGTCTGGACGCGGAGCTGGCCCGGGCTGTGGCCGCCCTGCTGGGTTGGGAGCTGAAGTTCCAGGAGATCGAGAAGGAGAACGTGTATATTGAGCTGTCCTCCGGCAACATCGACTGCGCCTGGGGCGGCGTGGCTCTGGACCCGGCGGAGGTGGAGGCGGGGAAGTATACCCAGTACGGCCCCTATATCCACAACGACATCGTCATTGCCACCCGCAACGGCTCCGCCGTGTGGAACAAGCTGCGGCTCAATGGCCGGAAAATGGTCATGAGCTCCACCCCCGAATCCATGGAGGCCCTGAACACCGACGAGCGGCTCTCCAAGCGCCTGGGGCAGATCACCCGTCTGGCCGGCGGCACCACCCAGTGCTTTGAGTATCTCTACGCCGGCAAGTGCGACGTGGTGCTTACCGACAGCACTGCGGTGATGTATTTCAACTGCCATTAAAACAAAAATTTTCAACCAAAAAAGAAAGAGGCAAGGCTGCCTCTTTCTTTTTTGGTTACCACTTATTTTCTACTTTTTCCGCGAAGCCGGGGAAGTCCTTCACTTCAATGACCCGCCCGTCGTCCAGCACGGCCTTGCCGGTGAAGCGGCCAAAGACCTGATGCTGGTCGGATTTAATGAGCTTCACGTCGGTGCAGGCCGCCCGGTCCAGCACCGGGACAAAGTCCATCTCGAAGCGGCCGTCGTCGGAACTGAAGGTCCAGGGGGACATGAAGTCCTTCTCCCCGCCGGGGATGTGGAACTGCACCTGGCTCAGCTTATGGGCCTTGCCGTTATAGAACAGCATATTCTCACTGGCAGCCTCCGTGTTGCCGAAGCCGTAGCCGATGTTCCAGCCGAAGGGCACACCGTCCACCTGATAGGAGGCGCTGCCCCAGTACCAGGTGTTGTGATAGGTCCAGACGCCCCGGCCCCAGTCCAGCACGGCGAAGCTTTCCGCCGGGTCAAAGACATAGTCCCGCCCGTCGTAGGTCACCTGGCCCCTGGCCCGCATACAGTTGATCTTCTGGTTGTAGTAGAAGTGCCCCGGCTTGTCAAAGGGGGTGCAGATCACCATGCTGTCCTCCGGCTCGTCAAACAGCTCCACTTTGGCGTAGAGGGAGCCGCCGGGGCCGAAGTTCTTCATCTGGGCGATGAGAATCCGCTTGCCGTCGCCCTTGTTGAGGTAGCGGATGGAGTGATTTTTCCCGGCGTGGAACACATCCCCCACGGCGGAGGTCTCCGGCATATGCAGCTTGCCCAGGGGCATGAAGCTCATGGGGCTGTTGGTATGCTCCCAGCCCTCCTCAAAGTTCAGCAGGGAGATGGAATCCAGGCCCATGTAACCGTTGTCGTCCACGGTCAGGGCCAGGGCGAAGCGGCCGTTGTTGATCAGGTAATAGTCCCATTCCTTGATGCGCAGTCTGGAGGCCTTGATATCCGCCCGGCGGTAAACGGGCAGCAGCTTTCTGGCAAAGCCCGGCTCCGTCAGGTTCCCCTGGCTGTCCAGCAGGGGGATGGCTTGGGTGATTTCATGCTGCATGGTTCAGACTCCTTTCCGCATACGGCGGATGTCTTTCCCCACAAAGGGCAGAGCCGTGAACTCCCCGGCGATGCGGGAATAAATCTGGGGCGTGTACCGCCGCTGCAATTCCTCGTCATTCAGGTTGGTGCTGATAATCATTTTCTTCCCGTTTACCAAACGGGTGTTGATCAGGGTGTAAAGGGCGCTCTGGGCCATGGGGGTGCTCATCTCCGTGCCCAGATCGTCCAGGATCATCAGGTCACATTCCTGCATCCGTTTGGTGCGCACTGCCGCGGCCTCGCCCTCCTCCGTATCCCGGGAGAACTTGGCCCGCTCATAGCAGTCCAGCGCTGCCGCCGCGGATTCATAACAGACGGAGCAGCCCTTATCCGCCACCACCCGGGCAATGCAGGCGGAGAGGTAGGTCTTGCCCAGGCCGGTGCCCCCCTGCAGCAGCAGGTTGGGGGAGGCGGGGGAGAAATTCTCCGCAAAGCGCTTGCAGGCGGTGTAAACCAGCGCCATGGTCTCCCGGGGCACCACATGCTTCACCGGGTCCAGCTCCGCCGGGTAGAGGCTCAGGTCAAACTTCTCAAAGCGCTCGTCCCCCCGGCGCATCAGGGTGCCCAGCTCTTTGGTCAGCTCCTGATTGTACAGCCGGTCCAGGCAGCGGCAGACCCCGCCCTCGTACAGCCCGGTGTCCCTGCACAGGGGGCAGGAATAAATATCGTCCAGATAGTCCGCGCCGAAACCGGCTTCCGTCAGCAGCTCCGCCCGGCGCATCTGCAGGTCCAGGTTCCGCTCCTTCAGCGCCCCGATCCGCTCCGCCAGATCGCTCCGGCGGCTGATGGTCAGGCGCACCAGCTCCGTCATCTGGCTGCGCAGGGTATTGTCGATCCGCTCCACTTCCGGCAGCCGGGCGTAGACCAGGCCCTTGCGGCGCTGCTGCTCCGCCTGGTTGGCGGCGCGGATGTTATCCAATTGGTTCCTGGCCTTGGCCAGTAGCTTCCCGTCGTATGCCATTGCCGCCACCCCTTACATATTATTCATGATGGATTTCAGCTTATCCATATCGATGGCCGTATCCCCGGCCTGTGCCGGCGGCGGGGCGCTCTTGCGGCGGCCATCCTTTTCCTGAACCTCCGCGGCAGAATGGATGCCCTTCTCGTGCCAGCTCAGGAGAATTTTGTCCATGTAGTTCCATTTCAGCGCGCCGGTGTTGGTCACCGTCCGGTCATAGGCGATGGCGAGGCAGTCCTCCCTGAAGCCCATGTCCAGCCAGGAGGCCAGGTATTTCCCCTCCGTGACCGTCAGCTCCCGGCCCTGAATGTTCAGCGCCGCCTTGGCCCGGCCAATGTCCTCCTGCCGCTCCCGGCTCTGGCGGATGTATTCCTCTGCCTGCTCCAGACTCAGAATCTCCCGGTTGGCCCAGACATAGGCCTGCTTCTCAATATAGCGCATGGAGGGCCGCCGGTTTTTGGAGGTGCTGACGCAGTGGTTCAGCAGCATGAGGATTACCTCCGGCGGCAGGGCCAGATAGTCGTAAATGCCGAAAAGCCGTTTCAGATCGCTGCTGCTGAGCACATGGCCCAGCACCTTCTGGGCCTCCTGCACCACGGCGGCAAAGCCCGCATCCTCCCTGGAGCGGCGCACCAGGTCCTCTGTTTCATATTCCGGCAGCTCCTCCGCCGGTTCCGGGTGGCGGGGCGGCTCTTTCTCTGGCGCCGGGGCGCCGCTGCCGCCGGAGAGCAGACCCATCCGCTGCAGCTTTTCATAGGCGGCGGAGACCTCCCCCATGGTGCGGCAAAGGTCCCGGGCCGCGCCCTCCAGCTCGCCGCTGCCGGTGCGCAGCAGGTAGATATAGAGCAGGGCCACGTCCCCATCATGGGCGGCGATGAGCTTGTCCGCTGTGAAATTGTCCATGGGGCAGCACTGCATCTTCATACCTCTCAGGCCAGGGCCGAATCCGTCGGCAATAGTGAATATACTATAAATTATTGAAACAGAAGTATTATAACATCAATTTCCGCTTGTCGCAATAGGCTTATGTGTGCTATACTATGCTAGTATCATAGCGAGAATAAGCGAAAAATGGCTGAGAGGCGGCAAGGAGCCGGTTCCTCTTGGCTTAGGAGAGATCGAACAATGCTGGAACTGCTTTCTCCCGCCGGGTCGCCGGAGGCAGTGATTGCCGCCGTGCAGAACGGGGCGGACGCCGTATATATGGGCCTGGGGGACTTCAATGCCCGCCGGGGCGCCAAGAACTTCAGTGAGGAAGATTTTGAAAAGGCCATGGGCTACTGCCGCATCCGGGGCTGCAAGGTCTATGTGGCTCTGAACACCCTGGTGGCAGACCGGGAGATGGAAGCCGCCGTGGCCGCTGCCCGGCTGGCCTCCCGCTGCGGGGCGGACGGCGTCATCGTGCAGGACCTGGGCCTGGTGCGGGCCATCCGGCAGGCGCTGCCGGATCTGCCCATCCATGCCAGCACCCAGATGAGCATACATAATCTGGCCGGGGTGGAGGCTGCCGCCGAAATGGGCCTGACCCGGGCGGTACTGGCCCGGGAGCTGAGCTTTGAGCAGATCAAGTTCATCACCCAGCACGCCTCCATTGAGACGGAGGTCTTTGTCCACGGGGCCCTCTGCTTCTGTCATTCCGGCCAATGCTATATGTCCAGCCTCATCGGCCGCCGCAGCGGCAACCGGGGCATGTGCGCCCAGCCCTGCCGGATGCAGTACAGTCTGGGCGGCCGGATGGACGACTATCCCATGTCCCTGAAGGACAACTGCCTGGTGGACCGGCTGCAGGAGCTGGAGGAGGCAGGGGTGGCCTGCGTGAAGATCGAGGGGCGCATGAAGCGGCCGGAGTATACCGCCATCGTCACCAAAATCTATTCCAAGGCCATCAAGGAGCAGCGCCAGCCCACCCAGGAGGAGATGATTTCCCTGGAAAAGGCCTTCTCCCGCCAGGGCTTCACCCAGGGCTATTACACCGGGGACAAGCAGGATATGTTCGGTACCCGCCAGGAGCAGGACAAGGATTCGGAGAAGATGTTCACCCTGGCCCGCCGGGCCTACGCCGAGGGAGAGCTGCGCCGTGTCCCCGTGCATTTTTACACCGTGGCCGAGAAGGGCCAGCCCATCAGCGGCATCGCCTTTGACGACGACGGCAACAAGGCCGTGGCCTACGGTGCGGTGCCGGAGCGGGCCAAGGGCCAGGGTCTCACCGACGCCTATCTGACAGAGCAGATGTTCAAAACCGGCGGCACCCCCTACAACGTGGTGGAGAACAAGGCCAAGGCCCAGCCGGGGCTGTACCTCCCTGCCGCCGAGATCAACGAGCTGCGGCGCAAGCTGGTGTCCGCCCTCAGTGAGAAGCGGGCTGTGCCGCCCAAGCGGCGGGAACTGGCCATGCCCCAGAAGCCCCAGAACAAGGCCGTGGTCACCGATCCGGCCATGATTTTCCAGGTACTGACGGAGGATCAGCTGAGCCCGGAGCTGGCGGCGCTGAAGCCCAAATACATCTATGTTCCCCTGATGGTCATGGCGGACCATTTCGACAAGCTGGCCCCCTTCATGGAGAATGGCGCCGTGCCGGTGGCCGTGCTGCCCCGGATCATTACCGATAACGAGATCCAGGCCGTCTACAACGCCCTGACCAAGGTCTTTGACCTGGGGGTCAATGAGGCGCTGGTGGGCAACCTGGGCCACGCCATGCTGGCCCGCCAGGCGGGGATGAAGCTGCGGGGCGACTTCGGTCTGAACTGCTTCAACTCCCTCACCCTGGAGACTTTGAGCCAGGCGGGCTTTCTCTCCGCCACCGCCTCCTTTGAGCTGCGGCTGGCCCAGATCAAGGACCTGGCCAAGCCCCTGGACACGGAGATGATCATTTACGGCCGTCTGCCGCTGATGGTCTCTGACCAGTGCATCATCCGCCACAGCGCCGGCCGCTGCAACTGCCAGACCCCCGCCCAGATGTCTGACCGGATGGGCTCCGTATTCCCGGTGGTGAAGGAATTCGGCTGCCGCAACGTGGTGTATAACGCCCATAAGCTTTACCTGGCCGACAAGAAGGAGGATCTGTTCTCCGCCGGCCTGTGGGGGCTGCGGATGGTGTTCACCACCGAGAGCGCCCGGGAGTGCGTGGAAGTGGTGCGAGGCCACATGGGTCTCAGCGATTACAAGCCCAATGTGCTGACCCGGGGCCTCTATTACCGGGGCGTGGACTGAAAAAGCGAAATAACAACGAGGAAAAGCGCAATGAATATGATTTTAGCCTCCGGCTCTCCCCGCCGCAAGGAACTTTTGGAGATGCTTGGAGTCAAAAATATGAAGATCATCCCCGCCAAAGGGGAGGAAAAAGCCCCGGAGGGGCTGGAACCGGGGGAACTGGTGAAGTGCCTGGCCTCCGCCAAGGGCAGGGAAGTGGCTGCCCTCTGCGGACCGGAAGATGTGATCATCGCGGCGGACACCATCGTCTGGCACGAGGGAAGAGTCTATGGCAAGCCCCATTCCCGGCAGCAGGCGGTGGAGATGCTCCGCAGCCTCTCCGGCAGGACCCATCAGGTCTACACCGGGGTGTCGGTGATCCATGCGGGCAGGGAACTGCTGGAATATGAGATGAGCCGGGTCAGCTTCCGCCCCCTCAGCGAGGAGGAGATCCAGCGCTATGTGGATACCGGCGAGCCCATGGACAAGGCCGGGGCCTACGGCGCCCAGGGCAAGGCCGCCCTTTTCGTCCGGGGCATCGAAGGGGACTTTTTTAACGTGATGGGTCTGCCCCTGTGCAGACTTGGTGAAATGCTGAAAGAGCAGGGAGTTGGACTTCTTTGAAAGAATATCTCAGAAAAAACGGCATCAAGGTGGGCATCATCGTCATCGCCGTGGTGCTGCTGATCGGCGTGGGTGCCGCTGCCCGGGGCGGGCAGATCAGCTTTTTGCAGAATGTGACCGGCATTATTGAAGCGCCGCTGAAGCGGGTGCTCAGCTCCACGGTCAACGCACTGGACGGCCTCTATGGCTATATCTTTGAGTATGACTCACTGATTGCCGAGAACGAATCCCTCCGGGCCCAGCTGGCCGAGGCCCAGGAGTCTGCCCGCGACGGTATGGCGGCTTCGGAGGAGAACACCCGGCTGCGCAAGCTGCTGGAGCTGCGGGAGCAGCACACCGACTATGTGCTGGAGAGCAGCAAGGTGGTGCTTTGGTCCTCCTCCAACTGGTCCTCTGCCTTTACCATCAGTAAAGGCGCCAGCAGCGGCATTGAGCTGGGCGCCCCCGTCATCACCGAGTATGGCGCGGTGGTGGGCCAGGTCACGGAGCTGGGGGAGAACTGGGCCACCGTCTCCACCCTGATCGACGTGGATATGAGCGTGGGCGCTTTCGTGGGCGCCACGGGCAACTCCGGCATGGTGGTGGGCGAATTCGGCCTGATGCGCAAAAACCAGGCCAAGCTGACCTTCCTTGCCGACGGCGCCCAGATCTTCGTGGGCGACGACGTGCTGACCTCCGGCTCCGGCGGAGCCTTCCCGGCGGGCCTGGTGATCGGCAAGCTGGTGGCCGTGCAGACCGAGGCCGGCGGCCAGATCGAGTATGGCATCGTGGAGCCCCAGTGCGACCTGGACTCCCTGGTGCAGGTGTTTATCATCAAGGATTTTGAAGTGGTGGAATAAGCTTTGCTGAACTTTTTTGAAAAGATCAACCTGAAAAAATTGCTGAAATATCTGCTGTTCATGCTCCTGACCCTGATTACCCAGAACACCCTGTTCACCCAGCTGCGGCTGTTCGGGGTGTGCCCGCTGCTGCTGCCCTCGGTGGCGGTGGCGGTGGGGATGTTTGAGGGACCGGTGTTCGGCGCCTATTTCAGCCTCATTATGGGCATCTTCGGGGATATGGCCTTCAAGGAGCAGGCAGTGCTTTTCGCCGCCGTGCTGCCCAGCCTGTCCTTCGTCGCCGCCTTCATGGCCCAGTATTTTGTGAACCGGCGGCTGTTCGCCTATATGGGCATGGCCCTGGCCGCCGCCTTTGCCACCGCCGCGGTGCAGATGCTGCGCACCATGGCCGGGGACAGCTTCAGCTTCTCCATGATCACCACCATGGTCATTCAGGCCCTCTGGTCCATGCCCCCCGCTGTGCTGGCCTATTTCCCGCCGGCCAAGTGGATCAGATAGTTTTGTTACCCTGTGCTTCTAAAGAGGAAAAGCAATGAACAAGAGACTCATTAAACCTGGCCGGCTGGTAGCCATGGCCCTGATTCTTCTTCTGCTGCTGACGGTGTATCTGGTCTTTCTTTACAGGCTCCAGATCATCGAGGGCGAGGCCTACTATAACCGCAGCAACGAGATCACCAAGACCACCCGGCCTGTCACCGCCGCCCGGGGCAATATCCTGGACCGCTATGGCCGTGTTCTGGTCAGCAACAAAGAGTGTTATAACCTGCAGATCGACACGGACAAGCTTTTCGCCAATGAGGACCCCAACGCCGTTATTCTGGAACTGGTGAAGATGGTGCAGAGCTTTGGCGACAGCTATACCGACGACCTGCCCATCAGCATGGAGCCGCCCTTTGAATATGACGAGAACATGACCGCCATCCAGCGCACCATGCTCAACGCCTACTTCAAGCGGCAGGAACTGGACCCCAACTCCACCGCCGTGGAGCTGATGAGCTACATGCGCACCCGCTATAACATCGACAACAGCTACACCGCCGAGGAAATGCGCATTATCGCCGGCGTCCGCTACTCCATCAACGTGCGCTATGCTGTCAACACCGCCGACTACATCTTCGTGGAGGACGCCAGCATGCAGCTGATCTCCTCCATCATGGAGCAGAAGCTGGCGGGCATTGAGGTGGACCGGGCCTATGTCCGGGAATATTCCACCGAGTATGCCGCTCACATCCTGGGCTACACGGGCCTGATGACCCAGGAGGAGTACGAACGCTACTCCCTGCTGGATTACGCCAACGACGCCATGGTGGGCAAGGACGGCATCGAATACGCCTTTGAAAGCTACCTCCACGGCAAGGACGGCGAGGTGCGGGAGACCCGCAACGCCGCCGGCACCATCCTGGCCACGGAATACATCACCGAGCCGGTACCCGGCAACCACATCTATCTCACCATCGACAGCGTCCTGCAGGAGCAGGCCGAGCGTATCCTGGCCAGCGGCGTGGAAGGCCTGAAAAAGACCTACGCCCAGGCCCGGGCCGAGGCCGCCGGCCGCGGCGAGCCTTATGACCCGGAGTTCAAGGACGAGATCACCGGCGCCGCCGCCGTGGTGGTGGATGTGCGCACCGGGGAGCCGCTGGCCATGGCCAGCTGGCCCACCTATGACGTGTCCACCGTGGTGGAAAACTATGCGGAGCTGCTGGAAACCCCCAATGCTCCCCTGTTCAACCGTGCCCTCATGGGCGCCTATGCCCCCGGCTCCACCTTCAAGCCCTGCACCGCCATCGCCGCTTTGACCAAGGGCATTATCAACACGGAGAAAAAGGTCAAGTGCGAAGGCGTCTTTACCAAGTACGCTGCCGACGGCTATGCCCCTGAGTGCTGGATCTGGGCCGAAGGCTATACCCACCCGGAGGAAAACGTCACCACCGCCATCCGGGACTCCTGCAACTACTTCTTCTACACCATCGGCAACGACCTGGGCGTTGACGATATGGGCGAGTTTGCCCATAACTTCGGTCTGGGCGTGTCCACCGGCATCGAGTTGGTGGAGACCACCGGCAATATGTCCAACCGGGCCAACCACTCCGACTATACCGGCACCGAGTGGCGTATCGGTGATACGCTGCAGGCCGCCATCGGTCAGGCCGACAGCGTGTTCTCCCCCCTCCAGATGGCCGAGTACTGCGCCACCATCGCCAACGGCGGTACCCGCTACTCCGCCTCCATCCTCAAGTCCATCCGCAACTATGATTACACCGAAAAGCTCTATGAACGGGAGCCGGAGGTGCTCAGTACGGTGGAGACTGCGGACTATAACTGGGCCGCCGTCCACGAAGGGATGTGGCAGGTGCTGAATGACTATATCAACGCAAAGAATGTGGAGCAGTGGTTTGACTGCGCCCTGAAGGTAGCCGGCAAAACCGGTACGGCCCAGAAGGGTGAAAACATCCAGAACGACGGCCTCTTTATGTGCTACGCCCCCTATGACGACCCGGAAGTGGCCATCTTTGTGGCGGTGGAGCGAGGCGGCAGCGGCGCCAGCGTCCAGTTTATCGCCCGTCAGATCATGGACGCCTACATCACCATCCGCGGCTACAGCGATACCTCCGAGGAAGAGATGTGCCTGCTGAAGTAAGGGGTAAAGAATCAGAAGTATTTACAAATATTTTCCAATTAATTTTCCTTGTTCTGGCAGGAAAAACTATTGCGAATCGTGAATTTTTTGTTTATAATGAGGCGAAACGTTTGTTTGAATTTTCTGCCTGAAGATAAAATATATGAGGATAGGAGTAAAGCATGAACATTGCGTTGATGGCACACGACAGGAAAAAAGAGCTGATGGTTCAGTTCTGCATCGCCTACTGCGGTATTCTGGCCGAACATTCCCTCTGTGCAACCCATGTCACCGGCAAACTGGTCTCGGAAGCCACAGGCCTTCCCATTACCCTGTATCTCCATGCCGACCAGGGCGGCGCCCAGCAGATCGGCGCCCGCATCTCCTTCAATGAGATCGACCTGGTGCTGTTTTTCTGTGACCCGGCCAACCCCAAAGGCTTTGACGATATCAATAAGATCGAGCGGCTCTGTGACCAGTATCAGATCCCCTTTGCCACCAATGCCGCCACCGCTGAGGTTCTGGTTCAGGGCCTGCGCCGGGGCGACCTGGATTGGCGCAACATCGTCAACCCCCAGAAGCGTTGAGACCAGCAAAACACATCCGGCGCGGCCGTGGCCGCGCCGGTTTTTTTGCCGCAGAGCGGCTTGCCTATTGACAAATCCCCAATCCTGGTATACTTATATTATTTGGATATTTAGCGATTGTTTATAATTGGAAAGGAAAAAATACCCATGCCAAAGGTATCACCCCGTACACTTTCCGGCTTTATGGAGCTGCTGCCGGACGCTCAGATGAAGATGGAACGGATGATGGAGGTCCTGCGCCAGAGCTATGGCGTCTACGGCTTCACCCCGCTGGACACCCCTGTGATCGAATCTGCCCAGGTGCTGCTGGCCAAGGGCGGCGGCGAGACCGAGAAGCAGATCTACCGCTTCCAGAAGGGGGACAGCGACCTGGCCCTCCGCTTTGACCTGACCGTGCCCCTGGCCAAGTATGTGGCCGCCCATTACAGTGAGCTGACTTTCCCCTTCCGCCGCTATCAGATCGGCAAGGTCTACCGGGGCGAGCGGGCCCAGCGGGGCCGCTTCCGGGAATTTTACCAGGCGGATATTGACATCATCGGCGACGGCAAGCTGGACATCATCAACGAGGCGGAGATTCCCGCCATTATCTATAACACCTTCACCAAGCTGGGCATCAGCAAGTTCAGGATCAAGGTGAACAACCGCAAGCTGCTCAACGGCTTCTATGCCATGAACGGCATGAGCGAGAAGGCCGGCGACATTATGCGCACCGTGGACAAGCTGGACAAGATCGGCAGCGAAAAGGTGAAGCTGCTGCTCATCGACGAGGTGAAGATGCTGCCCTGCAAAGCGGAGAATGTACTGGACTTCATGGCCATCCAGGGCAGCAACGAGGAAGTCATCGCCGCACTGGAGCGGTTCCGGGGCATGGACGAGACCTTTGACCAGGGCCTGGACGAGCTGAAGACCGTCACCCGGTACCTGGCCGACTTCGGCGTGCCGGAGAGCAATTTCGCCATCGACCTGACCATTGCCCGGGGCCTGGACTACTACACCGGCACCGTCTATGAGACGGAGATGACCGAGCACCCGGAGATCGGCTCCGTCTGCTCCGGCGGCCGCTACGACAACCTGGCCGAGTACTATACCGACAAGCAGCTGCCCGGCGTGGGCATCTCCATCGGCCTGACCCGGCTGTTCTATGTGCTGGGGGAGCAGGGCCTGTTGTCCGACGAGATCGTCACCGCCCCCTGCGACGCTCTGGTGATCCCCATGACCGAGGACCTGGGCTACGCCATCGCCGCCGCCACTACCCTGCGCCAGGCCGGCGTCCGCACCCAGCTCTACGGCGAGAAGAAAAAGTTCAAGGCCAAGATGAGCTATGCGGATAAGCTGGCCATCCCCTTCGTGGTGCTGGTGGGGGAGGACGAGATCAAGGAAGGCGTCCTCTCTGTGAAGGATATGCAAAGCGGTCAGCAGGAGAAGCTGACGCCTGCCCAGGCGGCAGAGAAGATCGGCGCGGCCATTGCGATGCGCAGCAGCGGCGCCGTCATCAAGGAATAACTATTTTGGGAGAAGTGAGGAGATATGAAAATGACACAGTCCCGTACCCATACCTGCAATGAGCTCCGGCTGGAGCATGTGGGGCAGAAGGTAAAGATCGTCGGCTGGATGGAGAACGTCCGGGAAGTGGGCAGCAACTTCGCCTTTGTGGTTGTCCGCGACTTCTACGGCACCACCCAGGTGGTCGTTGAGAACGAGGCCATGATGGCCATCGTCAAGGGCATCAATAAGGAGTCCACCATTTCCGTGGAGGGTACCGTGCGGGAACGGGCCAGCAAGAACCCCAAGCAGGCCACCGGCGACATTGAGGTGGTGCCGGAGAAGATCGAGGTTCTGGGCAAGTGCCGCTATAACGAGCTGCCCTTTGAGATCAACCGCAGCCGGGAAGCGGATGAGACCCAGCGGCTGAAATACCGCTATCTGGACCTCCGCAACCCCGCTGTGAAGCAGAACATCATCCTCCGTTGCAACGTGATTGCCGCCCTGCGCCAGGCCATGACCGAGCACGGATTTCTGGAGATCACTACCCCCATCCTCACCGCCTCTTCCCCCGAGGGCGCCCGGGACTATCTGGTGCCTGCTCGCAAGCACCCCGGCAAGTTCTACGCCCTGCCCCAGGCTCCCCAGCAGTTTAAGCAGCTGCTGATGACCTCCGGCTTTGACCGCTATTTCCAGATCGCTCCCTGCTTCCGGGATGAGGATGCCCGGGGCGACCGCTCCCCCGGTGAGTTCTATCAGCTGGACATGGAGATGGCCTTTGCCGATCAGGAGGACGTGTTCGCTGTGCTGGAGGACGTGCTGCCCCCCATCTTTGCCAAGTACGGCACCTATAACATTGCCTCCACCGCTCCCTTCACCCGCATCCCCTATCTGGAGGCCATGGAGAAGTACGGCTCCGACAAGCCGGACCTGCGCATCGACCTGATCGTGCAGGATATCACCGCCCTGGTGCAGGGGGTGGACTTTGCTCCCTTCGCTGACGGCAATCTGGTGAAGGCCATTGTGGTGTCTGACTGCGCCCTGACCCGCAAGAATATCGATAAGCTCTGCGCCGATGTGGAGGTGCAATCCGGCAACAAGCCCTACTGGTTCAAGCTGGACGAGAACGGGGAGCTGGCCGGCGGCGTGGCCAAGTTCCTGGCTGACCGGAAGGAGGAGCTGGTGCAGGCTCTGGACCTGAAGCCCGGCTGCCTGGTGGGCGTGGCCGCTGGCAAGAAGGAGGCCGCCCAGAAAACCGCCGGCGTCATGCGCAAGATGCTGGGCAATGCCGTTCCCGGCCATATGGACAAAGAGCGCTATGAGTTCTGCTGGATCGTGGACTTCCCCATGTACGAGATCGGGGAGGAGAGCGGGGAGCTGGAGTTCTGCCACAACCCCTTCTCCATGCCCTCCGGCGGCCTGGATGTGCTGCTGAAGGCGGAGCGGGGGGAGATCGACCCCCTGACCATCACCGCCGACCAGTACGACCTGGTGTGCAACGGAGTGGAGCTGTCCTCCGGCGCTGTCCGTAACCATGACCCGGAGATCATGATCAAGGCCTTTGAGATGGTGCGTCTGGGCGAGGAGGACGTGAAGAAGAAGTTCCCCGCCATGTATAACGCCTTCTGCTACGGCGCGCCCCCTCATGCGGGCATCGCCCCGGGCGTGGACCGCATGGTCATGCTGCTCTCCGGCGAGGAGAGCATCCGGGAGGTCATTCCCTTCCCCATGAATAAGAACGCCCAGGATATCATGATGGGCGCTCCCTCCACCGTGGAGCAGAAGCAGCTGGACGAGCTGCACATCGCCATCGTGGGCGAGACCGAGGAATAAAAATCATTCGAGCCGGAGAGCTTTTGCCCTCCGGCTTGGTTTACTTGTCGTATCAGGATTGTATCAGGAGGGCCAGCCATGTTTTCCAGCATAAAGAGCTTTGGCGTCAGCGGTGTGGGCGGCTACAGTGTGGCCGTGGAGGTGTATATCTCCAACGGCATGCCCGGCTTTGAGATCGTGGGTCTGCCGGACGCCGCCGTGAAGGAAGCCCGGGAACGGGTGCGGGCCGCCATCAAGAACAATGGCTTCCGCTTCCCGGTGAGCCGCATGACCGTGAACCTGGCCCCGGCGGACAAGAAAAAGGCCGGCACCGTCTATGACCTGCCTATACTCATGGGGATTCTGGCCGCCTCCGGGGAGATCAGGCAGCCCCGGGAGGACTGCGCCTTTTTCGGGGAGCTGTCCCTGCTGGGGGCGCTGCGCCCGGTGACCGGCGCCCTGCCCATGGCCATCGCCGCCCAGCGCGCCGGGGTGAAGGAACTGTTTGTGCCGGCGGAAAACGCCGCCGAGGCCGCTTTCGCCCAGAACCTTATCGTCTACCCGGTGGAGAACGTGGGGCAGCTGCTGCGCCATCTGCGGGGGGAGGAAGCCATCACCCCGGCCCAGCCGCCCAGCGTGGAGAAGCTTTCCGGCCCGCTGCCGGACTTTGCCGATGTGAAGGGCCAGGAGAACGTGAAGCGGGCGTTGGAGATCGCCGCCGCCGGCGGCCACAACATCCTGATCGTGGGCCCTCCCGGCGCGGGCAAATCCATGATGGCAAAGCGCCTGCCCGGCATCCTGCCGGACATGAGCCGGGAGGAGATCATCGCCTCCACGGAGATTCACTCTGTGGCCGGGCTCACCGGGCCGGGCAATCCCATCGTCTGCACCCGGCCCTTCCGGGCGCCCCATCACACCGTCTCCGCCACGGCTCTGGCCGGCGGCGGCAGCACGCCCCGGCCCGGGGAGATCAGCCTGGCCCACAACGGGGTGCTGTTTCTGGATGAGCTTCCGGAATTCGGGCGGGATGCCCTGGAGGTGCTGCGCCAGCCCTTGGAGGATGGACAGGTCACCGTGTCCCGTGTGGCTGGTTCCGTCACCTATCCCAGCCGCTTCATGCTGGTCTGCGCCATGAACCCCTGCAAATGCGGCTGGTACGGCCATCCCTCCGGCCGCTGCCGCTGCACCGAAAATGAACTGCGCCGCTACCACAGCCGCATTTCCGGCCCCCTGCTGGATCGGATTGACCTGATGGTGGAGGTGCCGGCTCTGGAATTTGAGGAGTTGAAAAGCCGCCGCCCCGGGGAGTCCTCCGCCGCCATCAAGCAGCGGGTGGACGCCGCAAGGGAAATCCAGCGCCGCCGTTACGGCAGCGGGGCCATGTGCAACGCCCTTACCGGCAGCCGGGAGCTGCGGGACTTCTGCGCCCTGGACAGCGACGGCGAGGCCCTGATGAAGGCCGCCTTTGACAGCATGAATCTCTCCGCCCGCAGTTATGACCGCATCCTCCGGGTGGCGCGCACCATCGCGGACCTGGCCGGCAGTGAGACCATCCAGCCCGACCACATTGCCGAGGCCATCCAGTACCGCACCTACGATTTCCGGGAAAATTGAATACAACAAACAGCAGACCCCAGGCGGAAAGCCTGGGGTCTGCTGTTTGTTATGACGCTTGCGTCACATATTCTTTTGTGATCTCGGTTCCGTCGTGAAGGGTCAGACGAATCCGGGAGCGCAGCACCGGCTGATCCTCCTCCGTGGTGGATATGCCCACCACATACTGGAGCACCTGTTCCTCCTCCAAATCCGCCGTTGTGCTGTCGTGCACCCAGGCGTCTCCATCCGCCACGCCGACGGCCTCCACCTGTACGCTTTGCACATAGTCCCAGCCGGCGGCCTTGTCGACACCCAGAATCATCACCCAGGTTTCTCCGTCGCTGGTGAGGGAGATGCAGTAAGGCTCATCAATATAGGCCAGGGTGCTTTCATCCTCGCTGATCCAGTCCGCCCCGGCGGCGGCGCGCAGCTTGTACAGCTCCGTTTGGCTCAGCTGCCAGACCGCCCGGTTTTCCCAGTCACTCTCCAGGGTGTCCAGGCATCCGGGACTCAGCTCTTTGAAGAAAACAGGGGAGTAGTTCAGCGTCTCTGCCCCTTGGGGGAACAGCTCCTCCAGGGCTTTATCCGCCAGTACCCGCTCCTCGTCAATAAACCAGCGGTCCACCGGCATGTCACAGCAGTCCCCGGCGCTGTTGATTCGCGGCTCCACCGTGAACGTATAGCGCAGCGTACGGCAGCTGCTCTGTCCCTCGGGCGAGCGGAACTGCATCCAAAGCCCCGTGTCCTCGGTCCGTCCCTGCTCCAGAATCCATTGGTCGTTGATCGTCAGGGCCAGGGGGAAGAAAGAAAAATCCACCTTCCCGCACATCAGCGGCGATACCCGCTCCTCGCTGATGGCGCAGACAATATAGCGTTCAACGGCAAGACCCTGCTCACCGCCCAGGTTCCAGCCCGGCAGCGTCTCCGGCCTGGTGGCCAGCAGCAGCTCCGGCACGGCGTCAGCATTCACGTCCGCCAGGGCGAACAGCTCCGCCGTCATGGTGCCCTCGAAGCCGTATTCCTCGGCATTGGCCACCATGCGGGTGTTCACTGTGGGATCGGTCTCCAGGAAATTGCGATAGATCTCCGCCCAGCTTACCTGCGGCTCTGGGCTGGGCTGGCTTGTCTCCACCGCCTCAACCGGGGCTATGGGTGCCGCCGTGGCCGCAGGCGGCGGGCTTTCCGGCTGGGCGTCCTTGTTTTTGAAAGAGAGAACCACCGCCGTGAGGACCAGCGCCAACAACAGCAGGCCGATTGCCGCTGCCGCCAGGAACAGCCATTTCCGGCGTGCCTCCATCAGCCAGGGCCAGGATAGCCTGGGCCGGAGCGTCTTATTTTTCCGAACCGGCTCCTTCACGGGCTCCTCCGTGACCTCTGCCCCGCAGCGCCGGCATTTTGTGGCCCCCGGCTCCAGATTTGCCCCGCAATTGCGGCAAATACCGATCATTTAGCCCACCTCCCCAAGAAGTGACTGCGTTATGTCTACCTCATTTTAACACCATACCTGCCTGTTTGTAAAGAATAATTGCAGCTGATTCCCGCACCGAGACAGAAAAAATGTCGCTTCGGGATTTTTTCTGTGGAAAAGCAGGCGGCTTTGTGGTATGCTCTATAAGCTACACAAGACGATATCGGGAGGCGAGGGCGTGAGAGAAAAATTTGCCGGCTGGCGTGTTTTGGCCGGGTGTATCCTTTGCATGTTTCTGATGCAGGGCACCATCCAGGCCTTCGCGGTGTTCCTGCCGGCCATTGTGGCGGATACGGGCTGGAAGCTGTCCCTGGTGGCCCAGGTGTCCACCTTCTGTTCCGGCAGCGCCTTTCTGGCAAACCTGGCCCTGACCCCGGCACTGAAGAAAATCAGCGCCCGCAGTGCCCTGGCCGTTGGCGCGGTTTTTCTGGCGCTGGAGGATCTGATCTTCTGCTTCAGCCCCAATGTCTATATGGTCTGGTTCGGCGCCTTTCTGGGGGGCATGGCCCTGGCCTGGGGCACCGTGGCCCCCTGCAGCATCATCCTGACCAACTGGTTCAACAAGAACCGCTCCCAGTATGTGGCCGCCGCGGTGGCCGGCTCCATGCTGGGCTCTGTGGTGCTCAATCCCCTCTGCGCCCTGCTGATCGATCACCTGGGCTGGCGCAGGGCCTATCTGATTACCGGCCCCGGCGCGGCTTTATGCACGCTGTTGATCGTCTTTCTGCTGATCCGGGATGACCCGGCTGCTCTGGGCCAGCGGCCCTATGGGGAAGCGGAGGCAACCGTGGGGCTCCAGGGCGGTGTGGATGCCCTGACCGCCCGCCGCAGCCTCAGCTACGGCCTGCTGATCCTGGGCACCTTCCTGCTGGGCTTTGCCACCAATGTGGAAAATTATATGCCCGCCTTCTGGCAGTCCCGGGGACTCAGCCCGGTGCTGGCCTCGCTGGTGCTGTCGGCCTATGCCTTTGCGGCGGCGCTGCTGTCCCTGGTCTTTTCCCGGGTGAATGACCGGCTGGGCGGCGGCAACTATGTGCTGCTGACCAGCCTGTGCTTTATCGGCTCCCTGCTGCTGATGTGCTATACCGGCGTCTGCGGCAGCCTGCCTTTGCTGCTTCTCTGCTGCGTGCCCCTGGCCGCCGGGGCCAAGAAGGCCGTTTCCCTGACACCGCCCCTGGTGGTGGCGGAGGCTTTCGGCCGCCGGGACTATGCGGGCATCATCGGCCCCTTTGCCGCCGTGCTGCAGCTGGGCGTGGCCTCCTCCAACCTGGTGATCGGCCCCCTGGCGGACCGCAGCTATGCCCTGGCCTTTACCGCCATGACGGCGGTAAATCTGCTGGGGGCTTTCACGGTGATCCTGGCCCTGAAAAAGAAACCCTATCACGGCACTTGCGCCGCTTCCGCCCCACAGGCCGCGTGTGGGGCCGGGGGAGAATAAATTTTGCGCGGCAGAACGGAGCATACCATGAACGACATCATTCTTCTCAAACTGGGCGAGATCGTCCTGAAAGGCCTGAACCGCAAGAGCTTTGAGCAAAAGCTGATGGGCAACATCCGCCGCCGCCTGGCCCCCCTGGGCAATTTCCGGGTCTACTGCCTGCAATCCACGGTGTATGTGGAAGGGGAGGAGGGCGCGGATATGGACGCCGCCTTTGAAGCCATGAAGCAGGTTTTCGGCGTCATCAGTCTGAGCCGGGCCGCCCCCTGCGAAAAGAACAAGGAGGCCATTGCCGCCCTGGCCATCGAGTACCTCCGGGACGAGATGGAGAGCGCCAAAAGCTTCAAGGTGGAGTCCAAGCGCAGCGACAAGGCCTTCCCCATGACCAGCATTGAGCTGAGCCAGTATGTGGGCGGGGAGCTGGCCGACGCCTACCCGGATACCGCCGTGGACGTCCACGACCCGGAGCTTACGGTGCACATCGAGGTCCGTGACCTGGCCGCCTATGTCCACGCCGCCCCGGTGCCCGGGGCCGGCGGCATGCCGGTGGGCTCCAACGGCGTGGCCGTCACCCTGCTCTCCGGCGGCATCGACAGTCCGGTGTCCACCTATATGATCGCCAAGCGGGGCGTGCGCCTGATCCCGGTGCACTTCTTCTCCTTCCCCTACACCTCCCAGCAGGCCAAGGACAAGGTCATTGAACTGGGCCGCCAGCTCACCGCCTACTGCGGCAGGATGACCATGGAAGTGGTGCCCTTCACCCACATCCAGGAGGAGATCCGGGATAAATGCCCCGAGGAATACTTCACCCTGATCATGCGCCGCTTCATGATGCGCATTGCCCAGCACATTGCCGAGGCCAACGGCGCCAAGGCCATCGTCACCGGCGAGAACCTGGGCCAGGTGGCCAGCCAGACCATGGAGGCCATGGCCTCCACCCAGGCCGTCACCCATCTGCCGGTGCTCCAGCCCCTGATCGGCATGGACAAGGAGGAGATCATCACCATCGCCCGGAAGATCGGCACCTTTGACACCTCCATCCTGCCCTATGAGGATTGCTGCACCGTCTTTACTCCCCGGCATCCCCGCACCCGGCCCCAGGTATCCGAGGTGGAGGCCGCCGAGAGCGCTTTGGATGTGGAGGCTCTGGTGCAGGAGGCCATCCAGGGCATAGAAAGGATCAGTCTTGACCATGAATAAGACGTACAATACCGAGATTATCTCCGTTGGCACCGAGCTGCTGCTGGGCCACGTCACCAATACCGACGCCCGGGACATTTCCGAGTTGCTGTCTCAGATCGGCATCAACGTGCTCTATCACACCGTGGTGGGGGACAACCCGGAGCGGGTGAAGCAGTGCGTGGAGATCGCCAGGGAGCGGGCGGACATCATCATCACCACCGGCGGCCTGGGCCCCACCTGTGATGACCTGACCAAGCAGCTGCTGGCGGAGGCCTTCGGCCTGAAGCTGGTGGCCGACCAGGCGGAGATGGAGGGCCTGCGGGACTATATCACCCAGGGCCGCATCTTCACCGAGAACAACTACACCCAGGCCATGCTGCCTGAGGGCTGCACCGTTTTCCACAACCTGTGGGGCACGGCCCCCGGCTGCGCCTTTGAAAAGGACGGCAAGACCGTTCTGATGATGCCGGGACCGCCCGTGGAGTGCGTCCCCATGTTCAAAACCTATGGCCTGCCCTACCTGCAAAAGCTTAGCGGCGCCCACATCGTCTCCCACACGGTGGATATCTTCGGCCTGGGGGAGAGCACGGTGGACGATATGTTTGCCGAGGAAATGAACCGCATGTCCAACCCCAGCATGGCCCCCTACGCCAAGGAATGCGACTGTCTGCTGAAGATCACCGCCAAGGCCGCTACCGTGGCGGAGGCTGAGGCCATGATCGCCCCGGTGCTGGAGGAGGTCACCCAGAAGCTGGGGGACGTGGTCTACGGCGTGGATGCCGACTGCATTGAGGAGAGCCTGATCCGTCTGCTGGAGCAGAATCCCAAGACCTTTGCCGCTGCCGAAAGCTGCACCGGCGGCTACATCGCCAAGCGCTTTACCGACCTGCCCGGGGCCAGCCGTTTCTTCAAGGGCGGCATGACCACCTATACCAACGAGGCCAAGGCCCGGCTGCTGGGCATTGACCCGGCCCTCATCGAGGAAAAGGGCGCCGTCAGCTACGAGGTAGCCAAAGCCATGGCGGAGTCCTGCCGGGCGATTTTGGGGGCGGATATCGGCCTCGGCGTCACCGGCCTTGCCGGCCCCGACGGCGACGGCGTCCATGAGGTGGGGACCGTGTTTGTCTCCATGGCTGTGGAGGGCCAGACCTATGTGCGGGAGCTGCACATGGGTACCTACCGCACCCGCAGCTTCATCCGCCGCATGGCCGGCAACCACGCCTTTGACATGATGCGCCGGTACCTCACCGGCCTGCCCGTAAAAGCCGGGGTTTCCAACAATTCGGGGGTCGCATAAGGCGGCTGTACATTTAAAACGAAGCAGACACCCACAAAAATGCGGGTGTCTGCTTCGTTTTCTGTTTTGGATGTTGAATCAGCTGTTTTTGCTCTTGATGTACTCGTCGATGCTCTTGGCACCGGTCTTGCCGGCACCCATGGCCAGAATGACGGTGGCAGCGCCGGTGACGGCATCGCCGCCGGCGAAGATGCCCTGACGGGAGGTGCGGCCCTTCTCGTCGGCCTCAATGCCGCCCTTGCGGGTGGTGTTCAGGCCCTCGGTGGTGGAACGGATCAGGGGGTTGGGGCTGGTGCCGATGGCGATGATGACGGTGTCCACTTCCAGCACCCAGTTGGAACCGGGGACAGCCACGGGCTTGCGGCGGCCCTTCTCGTCCGGCTCGCCCAGCTCCTGCTTAATCAGCTCGATGCCGGTGACATGGCCGTTCTCATCGCCCACAATGGCGCAGGGGTTATTCAGCAGGTTGAACTCGATGCCCTCGGCCTCGGCATGCTCCACCTCTTCCAGACGGGCGGGCAGCTCGTCCCGGCCGCGGCGGTAGGTGATGTAAACATGCTCGGCGCCCAGACGCTTGGCCACACGGGCAGCGTCCATGGCCACGTTGCCGGCGCCCACAACAGCCACCCGGTTGAAGCGCTTGATGGGGGTATCGTAATCGTCCCGGTAGGCCTTCATCAGGTTGGTGCGGGTCAGCAGCTCGTTGGCGGAGTAGACGCCCAGCAGGTTCTCGCCGGGGATGTGCAGGAACTGGGGCAGGCCGGCGCCGGAGCCGATGAACACGGCCTCATAGCCGTCCTCAAACAGCTCGTCAATGGTCTCGGCCTTGCCGATGACGGCGTTGTTGACAATATTGACGCCCAGAGCCTTCAGATTCTCAATCTCGGCGGCCACGATCTCCTTGGGCAGACGGAACTGGGGGATGCCGTAGACCAGCACGCCGCCGCTCTTATGGAAGGCCTCGAAAATGGTGACGTCATAGCCCATCTTGCGCAGGTCGCCGGCGCAGGTCAGGCCGGCAGGGCCGGAGCCGATGACGGCGATCTTGTGGCCGTTGGATTCGGGCACCTTCACAGGCTCCTTGTTCTCCTTGGCCATGTGGTAGTCGGCCACGAAGCGCTCCAGCCGGCCGATGCCCACGCTCTCGCCCTTGATGCCACGGACGCACTTGCTTTCGCACTGCTTCTCCTGGGGGCAGACACGGCCGCAGACGGCGGGCAGGGAGTTGGTGGAGGTAATGATCTCATAGGCGGCGTCAAAGTCACCCTCGGCCACCTTGGCGATGAACTCGGGGATGCGGACGGAAACGGGGCAGCCGCTGCGGCAGGGCATATTCTTGCAGTTGAGGCAGCGCTTGGCCTCGTCCATGGCCATCTCCGGGGTGTAGCCCAGGGCCACCTCGTCAAAGTTGCCGGTGCGGACAACCGGGTCCTGCTCGGGCATGGGGTTCTTGGTGAGACTCATATTAGCCATTGCGCTTACCTCCTGTCATGTTGCAGATGTGCTTGGCAGCCTCGTCCTGCTCGTCTTTATAGAAGGCGGCGCGCTTGAGCAGAGAGTCGAAGTCCACCTCATGGGCGTCAAAGTCCGGCCCGTCCACGCAGGCGAACTTGGTCTCGCCGCCCACAATGACGCGGCAGCCGCCGCACATGCCGGTGCCGTCCACCATGATGGGGTCCAGGGAAATGATGGTCTTAATGCCGTAGGGACGGGTGACGTCCGCCAGGAACTTCATCATGATGTCGGGGCCGATGGCGATGACCCGGTCAAACTGGGGCTTGCCCTCGGCGATGTTGGCGTCGATCTCCTGCTTCAGGTACTGGGTGGTGAAGCCCTTCTCGCCGTAGGTGCCGTCATCGGTGCACATGATGAGCTTGTCGGAAACGGCGGCCAGCTCTTCCTTCAGGATGACGATATCGGCGCTGCGGAAGCCGCCGATGAAGGTGACCTCCACCCCGGCCTCATGCATCACCTTGGCGATGGGGTAGGCAATGGCGCAGCCCACGCCGCCGCCTACCACGCAGACCTTTTTCAGGCCCTCGATCTCGGTGGCTTTGCCCAGGGGGCCCACAAAGTCGGTGATATAGTCGCCCTGCTCCACGGTGTGGAGCATGCGGGTGGTGCGGCCGGCGGCCTGCACCATGACGGTGACGGTGCCCTTCTCCCGGTCCCAGCCGGCCACGGAGACGGGAACACGCTCGCCCTGCTCATCCAGGCGGAAGATGACAAACTGACCGGCCTGGGCGTGCTTGGCCACCAGGGGGGCCTCGATCTCAAAGAGGCAGATGGTCTTTGCCTCGTTGAGAAATCTCTTGGTTACTACTTTGTACATTTTACACCTCGTATTGTTTATTTGCGTAAAGTTATTGACAGTTCAATTCTAACGCAGTCGGAACACAAAGTCAATGAGCGCCGAGGAATTCTTCAATCCTTATACAGAATCAGGGCAATGGCCTCCAGGGTCTCCGGCCCGGAATTTTTCAGGCTGTGGCCCTCCCCGTCATCCACAAAGGCCACGTCCCCGGGGCCCAGGGTCACCAGAGTGCCGTTGTCGCTATACTCCCCGTGGCCCTTGAGAATGTAATAGGTTTCGCCGTCACCGTGGTGGATGTGCCAGCCGATCTCACAGCCTGGCTCCAGGAACAGGTGGTTGAAAACCCGGCCCTTGCCGTACATCTCGCCGGCGCCTTCCAGGATGCGGTACATCTTTGCCTGGCCCTGGCCGCCGAACATCTGCTTCACATCCAGGGTTTTTTCTTCACTTCTTCTGATCATGCTGCTGCCCTCACATGCCCAGTTCTTCGTCGATGAGGACCACTTCGGTCTCCATGCCCATCATGGGGCCCCAGAGCACCACCAGAGCGTTGCAGACCCGCTGGGGGGAGCGGCAGTCATGGCACTTGCCGTCGATCTTGCAGGGGGTCTCATAGGGGAAGCGCTTCACGTTTTCCACCGCGGCGGTGTTTCTGGCCCGGTAGAGGGCGCTGTCAAAGTCCGGGCAGATCTTGGAGACGCTGCTGACGATGTAGACCTTCTTGTGGCCGAACAGCTGGCTGGCCACCCGGTTGCCCCGGCCGTCGATGCTGAAAATCTCGCCATCCTCGCTGATGGCGTTGGCGCCGCTGACATAGGCGTCCGCCGTGGCGGCTGCGGCGTAGGTGGCGTCGCCGGGTACCTTCCAGTGCCAGAAGGCTTTCCCTGCTTCCAGCTTGTCAAACAGGCCGATCTGGTCCACGGTCTTGCTGCCGCCGATGCCCACGGTCTGCCCCTGCAGGGCCTGGGCCAGGTAATCCGCAGCCTCAGCGCCGGTGGCGAAATGGCTGACCTTAAAGTGCCGGGCTTCCAGGTTCTTGATGGTTTTTTCCAGGTTCATATATCTGCCTCCCGATGTCTTGATATCTTCCAAAGAATAGAAACAAACGCTGCCTTAATTATACAATCAAGGCAGCGTTTTTGCAACAAAATCGTATCGGGGAGCTATTGGGGACGGTCATCGGCCCGCTGATCCAGAGCCTTTGCCAGATCCCGGGCACTGAGGGCCAGCTCCCGGGCAAACTCCGCGTCCTCCGACTGCACGCTGATGCGCAGGGCGGAGCGGCTGGCCAGGGGGGAGATGCGCAGCTCATAGCCTTTGCCGTGGAGGCGCAGGCCGTCGGAATAATCCGCGCCCATGTCCATCAGCAGCTCTGACAGGACGCCCATCAGCTCCGCCCGGTCATGGCAGGCACAGTCCAGGCTTTCGCCGGCTTGGCAGGGGCTGTCCTCCCCGGCGGCGGCAGCGGGGCGGAAGGCTTCCGGCAGGTCGATACGCAGGCGGCCCTCCAGGGCGTCGGCGCAGCAGCGGTAGTAGGACAGCGGCGTGCCCACATCGCACCAGTAGCCCGCCATAGGCAGACCCAGCAGCTTCTCCCCCTGCCGCAGCAGCAGGGGGAACAGGTCTTTGGCAAAGTCAAATTCCCGCCCCGCCGGCACCTGGGCCATGGCCCTGGGGGAGACAATATAGATGCCGGTGTTCACCAGGTCCGTCACCACCCGGCTCCAGTCCGGCTTTTCCACAAAGCCCCGGATGTTGTCCTCCCCATCGGTGACGGCCAGACCGTAGCGCAGCGGCTCCGGGTGGCGGTACAGGGCCAGGGTCACGGCGGCATCCCGGCGCTTGTGCTCCGCCATCAGGGCGGCCAGGTCAAAGTCGCAGGCGGCGTCCCCACTGATGACCAGCACGTCCTCATCCCCGCAGAAATCCCCGCAGTTTTTCACCGCCCCGGCGGTACCCAGGGGCTCCTGCTCCAGCCGGTACTGAAGCCTTACGCCGAAGCGGCTGCCGTCGCCGAACCAGGCCATGATGTCCCCGGCCCGGTAGCGCACGGCGGCGCAGATATCGTCAAAGCCCTGGGTGCGCAGCAGGGCAAGGATATGCTCCATCAGGGGCTTGCCCAGCAGGGGGACCATGGGCTTGGGCCTGTCGCCGGTGACCGGGCGCAGCCGGGTGCCCATGCCGCCGGCCAGTATCACAGCTTTCATAAAAGACCTCCTTCTTGTATAGTATAGTGAAATTGCCGGGGAAATATTTATTGATGCGCAATTCAACCCGGCACCCACATTTGCTGACATTTTTTATATTGTAAAACAATGGCAAGTTTGTTATAATGTAATATCCCATGAGTATGATGGAAGGGGTGTACCCCATGAACAAGAATCTGCGGCGGCTGGCGGAGCCGGGCGCTACCATCCATATGTTCGTCCTGGTGGCTTTTGCCGTGGCTACGCTGCTTTTCGGGCTGTATGAGCTGGCGGCCATTGAGGCGGGCGTTATTCTGCTGCTGGTGATAATCTCCATCTTTGCCAAGCGCAGGAAGGAGAAGCAGCTGGCCGCCTATATCGAGTCCATAACCTATGAGACGGAGAACGCCAAAAACAACACACTGATGAATTTCCCGTTGCCCATCGCCGTTTTCCGGCTGGCGGATTCGGTGATCGTGTGGGGCAACGACATGTTCTTTGACATGTGCGGGGAGCATGGCACCCGTATGGATGCCAGCATCGCCCAGATGGTGCCCCAGTTTTCCGGCAAGTGGCTGCTGGAGGGCAAGACCCAGTATCCCACCCTGCTGGAGCTGAGCGGGCGCAAGTACCAGCTGCACGGCAACATCATCCGCTCCGACAAGAGTGATGAGCAGAACGCTTTTATGGGCATCACCTATTGGGTGGACGTCACCGACTATGACAAGATCCGCCAGGAATATGAGCACACAAGGCCGGTGGCCGGCATCGTCATCATTGACAACCTGGAGGAAATGATCCGCAACCAGCCGGACCGGGTGAAAAACGACATCCGGGACGCGGTGGAGGACAAGCTGAAAGAATGGTGCGACGGCTTCCACGGCATTCTCCGCCGCTATGACAGGGACCGTTATCTTGTGCTGATGGAGCGGCAGGATATGGAGCGGCTGCGGCAGGAGAAGTTTAAAATCACCGAGGAGATCCACCAGGTGGAGAGCCCCACAGGCATCGGCGCTTCCATCAGCATCGGCTTGGGCATCGACGGGGAGAACTTCGGCGAGGTGCTGCAGTTTGCGGATATGGCCTCGGAGCTGGCCCTGAGCCGGGGCGGCGACCAGACCGTCATCAAAAACAGCATGAGCTTTGAGTTCTACGGCGGCCGGGGCTATGAGGTGGAAAAACGCACCAAGGTCAAGTCCCGGGTTATGTCCAACGCCCTGGCGGAGCTGGTGAAGGATTCCTCCCGGGTGCTGGTGATGGGCCACCGCTTTGCCGACCTGGACAGCGTGGGCGCCGCGGTAGGCGTCTGCTGCTTTGCAAGGCAGTTCGGCGTGAAGGCCAACATCGTCATCGACATGCATCATAACGCCGCCCAGAGCCTGATCGAGTCTGTGCGCAAGGCCCCGGAATACCGGGACGCTTTCATCAGTCCCCAGGAGGCTATGGCGAAGGCCGATAGCCACACCCTGCTGGTGGTGGTGGACACCAACCGGCCGGAGCAGGTGGAGGACAGGGACCTGCTGCTCTCCTGCATCCGCGTGGCGGTGATCGACCATCACCGGGTGGCCGCCACCTATATCCAGAACGTGGCCCTGGGCTTTGTGGAGCCCTACGCTTCCTCCACCTGCGAACTGGTGACGGAACTGTTGCAGGAGCTGAGAGAGCCTGCCGGTATCCTCCGCTGCGAGGCGGAAGCCCTGCTGGCCGGCATCGTGCTGGACACCAAGAGCTTTACCATCCGCACCGGCGAGCGCACCTTTGACGCTGCGGCCCGCCTGCGCCGCACCGGGGCAGACACCGCCGAGGTCAAAAAGCTGCTGCAGACCGACATGGAGGACGCCATTGCAAAGTACAAGATCATGCAGAGCGCCCAGCTTTACCGGAAGGTGGCCGTGGCCGCCCCCAAGGAGCCGCAGACCCGCGTCGTGGCCGCCCAGGCCGCCGATGAGCTTTTGAACATCTCCGGGGTGGAGGCCTCCATCGTGGTGGCAAGGGACAACAAGGGCAAGACCTTCGCTTCCGCCCGGTCCATCGGGGAACTGAATGTGCAGCTGATCATGGAGCGCCTTGGCGGCGGCGGCAACCGCAGCGCCGCGGCGGCTCAGTTTGATGACTGCGACGTGAAGGAAGCGGTAAAGAGAGTGTACGCCGCCATCGACGAATATTTTGCCGAATAGCGTCAGAACAAGCTCGCACCGTTTCGTTTCCACCTGACGGTGAAAACTGCACTATGCTCCCTTGTTCTTCCTTTCCAAACCGGACCCGCTGCGCTGGGCTCCGGTTTGGGGATACGGGGGAGCGATAGAAGAAGCTAACTGCATTTCGCTTCCGCGGTTAGCGTAAGCGCCGCGAAAGCTTCATATCCGTTAGCTCCTTCTTCCTTCCCAAATCGAAGCGTGCCGCTTCGATTTGGGGATGCGGGGGAACTCTCCTTGAGAAGGGGAGACTGAGATTGTCAGAAACCACGCCGCAAGGAAGGAGAACGCTTTCTCAAGCCTTCCCCTGGAGGGGAAGGTGCCCAGTGCGCACACTGGGCGGATGAGGTGGAAATCCTGTCTTTTGACGGAAGTTCCTGCTTTTTCTAATTTTTACTTGCCACCTCATCAGTCGGCTGCGCCGACAGCTTCCCCTCAAGGGGAAGCCTATAATAAATCACTACCCACTGCCGGATGACCCGGCGGGAAAGGAGAAAAAAATGAAAGTTATATTCAATGTGGATGTAAAGGGCCAGGGCAAGAAGGGCGAGATGAAGGAAGTCTCCGACGGGTACGCCCGCAACTACCTGCTGCCCCGGAATCTGGCCACCGAGGCCACGGCCGACAACATTAACGCCCTGAAGCTGAAGGAAAAGGCCAAGGCGGCCCAGATCGCCAAGGAGAAGGCCCTGGCGGAGGAAAACGCCAAGAAGCTGGGCGGCGTGCAGGTGATCATCAAGGCCAAGGCCGGCAACGGCGGCAAGCTCTTCGGCGCCGTCACCTCCCAGGAGATCAGCAACGCCCTGAAGGAGCAGTTCGGCATCGAGATCGAGAAGAACAAGATCGTCCAGGCCGAGCCCATCAAGACCTTCGGCAGCTTCACCGTCAAGGCCAAGCTGGGCTATGAGATCAGCGGCAATGTGAACGTGCTGGTCGTCGAGGGATAATTTTTAAACGAGGTTTAGTCTATGGACGAGCTGCTTGGCAGAAAGACACCCCACTCCGCCCCGGCGGAGCAGGCGGTGATCGGCTCCATGCTCATTGACACCCGGTGTATACCCGAGGTGCTGGAAAAACTGAAAGCGGATGAGTTTTACAGTAAGCTCAACCGGGATATCTACGAGACCATCAACACCATGTTCTCCTACGGCCAGACCATTGACCCGGTCACTGTGCTGGACCAGATGAAGGTCCGGGGCGTGTACCAGGAGGGCAATGAGAGCTACATGGCGGAGGTCATGCGTGTCACGCCCACGGCGGCAAACGTTCTGGAATACGCCGCCATTGTCCGTGACCGGGCCTTGCTGCGCCGTCTGGGGGAAGCCGCCGACGAGATCAACAACATGGTGTACGAAGGCTCCGGCGAGGCGGAGACCATGCTGGAGGCGGCCGAGCGGCGGATCTATGCCCTGCGCCAGGGGCGGAATGTGGGCGGTCTGATACCCGTATCCGCAGTGGTGCAGAACGTGTTTGACACCCTTTCCGAGGCGGCGGCCTCGGGGGAGAAGATCCCCGGCATCAGCACGGGCCTGCCCGACCTGGACCGGGTGACCCTGGGTCTGAACAAGTCGGAGCTGATCCTGATTGCCGCCCGCCCCGGCATGGGCAAGACCAGTATCGCCCTGAATCTGGCCCTGTACGCGGCCATGAACCTGAAAAAGACCGTGGCCATCTTCTCGCTGGAAATGTCCCGCGAGCAGCTGGTCACCCGGCTTTTATCCAGGGCTTCCCTTGTGCCCAGCCAGAACCTGCTCACCGGGCAGCTGTCCGAGCAGCAGTGGCGGGAAATCTCCGACGCGGCCCAGGCCCTCAGCGCCACCGACATCCGCATCGACGACAACCCCAGTCTCACCGTGTCGGAAATGAACGCCCAGTGCAGGCGGGTGCCTAATCTGGACCTGGTGGTCATAGACTATTTACAGCTGATGCAGTCCGCCGGCAGCGGCCACAGCTGGTCCAACGAGAGCCGCACCCAGGCCGTCAGCGATATCAGCCGTATGTTGAAGATCATGGCCAAGGAACTGAACGTGCCGGTGATCTGCCTGTCCCAGCTGTCCCGTGCCAATGAGAGCCGCCAGGACAAGCGGCCCATGCTCTCCGACCTGCGTGAATCCGGCGCCATCGAGCAGGACGCCGACGTTGTCATAGGTCTGTACCGGGATGGGTATTATAATAAGGAATGTGAAAACCCCAATCTGGCCGAGGCCATCATCCTGAAAAACCGCAAGGGCCAGACCGGGACGGTGGAGCTGCTGTGGCTGCCGGAGTACACCACCTTCAGCTCCGTGGAAAAGCACAGGGAGGACGATGAATAAGCTGAGCCTGCCCCCGGCGGGGCGGATTCTCTGCGCCGTGTCCGGCGGGGCGGACTCCATGTGCCTGCTGCACCTGCTGCACAGCAGGGGCCGGGACGTGGTGGCCGCTCATTTTGAGCACGGCATCCGGGGGGAGGAGTCCCTGGGGGATGCCGCTTTCGTAGAGAACTGGTGCCGGGAGCGGGGCATCCCCTGCGTCACCGGCCATGGGGACGTGCCGGGCTATGCCCGGGAAAAGGGAATGAGCCTGGAGGAAGCGGCCCGGGTGCTGCGCTACCGTTTCCTGGAGGAGACGGTAGAGGAGCAGGGCTGCGACTATATTGCCACGGCCCATAACGGGGACGACAATGTGGAGACGGTGCTGCTGAACCTGACCCGGGGCGCCGGCGCCCTGGGACTGAGCGGGATTCCACCCTGCCGGGGGAAAATCATCCGTCCTCTGCTGGGCGTCTCCAGAGACGAGATTGAGGAATATCTGAAAAAGAACGCTGTCCCCCATGTAGAGGACAGCAGCAATCAAAGCGACGACTACAGCCGCAACCGCATCCGCCACCGGGTGACCCCGGTGCTGCGGGAACTGAATCCCGGCCTGAACGAAGCCGTGGGGCGCACGGCCAGGCTGCTGGCTCAGGACGAGGACTGTCTGGGCGGGCTGGCCCAGGATTTTATTCACCGTTTTTTTGACGGAGAGAGCTTGCCGGTAAAAGAGCTGCTGGCCCTGCACGGGGCGGTGGCTTCCCGGGTGATCCGCCGCCTGTGCCGGGGGAGCCTCAGCATGGAGCAGGTGGAGGCGGTTTTGTCCCTGGCCCGGAGCAGGGAATTGAAGTACCTTGACCTGCCGGGGCAGCGCCTGCACTGTGAGCAGGGACGGCTGTACTTCCGGGAGCAGGCGAAGCTGCACCTGCCGGACCGGCAGCTGATCCCGGGGAAATGGGTGCAGGTGCCGGAGCTGGGGCTGGAATTGTTGGCAGAATATGGTTCAGAGGGCGGAGAAGTTAACGGCTTGTTCAAGACTTACCGCTTCAAATGTGAGAATATAGACTCTGCCGTCTTTTGCGGGGGGAGAAAACCGGGGGACAGTCTGCGTCCCCAGGGCCGCGGCTGCACCAAGAGCCTGAAAAGCCTCTTTCTGGAGGCGGGCTATACCCAGCAGCAGCGGGACAGGACCCTGGTGCTGCGGGACGGGAAGGGCGTTCTGGCCGTTCTGGGCCTGGGCGTGGATGAGAGAGTGAAGGCCGGGCCGGACGAGCCCGTTTTGTGTATAAAAATAAGAGAGACAGGACAGGAGAAGAACGTATGCGCAGGGATATTGAGCGAATCCTGATCAGCGAGGAAGAAATACAGAAAAAAGTTGCGGAGATGGGCAAAAAAATATCCGAGGATTTCCGGGATAAGGACCCGCTGTTCGTGGGTGTGCTGAAGGGCTGCTTTATTTTTATGGCGGACCTGATGCGCTATGTGGATATCCGCTGCTCCATGGACTTTATGGCCGTCTCCTCCTACAGCGGCACCAGCTCCACCGGCGCGGTGAAGATCAACAAGGACCTGAGCGAGGACATCGAGGGCCGGCACGTTATTATCGTGGAGGACATTCTGGACTCCGGCGTCACCCTCAGCTACCTCAAGCAGTACCTGATGGTGAGAAAGCCCGCTTCCATCTCCATCGCTACCCTGATGGATAAGCCTGCCCGCCGCAAGGCCGATGTCTACGCCGACTACTCCTGCTTTGAAATCCCCGACGCCTTCGTGGTAGGCTACGGCCTGGATTATAATGAGCGCTACCGGAATCTGCCGTATATCGGCGTGCTGAAACCGGAAATATATTCTTGACCCCGGCACAGAAAAGGATGTGACACTTACTTGAAACCAAACCGCAACAGAACCCGCGACCTGGGTTTCTATGTACTGCTGATGGTGATCATGATTGCCGTGATCTTCACCATGACAGGGGAACCCAAGGGAAAGACCGTTGAAAAATACTCTGACCTTGTAGACCTGTTCCAGCAGGAGAAGGTTCAGTCCTTCAAAACAGAGGGCAGCACCATCATCCTCAATGTGCGAACCGGGGACGAGGTGAAGCCCACGGAGGAAATGACCTATGACCTCTACAGCTTCAACCTGTTCTATGAGGATTTCCATGAGCTGATCGCCCAGCAGTATGAATCCGGCGTGCTGGAGGAGTACGACTATGACGAGGGCTTTGTGGTGCCCTGGTGGGCCAGCTTCCTGCCCTACCTGCTGATCATGGCCGCGGCCATGGGCCTGTGGTACGTGATGATGACCAAGACCGGCGGCGGCGCGGGGGGCATTGCCAAGTTCTCCAAGGCCCGCACCCGGCTGGGCAGCGAGGAGAAGAACAAAAAGACCTTTGCCGATGTGGCCGGCTGTGACGAGGAAAAGGAAGAGCTGGCCGAAATCGTTGACTTTTTGAAAAACCCCAAGGCCTACACCAGCATGGGCGCCCGCATCCCCAAGGGCGTGCTGCTGGTTGGCCCTCCGGGCACCGGCAAGACCCTGCTGGCCAAGGCTGTGGCCGGCGAGGCCGGGGTGCAGTTTTTGTCCATCTCCGGCTCCGACTTTGTGGAGCTGTATGTGGGCGTTGGCGCGGGCCGTGTCCGCGATTTGTTTGAGCAGGCCAAGAAGGTGGCTCCCGCCATCATCTTCATCGATGAGATCGACGCCGTGGGCCGCCAGCGCGGCAGCGGCCTGGGCGGCGGTCACGACGAGCGGGAGCAGACCCTGAATCAGCTGCTGGTGGAGATGGACGGCTTCGGCAACAACGAGGGCGTCATCGTCATGGCGGCCACCAACCGGGCGGATATCCTGGATAACGCCCTGCTGCGTCCCGGCCGCTTCGACCGCCAGGTCTATGTGGGCCTGCCGGATATCCGTGGCCGCGAGGCCATTTTGAAGATCCACGCCAGGGATAAGCAGCTGGCGGAGGATGTGGACCTGAACTCCATCGCCAAGGGCACTCCCGGCTTCGCCGGCGCGGACCTGGAGAACCTGATGAACGAGGCGGCCCTGCTGGCTGTTCGCCGGCGCCACCGCTTCATCAACATGGAGGATATTGACGAGGCCATATTGAAGGTGCAGATGGGCCCGGAGAAGAAGAGCCGCAAGATGAGCGACAAGGCCCGCCGTCTCACCGCCTATCACGAGGCCGGCCACGCCGTGGCAGGCCGCTATCTGAAGCATGTGGACCCGGTGCACTATATCACCATCATCCCCCGGGGCGCTGCCGGCGGCTTCACCCTGTTCCGGCCCCAGGAGGACCTGGAGAACTTCAAGTCCCGGGCGGAGATGTTTGAGAGCATCGTCATGGCCCTGGGTGGTCGGGTGGCCGAGCAGCTGTTCCTGGACGATATTTCCACCGGCGCTTCCGGGGACATCCAGCAGGCCAGCTCCATCGCCCGGGATATGGTCATGCGCTACGGCATGAGCGAGCGGCTGGGACCCATCTCCTATGACAGCTCCGGCCACAGCATTTTCATCGGCCGTGACTTCGGCCAGACCAAGAGCTATTCCGAGGAGACCGCCGGCATCATCGACGAGGAGGTCAAGGCCATCTTCGACAAGGCCAGCGAGGTCTGCGGCCAGATTCTCACCGAGCACGCCGACCAGCTGCGGGATATTGCTGAGTACCTGCTGCAGAATGAGACCATGGAGGCCGAGGAGTTCAACTATTACTTCGAGCATGGCGAGTTCATGCCCATCAGCCCCAAGGCTGCCCGGGAGGCCCGCAATGATGACACCATTGAGCGCCCCGCCCGGAAGATCTCCATGACCGACGGCTACGCCGAGGAAAAGGCAGCCGAAGCTCAGGCACAGCCCCAGACTGAGCCTGCGGCTCAGGACGGCACTTCCGCCACTGCCCAGCAGCCCACCCCCGAGGCTGACGCTGAGGAAAAGAAAGATCAGGAATAAGAAAAAGCGCCCTGAGCCATCACGGTTCAGGGCGTTTATTACTAAAAAGCCTTCACGATATATGGGTTATAAATTCTGCTTCTGCCCTTGTGATTGTATTGATGCTGTCCAACCCGACGGAAACATAGCTGCTGTCCAAGTTGGCACTGTACCTCACCGAGTAGTTGACCCAGCCGGTGGTGCGGAAATAGGGGGACAGACGCCAACAAGTATATGCCAGCTCGTTGCTGCCCTGGGGGAGCGGTTCATCCCATACCTGCTGAAACGTCAGGATTCGGGCCGGGTCAAGGCAGTACCAGTATTGGATAATCATCTCCCCCTGCCCCGTTCCGGGATTCGGCCGGGAGTATATCCCATCCAGTTTGATATAGGATTCCGGCACGGAATCAAAGCAGGCTGGCAATGTGTCGGTGATCGGCATGTAGCCCTCTTCATCCAGTAGGCCCAGCAGATAGGCTTCCGCCTCCTCGCCAGTGGTAAAAGGCGGCGGCGTGGGTGAAGGTGTGGGCGGCAAAGGCACCGTGGTGGGCGGGGGAAGCGTGACAGAAACAGGTGCCGCGGTGGGTACGGCAGTGGGCGCGGCAACAGAAACCGGGCGGGCCTTCGGCGCGGAAGAAACGTTGAGCGTGAAAATAACCAAAGCAGCCAACACAGCCAGCATACAAAGCCCGGCCCGTAAAAGCTGTTTCATGGAAATCCCCCCTGTTTGTTGTTCTATAAAACCCAGTATACAGGATAAAAGCCAAAAGCACAAGGTGGGGAACGGGAGGAAGGTCCTTAAAAATTGTTAACCCAGCGCAGCCGGGGACCCATAATGCCTATTGAGAAATCTGCAAGGGTCTGGTATAATACTTTGACTAACAGAGAAACGGCGCGCCGGAGCTCCTCCGGCGCCTGAGATAAAGGAGACGAAAAGATGAAATTAGGTATCGTCGGCCTGCCCAATGTGGGCAAGTCCACCCTCTTTAACGCCATCACCAACGCGGGGGCCCAGTCCGCCAACTTCCCCTTCTGCACCATCGAGCCCAATGTGGGCATGGTGACCGTGCCGGACAGCCGGCTGGACTTTCTGGCGAAGCTCTATGAGCCCAAGAAGTACACCCCCGCGGTGATCGAGTTTGTGGACATCGCTGGTCTGGTGAAGGGCGCCTCCAAGGGCGAGGGCCTGGGCAACAAGTTTTTGGGCAATATCCGGGCCACCGACGCCATCGTCCATGTGGTGCGCTGCTTTGACGATGAGAACGTCATCCATGTGGAGGGCAGCACCGACCCCCGGCGGGACATCGAGATCATCGACCTGGAGCTGATCATGGCTGACCTGGAGATGGTGGAGCGCCGCATCGACAAGGCCGCCAAGGCCGCCAAGGGGGACAAAAAGTTCCTCCGGGAGGTAGAGGTGTTCCAGGCCCTGAAGGAGCATCTGAACGAGGGCAGAAGCGCCCGCAGCTTTGACTGTGACCCGGACGACCGGGAACTGATCATGAGCTCTGACCTGCTGACCATCAAGCCCATCATCTACGCCGCCAACATGGACGAGGAGGGCGTTGCCAACTTTGCCGCCAACCCCTACTACCAGACCGTGGCGGAGATCGCCGCTGCCGAGGAGGCCCAGGTGCTGCCCATCTGCGCCAAGGTGGAAGAGGAGATGGCGGAGCTTGACCCGGAGGACAAGCTGATGTTCCTGGAGGAACTGGGCTTGCAGGAATCCGGTCTGGACCGGATGATTAAATGCTCCTACGAGCTGCTGGGCCTGATTTCCTTCCTGACCTGCGGCAGCGACGAGTGCCGGGCCTGGACCATCAAGAAGGGAACCAAGGCCCCTCAGGCTGCCGGTAAAATCCACTCCGACTTTGAGCGGGGCTTTATCCGGGCGGAGATCGTGGCCTTCAAGGACCTGGAGGAGTGCGGCAGCATGGCCGCCGCCAAGGAGAAGGGCCTGGTGCGCAGCGAGGGCAAGGACTATGTGATGCATGACGGGGACGTGACCCTGTTCCGCTTTAACGTATGACTTATATCGATGTTTTTGAGTACATCGGCGTGGCGGCCTTTGCCATCTGCGGCGCCATGGCCGGGATTGACCGGGGGGCCGACATTTTCGGCGTGCTGTTCGTGGCGGTGATCACCGCTCTGGGCGGCGGCGTCATCCGGGATATGATGCTGGGCCATCTGCCGCCCCGGATGTTCAGCAGCTTTGCCTATATCGGCGTGGCCATTTTCTTCGGCCTTCTGGTGTTTCTGGATGCCTATATCCGCACAGAAAAATACAGGAAGCATCAGGCGGAGCTGGACAGCCTGGTGAACATCTTTGATGCCCTGGGGCTGGCGGTGTTCACCGTCACAGGCATGGATATTGCCATTGCCCAGTGCGCTCTGGAAAACCCGGTGCTGCTGGTGCTGCTGGGCATGACCACCGGCGTGGGCGGCGGCATGGTGCGGGATGTGCTGATCGATGTGATGCCCGCCGTGCTACGCAAGCGGATTTACGCCGTGGCCTCCATGGCCGGGGGGATTGTGTATTATGTCCTGCTGCGGCTGGGCGTGGCCGGATTCCTCTCTGCCATCGTGGCGATGGCCGTGATTTTCACCCTGCGCATCCTGGCTACGGTGTATAAATGGAACCTTCCCAAGGTAAAACAATAGTAAAAGTACTGTAACAGCCATTGACAGCCCGGCTTTTCGGTGTTATGATGGCAAAGTTGAAAAAGGCCGTGACGGAGACGGCAGATGCAGAACACGCGCAGAGAGGGCGGCCACCGGCTGAAAGCTGCCCCGGAAACTGCATCAGCGCCCACCACTCCTGAGCCGGCAGATGAAACAAGTCTGCACGTCTGGCACACGTTACCCTGCCATGAGTGAAAAATCAAGGTGGAACCGTGCATGACGCACCCTTGGCATTTGCCAGGGGTGCTTATCTTTTTACAGGAGGAGATTTTTACAATGGATGAAAACAAGTTCAGCTTTGAGAACGAAGAATACCGCCGCACCTATTGGCACACCTGCTCCCACATTCTGGCCCAGGCCGTGAAGCGCCTGTACCCGGAGGTGAAGCTGGCCATCGGCCCCTCAATCGACAACGGATTTTACTACGACATGGACTCGCCCTTCCCCTTCACCCCGGAGATTATGGAGAAGATCGAGGGCGAGATGCGCAAAATCTGCAAGGAGAAGCTGAAGCTGGAGCGCTTTGAACTGCCCCGGGAGGAAGCCCTGAAGTTCATGGAGGAAAAGGGCGAGCCCTACAAGGTGGAGCTGATCAACGATCTGCCGGAGGATGCCGCCATCAGCTTCTACAGGCAGGGCGAGTTTACCGACCTGTGTGCCGGCCCCCATCTGGACTCCACCGGCCGGGTCAAGGGCAATGCCATCAAGCTTACTGCCTGCAACAGCGCCTATTGGCGGGGCGATTCCAACCGCCAGACCCTCCAGCGCATCTACGGCGTGGCCTTCCCCAAGAAGGACGAGCTGGACGCCTATCTGGAGCGGATCGAGGAGGCCAAGCGCCGGGATCACCGGAAGCTGGGCAAGGAGCTGGGTCTGTTCATGCTCACCGACGAAGGCCCCGGCTTCCCCTTCTTCCTGCCCAAGGGCATGGTGCTGAAAAACACCCTGA